>JALZUC010000048.1 GCA_023301765.1 Akkermansiaceae bacterium | reverse complement strand
TGTGCTCAACATTCTAAAACTAGATACCTGGCATCCATCTCTGGATATGAAAACAGAAGATGGCCGCCGCTGTGTATTCCTAGGTCTAGAAGAATTCCGCGAGCATCTCGGTGGCGAGCTAACTATTCTTCTACTCAAAGACATCGGCAAAGGTGAAGATGTGCACTCTATGGATACAGAACTTCTGGAGGAATGCATCCAGTGGCTGGAGGTATTCAGCACAGTGAAGCCGTAAGTCACTGCTCACACTTCCTTGGCTGTCTTAAAATGCATCTTTGCCACCTTGGGTAAAATGTCATCGCCGTGCGCAGCCATAAGCTCTCGTGCGGCATCTAGAACATGCGGCCCAGCTCCTAAGGGGATCTTTACTCCAGACTTGGCACTGGACTGATCCATCCACGTCACAAATCTCTCACGAGCAAGGATGGAGGCAGCGGCCACCGCCACATCACTCTCCCCCTTAGTGCGCTGCTGAAGAGTGATACTAACTCCGTGGCGCGCTAACTCTTTTTCTAACACCTCCTTCCGGGCAAACTGATCACTGAGCGCGCGTGAGCAATCAGGAACTTGCTCGGAGAGGTTAGCGATCACCTTGGAATGCCCCCAGGCAAGGAGCCTGTTAAGATTTTTAAATGAAGCATACATCTTATTGTAGCTCTCAGGCCCTATACTCACCACATCATACTTCACCCCAGATGTCTTACGGATGATGGCGGAGAGTTTCGCAATTTTTGCCGCGCTAGTAATACGTTTACTATCCATCACACCGGCATCCATAAGTGCACGTGTGGACTTAGCATCCGTGTAAGCGCCAGCTATGACTAAGGGGCCAAAAAAATCGCCCTTCCCACTCTCATCAATCCCAAAGTGAGGCTCAAACATCTCCGGCTCATTGACCTCCTCATAGCCCAGCTTTGCCTCACCTAATACCAGAGGCTCTAGGGTAAAGCGCACGAAGTCCTCAGCCTCCTTACCCTGCACTAAGACCTTAGGCCCCTTCTCATAGACCGTTACATTGAGCTTACCCTTTTTAGCTGAAAAATACGCATACGGTTTATCACTAAAGTCAAAATTTCCGTCTTTGAGTATGGCGCGGATTTTCTCTACATCCGCATCTTGGATAGGGCTGGTATAGCTATTCAGACTCATGATTCTAAATACTCGCTGTATGCCGCTGCCAGACGCTGGGTAATCTCACCGGGGCAGGCCATGTCACTCTCTAACACCCTCGCTGCTTGCACCTCCCTAGCAGAACTGGTGATAAAAATCTCATCAGCGGAAAACAGATCATCTTCACTGAGATCAAGCTGTTTCACAGGGATCTGATGATCACTGCATAAATCTAACACCACAGAACGCGTCACGCCTGGTAAACAGCCGCTAGATAGACTAGGCGTGAGCACTGCGCCATCCTTGACCAGAAAGAGATTAGACATAGCGCACTCGCATAGATGGCCACTAGTATTTAGTATCACAGCTTCATCCCCACCCTGTTTAGCAGCATGACGGTAAGCTAGGATATTCTCAGCGTAGGATGTGGTCTTCACCCCAGCTAGAGCTCCATACTCATTGTAGCGCATGGGCACTACCGCTAGTTCAGCATGAGGAGCTGGAGCATTCTGAGGAACTGCGGAAATGATCAGATAGTTTCCTATTTCTCGTGAAACTTTTTTTGCAGTCACTGCATGCTCCCCAGCCCCCAGAGTGATCCTCACTCTCACACGTTTATTTTTTGTTAGGTCGTTGACCGCCAGCGTCTGCATAACCGCCTCCATAATCATCTCTCGTGGTGGTAAATCTAACTTCACAACGGCAGCCGCTGCCTCCAAGCGATCCCAGTGTAGATTAAAACTAGGCATCACTCCGCGGTAGGCGATGAGCGTCTCAAAGACACCTAGCCCCACTGCCACACCTAAATCAAAGATTGATAGCGGCACATCATTGGCTGGCATATGCTCACCATTGATCCATACGATAGATTCTTCACTCATGATATTATTTTTCAGCTAACTGGTAGACTGCGGAGTTGATAGCATTTCTCACTTGGTGAATGATAAACTCAATTTCTTCCTCACCAAGATTAAAGGGAGGTGTGAATGCAAGCACGTTCCCATGCTCACCATCGGCAAGCATGATGATACCACGCCTAAGCATATCACTTAGCACAGCTCCTGCCACATCACCAGCTGGCGCACCATCTTCATGGCGAAGCTCTACGCCTATCATTAGCCCCCTGCCCCTGACTTCATGGATCAGAGCGTGATCTAATTTTTCTAACTCCTGCTTTATCTTTTCTCCAGTTTTAGAAACTCTCACCCTAACATCTTCTAACGCGTGCTCATCAAGTGAAACACACGCCATAGCACAGCCCACTGGATTCCCCAAGAAAGTGCTAGTATGCAGTGCCTCGCCCTCAGACTCCGGCCACGCATCCATGACCTCAGCTTTCCCCACACATGCAGATATAGGGTAACCTCCGCTCATCGCCTTCCCTAAGCAGATGATATCTGGCACCACACTCTCCCACTCACATGCAAACAGCTTACCTGTCCGATTAAACCCCGTGTAGATTTCATCAAAAATAAGCACTACTCCCGAGACATCACACCACGAGCGAAGTATCCCCAGAAATCCATCCGGAGGAATAACCTTCCCTGCCCTACCTTGAATCGGCTCCACAATCAGAGCGCCTAGCTCTGAAGGATCTAGCCCATTGAGCTGTATTACCAACTTAGCAAGACTATCTACTCCCTCTGATGGAAAATCTAAGACCTTCCGTAGTGCAGGAAGCTGGCTTTCAAAAGGCTGCCGGAACTTCTCCATACCACTACCTAACAGCGCACCATAGCCAAGACCATGGTAGCTATTTTTAAAACTAACAACACCCGGCTTCCCGGTAGCGATGTAGGCACTCTTCAGCGCAGACTCTACCGCCTCTGATCCTGAGTTACTCAGTATGGCCTTCCCCACGCCCGCGCCCCAGCGTTCATAAGTCAGCGCAGAGAGCCTCTGGCACACATCCACCTTCAGCGCCGTAGGGTGCACATCACCCATTCCATGAATCAGCTGCTCAGACTGCTCACGCATCGCGCCGGCTGACCAGCCATGCCCTAGCCCTGCGACACCAAAAGCCGAGGTAAGATCTAAAAAGCGATTTCCATCTGCATCCCACACATTTACCCCCTCAGCACGCTGCCAGAATACTGGCCAGTCATCAGCCGTATAAGTGACATTCCGGCACTCATACAGCTTAAGCTTCTCACTTAATTCTAGAGATTGTGGACCAGGGATACCCGTGCTGAGCTTCGGTAGCATGTTGGTATTCTAATTGCTATCAGAGTGCTGTCCAGAACAGGTATCATCACATCGTGATATTCAATTTCAGATTGCACGATCCCATTTCTACGCCTAATTACTCACGCACATGACCACCGATTTTGAAGAAATCTTCCAGCAGACATCCGAGCTAGCGACTACACACGGGCTTAAGCTCGCCGCTGCCGCCATCACTCTGTGGATAGGATGGAAGGTTTGTAATTTCCTCACCAAGGGGCTGGCACGCTGGTTCGAAAAAGCGGATTTCGATAAGGCTCTGGGGCCGTTTATTCACAGCTTGGTATCCGTGGCGCTGAAGGTTGTCCTCATCGTGACTTGTATCGGTATTGCTGGATTCCCTACTACTTCATTTGTCGCTATGATTGGTGCAGCCGGCCTTGCCGTGGGTATGGCGCTCTCTGGCACCTTGCAGAACTTTGCCGGAGGTATACTTATCCTATTTCTAAAGCCCTTTAAAATAGGTGACATCATCGAGACTCAAGGACAGACAGGTAAGGTGCAGCACATCCAAGTCTTCAATACCATTATCAATACTGGAGATAACAAGCGTGTGTATTTACCAAATGGCCCAGTAGCCACCAGCACACTAGTGAACTATTCCTCAGAGAGCACGCGCAGAGTGGAGCTGATGTTTGGTATCGCCTATGATGATGATATCGATAAAGCAAAGGAGGTAATCGCTAAAATTATCAATGCTGATTCTCGCATTCACCAGACACCGGAACCACTCATCGCAGTACACACTCTAGGTGCTAGCTCCGTGGATATCATCGTTCGTGTCTGGGGTGCATCTGGAGACTACTGGGGGCTAACATTTGATCTCACTGAGGCCGTAAAGAAGGCATTTGACGCAGATGGACTTACTTTCCCATTCCCTCAGAGCGATATACACTTCCACAAAATAGAATCTTAGCGAGTAAGTATTCCCTCTCTCCATGAGTAATCCTTGATCTCTGTGGGTATTCTGGGATATTCCTCGCCGTGATACGCGCCATTATTTTTGATCTAGACGGAACATTAGTTCACTCGCTACCCGGCATTGCCGCGTCGCTCAATAGAACTCTTGAAAGCTACGCCCTACCTACCCATTCCGAAAGTGCCGTGCGTGGATTTATAGGTGATGGCATGCGCGTGCTCATCGAGAGAGCGCTACCACATACGCTACCTGACGTAAATCTAGACGCCATGGTCACTTCCTTGAAGCATGACTATGCCCAAACTTGGAAAGACGGAACGTCACCATACTCTGGTGTCATCCACGCCCTCCATGATCTTAAAAAGACCGATATAGGAACGGCCGTATTATCTAACAAGCCTCACGTTTTTTGTAAAACAATCACCGATGAGCTCTTCCCCGAGACGGATTTTTCCACCGTCATCGGTCAGCGTGACGGAATCGCCTCTAAGCCAGATCCTAGCGGAGCGCTAGAAGTCGCACGTATTCTCAACACCCCCGCAGCAGAGATCGCCTTCCTAGGTGACTCCACCGTAGATCTTATCACTGCTAAAAATGCCGGCATGATTCCCATAGCCGCCACGTGGGGATACCATGATACCCCCGCCCTCCAAGCTGAGAAGCCAGCCTTCCTTATGGACCAGATTTCCGACCTCCTCGCAATTCTCCAAAAAACCTAACGCCTAAACCCCGTGTCCTACCGTAATCAACCAGAAGAATCAGAAAAAATGCCCACGGGCATTCCCTACATCATCTCCAACGAAGCGGCTGAGAGGTTTTCGTTTTATGGGATGAAGGCAGCTCTCGCTATCTTCTTAGCAAACTACTTGGGTGTGCTAGGGGGGAAGTCAATGAGTGAAGCTAACGCCACTGTCTACGTTTCATTTTTCAACTCCGCAGTCTAGCTCACTCCACTCTTAGGTGCTCTGATTGCTGATATCTTCTTTGGAAAATATCGAACTATCATCACGCTTTCTGTGGTCTATTGCCTAGGTCACCTATGTTTAGCATTCATGGGCATAACAGGATCGGTAGAAATATGGTTACTGGCAGGACTAGGCCTCATTGCCCTCGGAGCAGGAGGGATCAAACCCTGCGTATCAGCTCATGTTGGGGACCAATTCGGAGTCAAAAATCAGCACTTACTGACAAAGATTTTTAACATCTTCTACCTGTCTATCAATGTGGGGGCAGTTATTTCAAATCTCGCCATCCCATGGATTCTGAAATGGTATGGGCCACACCTCGCCTTTGGCCTACCGGGCTTACTGATGGTCATCGCTACCATCACCTTTTGGATAGGACGTAATAAGTTTATCCATATTCCGGCACACGGTTCATCATTCATTAAGGAGCTATTTAGTCGTGAAGGTCTCACCGCTATTGGGAAGCTCATTCCGCTCTTTCTCTTTGTTGCTATATTCTGGTGCCTCTTTGACCAGACCTCTTCGTCCTTGGTTTTCCAGGCAGAGAAAATGGATCTACATGTTTTTGGCATTAAGGTTCTACCATCACAGATTCAGGCAGCTAACCCCTTCCTCATACTTGTTCTTATCCCCATCTTCACCTGGGGGATCTATCCGGCCATCAATAAAATCACTCCCCTCACCCCACTCAAAAAGGTCGGCACAGGACTCTTTATTATGGCGATTTCCTTTGCCATTATTTCACTAGCCCAAGAGGCCATTGATCGTGGTGAAACGCCCAGTATCTGGTGGCAGCTCCTCGCCTACCTCATCTTTACATCTGCGGAAATTCTTATCTCCATTGTCTGCCTAGAATTTGCCTACACACAGGCACCTAGAAAGATTAAATCCTTTGTCATGGCCATTTTCTTAGTCGCCGTAACTGTGGGTAACCTGATTACAGGAGTTATCAATATCTACATCCAAATTCCTGAGCTAGCACTCACAGTAAATGAAAATCACGCTGGTTATGATAAAAAATTAGGAACAGCTGACGACCTAATTTTATATGAGGAAAAAATCCAATCTCCTGTCACTGACATCATGGAGAACAGTGCTGCTACGATCAAAATGATCCATGCTAGTAAAAAGGAACTCCCTACCACGGCCGCAGGAAACAAAGCCTTTTCGAGTGTGTTAGACCCATGGGGGAACGCACTACGTTACACGCAGATCAGCTCTACAAAAGCCCGCCTCTCCTCTAATGGCCCTGACAAAAAAGCAAAAACTCAATGGGACCTGGGCATCATCATCGAAGTCAATGATGACTCAGAGAGCGAACAAAACACATGGCTCGCCAAAGAAAAACGTAAGCGTAATATCTCAGATGACAGTAACTCTGTAGACATGACCAAGTCACCATATAAGGTCACCTACTACGCAGGTGGGCAGACAAGTCTAGAAGGAGCCGCTTACTTCTGGTTCTTCACCAAGCTCATGCTCATAACTGCCGTCATATTCATTCCTTTCTCGATTTTCTATAAACCTAAGAGCTACCTCCAAGAGTAACTACACATGATAACAGACTCACACTGTCACCTAGCATCACACAAATTCCCTAAAGAAGAACTTCAGGAAATCATCACCCGTGCTCAGGAGAATAAGATCTCTCGTATTATCACCCTAGCTACCAATCTGGACGACTGCAGGAGTAATCTGGATATCGCCGAGACATTCTCATCAGTCTACGCCTGTATCGGCATTCACCCATGTGATGTTCATGAGACCGCAGATGACTACATGCTAAGCTTAAAGGAACATGCTGGTCACCCTCGCTGTGTAGCTATCGGCGAAACAGGACTAGACTACTTCCACCCCGCACCAGAGGGCTGGACGGAAAATGACTACCACCAGAGACAACGTCAGTTTCTCAGAGATCACTTCGAGCTAGCGGCTAAACTAGAAAAAAACATCGTAATCCACACCCGTGATCGATCTGGCGAAGCATCACTATCAGACGCTATCGCCATCTACTCAGAATATGCACATAAGGTGCGAGCAGTTTTTCACTGCTGGCCATATGACCTTGATGCCGCACTGCCCATCTTTGAGCTCGGTGGGATTATCTCATTCACAGGTGTTGCTACATTTAAAAATGCTACTCAAGTTCTTGAGACCGCTAAACTCTGCCCCGAGGGATCTTTTATGGTAGAAACTGATTCCCCATACCTTGCACCAGTCCCCCATCGGGGCAAAAGAAACGAACCTGCTTTTACACGTGATACCGCCGAAGCCATCGCCACCGCAAGAGGAGAAAATCTAGACCAATTAGCTATCCATACGGAGCAAACCGTAAATGATTTTTTTAAATTCACCTAAAAAGCTACCAATTCCCTGTTACATATAAACACTAGCTTTAACAGCTACGGAAAATCGCCACCAAAACTTCCGTTTTACAACATCCCATTAAGTGCTAAATATTTAGCAACACATTTTAAAAACTACCCCACTATGAAAAAAACTGCCTTACTTGCACTACTTCCAGCTGCAGCCATTACAACTGTGGCATTTAGCTCCTGCTCATTACTAGACCCTAATTACAAAGCATGGAAAGCTCAACAAGCTGCTGCTGCCAACACTGCAGCTACAGCTAACCCAAACAGTGTCCCAGCATCAGGCACTAACCCCTATGGCGTGCCCCAAACATCTGGAGAAGCCGGGTCATACAGCCCCTCAACACCAGCTACCACATCCTCCGTGCCATACCAACCTATCCCTAATGTTAGCCAGCCTATTACACCTAGCCCAGCTTACACACCATCAGCACCTACCGCTCAAGAAGGCAGCCACACAGTTGCTGCAGGTGACAGTCTCTGGAGCTTAGCTAGAAAATACGGCAGCTCCATAGAAGCTATCCAATCTGCAAATAGCCTCAATGATACCGTCATCCGCACAGGCCAGACCTTAATTATTCCCGGTAACTAATACTCACCTAGATTAAAACTACATCAAGGCAGGCTACAAAGCCTGCCTTTTTTTTTACCTTGGTAATCTGTTTCTAAACTAAGATAATCTCTCTATGAAGTATTTTATTACTCTCCTCCTGACATCCTCACTCACTCTAGCACAGGTCCCCCAGCCCCCAGTGCAAGCAAAGCAAAATAACTCTGCAAGCAAAGAGCTCTTAAATAAAATTTTCTCACAGTTAGAAAAACCTGAGTTTCACACTGCTATTAAAGAAGCACGCACAGCAGGTATTCCTGAACAAACTTTATTAGAGGCCCGCTTTCTCAACCTTATCGATCACGATGACCTAGCCGGTTTAGCAAAGCTAGCCCCAGAGCTAACTGCCTTTAATGATAAGTTTGATCTTAAGCTCTCACAGGTCTTCGGTGTAAAAGAAGACTGGCTCTCTGTCATTCAATATACCAAAGCCATTGCCGCATTAGAGAAAAATGACGCGCAAAACTTTAAAAAACATATCACGGAAGCCTTCTGGCTCAATCCTCGACACGCACAAATCTATGCTCCACACATCGAACGCCTGAGACTTAAACAAACCATGGCTAACGTAACCATCCCGGGAGACCTAACACTACAAAACCAAGAAGACGGGAAAACAACTTCACTTAACGCCATCAATGAAGGGCAGCAAGCTACCATATTACACCTCTGGTCCCCCATCAGCCCAGAAGTAGTAGAGAATATTCCAGACTTTATACTAACCTCACGCGAATGTGCTGAGCATAACATTGCCGTCATCTCAGTTCTCGTAGGCCAATCTCCAGAATCATTTAAAGATGCAGAGCTTATACGCACCACGCACCAATCCACTGCCAAATGCTCGTGGATTATAGACACTAAAGAATCTGACCTAACAAATAAACTCAGAATTACAGAAGTCCCCACCATGATCATTCTATCCAAAGAAGGCAAAGTCCTCTTTAATGGCCATCCCTCCGAACCAAAATTCTGGAAAACCATTCAAAATATAGCACCCAAATTCCAAAGACCAACTACACCTGATAACAAAAATGAAAATGACGAATAGAACGACTTTTTCATTAACTCTTAAATCCGAATTCCCTACTTGACCGATCAAACCCACTAGATCAATCTATATCTTAATTAGAAAGTTATTGCTGTTGCATAATCTTACGACAACGTAACTAACTGATAATAGAGCCACCTCGACAATTTAACATCTCACAAACCAGAGGAACCTCTAACAAACAAATACTAACAAAAATACTATGGCTGCCAAAAAAAAGACCGCTAGAAAAAAAGCTGCTCCAAGCAAGGCCAAAAAAGCCGCTGCTAAAAGAGCTACTAAAAAAACCGTAAAAAAGGTAACACGTAAAAAAGTTATCAAAAAGGCGGCAAAGAAAAAAGTCACACGCAAAGCCCCTGCTAAAAGAAAAGCAGCCAAAAAAGCCAAGAAAAAGGCAGTCAAAAAGCCTACCAAGAAAAAGGTAGCTAAAAAGACAGCTAAAAAGAAAACCGTTACAAAAACAAAAGCCAAAAAAGCCACCAAGAAAAAGGTAGCCACCAAGGCGAAAAAGAAAACGGCGAAAAAAGCCAAGAAAGCAGTCAAAAAGAAGACTGCTAAAAAAACAAAAGCTAAAAAAGCAGCCAAGAAAAAGGTAGCTAAAAAGGCAAATAAGAAAGCTGTTAAAAAGACCAAAAAGGCAGCCAAAAAGAAAGCCGTCACAAAAACAAAAGCCAAAAAAGCTGCCAAGAAAAAGGTAGTTAAAAAGGCAAATAAGAAGGCCACTAAGAAAAAAGCAGCCAAAAAGAAAAAGTAATTATCTTCTGACAATTCCCCCTCCCCCCAAAAGGCGTTGCAATACTTTGCAACGCCTTTTTTTATTATTAATTACAGTAAAAAGACAAAAATCATTCATTCAGCTTCTAAGTGGCCTCACAAGGAGGAATATAGACATTAAGTCACCCTGACGGCGAAAGAGCGCCTATGTAACTTCACCAACAGCCCTCCTCTGCGCCCTCTTATCCGTTAACTATTCAGAAGGCTTGCGCTAAATTTATTTTTCTATTAAGCAATCGGTATGGAGCATCCTCCCTACCTCGTCCTACTATATTATCTCTACACCGATATTGCTAATCCTGAGCAATACTGTGAAGAGCATCGCGCCCTCTGTGAAAGTCATGAGCTGCTTGGTAGAATCATCGTAGCCAAAGAAGGCATCAATGGCACTGTATCAGGAACCCGTGAAGCATGTGAGGCCTATATGAAGGCAATGCACTCAGATCCGCTCACAGCGGAGATAACCTTTAAGGTAGACGAAGAGCAGAGCCATGTTTTCCCAAAACTATCAGTAAAAGCAAGAAGTGAAATCGTCACCCTCGGGCTGGGTTCTGAAGACCTATCACCCAATGTTACTACGGGGCATCACCTTACACCCTCTGAGTGGAAAGAGCAGATGAAAGATCCGGATGCCATTATTCTTGATGCCCGTAATGACTATGAATTTGACCTAGGCCATTTCAAGGGGGCCATTCGTCCGGACATTGGAAATTTCAAAGAACTACCAGACTGGATTCAAGAACACCGTAGTCAGCTCGAAGGTAAAAAGATCCTCACATACTGCACTGGAGGAATTCGCTGTGAGAAATTCAGCGGCTACCTTGTGCAAGAAGGGTTTGAAAATGTAAACCAGCTCTTAGGCGGCATCGTAGAATATGGTAAAGACCCAGAAGCACGCGGTGAAAACTATGATGGTGAATGCTACGTCTTTGACCAACGTATTGGCGTACCAGTCAATCACGTTAACCCTAAAACCGTCAGCCGCTGCAAACACTGTAATACAGGAAGTACACGCTACGTAAACTGTGCCCATGCCCCCTGTAATGCTCAGCACTTCTGTTGTGAACCATGTCAGAAAAATTATAAGCGATACTGCTGCATAGAATGTCAAGAAGCTGATATCCAAATACAAAACTCTGCCACTCAGCCTAACATCTAAGTAAAATACATTTGTTAGCACTACCACCTAACGCTGGCGATACAGAAGTGAGAGCAATACTACAAAGCTACAAAAAGTGGTGACAGTAGGCTCAGGAACCACTGTAAGATCAAAGGCTTCAATACCTATCGTCCCAGATATAGCTTCTAGGCTAAACTGGGTATCTGCAGTAATGACGAGAGGTGTAGCAAAGTTAAAAATATCCGTAGTTCCATTTGCAAGATCGCTATTAGTGATCACCTGCCCAGCAAAGTTAAATTCTTCTCCAGACTCAAAATTCGTAAAATCCAACTGTGTAAAGCTCACTGATTGATTAAAACTAAAAGTCGCTCTTTGAGCACTCATACTCTCGAATGCGTCAGTATCTAGATCAGAGTCACCATTAATCCCCAAACTTATAGCGGTGCTATTAAGCCCCCCGTCAGGCCCTATACTATGAATTGTAATTGATAGTCCGGGTATTTCCGGAACGTCCACATTAGTAGGTGTTACCCCTACACCTATACCATCAAGGTTATCACCCAACCCTGGTGAGCCAGTATTATCTAATCGGATAATAACCGCATGGCAAATAGAGGAGCCAACTATTAGTAAGCCTATACTTAACATTAATTTTTTCATATTGTTCTAAACTCGAGGTTAATAGTTTTCATAATCATCCATCATCATATGGTCAGCAATCAGATAAAGAACCTTATTATCCACACATTTAATAAATAACATATCAGGACGTCAATACTACACATCATAATCACGGCACCTCACCTCTGACTGGAATCATCATTTTAAAAGCTCCTACTCTACGGCCAGCATTAGTATCTGGCCATGCATTATAAAGAACAAACAGAGATATACCTCCGCCTATAGTAGGTTTCAGGGCAGTGTTATAGATCACTTTTTTATACCTCCCATAGTAGGCGTTCAGTCGGTAGAGTTTTTCTAATTTATTACCTTGATAGGATATTATTTTCATCGGCTGGAGAGTTGCCACTGAATCATCAAACATATGCTGCACTGTAAAACCTGATAGATTTTTAAATATGAACTGCTTTCTCTGTAGCTTCTTTGAATCCAGATTGATGCTCCTCACCAGAGGTGGCCTACCCCAGAGTTTCACGCCTGCAGTAGATGGAATCAAAAAGAATATACGTCTCCCCCGCATGGCTCCTGGGGGGATGGTCACGTATTTCTCTAAACTTCCAGACGCACTATTTTTTCTATATAATAACAGCGTTTTATCTGCCGTGATCGACCTAAAGGCTGGTGAACTATTAAATGCTACATTAAATGTCTCCCACCCACCTTTATTCACACCCGTAGCCTCTCTCCTAAAATAAAGTCTAGCTGGTGGTGTCTCTCCAGCCACTGGTAACAACACCTGCCCTTTGGCATTAAACCTCCTAATCGGCTTAGGCCCCACCGCTACAAGCATAATTTCTGTCAACGCTTTCCTCTCAATCACCCCCCGATCATCGCCCCCTCTTAATACGCCTTCTTCAGCCCATACGCTCTGAAAAAATAGTGCCTGTAAAATGAAGGCTATGATTTTATGAAATACTCTCAAATTTCTATTTAATTAAATCTCCGCCGCACTCAGCCACCTCGTAGATTTAATGATAAACCTACGTCCATATATTTTATTTATCTCAGTTAACCCTCCATCTTGGTATGCCCCAGTCTCATAATTAACTATCATAGCAGCATCCGTAGCTATGTTCCCAAAAACTGAATTGTCTATATAGTTGGGACTACGTTCTACTGTAGCCTCAATCCATGCCCTAGCACGCACAACTCCAGCTTCTACAGACGCGCCATAAGCTCGGATAGTAAAAGTATCACCTCTGACACAAAGTGCAGGTGCCATACTTTCTAAAATATCACTCTGAGTGAGATAACAAGGCGCGCCCCACGCCTGACTACGAGGCTGACTAGAACTACCAGAAGCATCCCAGTAACTATTTTTAAAACCATCCAGGTTATTATCCTCTGATAGAGGATCACTACCACGATTCACTGCGGTGGATTGATACTCTGGATTCTTATAAAATTCAGCATTTAGCGCAGTGACACTTATTGCCGCCTCTAGCGCGCCCATCCTAGATGTCTCATCAGCTTTATCTGCCAGTCTCCTATTCACAAAATCTGCGATAGAGACAAAAGGCCCACGCACCTTAACCTCTGCCACAATGTTCTCAGCTAGAGCTTTTATTTCACTATTACTCAGCACCCTAACATCTGCCCATCCGCTTGGTGCATCTGGATTAGAAGCCACTGTTTCAATAGCTTTAAAAGCTCTACTATGACGGGAAAAACTTACCTTTGACCCGTCTAACTCACCACCCTCGACTGGTCTTTTAACTCCTAATGTTCCAGATAAAAAAGTTATCCATGCGTCTACTGAAGTAGAATTTACATTAAACGATGCGCTATTTTTTAAAATCTCTGCATTCGTCCAGAAAGCTATATCCCTTGCTCTAACAGTAGATAAATTAGCCACGGCCTCTGCCAGCACCTTGCCCCCATTAAAATTAAACTGATAACGCCTATTCCATAATCGTTTATTACTACTAGGGTCCCAATCAAAAACCTCCGTATCTCCACTCATAGGCATACCTGAAATAAAGTAACGATCCCATAGATTATGGTTTACTTCATAAGCAATATCGTAAGCCATTACCTCATCAGCTGATGAAAATGATAGATCCCCAACTTCACGTTGAACACCCTCAGCTCCAATTTGTAATAACCCCTCCGAGTTTACATTTTCTGTCTCTGGCCCATGGTCTAAATATTCACTCCTATGACCTCCTAATAAAAAATCCCACCTTGTGGCTGGAAATGATTTTGTATAAGGTGAAAATGCCACCTCATGAGCTGTAGAATCTGCCGGAGCGTGTAAGTCTCTTAATGAATGCCCTACTATATATGTCGGCGTCCACGAGTATGAGCTAAGCATAGCATGGCGCAGCTTCGCCATAGACAATATACCATAATCACTAGAAGGAAGATCAAAGAGCACCACACGTGGATTAAACGAAAAGTCTACTGCGGCACCAAAAGGGTTTTTTATAAAGGCTGTGCCTGTAGTATTCAGGCTACCTTGATCATTAAAATCTTGCGGTGAGAGTGGTGCAAATTGTAGTAAAAATGCTCCTAAACTATTTAGGTAATAACGTTTTGCACACTGACTTGCCGGTGCTCGTGTCTGTAGCTGCGCTCGAATATTCCAGTTAGCAATCGAGCATGGATTATATGCCATGTGGTCAGAGTCCCACCGTGTCACACTACTCGTCCCATGCCTCAGCGGCGCGTTATTGCCTTCCGTAAAACTCTCGTCTAACCATAACATCTTTACTCCGAACTGGTGCGTATCTGGAGCATCCTTCAATGGTGCCTCGGAGAAACGCTGTAAGTTTCCAAAACTACCATCTTGCTGATTGGCAGACCCCCACAGATCTCCAAACACAGAGAAGCTAGAGGTGCTATGTACTCCTCCTGCACTATTATTGATCAGCTGTAATGTCAGATGATTCTTGCTAGTATAAAGATCTGACAGAGATGAAGTAGTCCCTGACTTTAAAATAAACGGAAAATTCTCTACCTTGCCAACCGATGACATAGATATCTCAGGCTGATAATCAAAGATCCTACTAAGATCTATTTTATCAACTTCCACAGCATCTAGGTTACTCCACCCAGTTGTAGAAATCTGATACACCACAGAGTCCTCATGGTCATAATAAAAATGATCCCCCCCTTGCTGTGAAGATGAGCTCAATATATTATCTGCTACTAATTCCGTTTGATACGCCTGTATTTTCACTCCGCCTGCTTCTAAACTATCATCAGATGCCTTTGGAGAAAATACGTGACACTCTCCAGCAGCCATCCTTGTTGCCTGCAGCGTGAATGCCAGGTAGCGCGATTTAGGAAATGGATTTAACCTCAACTTAAAGACATCACCACCTACATAGCCTCCTTTAGTCTCCCATTTATGAAAATGGTTGTTAGCCATACTAGCATACATCGCCTGTAGATCATTAACGTGTCTCTCTTCTGGGAAAAAATGCATACCACTGGAGAGATTATAAAACGGATTAGGCATCATAACCGTCATTGCTTCCACATTCAGATCCTTATTATAGGGATTCCATAAACAGACTCTAGGAATAATGTGTGTCCTGATCCGCCTATTGTGATGAGAGAAATAATAGTGCCACCTTACATCCGTTATAACAGGGTGGATCTTAGGTGCAGACTCAGCCCATTCGCTTGCATTCGTAGTCGCTCCGTCTGAGATAGCATGCGGCCAGTATTTAGTCGGCCGCATTCTGACAGCTGTTGAAACCGCCGTAGCCTCTGCCCCTTCACTAAGGTTATACGCTTGTAATGCCCAGTTTCTTAATGCTCCAAATGAGGGACCTAGCACACCATGATCTTGCCCAGGAATGATAGGGTATCCTGATGAAAAATTCTGCCCTACAACGCTATCTGTATCTGAAAAATGAATCATTTTTTCATCCTTATCCCCCAATAGTAGCGGTGTGAGATCCTTGCGCAGCCCCCCTAACATTGTATCCACAAATAAACCTCCAGAATACATCGTTAAAGCATGGTATTTCTCCTTTAGTGCCTTTCTCATTTTTTTAGGATTTGGTTGGCTAAGCGTAGCCATATCATAACTGATAATTTCCCCCACATGCTCTAATGCCTCATCCGTAAATCCCGAGTAAGCATCACTACCATCTGCTAGTTGAAGTAAAGCTGGGTTACCTCGGGGAGAGATCTCTAAAGCCAAGTCCAAGTCTAGCCCATGCCCCACTATCTCACCAACTGGATCTATCGAGGCCTTCTGGCTATTATCTGCCACATACCATGCGTAAGCACCTACCTCACCAATCTTCACTGTCTGTACCAGCACCTTCTCCCGTTGGAAATCTACCTCACTTAGCCCATCCCCAAGTGTTCCGCGCCCAACAATCTCTACCACCGCATCACCCCCTTCATTTAAGGATTGAGTATGGCTAAGCTCACTATCTCTTTGACTTACCAGCCATGTTTCACGGAGTTCAGATTTCCAGTTACTACCTGAGAGATTCTCCTGTGCATGCCTAAGGTCCTCGTATGCACCACTGTGGGCATACGGCGAACCACTTGTTGTCGCCTTTCCGATTACTGGCCAAGCTCGCCCATTCGCCTCCACCGTAGTTCTCCATACTCCCAGCCAATTTCTGTTTTCCGTAGTGATAGCGCTCTCAAGAATAGCTGCCCGTGCAGTCACTCTCTGATCAGGCCCTGCATGCTTCTGTAACTCACCAATTGCCTGCATGAGAGCGATGCGAGCATTCGCTCTAGCCACCCCCTCATGCCTATGGTTCTGAGTATTTTTAAGCTCCAAATTACTCAGTGAAACCATGGCTAGTGTTAGCAATACTATGAGCACCATCACCGATACTGTGGCCACTAATGCAAAACCCTGCCCAGAAGAGCTATCTCTCGAAAATAGAAACCTATGTCTACTAGTCTGCATTAATAATTTATTAAAATATCACACTAAGATTACACCTTCAGGGGCGGTGATTACCATCACAAAGTCATCGCCTTTTTCGATGCTCCCTGTAGAAGAGCCACATGACATATTTAGATGTAGCTAAGCAAGCTGCCCGCAACGCTGGCGCCTTCCTCCGAGAAAACTTTGGCACACCACTAGAGGTAGACGAGGCCAAGCATCACGATATTAAACTCGCCCTAGATCGAGAAAGTCAGGATCTCATTACCCATATACTACTCACCGCCTTCCCAGACCACGCACTCTACGGAGAAGAAGGCCTCGCAGGTAATCAAGAAAGCGACTACCAATGGATAGTAGACCCCATAGACGGCACTGTGAACTACTTCTACGGCATCCCTCACTACTGCATCTCCATCGCCCTTCGTCATCAAGGCGAACTTATCGTAGGCGTCATCTATGATCCTAGTATGGACGAAATGTGGGAAGTAGAAAAGGGAAGCCCAGCATTACTTAATGGAAAACCTATCTCGGTTAGCCCACGTACAAAACTGGAGGAATCGGCCCTCTTTGTAGGCTGTGGTAAAGATGAAGCTACATTAGCTACCGGACTAGAGCGCTTCCGCAGAGCTTCTATCCGTGCACGTAAAATGCGGATGATGGGCAGTGCTGCACTCGCGATGGCATACATCTCATGTGGTCGTCTAGACGCTTATGTAGAATCTACCATCTCGCTCTGGGACATCGCAGCAGGTCAGCTTTTAATTGAATCCGCTGGAGGAAAAGTAACACTAAGCCAGGTGGAGGGAAAAGCAGACGTACTTTCCATCGTAGCCACTAATGGTAAAATCCCCATCGAGGAAATCCTCTAACTAATGGTCTAACCTACTTAGACGCTAGTCCACATGCCTTGGTGTAATCCTCGGCACTTAGACAGCAAGGGTCTGCAGCTACCCAATGATCTTTCTCAATCTCTACGAGCGAGAGATCCATGCCAATGGTTTCCTCGTATCGTGGATGATTTATCCGGTCTCCAAAGGCACTGCCAGCGGGAGGATTAATAGGCGAAGGTACGTCTCCCTCTAGGATTACACGGTCTTTCTGAGCAGTTGGGTCAGGTAGCGGAATAGCAGAGAGCAGTGCCTTAGTATAAGCATGCTTCGGGTTTTTATAGATAGCGTCCGCATCAGCTAACTCCACTATCTTACCGAGGTACATCACTGCCACACGGTCTGAGATGTGTTTTACCACCGCTAGATCATGGGCGATAAATAGATAGGCCAGATTCATTTCACGCTGGAGCTCCATCATTAAATTAAGCACCTGACTTTGCACAGAAACATCAAGAGCAGATACCGGCTCATCCGCAATGATCAGCTTTGGCTTAAGAGCAATGGCACGGGCAATACCTATGCGCTGTCTCTGCCCTCCAGAAAACTCAAATGGAAATTTATCAATTGCCTGACTTGGCAGACCCACACGATCTAGTAGATACGCCACCTTCTCATTACGCTCCTTACGAGTGCCTATTTTTTGCACGGCAAAAGCCTCGTCAATGATTGCCCTAACACTCATTCTTGGGTCAAGGGACTCAGCAGGATCTTGAAAAATCATCTGCATGTTTCGCCGAGTATTTCTCAGCTCTGAGGTTTGTGCATAAGTGATATCCTGACCATCAAAGATAACCTGCCCACTTGTCGGAGTATTTAATCTAACAGCACATTTCCCCAAAGTAGATTTACCGCAGCCAGACTCACCAACTAGTCCAAGTGTCTCGCCGTGACGAATGAACAATGAAACATCATCCACAGCCTTTACCGCAGCTACTTGCTTTAACATCACCCCACCAGTAATGGGGAAGTGCATTTTCAGATTATTGATTTCTAGCAAGTTCTCAGACATAAATCATTATTGGGTTATCCTTCAAAGCAGCGAGGGCATGTTTCTACCCAGTGGCCGGTAGATATTTCATCAAATTTCGGGCGGACAGTTAGCTCTGCGACGGGCACACCCAAACGCTGGCAAAATCTACACCCTTTAACAAAGTCATGGATAGAGGCCACATTGCCCTCGATAGTATTTAGCTCAGACTTACGAGGCGTATCTAGAGTAGGCATAGAAGCCAATAGCCCCTTAGTATAGGCGTGCTGAGGGTTAGCAAAGAGCTCCTTAACCGTTGCCTTTTCTACCACTCTACCAGCATACATCACCACCACATGATCACATGCCTGCGCAATCACGCCTAAGTCATGGGTAATAAGAATCACAGACATGCCTATATCTCTCTGAAGCTCTTCTATAAGATCCAGAATCTGCGCCTGCACTGTAACGTCAAGAGCGGTGGTAGGCTCATCAGCAATGAGGAGTTTGGGATTACACGCGAGCGCCATGGCAATCACCACGCGCTGCCTCATACCTCCAGATAACTGGTGCGGGTATTCACCTACACGTAGCTCTGGTGACGGTATTTTCACCTTCCGTAAAATTTCAATAGAGGCTTCCCATGCCTCTTTTTTACTCATCTTGGTATGGAGTAAAAAGACCTCACTGATCTGTTTTCCAATCCGGTGTGATGGGTTTAGGGCGGTCATTGGCTCCTGAAATATCACGCCAATATCGTCGCCCCGGATACCGATCATATCCTTACGCTCCATCTTGGTAAGATCCTTACCATCGAAATTTACAGAGCCACCTAGTATCTGCCCCATCGGCTGGGGTAACAGCCTGACTATAGACATGGCAGTAACACTCTTACCACAGCCCGACTCTCCTACAATACCAACGGTCTCACCCTTGGGGACTTCAAAGTTTATCTTATCGACAGCACGAAGCCACCCGCCCTCTGTTTCGAAGGAGGTGATTAAGTTTTCAACTTGGAGAATATTATCGGCCACTTGTTAAATACGGTTATTACTTACGGTGCTGGTCAAAGATGAGGTTCTGCTCAGGAAATGTTCTACCCTCACGGCGAGCCTTCAGCGTCTCGGCCTTCATATCTTCATCTATCCAGAAAACATAGCTAGAATAAAGGTCTCTGATCTTCTTTACGTTAAAGTTATCTGGCCAGTTCATCCAGCGCCAGTATCCGCAACGTGCGAAAGGCACATAATAACCAGGAATCCACACGGCATCACGGTGGATGATTTCCTCGATTCTGTGACTGTTAGCCTCGATTTTTTCTAATGTCGTGGCATCACGCACTCCCTGAGTAAGAGTATCCATTTCTGGATCTGCATAAACACTGATATTATTCGTATTTGCCTTAGGAGTTTTGGTTCCTTTTTCGTAGGCATTATATGAGTGAAAACTCTGATAATGACGAGGAAAAGGTGGCGTTACACCCCAGCCCATAAAGCAAATCTCATGCTTCTTTTCCTGACTTTTAGAAAAGCTAGTACTCCCGTCCAGGCCATCAAGTTTATACTCTACACCAGCCTTGATAGCCTCTTCCTTTAGCCGGGTCATCAGCGCTGTCGCAAATGCAGACCGTCCATAAGTAATAGTAAATGATAGTTTTTCCCCCTTATCGTTCATCAACACGCCCTTTTCATCCCTATCTACAAAGCCTGCTTTAGCAAAATACTCGGCGGCCTTTTCTACAGAAAACTCCCGAGCTTTTATCTCTTTGTTAGAGTAACGCCCATAGCCATCAGAGTAAGTATTCAGCCGCACTGCGTCACCTCGGAAGTCATATTCACAGACTTTGTTAAAATCTGTAGAGTGCTGTAGGCCAATCCTGATGTCTACATTATCTAGTAGTGGTCGAGAGCAGTTCATATACAAACCTCTCGGCACTCGAGGATACTGATTATAAAAGGTGGTCTTTATCACATAGCCATCATAGACAGCGTCAAATTCTGATTTCTCATACCATAGCTTAGGTCTACCCAGTGACATGAAATCGATTCTTCCTTTCTTAAAAAACTCAAATGCTTTGTTAGGGTCACGGACTAGCGTGTATACGATTTTATCTACATTACAGGTGTTTTTAGTATATTGGCGGTCTTTGGCCCACCAGTTCTCCACACGAGTCATCGTAATCGAGCGACCTTTAACTATATCCTTTGGTAAAATAGTATAAGCCCCAGTGGTTGGGCGAGTCCGCCAATCATAGCGAACTTCAAAATCTGGCCCTACCTCCTTGTAATAATGGCGTGGAGCAGGGCTAAGAGAAGCATAGTATGGAGCTAGAGGCTTAGGCGTACTGAGTGTTAAAGAAAATGTTTTTGAGTCATACCGAGTGATATTAAGAAACTGATCGCTGTAATATTGTTTAGCGTAAGGATCATCCACATATATGCATAAGCGCAGATAGAAAGTCATAAAGAAATCATCAGACTCTACTGCTACGCCGTCATTATACTTTGCCTCTTCATCAATCCGGAAATAAACTGTCTGCTTGTCTTCAGAGACGGCCCACTCTTTGGCCAGCCCTGGTATGATCTCTCCATTTTCTGGATGGATACCTACTGGTGACATTTCCACATAATCATAGTGCTCACCACGAAAGGAATTGTTCGACTTAGGCCCTATCGTTCGTAATGTTTGCGGAAAAGTAAGCCCTTCGAAGTAATAGTTAAATACCCCCCCCTTCTTCGCCCTATCAGAACCTATCTCCGGTGCCTCCCAGTTACTCACCCATTTAATATCAGCAGGAAGATCTTCTGGGTTAGCGAAAGTGAACATCTCAGGGTATTGCGCCCTTACTTGTAGTTTTTTAAGTTTCCCCTCTTTTTCAAGTCGGTCCCCTTTCGTAACATCTGGCTTAGCTAGGGCTGCCTGTAGTTCCTCGATATCTTTCAGAGTTTTTTCGCGGCTAGATTTATTATAGCGCTCGTAAAATAAAGCTGCCTCATCAGAGTTATCTCTCGAGGAAAACTGATCCTCCTCACTACACGCTACCATGAGCGCGCAAATTACCATGAGAGTAATACGGAAAGTATATTTTAAGTTCTGTTCCATTACTTATAGAAGGTGAATTTTTTAGGGTCAAATGCCTCACGGATAGCCTCACCAATAAATGTAATTAGTAGAAGAATAATTACCATACAACCAAACACTGAGGAAACAATCCACGGATCATCAAGGTTATCCACACCGTCACCCAGTGTTCGCCCCCAGCTAGGGTAATGCTCAGGCAGGCCAAAGCCTATAAAATCAAGTGCCGTCAACGAAGTAGCAATAGCTGCAAAGCTAAATGGGATGAGTGTCACAATCGTAGAAATCGCATTAGGCAGGATATGCATGAAAATAATGCGTGGAGCACCTGCACCCAGAAGCCTACTCGCAGCCACATAATCACGTGACTTCTCACGATATGTTGCCGTGCGCATATAATAGGTCATACCAATCCACGAAAAGATACACATAATCCCCACAATCACGGCAATAGTCCGGTTTTCAGGCTCCAGACGGTTATTAATAATCATGACCACGAAGAGAAATGGTATATTGGCCAGAATTTCGATTAACCTCTGAGTGATCATATCAAACTTACCTCCTAGATACCCCATAAGGCACCCCATGGTTAGGCCGATAGCATAGCTCATTGTAAGATAGATAGTAGCTGCCTTAAGAACCACCTGAAAACCACCAAAGAGCGTAGCTAAAATATCCCACCCTTGGCTATTAGTGCCAAGATAGTGCTTGTGCTCTAGACTTGGTGGCAATGCTGGATAAAGGGTCTTTTCCATAGGCGTAACCTTGGCCTGAGTATAAGCCTCCTGATCCACTCCGTCGTAAAATGTTTCCTCTACCTTTTGCCCATCCTTCCACTCCTGAACTACAGCGCGCTCGCCTGCTATGCTAAAGCCCTCCGTCCTAAGCGACTGCTTTCCCTTACGGAACTTAATTACAGAATGTACCTGGCTCGGTTTCTCCTGATAGTAGGTATAAGCAATACCAGAATACGGCTTATTAGCACCCTCAATTTTATAAACCCCCTCCTCATCAAGGACAAGCGACTTGCGGAGTAGATCTTGAGAATCAAGAACTGGATCCCACGGTACGATAGGCATTAAAAGCCAGTTATCGCCACTCTCTTTCTTCCACTCAAGCTTCAGTGTGCGGTAATCCGTCTCACTCTTATCACTTAGGCCAAATGTATCTCCCGGGTACTGCTTTTGAGAAAATGCAGGGAAATAAAAATCACCCTCATACTTCACTATTAAAGCACGTTTCCCTACCAGCGTTTGATCCAGCATTGCCAAGACAACAAGCAAGATCAATAGCAAGAATGACACATAACCTCTGCGCATAGATCTAAACCGCTGAAACTTCCGGAGAGTCATAGGCTTCCACTCAACATCCACCTTACCACTACACAGCAGGATTAATCCTCCAGCGAAAGCTAAAGCCATCACCGCATAGCCAAAAATTTCATTAACCTCAAAAAACCAGCGTAAGCTCGGCAGGGCACCACCCATCACTTGGGAGACCACCCCCAGAACGGAAAGTAGAATAACGGTAATACTAAGTTTACGAAGCATAATAAAACGGGGGAATTACTTATAGCTGATACGTGGGTCCACCAAGGCAACGCAGATATCTGAGAGAATATTTCCTATCAGCTGCAATGTAGCCGCAACTACTAGAACACCAAGAATGACAGTTTCATCACGATCTAGCACCGCAGTGAACTGCATCAGGCCAAAACCGTTGATATCAAAGATCTTTTCAATCAAGAAGCTACCACCAATGATCAGCGTGATATTCTGGCCAAAGGTCGTCGCAATAGGGATAAGTGAATTACGGAATGCATGCTTAAAGACAGCCTTCCGGTAAGGCACGCCCTTAGCTGTGGCCGTCCTCACATAGTCTGCGGCTAAATTATCCATCAGATTATTTTTCATCATCAACGTCATAAACGCAAAGGAACCCACCAGATAGCAAGCCAGAGGCATCACCGCATGCCTCGCTAGATCAATCACTTTACCCCCCACAGATAAACTATCAAAATTTGCACTCACGAAGCCTATCTGAGGTAGTAAATCCAGCTGGAAGCCAAAAATCAACAACAGGAAAGCTCCTAGCACATAGCCAGGGATAGCATAACCACTAAACACGAGCACAGAGGAGAAAGTATCCAGAAATGAGCGGTGTTTAATAGCCTTCAGTATACCAAGAGGCAGACAAACTGAGTAGATGATGATCATACTCAAGATACCGTAGAAAAGAGAAATGGGAAACCTGGCCATCATCATATCCCAGACTCTATCATTATACTTACCAGACCTCTGTAAATCTAGCTGAACAAGCCCCCTAAATCGAGGTGTATAAACTACCGCCTGTGGTTGCACAGACTCATCAGGGAAATCGAGCCCTTCAGGATTACTCTTAGTCCTCGTGCGCTTACGCCACCTCAGCTCGATCTCCTCCAGAGTAATCACACGCGCACGCCACTTTTTCTTGTTAGGGATATCCACGCCCTCAGGCCAGATAATCTCACCTACTTTGGTGACAGTAACTTCATGAATAGTCCCAGATAGAGGAACGTTAACCTTATCCTCACCCTTGGGGAAATCTGCCTTACTCCGTAAAGTCTCCTTAGAAACTACACCGAGCCACCTCAAGTAGGCATGAAACACACCCACATCATAGCCGAATTTCTCTTCAGCATCTAGAATCTGGCTTGGTTGAATAGTCCCCTGGTCTTCATCACGAGCCGAGCCACCGCCACCTTGTTCAGCACCTGACGCCATAGCCGCCTGCATTTCTTTCTGCAACGGACCACCCGGCGCAAGACGCATGATAAGAAACACCACCAGCGTAATACCCAATAACGTTGGTGGCACCAGTAGCAGTCTGCGAATAAAGTAGGCTTTCATCGAACAAATAAATCTTCCGCAATGCAGAAGCTACAAAATTAATATGGTACCCTTTATCCAGACGCAAGCCCCTCTTTTATTTTTGATAAATTCTTCAACTCGTAAAAAAAGGCTCCACATTCCCCTAAAAATCGCCAACTTCCTTAACAATGACTTTCACCCGAATGCATTCCTCCTTCACGTTATTAACTATCGCCATACTGAGCTCCCTGTTCAGCTCATGCGATAAGCAAAATCACGTGGACGAAGCTACCAAAGATAACATCTTAATTATTGGGAACTCAGGTGAACCGGCCGACCTTGACCCTCAAGTAGTCACCGGCGTACTTGAGTCTAACATCATTACAGCCCTCTTTGAAGGACTCTGTGGCCAACACCCGTCTAATGATGGGGAACACCTCCCTGGAGCTGCAATCTCGTGGTCGCCCAATGATAACTTCACCGTGTGGACATTTAAACTTCAGCCTAACGGTAAATGGTCAGACGGTAACCCTGTCACCACTCAAGACTTTATTTATTCCTATGAGCGTATTCTCCACCCTAAATTTGGAGCCAAATACGCATCCATGCTCTACTATATTAAGGGTGCTGAAGACTTCAATAAGGGAACAACCAAGGACTTCTCAAATGTTGGCGTTCGCGCCATTGATAGCCACACTCTGGAAATCACCATGCGTGCCCCCATACCCTTTCTTCCAGACCTCACCAAGCACTACACATGGTATCCTGTGCCCAAGCACATCATAGAAAAGCACGGCGGCATGGTTGCCAAAAATGGCGAATGGACGGAAGCAGGAAACCTCGTATCAAACGGAGCCTTCACCCTCTCCAAGTGGGTACTATTTGACCGTATTGAATGCATTAAAAACCCTCTCTACTGGGACTCCCCTACCGTGCAACTAGAAGGCATCCATTTCCTCCCCATATCAAATGCCTACACTGAGGCCCGTATGTTTTTTAATAATCAGCTGCACGCCACCTATACGCTGGCACCCGAACTCATCAGCTACTCCAAAAAGAAATATCCTGAAAACACTAAGTTAGACACCTATCTCGGCTCGAACTTCCTCCGTCTCAATGTAACCCAGCCTCAACTCAAGAGCATACATCTAAGAAAGGCTCTCGGACACGCTGTTAACAGTCAGGCTATTATCGATAACATTCTCCAAGGTGGCCAAGAACAGGCCACTGGACTCGTGCCCAACATGGGTGAGTATCAGGCGGCTAAAGAAATGTTCTATGACCCTGAACTGGCTAAAGAGCATCTAGCTAAATCAGGTATTAACCCGAGCGAACTAAAGCTCACATTACTAACGACCGACCGTGAAGGCTCCAAAGTCATCGCCGAGGCACTACAAGACATGTGGCGTAAGACACTAGGCATCACTATCAACATTCGCCAATCAGAGTGGAAAAGCTACCAGAAGGCTATGTCAGATCTAGATTATGACATCTGCACTGGCGGCTGGATTGGTGACTATCCAGACCCGACTACCTTCCTAGACATGTGGAAAAAAGGCGACGGCAATAACCGTACAGGCTGGAGCAGTGAAGAATACGAGCGCCAATTAACTAAAGCTGAACTCACTGAGGACCCATTACAGAGAATCCGCACTCTAGAGGATGCTGAAAAAGTATTACTAGGCGAAACCCCCATCATCCCAATTTTCTGGTACACTCAGTGCTACCTTAAGCACCAATCCCTCAAGGGCTGGCATCCACTCATCCTGAATAACCAACCATACAAATTCATCTCACTGGAACAAATAGCAACTGTCCCTGAGGCCTAACCTTTCCCACCATGCTTTCCACTATCCTCTCTCGTCTATGCCAAGGCTGCATCGTCGTATTCCTATTACTTACCCTCACCTTTATACTTATACGTATGATGCCAGGTGATCCATTCACCTCAGATAAAGCACTCCCGCCACACATCAAAGAGCAGAACGAAAAACGATTTAAACTCAATGAGTCTGAAATCATACAATTTAAAGCCTACCTAACTACACTCGCCCAGGGAGATATGGGTATCTCCATCACTCGCGAGCAGCCAGTTACTAAGATCATCAAGTCATCATTCCCAGCCTCTGCCATTCTCGGTTTCGCAGGTATAATTATCGCTATAGGAGTAGGAGTTCCCGCCGGTATCTTATCCGCATTAAGAAAAAATTCATTCATCGACTACGGCACGATGATTCTCGCTATGCTAGGCATTTCAGTCCCCTCCTTTGTATTAGCCCCCATACTCGCATCAAACATCGCCACCAACATCCCATTCCTAAAAGTCGCAGGATGGGGTGGACCGTTTGACTGGTTTCTCCCCTCCCTCACGCTAGGTTTAGCCACAGCAGCCTATCTTGCACGCATTACGCGCGGCGGCATGCTAGAAACCCTAAATCAAGACTTCATTCGCACGGCTAAAGCCAAAGGAGCACCAGCACTCAGAGTTATTATTAAACACGCTCTGCGCGGAGGTATCATCCCTGCCATTGCCTATGTAGGCCCAGCATTTGCTATGCTAATGACAGGATCATTCATCGTAGAAACAATCTTTCAAGTGCCAGGCATGGGGCAGCACTTTGTAAACGCCACCAAAGAACTAGACTTCTTCCTACTCCAAGGAGTCGTCATCGTTCTGGGTATACTCATTGTCATCGGCAACCTTGCTGCTGATATCGCGCTGGTAGCAATTAACCCACGCCTGCGCGAAAGCAATTAACCAAAGCGTATTCTAACCTTCTTAATTTAACCGAATAATGGCAACTAAAGGCTCATCACTCCGGCACGATGCATGGATGCGTTTACGAAAAAACAGTATGGCTACCGCCTCACTCTTTTTTGTCCTGCTTATCATCATCGCATGCTTTTTTGTCCCTATCGTTGGCGACTGGACAGCACCTAATGACGCTGACTTAAGTGCTACAGAGAACGACACTATCCAATACAATACACATTGGTTCAAACCGTCTAACTATCAAAACTTGGATAACAAGTTTGCTACTCCGTCACGAGAACACTTCTTAGGAACAGACCAGGTAGGCCGAGACCTCTTAGCGCGCCTGCTCTTAGGTGGTCAGATTTCCATCCTTGTAGGCCTTGTCTCCACCACAATTGCAGGCATCATAGGCATCACCTATGGGGCTATCTCAGGCTATCTAGGAGGGCGTGTAGATAATCTCATGATGCGTATTGTTGATATCCTCTATGGTCTACCATTCTTAGTAATCGTTATTCTTATCGCTCTACTATTTTCAGCCTACACCAGAGAGGCCTCAGAATTCATCATTACTTCATGGGGCTGGGATTCAGAGTTAGTACTGAAGTTTGCCAACCTGATTCCACTCTTTGTAGCCATCGGTAGCATCGGCTGGCTTACTATCGCCCGTATTACCAGAGCACAGGCACTCTCCATAAAAAAACTCGAATACGTTGAAGCTGCACGCTCACTTGGTCTATCTCACTACAGTATTATGCTGCGCCACATATTCCCTAATATGCTGGGCCCTATTATCGTCTACGCCACACTTACCGTACCCGGCTTCATCCTCGCAGAAGCCACACTCTCATACCTCGGTCTCGGAGTACAGTCACCTAACAGCTCATGGGGAATACTACTCCAAGAAGGGGCTAATTACATGGAAACGCAGCCACGCTTACTCCTAATCCCCTCTCTTATTTTCTCACTCACCCTACTCGCTCTGAACTTCCTCGGAGATGGCCTCAGAGATGCTCTAGACCCCAAGGCAGCTAAAGATTAACACCATCTACAGATGGCATCATCTATAGATTGTTTACTCCATAGCTAAAAAAATCCACCGTGACCTAACGCCGCCCCTGCATCGCACGCAGCAGCGTAAGATCATCTGCATGGTCCAACCCACCACCTGCTGGTAACCCCTGTGCAATACGTGTGATCTTACAGTCACGAGCGGCAAGAGCTTCAGCTAAATAATTAGCCGTCGCTTCACCCTCCACATCAGCCCCAAGTGCTAGAATAACTTCTACACCTGGTAGTTTTTCCACACGCTGAAGTAATGGTGCAATGCGTAGCTCCTCTGGCCCGATGTGATCCAGAGGAGAAAGTTTCCCTCCTAGACAATGGTAAAAGCCACTAAAGGCACCAGATCTCTCCAGTGGTAATACGTCCGTAGCCTGCTCCACCACACATAGTGTTTGTGGATCTCTTCCAGAATCGTCACAGATACTACACCCCTCATCAGTAGCAAAAAAACCGCATAAACCGCAGGACCGCACCTGATTTTTAGCGGCCAGTAGACTCTCAGAGAGTTCTTCAGGGTTTGCCTTTGCACTCTGAAGAAGCCAGACCGCAACACGCTCCGCCCCCCTAGGACCAATACCAGGCAACCTCTTTAACTCCGTTATAAGTTCCACCACTGGTTGGGGATAATCAGCTCTAGCCATATCTCAATTACTCCTTGGGTTTATATTTTGCATCTACATCTGACATTTGCTTTACCTCGATTTTTTCTACCTCTTTTACCTCTGCTACACCTAATGGCATCTCATCCAATACATCCAAAATCTCCGGACTAGCCACCACTGACTCAGAGCCAGCAAGCGGCATCTCATCAAACACCTCCAAACCAGTTACCGCAGACTCAACCACCGCAACACTCTCAACCGGAATATCACAAGGCATTTGATAATGACTGGCATAAATTACACCTGCAAACCACGTCCAAAAAATACCGACCAGACTCATCATAGGAGCAAAATAAATATTCCAAACGGCGAGAGTAGGCACCAGTGCTAATACCAGCACCATTAAAGTCACCCCTAGTACCAGCTTACGCCAGACACCGCAAGAATCCAGCATAGCCAAAGCCAAACCAAAACAACACAGCGCCGTTATAACCACCAACGCCGGAGTATCAAGCACGCTGGGAACTACCTCACGAAACACAGCCCCCCCAAAAAGATCCAATATTTTCAAATCCCCCTTACCTAATAAACCTAACCAATACAGCAAGCCAGAGAGAAGCAGGCCCAGCCCACCGCATAACAGCGCTGAACTATCCACCCTACCTTGTGGAGGTTGAGCTGGTCGTCTGTATTGATTTTCGATCATAGGTATAGTCCGCACACGGAGTAAAAAAACCAACTTAGAAAGTCTACTTCATTTTACTCCACAGATGATTAATCCTTGTCAGCTGCTAGCTTCGCGGCTGCGGCATCAGTATATGACTGAACTACGCGCTCACTCAAGAACTTGTCAGCATCTTCCACTGCATTCACCCCCAGCTCAAACTCTCCTTGCCCCGTATTTTTCTGAATAAGCTTCAGCCCAAACTGAAGATCCTTAAACCTTTGCTGACTGATCTGAAGCACACTTCTAGCCTCTAACGCCGCCTCCGCGCCTAACTGGTTCACTGCCTCATCCGTTAATTCAATCTGAATATCATGCATCTCGTGAAACTCACGACAGTAAAGGTCAGCCTCCTCGCGCGCCTTTAAAACATCCACTCGCTGACCAATCTCACGGTATTTAGCTAATACCTTTTCACTCTGATCAATCAATTCAGCATCAATACTCAATTCACTAACGGCAGTCCCCGGAAGCTCAAATTTAAAATCTCTCAGCACTCCCTCACAAACTGTCATCAAAGCACGTGCCCCCGTATTCTCAGCCTCCGCCCGCTCGGCGATACACTTGATCGCAGAGTCCTCAAACTTCGCCTGAATACCGTAGGCTGCAAACTCACGTTGATACTGTTTAAGCAAACTACCCTCAGAGTTTTTCATGATATTCACAAAATCCTCCGCCTCTAATTTATCACAAATTACACGTACGGGCAGACGGCCTATAAATTCGGCCTCGAACCCAAAATCTATATAATCTTGGGTGCTCGCTGCATTAAAAAGCTCCACAGAGTTAGGATCTACCACCTCTGCACCAAAGCCTATTTGCCCACTTCGGAGACGACGCTCAATCACCTTCTCCAATCCAGAAAAAGCACCACTAACAATAAATAAAATATGTCGTGTATTGATGGTATCCTTTCCAGCCTCTTTTCCTTTCTGAAAATCCATCATTGCCATCATCTGCCCCTTCATATCATTAGGGTTCCGTGTCGCCACCTCAGTCTCCTCCATAAGCTTTAGCAATGTAGTCTGCACACCACGCCCGCTCACATCACGCCCCATGCTACCACCAGAACCAGCCAGTTTATCAATTTCATCAATATAAACTATCCCATACTCCGCCAGTTCTACATCACCATCGGCCTTTTGTATCAGCTCCCTCACAAGATCATCCACATCCCCCCCCACGTAGCCAGTCTCAGAGAACTTAGTCGCATCTGCCTTAACAAAGGGCACACCTATCATCTCTGCTATATGTTTGATCAGATAGGTCTTACCTACACCAGTAGGCCCCACCACAATTACGTTCTGCTTTTGATACTCTATCCCCTCTGGAAGCTTACCGTGCTCACGCTCAAGCCCGCGCATGTATTTAGCATGATTATAGTGATCACAAACAGCTATCGACAGCGCCTTTTTTGCCTCATCCTGACGAATTACAAAGCGATCCAAGTAAGATTTAATCTCCCGTGGCTTATAGTTAAAATCAAAAATAGCATCTGCCCGGTCAATATCCATTGACGTTCCCTCAGAGCCTTTATCCTCCGTAGTCGACTCGCCCTCTGCAAAGCCAGGTAAAGGTATTGCTGCGCCACCACCGAGTTTGTCAAACATATCGTGAATCATCTTCTGCAGCTCATCTGGATCAGGTAGATCCTTATCTTTCTTATCGCTCATTATGCCAAATTATCACCTAGCGTCACAACCTACGCAACTTAAACTTAACACCCATTACAACATCAATATTAACACGTTTCATCGTAAATAAACTTAGCCCGTGAATTAGCGAAATTCAGCATTGCACCAAGGCCGATTTTGCAGAGACTACCAAAATATATTATGAGCGCTGAACGCTACGAGATCAAAGAAAAGTTAGGGCAAGGTGGAGTAGGTGCTGTCTATAAGGCACTCGACACCCAGCTAAACCGTGAAGTAGCAATCAAGCGCGTACTTGCTGAAGAGGACTCCGCTAGCCAAGAAGATGCTACCAAACAGCTCCTCAAAGAGGCCACTGCTCTCTCATCCGTACAGCACCCGCACATTGTTACTGTCTATGACGCCGGCGTAGACCATGAAGGCCCCTACGTTGTCATGGAGTTAATCCATGGTAAAACACTCGATGAAATGGTCGAGCGAGGCACCCTTACTTGGGCTGACCTAAGTGAAATCGCCCTTCAGAGTCAAGAAGCCCTCATCGCGGCACAAGACCTTGACCTCGTTCACCGTGACCTAAAGCCCAGTAACGTCATGGTTTGTTGGCTACCTTCAGGCAAATTTCAGGTAAAGATTGTGGACTTTGGTCTGGCCAAATTCTCCTCTGCACCATCGTTACAAACGATAGACCATGGTGACGCTGTTTTTGGTTCTATTTTCTTTATGGCTCCTGAACAATTTGAGCGCATACCATTAGATAAACGCACAGACATGTATGCACTTGGAGCCCTCTACTACTATGCACTGACAGGTATCTACCCGTTCAATGGAGATACCGCTGCAGCAGTAATGGCCAGCCACCTCCAACATCACGTAACTCCTCTACATGAACTACGTCCAGATATCCCTAGATGGGGCGCAGACTGGATTATGTGGCATATTGAACGTAATATGGATGATAGACCTGTAGATGCACGCACTGCTTTGGAACGCTTCTTAGTGCTCGATAAGCAATCTACTCAACCAGTATCTCTAACTGCTCCTGAAATTCTCAAACCAGCAGCAAGCTCCTCTAAACTTCTATTCCCAACGCTCCCTGCTGCCAACACTGCGCCATCTAGCCCTAGCCCTGCCCAGGCAGCTACCCCTATGCAAGCGGCTACATCAGCCCAAGAAGTAAACGCAGTAAACCCCGTCACAGCGCCTCAACCCATTGCACCACCACAAGACAGCTCAGGGAAACTCAGCCCGCATACACAGGCGCAGCAGACAGCCGAAGAACTAACTGCTAGTCAGCAAGTCAGCGCACCCATTACCACCGCCCCCGTAACCGCAGCTATCCCAGCTCCAGTTAGCACAGCTCCAGTTACTCCTGCTCCAGTAAGCCCAGCTCCCATTGCCACTGCCGCCACCACTACTCCCGCAGTAACAGCTCAGTTAACTACACCGCCAGCTGTAGCCGCGCCCACTCATTCAGAAGCTACATCTGTAACTACACAAGCTGAAGCTCACACCGCACCAAACTCTCAAGCCCAAGAAGAGCTCCCCCCTACCCCTCAAAAACCGGGCATGTCTAATGGAGTTAAATGGGTAATTATTAGTGTCCTCTCTGTAGCCGTTATCATCACTGCCATTGTGGTATTCGGTATCTCGGGTAACCGAAGTGAAACACACTTAGTGAATGAAATAATGCTAGAAGCTAAAGCTCTAGAAAAAGATAATAAACTCAGCAATGGTATTAGCCTCACTGAAAAGGAGCTAGACGGAGTTCTAGCACGTGCCACATCAGCTGAAAGTAATAACCAACGTAATCTTGTCCTCGCAGTGCTAATCTTTGCAGAACCTGAAGGTGACTATGACGCTAATACTAAAATTACCAATCATACCATCTCTGCAAAATGCTCTGAGGACATTCGTGAAGGTATTATCACTACAGTAATCAGACGGCGAAAAGCCCCTTCGAACATCGCTCCATTACTTGAATTTGCCAAATCATCGTCGGAAACCAAATCCGCAGCAGCAGCCATTGATGCTGCCAGAGCCTCCGCTATTGGGACATCTGCAGATAGTTTTATTAATGACTTCTTGAGCCTGATAAAAGATACAGATTCTGCACCTATACGGAATGCTGCAGAAATCGCGACTGCTGCAATTATAGGTGAATCAGAAAATAAAAAACTATTCAGCCAACCTATTATCAATGCATACGAATCTGCCCTCACAGACGAAGCTAAATACACCATCCTACGCCTTGTAGGCACAGTCGGAGGAGATAAAGCATCTCAGATAGTAAACTCCGCACTATCATCTGATGATGAAGTCATACAAAGCGCTGCCATTACCTCACTAAGCAAATGGTCAGACGATTCCGAAATTAGCACACTCATAGAGTTTGTGGACAATGTCGAGAGCGATACACTACGTAAAAGGTCATTTGATGCTGCCATTTCTTTTCTACGGCAGCCACGTAAGAAAAAACTCAGTGATGCAGCAAAGCACTGGCAAGCACTATCTGACGTTACTAAAACTCAGTATGAAAAACTGAAAATCATCCAAGGCATGGCAAACCAAAAGGAGCAATGGGCCATGGATATTCTTACGCCTTACCTCGATGACGAAGACGATAAAGTCATAGACATAGCCACCAAGGCTAAAGGCCACTTAAAGAAGCGAATCCGCTAACGGCAACAGGCTATCCAACACAAGCCTCAAAATACTCTCACACCCGCCACTGCCCATCAGCAGCGGTGGGTTTTTTATATTATAATCACAGAGTGAACAGCTATCCATCAGGGTAGTAGAGTCTAAATACCAGATAAAATCACGTCACACCCTAGCTCCTCAGGCTGCAGTAACCCAGCCAGGAGCACTTTCCCTCTGCAAATCACACGTCTAAACCCAAAGTAAGGACGTCATTTCATGGCAAAATCGCCTCGATCACGAAAAAATCTATTTTTCCATTGCCAGCTAAGCTAATGGCACTCAATGTATCAACACGATGAAAAAAGCACTCACGATCGCAGCAGCTCTCATTTGCACCGCTACTGGTGTTATGGCAGACATTCAGGCCCCTCCTGGATCCACTTATACATCCACACGTAAACTAGGACGTGCTATCAGCAATATCCTCTACGGATTCTCGGAACTCCCAGAGCAAATGGTTCGTAAAAATGACGCTTACGGACGTAATGCTAAGTATTCCTATGGTATCGTAGACGGCAGCCGCCGTGCATTCAAACGTATGGGCTACGGCTTCTACGAGCTATTCACCTTCCATTGCCCTACTTACAAAGGCACATTTAAGCCACCTTACGAGCGCTGTGGTGCAGACAACCGCATCGAGATGAACCCAAGTGATGGACTCTCTGAGTTCCCTCCAACACTAGGTGCTGAGAACTTCTACCACGTTCGCACAACTAAGTGGTAAATTTCAAGCTACCAGTTAGATGGTAATTTAAACTACTTTTATAAAACCCGCTTCTGTCTTCAGTAGCGGGTTTTTTTTGTACTCTCTCCAGAGCCCCCCCCCGACATAGCTACCGCGTTTAAACTTTATTCTCTGTTTTCGAGTTGAAAAAACACTAAGGCAGTCCACTTTTACCTATCCTTGTAGGAAACGTATGCTGCATTTCACCCAGCTATCTCTTACGCCACCTCTATGTCTCTCGGCTATCCAAATATCAAACGTAAGTATCTCCGTATGGTCCGTAAGGCCTATAGATACCTGAGGCACCCACGTATTCGTAAGAGGCCTTGGCTAGTCGCACTAACAAAGCCTATTTTTGACCGGTATCTATGGACTCCATCTAGGAATACCGTAGCTGGAGGGCTGTCTATTGGTCTATTTTGCGCCATGCTCCCCGTCCCTTTTCAGATGATCTTCGCAGCACTCTCAAGTATGCGTGCACGGGTGAATATCCCCATAGCCATGGCAGCGTGCTGGGTGAGTAATCCATTTACCCAAGTTGCTATTTGGTTAGCTCAAGAAAAACTAGGCGGCTGGGTAAGGGAAACTACAAATTTGAATATCCCCTCATTTATCGATGTCGAGAGAACTGTGTTTAAGACTACTCTTAACCTAGGCAGCTTTACCGTGGGCTTTCTCGTAATGGGTGTGATTTTGAGTATCCTCGCATACCCCATAGCCTATGGTATTTTTGCATTCCTACCCGGTCCTGGGAATAAGGAGCCGCGCGCTAAAAAAGAAACAAATTAAACGAGCCGTTAACTCTCTTTACTCTTTTTTTCACGGTATTCATTCCGCCCCTCAATCACAGCAGTCAATAATAGTAAAACTGCTGCAACACTGATGCAGCTATCCGCCACATTAAATGCCGGCCAGTGACCGCCGCTAGAAGGCATAATCTTATCAAACCCAGGGAGTTTAAAATCAAGAAAGTCCACCACATACCCTTCCCCTAAACGCTCAAAGAACGAGAAATTCTTATATGGCTCGAGCCAGAAACCTTGGAACAACCGGTCAGTTAAATTACCTAAAATACCAGAAATCAGTAACGGTGCGGACCACCGAGCAGGACCAGAAAAAGCCCCTTTGTTCCAAAAATATAAAATGGCTCCCAGTGCAATAACTAGCACAAAAAGAAAGACCACAGGAGCCCACGTAGTCCCGTTGCCAATACCAAATGCAACGCCCTGATTATGGCGCCTTACGAGATTAAAAAACCCCTCAAGGATAGGCCGGGTATCCTCAGGCACACCATACTTCTGCCCATCAACAACGATGAAAGGGAGTTTAAAGTTCATCACTATCCACCACTTGCTAAGTTGATCTAAGATATACAGCGGTAGTGTAATCATCAAAAGTAATCTGATGATACTGGCTTTGGATGGTGCGGTAGTCATAATCTTAATTAATCACCTTAAACTACTTCACTACAACGCTGACATACATCGCTCACAAGTGGCTCATAACGGCGGCAGCGCGGGCACATCACATAATCTGTAGCAGCTGCTACCGCTTTCACCTCGTCTCCATGCTCAACATAAAGCTTAGATAAAATAAAGAATTCAGTCACAAAATCACGATCTTTCAGTAGGTCCATACAAGCATGGTCAGATGGTAATGTAAGGGTCACGTCCGCCTCATTATTTTTATTAAATGCCTTAGCCTGCACCTGCTCCTCTATTGCAGCCTGAATGACAGCCCTTATTTCTAACAAACTAGTAACTTGCTCGATAGCTTCACCAGGGGTAAACTCTGGATCTACCTCTGGAAAATCCTGTTCATGTACACTCCCCTCATAGCCTGCATGCTCCCATGCCTCATCTGCTGTAAAGGCAAGAACTGGTGCCATAAGGCGGACAATAGCATCAAAAACACGCTGCATAACCGTCTGTGCGGCTAAGCGGCGAGTAGAACTCTTAACATCACAGTACATTCTATCCTTAGTGATATCAATATAGAGTGCACTGAGTTCATTAGCACAAAACTGATTAATCTGATTAAATACCTTACGGAACTGGTATGTCTCAAAGCCACTACGGCACTCAGTAATCACCTCATTGAGGCGCTCCAGCACCCAGCGATCTAGTACACCCATATCTGCCTTTGGCACAGCCTGTGTAGCGCTATCAAAACCATTGATATTGCCTAATAAAATTCTGAGCGTATTTCTTAGCCTACGGTAAGGATCAGCTATTTGCTTAAATAGGTCCTCGCCAAATGGAACTTCTGTTTGCCAGTCTACGGAGGATACCCAGAGACGCACAATATCAGCTCCATATTTATTATAGAAATGGGCAGCATCAGTAGGCTTTCCTTTGGCCTTTGCTGCAGATTTAGAAATTTTCCCCCCATCCTTATCAACGACAAAACCATGGGTAAGAACGGCCTTATATGGCGCTACATCACGCACTGCTACGCTTAGCATAAGACTACTCTGAAACCAGCCTCGGTGCTGATCAGTAGCTTCGAGGTAAAGATCAGCCGGACATGAAAGCTCTGGATGGCGGTCCATCACCGCTACGTGTGAACTCCCGGAGTCAATCCACACATCAAGGGTATCTCTACACTTAGTACAGCCTTCTGGGAGCCCTAAGCGAGCTGCAAGCTCTGCATCAGAAAGCTCAAACCAGATATTTGTGCCCTCTTTTTCCACAAGGTCAGCCACCTTACGTGAGATTTCTGCATCAAGTATCACTTTACCCTCTGCATCAAAAAATACCGGTAATGGCACCCCCCAAGTCCGCTGACGGGAGATACACCAGTCAGGACGAGCCTCCACAGTACCAAAAATTCTATTTCTACCCCAGGCTGGAAGCCAGGTGGTATTATCAATCTCTTCGAGTGCCTTCTTACGGAGGTCATCCACGGAGATAAAGAACTGCTCTACAGCTCGGAAAATAATCGGCGTCTTAGAGCGCCAGCAGTGAGGGTAAGAGTGGGCGTAGTTCTCCTTACCCAGTAAGGTTCCGTTAGCGGCTAAAAGCCTTAATACACCGATATTACCCTCGTTTTTCTCCATCACATGCAGGCCGACAAGCTCTGGCACGCCTACTTCCTCAGTGAAGCGCCCGTCATCATCCACAGGTGAAAGCACAGCTAATCCATTCTGCATACCTGCAGAGTAGTCATCAGCACCGTGACCAGGTGCTATGTGCACGGCACCGGTACCTGTCTCCGTAGTGACAAACGGGGCTAGGATTACTTTCGATTGCCGGTCTAGGAATGGGTGCTGTGCCTGCATCCCCTCCAGATCAGCACCAGAAATCTCAGCTAGCTCTTCAGCTAATACGAGGCCTGTCTTCTGCTGAAACTCTTCTAACAGCTCCCTTACCACAATAATATTCTGATCAGAAGTTTCCTCCTTAGTGAATCTACCCACTACATAAGTGAGACGTTCATTTACAGCTATACCCAGATTAGCAGGTAGCGTCCATGGCGTAGTAGTCCAGATTGCAAAAGCGGTATCTGTTGGTAAATCAGCTTTGCCACCAGAGCTATCCGCTACAGGAAATTTTACAAAAATCGCAATAGACTTTTTATCCTGATATTCCACCTCTGCCTCAGCAAGAGCAGTTTTAGCACCATACGACCACTGTACAGGTTTCTGAGACTGGTAGACCAAGCCCTTCTCCACCATTGTAGCGAAAGTACGGATGATATCTGACTCATAGGCAGGATCTAAAGTCAGGTAAGGGTTTTCCCAATCACCAAGAACACCTAAGCGCCTGAAAGATGCCTTCTGAGTATCTATCCAGCCACGAGCAAACTCCTCACAACGGCGGCGAATTTCCGCTGGCTCCTCATCACGGGCATCCTGCATTACCTTGAACTCGATTGGCAGACCATGACAATCCCAGCCTGGGATATAAGGAGTTTCAAATCCAGCCATTGTCTTTGACTTAAGCACCAGATCCTTAAGCACCTTATTTAGTGCCGTCCCCATATGCACATCTCCATTGGCAAATGGAGGGCCATCATGGAGTAGAAACCTAGGGGCTCCCTCATCCTTCCGCCGCTGCTGAATTCTCTGATACAGGTCACCATCGTTCCAGCCTTCCAGGCGCTTAGGCTCGTTCTTGACCAAGTCTCCTCGCATTGGGAAACTCGTTTCAGGCAGGCTCAGGGTGCCCTTATAATCGGGCTTTTTTTTGGACTCATCCGCACTCATAATCTAGGGCGGCGGACGCTAGACACTCATGGAGTGAGGGTCAATCGCTTACTTTCCTCGCTTACCATAAAATTCGTAAAGGAATAAGCTCCTCTAACCTCTTGTAACCCCAGGAGGCAGCCAATCTTTGGGCATGGGTTTAAGGATTTTTTCCGCATGCTCACCTGGAACTGGCCCTCCATTCTCAACTGCGGTTAAGATAGTAATCGCATCTTTTACTAGATCAAAGGCGATAGCTGATTGCTTTGTAATCCTCTCAATCCGTCCTAACTGCAGCTGAATACGCCGAGCTAGCTGACTAGCCCTATCTTGGTACCCCTGTTTATTCTCCTCTGTAACATGCCAGCGAAAGGCCGTGCTATTTGCGTTAGCTGGGCTTGAGCTTGCTTCACCCTCAGTATTTTCTCCACCAGTATCTATTAAGACCATTCCTAAATGGCTAATCTCGCGTGCTACCTGCTCAATCTCCCTGCGCGCAATCAGGGCAGTCTCCTCGTTGATCACCTTTGCCATAGCCAAAGGCACCTTATCCAGCAGATCTAAATAGCTAGCAACAGCCGCATCAGACTTCGCAAGTTCCTCATCAGATAAAGAAGTCCCTGTAGCCTCTTCCCCCTTGTTGAATAATACCTTAGCCTCTGCTCTTATCTCCTCGGTTATTTCACTTATCTTATCACAGGAAACTAATAAAGCTGAGCATGTCATTAACAGTAAATGTATTGAGGATCTGTATTTCATAATAAATAGGCAATTAAGAGTCGCTATAGCCATACAGCAACTTATTTCAAATTATATCACTACCCGAAATGATCTAATACCACAAGCCAGAAGAGTATCCTTACTCCCAATAATAAAGGAATCACATCTTTCTACTGTATCTTTAATTTAAAACAGCTCAACCTTGCCTCGTGAAAGTAGGAATCATTGCAAACCCTAACAAATCCGGCGCTAGAAAAACTCTACTCGAACTATGCTCCTGTCTGGAAAAAGAAAACATCATCCCAGTACTCGAGCACGCCACTGCAGATATCATATCTGCCACAGGCGGAGTGAAGGCATCTACTTTTGCTGACACATGTGATCTAGTAGCCGTCCTCGGAGGCGACGGCACTATGTTAAATGCCGCTAACCGAATAGGTCCAGCAAACATCCCTGTAGCGGGCATCAACATCGGCACATTAGGCTTTCTAACTACCTGTAAAGACAATGAGTTAGACATCTTAGTCCAAGCTATAATACAAAAAAATTACACCGTCATCCCGCGCATGCAGCTCCAAGCCACCGTCATCGCTGATGATGGTAGCGAGCAGAGCTTTCGCCTCCTTAATGAAATAACCCTGGCACGAGGTCAAACCGGCCGCCTAGTCTCGCTAGACGCATGGGTGGATGGCATGCTACTAAACCACTACCGCGCGGACGGGCTCATTGTAGCCACCACCACAGGCTCTACCGCATACTCACTCTCTGCGGGAGGCCCGCTTATAGCCCCTAATGCCGAGGTCTTTGTCATTACCCCCATTTGCCCACATAGCTTGAGTAATCGATCTCTCGTTATCTCAGACACCTCCATCGTAGAGCTAGCCCCAGCTGCAGACGCTGAGTGCCCTATGCTCTTCACCGCAGATGGACGTGAAGTAGTAGAGATTGAACATGGCTCCCGTATCCGTGTGGAGCGGGCAGGAAACGCACTGCACCTCCTTAGCCTAGAAGGGCAAAACTTCTACGCCACACTACGTCAAAAATTAGGTTGGGGCGGGAAATTAACCTAACTCTGAAGCTCTTTGTGATTGCCGTAATGCTTTTACAACAGGCATGATCGCCCATATGAGATATAAGCCTGCTCCAACACAACTTTTTGTCGATAATCGTGCCCGCCTAGTAAAGCAGCTGAAGCCCAATAGCATAGGAGTCTTACACTCTAACGATATAATGCCGACCAATGCGGACGGCACCATGCTTCTCAAACAAAATACAGACCTCTACTACCTCAGTGGTATCGATCAAGAAGAGAGTATCCTCGTTATATTTCCAGACGCCAAAGATAGAAAAGAACGCGAGATCCTCTTTGTCAGGGAAACCAATGACACCCTAGCAATCTGGGAAGGTGCAAAACTCACCAAAGAAAAAGCCAAAACTCTATCAGGCATCGACAATATCCAATGGCTAAGCGCCTTTGACTCTCTATTCCATAGACTAGTCCAACAAGCCCAACACCTCTATTTAAATACTAACGAACACCTACGCGCGGAAACATCAGTCGAAACTCGCGATGCCCGATTTATCAAAAAGTGTCAGCACCAATACCCACTACATCGCTATGAACGTCTCGCACCTCTCATGCATGAGCTCCGCATGATCAAATCAGCTGAAGAGGTAAAAATGCTACAAAAAGCCTGTGATATTACCGAGTCGGGCTTCCGTAGAATACTAGAATTTGTAAAACCTGGTGTAGGGGAATGGGAAGTAGAGGCTGAGTATATGCATGAATTTCTCACTAATAAATCCAGAGGCTTTGCCTACAGCCCCATCATCGGCAGTGGTAAAAACGCATGTATCCTCCATTACCTAGAAAATAAAAATATCTGTGCAGATGGTGATATGCTACTGATGGATGTAGCCGCCGAATATGGTAACTGGAATGCGGATATGACTCGTACCATCCCTGTGAATGGGGAATTTACAGAACGCCAGCGTGCAGTTTATAACTCCGTGCTCACCGTTTTACGTAAAGCGAATAACATCCTCAGCCCCGGTATCTACCTACCAGAATACCAGCAGCAAGTATTAGAGTTTATGGAAATAGAACTGATCAAGCTCGGCCTAATAGGAGCAGAGGAAGCTAAGGCTCAAGGTGACACTAAGCCCTTAGTCAAAAAATACTTTATGCACGGTACATCTCATCATCTAGGCCTTGATGTTCATGACGTCTCCACAGCCTATGAACCAGTCACTGAAGGTATGGTCTTCACCATTGAGCCTGGCATCTACATCCCAGAGGAAGACTTAGGTATAAGACTTGAAAATGACGTGCTAATTCAAAAAAGCGGCAACATAGACCTCATGGCTAATATCCCCATCGAAGCAGATGACATCGAAGCCCTCATGAATGCCTAACGCACACATACACATGCGTTCACTTCTAATCACTCTCGGGCTATTTACCCTACTCGCGCTCAGCGCTACATGGCTAATTAAAAGCCCACCCTCAATATTACAGATCAAATCTAAGGAAAACCAAACCCCAGCACCCATCCCTGATCCGGAGACGTATGCTGTTCTCATTGAGGATATTCAACTTCATAGAAACAAACTCGCTCAAGAATACCGCAAAGCAGAAACTGAAGCTCAGCGCCGGCAAGTCATTACCAGTGCCAAAGCATTACTAGAGCTCACCATGCCAGCCCTCATGCGCTGTTGGCTCGGCACACCGTGGGACTTTAATGGCATAGCATCTGTGCCAGGAGGAGGGAAAATAGCCTGCGGATACTTTGTCTCCACCATCATGCAAGATACTGGCTTTGATGTGCAGCGCATACGCCTAGCCCAACAGCCCTCACAGAATATCATTCTTACATTTTTACCACGTAAGAGCCTGCATATTAAAACAGCTACTAAATTTACAGACTACATGCACCTTGTTAGAAACAAAGCTCATGGGATTTATATCATCGGATTAGATAAACACGTAGGATTTCTCGTCCATAATAGCGATGGACTAAAGTTCATTCACTCAGGCGGAGTCCATAAAAGAGTAGTTGATGAATCTCAACAGAACGCCCGCGCCATAGAAAAATCTAACTACCGCGTTATTGGATGCCTAACCAATGACGATGAATTAATCAAGAAATGGCTCATGAACAAGCCATTCCCCACTCATCTCTAAACCCATTAGAACTAGAGGAACCGAAGGGGGAAAAGAGCTTATGAGATTTTCCTAAGTTTCTTTCCTGCACGCTTTTCAATAGCCACTGCAGCCTTCTCATCACCAGAGTTACGGAGGAATTCTGCATAGTTAGTAGACACCGTTGCGTAATCCATTGGCGCATCTTTCAGCTGGCTTTCATAGATAGTGAGAGCATCTTCAAAATGTGTTTTTGCATCCTTGCCCTCACCAGTTTCACAGAGAGCCAACGCTAGATTAGCGTGAGATTGAGCTGTCTCTAAGTGTTGATCACCAAAAGTTTTACGGCGTGCTTCGAGCGCCATCATCTGCATTCCTCGTGCTTGCTCATAACACTCCGCAGCAAGATAAAGAGCACCTACGTTGTTACAAATAGCCGCTGTTTCCTCATCATTCTCTCCAAGATGCGCATGGCTAATCTCAAGAGCCTTCAAATAAAGCGTCTCTGCAGAGTCGAAATCACCTCTGCTTTTATAAATATAAGCCAGATTATTACAAAGGTCCGCTACATCAAGAAGGGATGGTGGATCCATACTCTCAAAGAGTTTAATACCAGCTTCATAGAAATGGATAGCCTCATCCTCGTTACCATCACTATCGTATATTACAGCTATACTAGCGCTGATGCGCCCACGCTGCTCAAAGTGCGGCTCTTCTGCCCCAGTGATAACCTCAAGAGACTCTAGATACGCCAGACGCGCATCCTCTAAATTTCCATACTGCCTGAGAAAATCTCCATTTACTTCTAAAGCTAAAGAAAGCGCTTCAATACTCTCCTGATCATCGGAAAGCTTAGCTCTGGCCTGGTCTAATCCCGCTTTAGCAGTATGCATGGCTTCGTTCCAGTTCCCTTCTTCACAAAGCTTTTTGACTCTGGCCTGAAGTATATTAAGTAAATTAGAAGTTCCTGATTCCATGATTAATTATTTAAATAAGGTAAATTACGATTAAGTTAAATCTTAGATTTAAAATTTGCACCATGCTTCTCTCTATTACCAGTAAAATCTCCAATTAGCCACCTATAGTCTGCAAACAGGCACTACGAGCACGCGGCAAACTCCCAAAAGCCTGCTCAATGGCCATAGCCGCACTAGTCCGGCTATGAGCTACACCTAATAATCTCGCTAACTCACTCTCATAGTGAAGAACCGCCCGTTTATCAGCACCAGAATCCTCCAAATAGCCTAAGCCCCGCTTAAGTAGATCAAATAACTCAGGCACTGGGTGCCCTGTCTCTGTTACATGCGCTAATAACTCGCTGAAATAAGAGGCCACCACAGTATCCACATAACGTTTTCTAAGCCCCTCTCGGTAATTTACCACACTCAGCTCCCTAAGAGTATGTAGCTCACCACTACGGCTTTCTACCCAGATCATCTCTGCTTCAAAAAATAAATCCACCTTACCAGCAAAGGCACTTTTAGATCTGCGGGCCCCTTTAGCTACCGTTTTGATCAGCCCATGCTCGAAAGTACACCAATGTACTATCAAGCTAGTTTCCGTCAGCTTAGTAAGACGGGTGATAATACCGGTGGATTTTTCCATTATGCTGTAAGCACAGAAAACCACGAAAAAGGCCCTACGTCATCAGGGAAATGAATTTCTTCAAGATTCAGCGTTCCAATCCGCCAAAATCACGCTATCAATCGCCCCGTATGAGTGAACAAAACACCGCTGACCTCCTGGCGCTGGACACTGGCACGCTAAAGAGCCGCCTGTCCGAACTCAGGAGGTATCTTTGACGTTGAAGAGCTAAAGCAGCAACTCAAAGTCTATGAAAACACCATGGCGGACCCTGACTTTTGGAACTCTCCAGAAAAAGCACAAAAAACGGTAGAAAAAGCCAACCTCGTCAAAGGTAGACTCCACCCCTTTTTAGACCTCTGCACACGCTCAGAAAGCCTTGATGAAGTCATCGAGCTAGCAAGAGAAACTGACGATGTAGAATTCGCTAAAGAAGCGAATAATGACTACCAGTCAATCCTCACTCAGCTTGAAAAATTCGAACTCCTCACACTCCTCGATCAACCCAATGATCCCTCAAACGCCTATCTTACCATACAAGCTGGAGCAGGTGGCACAGAAGCATGTGACTGGGCTGAGATGCTCCTGCGTATGTATACTCGCTGGGCTGAGTCCAAAGGACTATCTGTAACCAGCCTTGACTACCAAGATGGTGATGGAGCCGGCTGCCGCACTGCATCACTAAAAATCGATGGGCCACACGCCTACGGTTACCTTAAAAATGAACGAGGCGTGCACCGCCTAGTCCGTATTTCACCCTTTGATGCCGCAGGAAAACGCCACACCTCCTTTTCTGCTGTAGATGTTACACCTGAAATCTCCAAAGACATCGTCATTGATATACCAGAATCGGATGTAGAAATCTCCACTGCACGCTCTGGTGGCGCAGGTGGTCAAAATGTAAATAAAGTAGAAACAGCCGTAATCCTTAAGCACAAGCCTACCGGCATACTCATCCGCTCCACACAAGAACGCTCTCAGCTGCGTAACCGTGAAAACGCCTGGGCGTTACTACGCGCAAAGCTCTACCAGATCGAAGAAGATAAAATGAAAGCAGAGGCCGACCGCCAATACTCCGCTAAAGGAGAAATCGGCTGGGGTAGTCAAATCCGCTCTTATGTATTTCAGCCTTATCAAATGGTCAAAGACTTGCGTACTGGAGAAGAAACAGGCAATATCTCTGCCGTCATGGACGGCAGCCTAGACCCTTTTATCGAAGCCATGCTAAAAGGTAAAACAAGAGCATCCTAACCTACTATCACCCAATGAGTTTCCGCACAGGCATCACCTTGTTAGTTTCCGGCCCATCAGGCTCAGGGAAAACTACGCTCTGCCGTAGGCTAGCTGATGAAGGAGAAGTTATCTACTCCACCTCATGCACTACCCGCCCTGCCAGAGCAGGTGAAAAAAACGGCCACGACTACCACTTTCTCAGCCGTAAAGAATTTGAACAACTTATCACTGATAGTAAATTTATCGAATATGCTGAAGTACACGGCAACCTCTACGGCACACTAAAGTCTGAAATCACAGACCATATATCAAAAGGCACAGACGTAGTGATGGACATTGACGTCCAGGGTGCAGAGCTAGTCAGATCTTGTTCAGAAAATGACATCCGCACCTCACTTGTAGAAATATTTGTCATGCCCCCCAGCGAGGAAGAACTTCGTGCACGCCTCACAGGTCGCGGCACAGATACCGATAGCGTAATTGAGCTACGTATGAAAAATGCCATTGATGAAATGAACCACTGGCAAGAATACAGCTACTGCCTGATCTCCGCTACACACGAAGAAGATTATCACACCTTTAAAGCCCTACTCACCTCAGAACGGCTCAAGACCACTAGACTTAACCTTACCCAATCATAACTTAACATATGACTATCGTCCTCGGCATTACCGGATCTATCGCAGCCTTCAAAGCTGCCGGCATAGCATCCCAGCTCGTTAAAAACGGCCACTCTGTGAACTGTGTCATGACTCAGGCCGCCACAGAATTTATCACTCCGCTCACCCTACAGGTCATTTCTCGGAATCCTGTGCTAATATCACTCGAAGATGAAAAACAAGCGTGGAAACCCGGTCACATCGACCTCGCAGACAGGGCAGACCTCATGCTTGTGGCACCATGCAGCGCCGGCACCATTGGTAACTTTGCCAACGGACTAGCCCCTGACCCGCTCTCCAGTATCTATCTCGCCACTAAGGCAAAAATCCTTATCGCCCCTGCCATGAATGGTAAAATGTGGCTCCACCCTGCCACTCAGCGTAATGTAGCTCAGCTAAAAGAAGACGGCTGCCAGTTTATCGGCCCAGAAGGTGATGGTATGCTCGCCTGTGGATACTCAGGCCCAGGTAGACTCATGGAAGAAAGTATCATCATCGAACATGCTGAAAAAATAATTTCCAATCAGTAATCTCCATCTCATAACCATTCCACCTACTCACTGATGACTATACTTATCACCGCTGGCCCCACTAGAGAAGCGATAGATCCTGTCCGCTACCTCACTAACCGATCCTCTGGAAAAATGGGCTACGCCATGGCTCAAGCAGCCGCTGAAATGGGGCACAAAGTTATACTCATCTCGGGCCCCACCCAGCTAGACGTCCCAGGCGGTGTAGACTACATACACACTGAGAGCGCTGCAGATATGTATAACGCAGTAGAGAAATGTATTAATAAAACTGACATCGCCATCTTTGCCGCAGCCGTAGCAGACTACCGCCCTACTAACATCACCGAGCATAAAATCAAAAAAACAGGTGACACCATGACCCTAGAACTCGTGAGAAATCCTGACATCCTAGGCTCCTCACGTGAGATATTTAACTACACCGGAGTACTAGTCGGCTTTGCCGCAGAGACTCAGAATGTAGAGTCCAATGCCCGTGATAAACTCGTCCGTAAAGGCTGCAACCTAGTAATCGCTAATGATGTATCACGAAAAGACATCGGCTTTGATGCTAATGAAAATGAAATTAGCCTCATCTATCCAGATAGAACAGAGTCTATTGGGAAGCAATCTAAACACCACCTTGGTAGCCTTATCCTAGAAAAATCACTCGAGCTTGCAGCCGCAAGCACCAGCCTCTAGCTAGCAGTTAATCATCAGCACCGGCCGGTAAGATCAATGAGGTCTTTCAGCTTTTGGCACTCTACCTTTAATGAATCTGGCATATCATCCAGCTTCCATGGCAATCTGTAACGCCAATTTTCACCACCTACTGTGCCTGGAATATTAATGCGCCTATCACTATCGATTAAATCCATCACCATAATCGCTGCATAGTCCGCCTTACTCTTACATAAGCTATCTAACAGTGCCCACTTAACCTCTGGGCCATACTCAGTATGGCTATCATCAGGCTCAGAGCCGCTGTGGCCACTTTCACTATCGCGTAAGCCAGCAAAGTCTCTCAATAGAGTAAGGCTAATTTTTGTATCATCACCACCAGCTATGAGAGACTCCCACAGAGCTGGGATCGGCTCATGATCGTGAGTTGCATAAGTAGCAAATGCACACTCGGAGTATTCCCCCCCTGGCACCACCTTATCATCCTCCCCCACCTCCCAGTGGCAGATTTTAAAACCAGGGATCCCTAATTTCGCTAAATGGGGCCTTACATAGTCCGGCACACAGCCTAGGTCCTCACCTACCACCTCATTCCCAGTAGCGGCCTCTAACACCATTTTTAGATACTCATCACCAGCCTCTAAATTAGCCATTTTATGCACTTCGTTATCATCACCGTTAGGATGAAACCGCGGTAACAGTCCCCCCGTTAACATTCTCGCCTCCAGCTCAGCTAAACCCAGAAATTCATCATTTCTCTCGGGCCTCCACGGAAAGCTAAAGATTCTATAAAAACCTAAAATGTGATCGATCCGGAAGATATTAAAAACATCGGTAAGCTTTTCTACCCTTCTTCTCCACCAGCCAAAATCATCTTTCCTAAGCTCGCCCCACCGGTAAATTGGCACCCCCCAGTTCTGCCCCCACTCACAGGCAAAAGCGTCATCTTTAAAAAATGTCTCAGGTGGAGAGCCACCCGAAAGCGTGAGATCAAACCACTGAGGTTCAAAGAAAACGTCCACGCTGTAGTAAGAAACCCCAATGGGAATATCCCCCATCAGCTTAACATCCATCTGCTCAGCATAAGTCCGCAGCTCACGCCACTGAGTAAAAGCATGCCACTGCACCCATGCGTAAAACCGCCGCCTATCCTCTGCCTCAGAGCACTCGGAGATAAAGCTCCTCGCTCTCTCCGCTGTATTATATTCTTCAGGCCACTCATCCCACCTCTCCGTACCAGCCAGAGCCATCAGAGAACGATACATAGTGTAGTCCTCTAGCCAGTCTTGCTCCACCTCACAGAATCTTCTAAAATCCGCCCCCCCCTCATCCGTCTGACAAAAAGCACGATACCCTTTCTCTAACAAATCCCACTTCACCTCAGCCACGGCAGCGTAATCCACTAATTCTTTCCGGCCAGTCCCGCCACCCATTTTAAGGTTATGCGCCTCAATGCCCGGAATAAAATCCAGAGTAATATATACAGGGTCTAGAGCAATAGAACTAATAGCATTATACGGACTGCTATCTGCCCCAGTCTCATTAATAGGCAGTAATTGCAGAAAGCCTACACTATGCTTAGCCGCCCAGTCAATAGCTCCCCTCAGAGCCAATGTATCCCCAATCCCCTGATTTCCACCCCTGCGGAGAGAAAACACAGGTAATAGTATCCCTAACCTTCTAAGCCGTGGCATCGCACACTTTAATATAGGTTAAAATCATTTAAGCACACATGTCATGGCAATAGCCATAAGAGCTCGGCAGAGAGTTCAGCTACTACAGCCCGCTTCTTAATTCCTTCAAAGTATCCTTGATCGTGGCAATCAACGCTGGATTTCTAAGTAAAATGCTAACACCCCAAATAGCTACACAAGCTATTACCACGGTAATGAACCGGAATATCCACTGATAAGTAAAACTCCTACCCTCAGGAGCGATTCGTTTATTATACCAATGTTTACCTTCTATGATATGCGTAGAATACATAAGCCTATTCTTCTTTAAAATAGTCAGCACTTCATCCGCCAAATCATTATCCTTAATGATTAGCTTAAATCGATAGTCACCTGATTTCACGGAGTCTATTTCCTTTAGCTTTACACCAGCCGGCAGCCCACCTTCAGGTAGACGCAGGGTGAGGATGTGCGTTTCATAAATGAAACGCTCCTTCAGCCATCGGTCTAATTTAGTGAGCTGCATATATAACTATATCTATAGGGTGATTAAGGTCCATGACCTAGATCGCATCTTGCATCATCTGTGGCCCCATCATGAAAATCGGCATGAAAGTGCCTAGAAAGACGGCCGCAATCAACATGACTGCTATAATCATGACCACAAAACTAACAAACTGACTAAAGTCATCCATCAATGTTTCAGCATCCTCCTCAAACATCTCAGAAAGCATTCCTAGCTGCACATCAAGTGATGCTGACTTCTCACCTATCGCTAACATATGCACTACCTGAGGATCTACTGAAGTATATTTTGCAAATGCTGACGACAGGGGCACGCCTGACTTCTCATACATTTCTGCAGCTTTATTTAATTCACCATAAAATGGAGTTTTCTTTACACTATTAGCCGCCACACGCAGTGACTTAGCAAGATTAATACCATTAGAGTACAGTAGCTTGATTGTTGATAGCATCGTCATCTGACGCAAACTCATGACCATCAACTTAACCACACGCACCTTTGCCATCGCCAAGTTGATAATTATATTTCTAACCTTAACTGATTTCCAAATAATTACGACTATCGCAATAAGAATTAGCACCACTATCCACCAGATGTTCTGGACTACATGGCTTATCTTGAATGATAGTGCCACCAAACCTCTGGGCTCAATACCTGACATCATCTTTTCAACTTGAGGCACAATTTTTACCTGCGAGGCAATAAATGCTCCGATCAATATTGGAATCACAATACAAGGCATCATAATCAACTTTCTTATCTTCTTTCTGAAGAAAAGTTCACTCTTTAGTCTCTTACCCAATTCCGAAAAAGCTGTATCAAGCTGCCCAGCATCGCCACCAGCCTGGATCAGACCAATCGTCATATCATCGAATTTCTTAGAGTTCTTAAATGCATCATGAATAGGAACTCCCTTATTTACATCAGCGTGTATTTGGTTAAGTGCCTTAACTAACTCTTTATTTGGGTGCCCATTTGCATAATACTTTAGCGCATCTCCCGTATTGATCTGTGCCCTGAGCATAGACGCTAAAGAACGGAACATTTGCACAAGCTCCTTTTTCTTAAACAGCCTATTTCTCGGGGTGAATAAACTAGATTCAGGTTTCTTTTTTTGTGCAGGCTTAGATGTTCTACTTACACTACGTGTTATTTTTGTTGTTTCACTCATCAGTACTCATATCAATCATTTTACCTATCGCTGCGATGTCGGTTTTACCCTCCATCAACAATTTTAAGCCATTATTCCTTAAGTTAGGTAGCTTACCTTCTTTCTGAATCTTTAATTCAAGCTCATATGGAGTAATCTCCCCCTTAGATAGCATATCAGAAACCTTTGGCGTTATTGGAATAATTTCCAAAATCGCAGTTCGTCCTGCATATCCAGATCCTTGGCATTCATGGCATCCATCTGGGCTATGATTATACACTACCCTCTCTGCCCATGAATCATCTAATCCATAGATAACGCGCTCTTTTTCCTCAATACCCTTCACCTCCATCTTACAGTATGGGCACAGCATCTTAATAAGACGCTGCGCACAAGCAGCCTTAAGGGTCTGGGCGATTTTCCAACGCTCAATACCTAGTTGCTCGAAACGTTCGATTATCTGAGAGGCTCTTGGAGTGTGGATAGTTGTTAGCACCTTGTGCCCTGTCACAGCAGCCTCAATAGCTAACTCCGCAGATTCAATATCACGCACCTCACCCATAAGAATAATATCTGGATCACTACGCATAAAGCTAGCGATCATCGGTTTGAATTCAGAGGGGTTTTTCAGGTCACAGTGGGTAACACCTGGGATTTCATCCTCCACGGGATTCTCCAATGTAAGGATGTTTACATCAGGTGTATTCATCTCACGCAGTATCGCATTCAGTGTAGTAGATTTACCAGACCCTGTAGGACCACTCATCACGATGATACCTGCAGGGATTTTCATCACTTTATCCAGAGCCAATATAGTAGCATCATCAAAAGCTAATGATCCTTTACCCAGAGCTACATTTAAGTGCCCTTTATCTAGCAGGCGCATAGTCAGGTGATAGCCTCGGTAGGTACGGTGACGCTCATAACGGATGTCAATCGGGCGGCGGAAATATGAGATCGTAAAACGTCCAGAAATACCCGGCACAGTATTTCTAATCTCCGCGGGTAGCTTCATTAAGGTTAGCAAAAAGGCGTCTAAGCGGTCTTTTAGCTTATATGGGATTTCCGTCTTTTTACCGATATCACCATCCACTCGGAAGGCGTAATAGAATATCTCTTTTTCAACTTTAAAGTGAATATCTGACGCTCGCTGTTTTACAGCACTCGCCATGATTGTCGCTATCAGCTGAGACATAGGCTCTTCATACTCTCTGGTGACATCAAAATCATTAATTTGATCATCACTATCCTCCACCTCGATAGCCTCTAACTCATCCTGACTAGGCCCCACGTTTCCTGTTACAGACTCAATTGCACGGCTAACCTCAGACGTTGTAGCAATGATTTTTACGAGTTCAAAATTAGGGAAGTGTAGAGAAATATATTCATCCGCAGCAGGAGTCCATGGATTAGAAATAGCAACAATGATTTTTTGATCATCCAGACAGATTGGAGAGAATCCACCACGCGTCAGTACAGCTGGATCACACTTCTCCAGTAAGTTAGCATCACAGAAATCCGCTACTTTTGGGAAAAACGCCATGTTATTCACCTTAGCAATAGCTGCCATGAACACACTCTTCGTAATCTTCGCTTCTAACTGCCCGGAATCAACCTCAGCTAGTCTCGGGTCATACTCCTCTAATGCCTTCCTGATACGGCGACTTATTAAATCGTTATACCGGACGCCTTCAAATTCAATCATCTCTTAAAATTATTATTTAAAATGTCGTTCATACATTTTCATCCAACCTACGTAATCTAGGCGGATCATACTCACAATAGGAACTGTAGGGCTTACCTTACTAATTTCCTCTGCTACACTCAGCGCAAGAGCATCCATAAAAAAGGGATTAATCGATGCAATTCCTATGACATCTAAATCCTCCCTATAAGCAATAGGCACCATCATCAGCTTACAAAGCAGCGTTATTTCAGGAAACTTCTTATAGAATAACGCAGGCTTACGTAACATCGCTGCAAATGGAACCCGCGTAGGTGTAACTGGTAGTGATTTAGCAAGTTGGTGAGAAATCACCTCCACACTAGCGTCTAACATATTACCTTCACCAGTGCGCAGACGTGCTAAGCGATCTATAGGGTCTGCGCCAACTCCGCTCTCCCAACAATTTCTTACAGTAGCAGCTACCTGACTACAGTCTTCCACAGAGGCCAGATTGTGCTGTTGCAGCATTGCCAAGTTTCTAATCAAGGCGTGCTCTAATACCATCGGCACCTCATGCTTTACAGGATTGAGATCGCCCTCAGGCATACCACTGGGGTCAATCTCGCTCACTAGCTGGTTTTCAGGGGGCACTTGAGTCTGTTGTTTAAGGTTCTATTCACTTACTATTAGGTGATGATGTCGTGCCTACTATCGCTGTGGATAGTTATCTGGGGCATTTTGATTTCTCATCCCGCGTATGGTCCGGCGTAGATCTGATTTATGAGCGGCACCTGGGTTTCTGGGATCCACATTATTATAATCAGGCTTGAACGCTGCGGCCGCATTTATTCTATTAGTTGTCTTACGGGTGCTATTTACGCAGGCAGGGTCGTAAGAGGTAGGTGTTACTACAAATACTAGGCTTGATGCCTCTCTATTAGTCTCCTTTGATTTAAAAAAGAACCTTAGCACTGGCACATCACCCAACAGCGGCACCTTAGTCTTAGCGTTAGCCTTAGTCTCTCCATAAAAACCACCAACAATTAACGAATTACCGTCAGGAATTCTCGCGATAGACTGAATAGTAGATTCACTCACACGAGGATAAACATTACCAGATGCACCTGTAATATTTTCCACAATCTGGGCGTTCCTTGGACGCATATTCATGCGGATAGTACCATCAGGTAGTAAACTAGGAGTCACCGCAATAGTAACACCTATCTCACGTGTAGTCTCAGGCTCAGTTGAGTCACTTTCATCCACGGTATAGCGAACCTCATCTGTAGTATTACTGATACCATTTCCTGTATTATTTACTGTAGAAGTAATAATAGGCACTCGATCAATCAGCGAAATAATAGCTCTCTCGTTATCCTCAGTAATGACTACTGGATTAGACTTCTGTGTCACTAAGTTACCCTCATTAAGGGCACGCAGCACACCGCTTAACTGAAGTGGCGTAAGAATGATATTACTCGTATTAGCTGCTACTGTTTCAGTAGAGCCGCCTGTGATAGCAGCGCCAGCAAACGAAGTGCCTAGACCAAATACACTATTCAAACTACGGACTATGTCCACAGAAACACCACTAGCACCCAGCGATGTAGACCAGTTTACCCCAGCTCGAACATCAGCGGTGCTGTTAACGTTTAGAATCTTGACCTCTACGACAATCTGCCCTTTAGGCTGGTCAATTTTCTTAAGCACCCTCTCAACACTCTCAATGTGGTGCATCGTATCAATAATAACAATAGTATTGGTTTTCGGCTCAAAGTTTACAATGCCCCTACCTGCTGTAAGCAATGGCTGAATAAGAGCCCTAATTTGTTCAATATCCGTAGGACGTAGATACCTCAGCTGGTATGTCCACTCCTTGGCTGGTAGTTTATCTAGCTGGTCATCCCTCATGGCATACACAGTATTTCCTTTCACATACATCCGGAGACCATACTGAAATGCTAGCTCCTCCATCTGCTTCAGAGGGCTAGTATCACCATTCAGGTGACCCGTAACCAAGAAGTCATCAGTATTGATTTGGTTATTATGGAAGTACTGTTTACCCGCACGGCGAGCAAGTAGCTGAAAGATATCATTGATATTAGCATCTTTGATCAAGAAGCCACCATCATCTTCGGCAATTGATTTTTCTTCAGCTGGAGCTGCTACATCTGCTACATCTGCTACATCTGCTGCTCCTGCTGCTCCTGCTGCTCCTGCTCCTGCTGCAGCATTTTCAGCGCCACGTGCGTTTGGTATGCTATCAGCATCTGGGTCTACAGCTACAGGTGGTGCATCAAAGTTAGGTAGATCAGCTGGTGGCTCTTCTGCTGGGATATCAGCTGGTGGCCCTTCTGCTGGGATATCTGCCTGTGGCACCTCTGCTGGGGGTGCCTCTATTCCGGGGATATCTGCCGGTGGTGTATCCTGAGCGTGCACGTTAGAAACAAGTAGGAATCCTCCTAACAGTATTGCGGTTTTATTCTTCATGATATGTAAAGGTTAAGTTGGTATTTATGGAGGAGGTTTATCGATCTAGATTGAGGGGCGCCGGCTTTCCTCTACCCATTCTTGTGACGCCCTCTACGGATTCTATTGATCCATTGGGAGTCATTCCTTGGGGTAGCGTATTCATATTCTTTGTTACTTTTTCACCAGTAATCATATTTTTAAATAGAACCTTATCGATTTTAACAGATAGTATTTTCACATTAAACTGACGGCTCGCCAAGATCACGGGAAAAACCTGACCTTCAAAATATTCATTGGAGCCAATAACAAATTTATTATCACCTGGTAATAGAGCTGTAATATTCATGCTATTAATCGCCTTAGCAAAAGCATCTGATCGCTTAGGGGCGGCTTTCTTAACGGCCACAATAGCGGATGCATCTTGAGCTAGGCCAAATGGACCCTTGTTACGTTTAGCAATGGGTAAGGTCGAACGCATATTATCTAGCCATCCTACGCGCTCCTCTGGCTTTATAAACTTAGCATCCATAGCCTTGAAATTCTCACTATCTGCTTTATCCGTGGCATCTTGAGCCATTGATGGTGTAGCAAATATTGCCAAAGTAATTACTGCTATTACTGATTTTTTGTCCATACTGTGAAGGTGGTTGAGAAGTTTAATTTTCCAGCATCGTAGTCTGGTGTCATGGCGAAGTTATCCAGTTGTAACTGCGGTAACTTTGTTTCAATTTCCATCAATGCTAGCTGCATAGCACGGTATGTGCCTGTGAATTTCATTTCTACCTGACTAGCTGGCTGGCTTATACCTTTACCCAGTCCCTCACTGTAGTTTATCCAGTTTGCTGGTGATCTACTAAAATCTTTTCCGCTAAATTTGTTTTCAGCTTCTTTCCAATGAGCCAGAAATGAGCCTCTGGTTTCATTATTTATATTTTCTCGCCAGTTTTTTAAATATTGATCATTTTTGGCAACATCCCCCTGCATCTTGTCCATTTTCAGCTCCTCTTGCTTGGCTGTTTTAAATACTTGAGACTTCAGCACATGCTCTTTCTTTACTGCAGAAGCAATGAAGAGCGATATACCTCCAAGGATAACTATACAAAGTAATGGCACTACTATGCCGAATACAATTATTGCGTTTTTATAGTAAGAGTTCATCGTTTATTAGTTAGTTTTAGTAAACCCTGATATTGCCATATCGTCATCACCGGAAAAGCTCTGAACAATTTCCATCGTAAATGAGTTTTTTAATTTATCCCCTGGGTTGATAGGGTTAATAGTATTAAATCTGCTATTACCTTTTTGTTTGATTTTTATCGTTATATCGCGCTTGCCCACATCAGGTAGATAGGCACTGTTTCCTGTGATTTCTGCTACTTTAGCGAATACTATTTTCACTCCTTCTCGGGTAGATATATTCTGGAGGTGCTTCAGTCCTTTTTCATTAGCTACACCATTAATTATCCAAGATTTTTCAAAGCCCAATTTTCCATTTTTTTGCTCAGGCTTCTGAGTGACAGTGTGCTTCACTCCGCTCAGTATTACTGAACTATCAGTCGGGATGATTTGGTTAATAAGTTCCATATTCACCCATGCCTTAGAGCGGTCTTTTAGGAGATTATCCCAGTGACCATATTCATTCATTTCTTTATCCAGCATGGCTACTGTAGCCCCAGATTTTTTAGGTGTATGTAGCCAAACCTCACTACTTACTTTCCCCCATATTGTGTACCCAGAGTATATTACCACTGCTACTAGTAGTAATGCCGCTAATCTCACAGCTATACGTCCTACCTTCAGCAGCCCAATATCTTTCTGATTGGGCATCATTTCTAATTCTTCACTACTAGGGGCTAGAAAGTCCTGTAGCTGCCAACCATCGGTTTCATATGAAGTAAATGTCTCATTACTCGCTAGAGGAAAAACTTCTGGATCTATATACTGGGTAGCAACAACCATTTCCAAAGGGATGCTTTCTGGGAGATTTCTTCTCTCGTTGACATCACCGATATCTACTAAAATAATCTCAGAGCCCTTCATTGATTTTTGCAGGCTCATGACTGCATTATCAACATCCTGTCCAAAGACAGGAATAATCTGGATAGTAGGGTCTTCCAACTCATAGGCTGTAGAGGTGGCCAATACGGCTGGTCCAATATTAGCCGGTGCAGCAGCCCCTTTTGAGTGCGGCATGTAACGCAGCATCATAAGCTCACAGGCCTTGTTAAAGAACGCTAACAGCGTAAACTCCTTATAGTTAAATAAGGTAACTGCCCCGCTGCTGTCAGCGGATGAAAATAAAGGCACGGATGCTAATGCACACAATGGGGCGCAGAGCGCTGCGGTGCATATAGGCAAGTTCATTTCCTCACCAATCTCACGGAATGCTCCTAATGTGCCTTCGTATTTACGAGATATAGCAACCGCTGTTGCAAATTCCTGGCCATCAGGTGCTCCCGTGTATGGGAAGACACGCCATGCATGACTTTCTATAGATACAGTCTTATCCTCAAGCACCTCCTTAGGAGCGGCTGTAATAAGTTCACGTAATTCAGGGATTTCGTCTTTCTCTTCATACTCAGGACCCAAGCTAGCTAGTGAGAGTTCATCAGCAAGATATAGGATAACCCCTATCGATTTAGCCTTTGCTGCTTGTCCATTAGCTAGTGTTTGATTAATGAATTTTTCTAATTCATCGTAATTCTGCAATTGGCGCGCATTAAGCCGGCCAATTGGCTCATAAAAGTTTTTAGATTTTACATGCAGGAAACAGTCTGCCCCACCACCATCTTTAATATAGCAGTGAATCTGAACATTCAGATCTAGCGCCTCACGGTACCAGTCTTTATTACTCAGGCGGCTGGTACTAGTAGCTTGCCCTACCGCACGGCGGTACTGCTTAAAGATATTAAGTTCAGACGGGTGTTTTTCTTCGTGCATAATTATCTGGGAAGATGATATTTCGACCACCAATGTTACTTAGTGTAACTTGATATTTTAGATATAGTGGCTGTTTATGCTCACTAGTAAAAAGGAATTATTTATAAAAGCAATAACCGTTGTCAATTTTTTTAAAAAATCAACAACGGTTAATTAAAAGAACTAAGGCAGATTACCAGCCTTGAGTATCAGTTGGATCAGGAAGGTGATCAGTGATGCCATTTGCGTGAGTACCATCGACTCCGTTGTCACCGCAGATAACCGCTACAGTACCAGTTTCAGGGTAGGTTCCACCTGCAGTACCATTCGGGTCATAAGAACCTGCAGTAGCCGGGCAAACAGGACGAACAAGGTAACGCTCATCATCTTCGGTAGAGAAAATGGTAGCGTTATAATCAGCTAGAGCGAGAGGCGTGGTACCAGGTGTTAGGTTCGTCAAGTTCTGGTTTGCACGAACGGCTTGGTGAATATTACGGATATTCAAAATACAAGCAGCACGGTCAGCACCTCTTTTGTAGATATTAGCACCGATGAAGAGCACAGAGATAAGGGTAAGAAGAACAAGAATCACAACAGTGATCTCGATGAGTGTCATACCCGCCTTGATTTTAGTATTTTCAGTTTTTGTTAATTTCATTGTTTTTGTTTTGTTGTTATGTGGCTAATTGCCACGGATATTAAGAATCCATCAGCATCGTTAGGCATATTCTTCGTCCTCGCGGTGCATTCTGGAGTTCTCAAAAATTTCTGTGGAGATTTTACCCTCCTCGTAAAGAGTTGTTAGTTTTTCATCCCAGGCAATGTTACCTGCCCGTTTAATTACATCTTCAAGGGCGCGTGCGCCTTGATCATAACTACCGATGGCACTTGATACAGCATCGTTATTATTTTGTAAAAATTCATAGGTTAACACCCGGCCCTCAATACCGCTGAGTAGTCCTTGTGAGTGAATGAAGATAAGAATTTCGCTTAAGCGATTTAGTACCGCTGGGTGGTTCTCACGAGGATACATCTCCAAGATACGTCCCATCGTCTTCACTGCACCTGTGGTGTGCAATGTAGATAATACTAAGTGACCTGTCTGTGCTGCCTCCATACATGTTTCCATCGCCTCGCGATCACGGATCTCACCCAGCAGGATCACATGCGGAGCCTTACGTAAGACATCCTTAAGACCTTGGCGGTATGATGCTAAGTCACGCCCCACTTCTTGCTGAGTGACTATACTAGGCGCCATGACCTTTGCACCTGGCACATTAGGATCATCCATATCTTTAGGATACTGATACTCCACGGGATCTTCCACCGTCACAATGTGTTTTGGGTGATTACGTCTTAACCAGTCAATGATGGCTGCTAAAGTAGTCGACTTACCAGAACCCGTAGGCCCAGTTACCAGGCATAGGCCAGCACGGCGCTGCACCGCTAAGCGTAACATTTCAGAAGTATCTGGATCAATACCCAGAACATCTAGCTCTGGAATAGTGTCATTCAAGATACGGCAGGTAACACCAAGTCCGTTTGCACTCAGGTGAACCTGAATACGGAGTCGACCAGAGGCCTTACCAAGGGCTACTACAAAGATACCATTACAGGAGAAATCATCCACATGAGTTTCCTTAAATGACTCGATAGCCTCCTCGATCTTTCTCTCAGCACGATTCTCTGCTGGCTCAGACTCACCAAAGCCATGGCTGGCAGACTCACGGTTTCTTAACAGTTCTTTATAGATTTCAAAAACATCATTACCGCTTAATACGCCTAGTCGATCAAGACACTCCATCCCTCTATGGGTCTCAATATAGACAGGCAGATCAGAGCGCATCTGAACATCAGACACTCCCATAGAATCACAAACTTGAAATATAACACCCAACATACCTGAGCCTGTCATACCAGGTTTAAAACCAATAGCTCCTAGTTCTGCTGGCTCTACTGGTTCTGCTGGCGCAATAGGTTCTGCGGCAAAAACCTCTGCCGTAACAGGCTGATACACTGGTGCTTGATCCTGCACAGCCTG
>JALZUC010000047.1 GCA_023301765.1 Akkermansiaceae bacterium | reverse complement strand
GGTAATGGCCTAGCAGGTGGTGAAGTCTCACGCTGTAATCAATACTTGAGTAAGATGTTTACCGCCTTTGAAGATGCCAAGCATATCTACCAGTATCGAACGCCGCGCACATTACGAGCCTTCAGCTCGGTCTTTATCACGGTTTTACCCATCCTCTACGGCCCTTACTTCGCACACCAAGCCGCTGAATACTCTCCTTATGTCACCTATGTGATGCCTGTGCTCTTTTCACTCGTGCTAGTGAGCCTGTCAAATATCCAGAGCCACCTTGAAGACCCATTTGACGGTGTCGGTGAAGATGACATTACCATCAATGTAGATCTATTCATGTCACGCTTGTATAAGTAATAATTGAGGCTGGGCGCTTTGGCTGAGTGTCCGATCAGGGATGGTTAGCTCGGGCACCCTTCGAGTGATCCTGTAAATTAGACAGGTCTAAACCGTAATAACGGATAGGTTATTGTTCTTCTGTTCTTACTTATCGGTACGGTATTCCCAGCGTTTTGATGGAATGGCGGGCGTAGCCCGTGATGGAGTCAACTCGCAGGAGGCGAACTCATCTTCTAGTGCACACAGACTTCGAGCCTGGGTTACACCCAGGTCACCGTATTTTCGTTTCCAGTTATGGAGAGTTTGCGAGCTTATACTGTGCTCCGCGCATATTTCTTTCCCTGCCTTTCCAGATCGGCATTCTCCTAGGATTCAGATGATGGTTTCTTCCCTAAATCGACTTCTTTTTATAGTTTTGGTTTTCTTAGTTATAGAATCCAATACTACAGTTTTATAGCGTCTTATTTTACGAGGTCAGGCCAGTGGGCTATACGAGTAAGGGCATACCGCGAATTATAAATTTCAAGTTAATCTTAGGTGCTTTTATCCGAGGTGAAATTAGGTGATCTACAGATAGATTACGTTGAAATCGTGATAGTTAGAATGACCCATATCGTTGTATGAGATTATTGATTTACGAAATATCCGCAATATTTCAAATTCCCAACCATATGGATACTAACTATCTAATAATAGTCAGAAGGTTGGAAGCTTGTGAATGTGGCTTTCTGTTAGTGTGGCTTTATTTTTTATTAAGCCTCAATGGAACAGAAGTTTCTTAGTAGCTGGAGGCCGTTGTGTTGGCTCTTCTCCGGGTGGAACTGGGTGGCGATGAGTTTCCCCCTGGTGACAGCCGCGGCAAAGGGGATTACGTAGTCACATATGGCAGCCGTGTTTTCACCATTGGCTGGTTCTGGATAGTACGAGTGTACGAAGTAGAAATACGGCTCATTAGGGAGGTTTTTCCAGATCTGATGGTGAGGCTCTGTTAGCTGGATGTTATTCCAGCCCATATGGGGGATCTTTAGGCCAATGTCAGGGAAGCGTTTAACACTACCGGGGAGAATACTTAGGCCTTCTGCATTAGGTGATTCTTCACCATTTTCAAAAATAAGCTGATAGCCTACGCAGATACCGAGGTAGGGCTTGTCCGCTGCAGTCCATTCCTGAATAGGTGTGAACATACCTTGTTTTTTAAGGTTTGCAGCACAATCGCCAAACTCTCCTTGGCCTGGGACTACGAGGTGGGTTATATCTTCTAGCTCTTCAGGTGTGGTGATAAGCACCACATCTACATTAATGGCGAGAAAGGCATTTTCAACACTGCGGATATTTCCTCGTCCGTAGTCTACAACTCCTACTTTCATTCCTTTAGAGTGCATCCTTAGTGCTGGGGATACCAGTTTCACGAGGGTCAATTTCTACAGCTTGTCTGAGTGAGCGTGCCAGTGCCTTAAACATAGACTCAGCAATGTGGTGTCCGTCACGTCCGTAAAGAAGCTCTACATGGATATTTGCTCGCAGGTTATTCGTGATAGCACGGAAAAATTCCTCAACGAGAGTGAAAGGGAGATTAGGTGCATCTGGAGTAGATGCGGGTGCGCGGAATTCAAGGTGTGGCCTGTTACTGAGGTCGATGACACATCGGCTTAGTGTCTCGTCCATAGGGAGGTATGACATACCATAGCGCCGGATGCCTTTTTTATCTCCAAGGGCTTCACGGATGCAGTCTCCTAGTACTATACCTGTATCTTCTACCGTATGATGAGCATCTACTTCTATGTCACCATCTGCTTTCACGGTCAGATCCATAAGGCTATGCTTACTGAGCAGGGTAAGCATATGGTCAAAGAAGGGAATACCAGTAGCGATATTTGACTTACCCGTACCATCGAGATCAATGGCAATGCTGATAGATGTCTCCGCAGTTTTACGGTCTAGAGCGGCTGTGCGTGGGCTGACTGGCATAAGTATAATTAAGTATAAGCTTAGAGTTTCTTACACTGGTTGAGTAAAATGAATAACGGGAGTTTTACTTTTTCCTATTTTTTCTTTTTTTGTCGGCTTTTTCTTTAGCCATGGCAGCTTTTTCTGCTTCTTCTTTAGCCATAGCGGCTTTTTCTGCTTCTATCTCGGCTAAGCGTTTTTCTTCAGCCATTTTCTCAGCTGCCATTTCAGCTGCTAATTTTTTCTCTGAAAGCATAGTCATGATAGGACCTGTGTATTTATCAGCTAGTTTCATGCTTTTGAGTTTTTCTAGGTGTTTAGTAGCTTCCATGAGCTCACCATTTTCTAATGCAGTCCATGCTCCGCGTTGGCTAGTGCCGGCGAATGCTTTTGCAGAGGAGTCAGTGCGGCTGAGTGAGGTTAGTTCGCTGTCAGCATTACGGAGATTACTTTTTAGAGCGTCTGGGTGAAATGCATCAGTGGTAAGCCATCGGGTTTTTTTCCCTTTTTTCTCACTTGCTGAAAGTGCCTCGTAGGCTGCTTTTTGGCTCATGATATTACTCTCAGCACGGTTTCGATCCTGTGCATCAAGGCTCATTACTACCTTTTCAAGTTTTTCCATACGCTGATCTACTGTATCAAGTTCATTTTTGAGCTTAGCACTGTAGCTTTTTAGGATAGTGGTTACTGTGGGAATAGTCTGGGCGTGGGCTTCAGAGTGAGGGTAGTCTTCTTTTAGTTCATCCCATTTTCTGAGCGCTAGGTGGGTTTTACCTTGGCGTGAGAGTTTGATCATTTGATCTTTGATGATTTGGGCATCTATCTCGTAGGTGTTAACCTTCATTTTATCGGCATCGATGATTTTTCCTCCTAGCTTCATACCTCCCGTAGAGATGGCGGCTAATTCATGTTCCAGAATCGTGAGGCTTGTTTGGGTTTTTCGAGCTTCGGGCGTGCCTGGATGTTTGGCGATAAATTCTTGGGCCTTACTAATTAGTAAATTATATTTTTTTTCCTCTAGTAAATCAGGTGTAGGAATCAGTTGGCCCAGCTTTTTATAATCCTTAGATACAAGAGGTTCTATGACGATTCTAGCTACTTCGCTCTTTAGGAATTTACGCTCGTCCTTGATGCTCTTTGAGACTTGGATTTTTGTAGTATAGCTAGTGGCGTCTTCCGAGGTAACTTCCCCCTCAAATTTTTCACCATTTTTGAGGATAATGGTGTCAGCGACCACTGGGGCTATTAGAAGCGCAGTAAGGATACTAAGAGTATGATGTAATTTCATATGTGACGTTATGATTGTTAAATGAAAGAGATTGTTTGTGAAAATTTGTTAGATGTAGGTATGCTATATTTGTTTGCGTTTATTGCAATAGTATAGTGATGCTTTACGCATTTTGTCCGACATATTTTTGTGTAATGTGATCTATGAATTTTGACGGGTCTAGCTTGGTTTGGGAGATTCTGCACCGGGGCAGTTTTTTAAAGTCTGAGAGTAGCTAGTGGTGATGTTCATATGTTATGAAGATGGCGAGATAGTCTCCTTACTATCTACTGGCGGCGTTTCTTTTTCGCTCGTTGTAGATTTAGAGAGGAGGAGCTTCTGGTGATCCATATAGTGGCGTATGTTCATACCTCCAAATACGGCAACAGCCATAAGGATGATGACTAGGAATGGGTTCAATCCTGAATTTGTAGAGGCTAGAGCTTGAGGAGGGCTCATGGAAGCGGCGGCTCGAGGTGCTGGCGTATTAATACGCGGTGCATCGTGGGACTTAGTTAGGTCAATAACTGAATCTTTTGATGACTTTCTCTTTGTTTGAGACGTGTATTCTTCCTTGCTGAGATGCTCGATTTCTTCGGCAGAGAGTTGAAACTCTAATGGGATGTCACCAATAATAACTTTCAGGCCATCATAGAGGTCAATGACTTCCATCAGACTTTTATTTAGTTTGATGCCGTTTGTTGAGTTTAAGTCGCGCAGTATATAGCCTCCTTCAATACGCTCTATTAAGCTGTGTCGCGTGGATACGGAAGGGCAGTCGATCACAATATCGTTATCGATGCCTCGGCCGATATTGATTTGTTTACGCTCAATCTGAAAGCGGTATGGCTGTGGTTTATTAGTTTTATTGTAAATGACGAGCCTTGGCATAATAGTGGGGTAGACTTATGTTGTATTTACAAAAGGTATCTAATTTTTAGAAAAATGCAATCTGATTCAGCGTAATTTGTGAAATTTTAGATATTATGTTTTTATCAATTATCTACTCCCATGAGATCGTTGGGTTTTATCTGAAGGTCTAGGTGCTAGTATCTTCATTTAATGGGAGTTTATTAGCTACATGAGCTTACATTGAGTAGAGGGAGATAGTAGCCCTACATGACGGTATGAGGGCGAAAAGAGAGATCATTTCATTTAGTAATTTCACGATACCACGCGGCCATAGCTACTTCATGGAAGCCATTGCGGAAGTAGCGGTAGTCGCCCACGGATGTGGATAGATTGAACTCTGCGGCAGCTTGATCTGAGCTCAGTCCTTTCTGTTGGCTAACACGGGCATGATTTTCAATTTCAGCGAGGAGATTGAGGTAAGATGTGTTAGATTTCGAGCCTGATTTCTGAATACTTCCATGACCCGGGACAATCAGACCTGTGTTTTTTTCGAGAATACTCTGCACGGATTTACTCCATAGGGAGGGGGAAGAGGACATGAAGTTTGGGAAAATGCCATCCCAGATGAGGTCTCCCGCGAATACGGTAGCACTTTCTTCATCCTTGATAACGAGGTCGCTATCGGTGTGGCCTTGCATGGGGGTGATGGTGACTTTTCTGCCTCCTAGATCTAGGGTAATGGGTTTATCTTCGTTAGCGATAATGGCTGAGGCATCAGAGAAGTAGCCGCCCCATTTATTCAGCGTGGAGATGGATAAATCAGGATCTTCTGGGTGGGGTAAGATTTTACTGTAGTTTTCAAATGCCAACTTCCTCGTAGTTTGTGTCATGATGATCTCTGGGCTGTTACTGCCTTTTATAAAAGCACGGGTGCCTCCTAGATGATCAAAGTGAAAGTGAGTATTAACTACATGTGTGGGAAGTCTGCCGGTTAGCTGGAGGCAGGCATCTGCCATATAGGATGCCCCGGCGGGTGTGCGGTAGGAGTCGATGGCTAAGATCTTATCCTTACCTATGATGAGGCCGCCATTAGAGTGTGTGGAGAGATCTCCAGACTTACCGCCTTTGGTAAAAGGTGTGGAAATGAGAGCGTAGACTCCATCGTGAATTTTCTCTATCCGAGCAAATGGCTTTTCACCTATTTTTTCTCCCTCAATTGTTCTGCCGAGGGCTTTGCGTGAGGAGAGTGGCGAGAGCAGTAGTGTGGCTGAAAATCCGCATGAAGTGCCGAAGCAACGTTTAAGAAAGGTACGGCGGTTATCGGTAGGCATAGGTCAATGTAGGATTGTATGTAATTATATCAAATGGGAATCTGCTGAGCGGTAGTTTTGATGTGATTGATTCTTCACGATTGCATGTGCAAGCAGTTAGAGTTAGGCTTCAGCATGTTTGACGATTGCATTTATTTTAACCTCTCTTCACTTACTCGGAGTATCACCGAGGTGTGGAAGGGGGAGTTTGCTAAGTTAGGTTTATCCCCTTCTCATGGTTATTTGCTCTTTGCGATGGTTGAGAAGCCTGATGCTCAACAGAAAGATTATGGGAGCTGTTTGGATCTGGATGCATCTACGGTGAATCGCTTAGTTGATAGTCTTGTTGGGAAGAGATTAGTAGAGAAATCAGGATCGGGTAGAGGGTCGTCTCTCTCTGTCACAGTAGAGGGAAAGAGGCTTTATCGTAAAATTAAAAAAGCGATGGAGCAGCTAAAGTTGCGCATAAATGAAGAACTGGGTGAGGCCCGCTTTGAGAAGTTAGTTAAGGAGCTTGCGGTGACTCGAGAACTGATCAAATAAAGAGGAAGTGAGTAAAATTATTTTTCACAATATGTAATTCGATCTAATTAGTTGCATGTGCAAGCAATTACAGTTATTATTATGGGGACTTAACTCAATGATTATAAAATGAAAATGAACTTAAAAAATAATTTGGCTGCAATGGTAGTATTTCTTGCAGCGGTGACGATGGCTCATGGAGCTGTCCCAGAGATTCTTTATGCTAAGGAGAAGGTAGACGGGTTAGAAATTTTCTATCGTGAGGCCGGAGACCCATCTAAGCCAACATTAGTGCTGCTCCATGGATTTCCGACATCTTCTCAGATGTATCGTAAAGTGCTAAATGGGCTACATGATGACTATCATATGATCGCGCCGGATTATCCGGGTTTTGGGGAAAGCAGTGTCCCTAGTTCTAAAGAATTCACCTATACATTTGATAATATCGCGGTGGTGATGGATAAGTTTCTGGAGCAAAAGGGAGTAAAGACATACACTCTTATGATTCAAGATTACGGTGCTCCGATAGGCTTCCGTATAGCGACTAAACACCCAGAGCGAGTGCAGGGGCTTATCATCATGAATGGTAATGCATATAAGGAAGGGCTGGGTGAGGCCGGCTGGGCGCCAATTTTTAAATACTGGAAAAGTAAAGATGTAGAACTTGGGAAAACTATCGCCAAGGAGGTGTTTAGCTATGAGGGAATGAAGTGGCAGTACACCCACGGCACTAAAAATCCGCATCTAATAAATCCAGATAACTGGGTGTTAGATACAGCTAAAATTACGCGCCCCGGACAGACGGAAATTCAGCTAGGCCTATTTTATGATTATCAAAATAATGTGAAACTTTACCCAGAATGGCAGAAGTATCTCCGTGATAATCAACCTCCCGCGTTAATTGTCTGGGGTAAAAATGATGCGTTTTTCCCTGAGTCTGGTGCTGTGGCATATAAAAGGGATTTGAAAAACATTGATTACAATATTCTTGATACTGGGCACTTTCCGTTAGAGGAGGAGGGGCCGTTTATTATTAAAAAGATCCATGAGTTTATGGGTAAACAGCAGAAGGTCGAATAGTTTAGAGGGTAGTCTAACTTAGATAGGGGAGAATAATCCTTGTCCGCTAGCTTTGGGGGGTCATGATGCTTCGGTTCATGATCCCTTATTTATGTCTGCTTATTTAGATTTGTTAGAAAGCGTTGTGGCTCCGGGTAACTGTGTCCGTGAGGATGGGCCAGCTGCTCCACTGAAGCTGCCTGATGAGCTTCATTTGCAGGCGTTATGGTTTGCTGGGCAGATGGGGCGTGAGTTTCAGACGGTGGATAGAAAGAGTGTAAGGATTATCCAGTTTGGTCATTGGAATCATGCGGCAGGGCCAGATTTCTTACATGCGGCTGTGGAGATTGATGGTGAGAGAGTTGCCGGGTCTCTGGAGCTGGATCACTGTGCTGCTAACTGGGAAAGCCACGGGCATGCTGAGAATGAGGCGTTTAATGATGTGGTGTTACATGTCGTTTTTGAGCCTGATAGTACGCAGCGCTTTACGCGGACGGCGGAGCACAAAGAGGTGCCTAGAGTTTGTGTTCCAGAGTCTATTATCAGAGAGGCTATGGACCTCCCACTGGTGGGAATGGCTGACGCGCACCCGGGGAGATGTTTTCAGCCGCTGGCAGCTATGGAGCCGAAACATGTAGAGGCGTTATTATTAGAGGCTTCAAGGCACAGGGCTGAGAGAAAACTTTTACGAAGGCAGCGCGTGACTGATGTGTTAGGTGAGGATGAATGGCTGTGGCAGGCATTAGCGGAAACGATGGGGTATAGGCCTAATAAGCTGGCCATGACTTTACTGGCGCAGAGATTTCCCATTGGGCTGTTATTACAGTCTCCAGATTCTATGGAGGCGGTGCTGTTTGGTGCAGCAGGCTTTCTGTCTGTGGATATTCATAAGGAGGCTGCGGTAGATAGTCAGAGCTATTTACGTGGTCTGTGGGGAGATTGGTGGCAGGTGCGTGATGGCTGCGAACCTACTGCAGAACGTGCTATTCCATGGCAGTTCTCAGGAATTCGGCCGACGAATCATCCACAGCGGAGGTTAGCTTGTTTAGTGGGGGCTGCGTCACGTTGGTCGGATTTTAGGCGAGTGTGTTTGGCTCAAACAGGGTTTGAGAGTTTAGCTGATTTTTTCCAAAATTTAAGCCATTCGTTCTGGAATTACCATTATACGCTGAAATCAAAGAGTAGTGAGAAACTGTTGAGTCTGATGGGGAGAGATAGGCTACAGGATTTTCAGATTAATCATTTGTTACCCAAGAGGCTTGCCGCGGATGAGGTGTGGGCTTGGGAGTATTACCAAAAACTACCAGCACCTGCGGTAAGTGAGAAGGTGGAGAAGGCATCTGTCCGACTATTTGGAGATACGCCACAGCGTAAAAATTATCTTAAGAAGGCATGGCAGCATCAGGCTCTGCTGCAGATTTATCAGGACTTTTGTCTGCGTGATGTGACTGACTGTGTAGACTGCCCATTCCCAGAGCAGCTGGCGCAGTGGAAGGGGGTTTAGGCTTTAGCCTCTGCTAGGCACTGGACTTCAATACCTATTCCTTCTTCTGGTATTAGGACGCGGTCGGCTACGCCTAGGCGCTCCGCTTCTTTCATGAGGCGTTCTACAGGTTCGTGGTAGGGTTCATTTCCTAAGGGGAAGGTTCCGTAGTGCATGGGGATAAGGATGCCTGCTTCCATCTCGATAAACGCTCTAATGGCCTCTTCCGGATTCATATGGACATCGCGGCCACTGGGTGTGTCATAGGCGCCGATAGGCATGAGTGCTACATCTGGCGTGTGGCGTTTGCCTATTTCCTTAAAGCCCTCGAAGTATGCGCTGTCACCACAGTGGAAGACCTTGCAGATACCGGAAGAGACTACATAGCCGCCGTAATCCCGATGGGTATCGTGAAGGTAGCGTGCCCCCCAATGGTGGCTGGGTGTGTGAGTGATTGTAAGATCCTCCAATTTAAGATCATCCCAGACTGCCATTTCATATACTTGGCTAAAGCCGAGTTTTTTAACTAGTGAACCACTACCCTGAGGGACTACTATACCTTTGTGTGATTCTAGGATTTTGAGGCTCTTTTTATGTAAATGGTCAAAGTGTGCGTGGGTGACCATGACGAGGTCTACTTGGGGCATTCGAGTGAGGTCTAGTCCAGGTTCGCGCTGGCGTTTTACTACTCCATGCCAGTTTGCCCAGTTTGGATCAATGATGACTGAATGATTTGGAAATTGGACGAGGAATGAGGCGTGGCCTATCCATGTAACGCGAATTTTCCCATCTGCTGGTGGTGCTGGGATGGGGGGCTTGGACTCACCGTGGCGTTTTTTAAGAATCTGGGGGAGTATACGCTTACGTAGAAAGTGGTAGTTTCTTCTCGGCCAGCCTTTTTTAGGCATGATACTGGCGTAATCACGGTGTTGCGGATTTGAAGATTTATTGAGCTGAGCCATTGTCGGGGGGAACCACTGCAGGAGAAGTTGTTATGAATATGTGCTTATTTGGGTGGCTGGGCAACTCTTCTCTTTTACGGGATTCTCGTTGATTTGTAGCATGGGCGTGTGAATGATGGTGGTGGATTTATGAAAACGATTGGGATTACTTTAGGGGATCAGGCGGGTATTGGCCCGGAGGTGGTAGCAGCTGCACTTGATTCTGGTTTGTTGCCCGATGATTGTGATTACCGCGTCATTGGCGAGCGTGTAGCGGTGAGTGCAGGGAAACCAACACTGGAGTCTGCGCGAGCCGCTCTGGATGCACTGGAGGAGTCTGTTGTTTTATTAAGCACGGGGGAGATAGACGCTGTGGTAACTGCTCCAGTAGGAAAAGAGGGACTACACGAGCTAGGATTTCATTTCCCTGGTCAGACAGAGTTTTATGCGGAGCGTCTGGCTTGTAAGAGCCATGCTATGTGCCTTACTGGCAAAAGCCTCACTGTGGGGCTAGTGACTATCCATGTGGCTTTAGCTGATGTGCCGACTTTAATCACTCAGGATGAAATAGTACGTGTGGGGAGATTGTTGGCAGACTTCTGCAGGCAGCGCGGAATTAAGAAGCCGAGAGTGGCTGTGTGTGGGCTTAACCCTCACGCTGGAGAGAATGGGGCGTTTGGAGAGGAAGATTTAAAAATTATTAAACCAGCTGTTAAAGAGCTTCAGGCGGCTGCGGTTAATGATGATTTTACTGGCCCATATCCTCCGGATACTATTTTCCGACCGGCAGCAGATGGTGAGTATGATGCTGTTCTATGTATGTATCACGATCAGGGGTTAATTCCTCTGAAGTTGTTAGATTTTGATAATGGTGTGAATGTTACTCTTGGCTTACCGATGCCGAGGACGAGTCCTGACCACGGGACTGCCTATGATATCGCAGGGACAGGTAAGGCAAATGCTAGCTCTATGATCCATGCCATTGAGCTGGCATATGAGATGATTAATTAACTCGCTAACTCGTTAGTGGTGCTTGAGAGGTAGAAGTCATCTGGGATTTCATTAAGGCGGGGCACGGTGATATCAGGGCTGTATGCGTAATCAGCGATCCCAGATTGTGAGGTTTGACCGCTCAGGACTAGAACAGATCTGTAGCCCATTTGTACAGCTCCTAATATGTCAGTGTACATGGTATCTCCGACCATGATCGTTTGATCTGTGCTGAGATTAAGGGACTTACGAGCCATACGCATCATTACCGGGCTGGGTTTACCTACTGAGAAGGCTTTTTTGCCTGTGGCACTTTCAATCATGGCCACTATGGCGCCACAGCCGGGACGAATGCCTTGGTCTGTGGGGCACATGGTATCGAGATTAGTAGCGATGAGTGAGGCTCCTTTGTCAACTAAGCGGACGGCCTTTTCAATAGTTTCAAAATTGATAGTTCTGCCTTCGCCTACTACGACAAAGTCGGGTTCATCATCGACTACGGTGTAGCCGTTATGGTGGAGGGCTGAGGTCATGCCGTTTTCTCCTATCACATAGGCTGTTCCATTTGGTTTTTTAGAAGCTAGATAGCGTGCGGTGGCCATGGCACAGGTGAAGATTTGCTCTGGCTCGGCAGGGATGCCTAGTCGAGTCAGCTTTAGTGCAACATCACGTCGAGTGCGTTGGCTGTTATTTGTTAAGAAGAGATATGGGATTTCTAGGGATCTGAGCCGTTGAAGAAATATGTCTGATCCTTCGATTAATTTATTTCCGTGGTAAATGACACCGTCCATATCAAGTAGGAAGCCAACTTTGGCATTGGAGGTTTTATTTTGCATATATATGTAGAGAGCATGTATTATGCCAATAATTATCTGTTAGGTATTTGTTTTGTCATGAAATGACGATGGTAATGGTGGAAATGAATGCTAGGTTGATCTGCGTTGATGAAAAACCGCATTGAGCTTCTACAGCAGTACTTTGGGCATAATTCTCTAAAGGAGGGGCAGGAGTTAATTATTGCCCGTGTATTAGCGGGTGAAAATACGTTTGGTATTCTGCCTACGGGTGGTGGAAAATCACTTTGTTATCAGCTGCCAGCATTAGTACTGAGTGGTGTTACTGTTGTGGTTTCACCATTGATTGCTCTGATGAGAGATCAGGTGCATACTTTGGTGGAGAGGGGTGTGCCAGCGGCGAGGGTTGACTCTACTTCTTCTGAAGAGGAGAAGCTGGAAATACTGGAGAGTGCGCAGTCTGGTGAGTTAAAGTTACTTTATGTTTCACCTGAGAGGTTTGTTGAGCCACGGATGATCCTTTTTCTAAAAGGAGTAAATATTTCGTTATTAGCTATCGATGAGGCGCATTGTGTTTCGGAATGGGGGCATAGTTTTCGGTCATCTTATATCCAACTGCCGAGGGTGGTGAAGTCTGTTAAACCTGAATGTGTTCTTGCTCTGACAGCTACGGCTTCACCGAGGACAGCTCAGGGTATTCGGCAAGCGTTTTCTATTTTAAAGAAAAACCAAATACAGACATCGTTTTACCGATCGAATTTATCGTTTCATGTTTCTGCATGTAGCACAGAGGAGAAGGAACAAAGGCTATTATCTCTATTAAGTGATGAGGCGCGAGTCCCTGCCATTGTTTATGCGACGCGTAGAAATGATGTTGAGGCATTAGCTGCGTTGCTCAATAAAGCAGGCCTTAAGGCACGTGCTTATCATGCAGGGATGCCGGCTGATGCTCGGGCGGAGGTGCAGGATGGGTTTGCGGAGCACCGTTTTGATATCATTTGTGCAACAATAGCTTTTGGTATGGGGGTGGATATGCCAGATGTCCGAAGTGTAGTTCACTATCACCCTCCAAAATCACCAGAGGGATGGATTCAGGAAAGTGGCAGGGCTGGCAGAGATGGGGGTGAGAGCCATTGTGAAGTGTTTTTAAATGCTGATGATCGTGCCGATATAGAGGGTATGGTGCAGGCGAAGCGGCCTAGCCGTCATGCTGTGTATGCTATACTACAGAATATTTTTTCCCAAAGAAGCCGTGCGATCATATCACGCTATCAATTAAGTACAGAGAACGATATGGCTGCGGAGCTACTAGATATACTTTTAGCTCGGTTGGAAACTGGGGGGTGGGTTTCGCGAGATGGGGCGTCATGGATGTGGTGTCATCTAGTGCCACTTAGATGGGATGCGGGGGCCAGAAAGAGGGCGCTGTATGGTTTCCCTAAAAAACAGCAAGAGGTGTTTACTGAAATGTTGTCTAGCCGTCAGAGGACAAATCTTTATGATCTAGTGGGGGGGGATGTTCTTAAGATGAATAAGCTTGTGGGGCAGTTACGTGAGCTAGAGTCTGGGGGAGATGTTAAATTGAAAATGAGTCATAGTTTGATTCATTATAAAATTAAAAAGGTGCCAGAGAGTATTGAGTCTCTAGCTAGTGAGATGTTGGGTGTATTCGAGGAGCATTGTGGATATGATATGAAGAGGGTGGAAGCTGTCTTTAAGATGGCTGGATCACGGAAGTGCTTGGCCGTGTCACTGGTCGGGTATTTCGGTGAGAAGCTTATTCAGCCTTGTGGTAAGTGTTCCGCCTGTTTGGGGCGGGTGATACCTCGTGGATTACCAGAGAGAAAAGCTGAAGAAGTAAGTCTAGAGGAGTTACAGGCCATTCAGGTGCTAGTTTCAGAAAGGCGCTCTGCGCTGTCTAGCTCTGAGAGGTTGGCGCGTTTTTTATGCGGGATTTATAGCCCTGCGATGATGCGCTATAGACTGTATAATCATCCCTCTTGGGGGATGTTAGATCGCTTGCCCTATGATGATGTGCTGGCCTGTGCGCGTGCACAGCAGGTATAGGGAGTGTTTTATTGATCTTTCTTGGGGTCAAAGAAGATTTTAATATCGGCGTCTTTAGTGCCAATTAGTTCTTGAGCACGGATGAGTGCATCTCGTGTGGAGATGTTAGGGTTCCCCCTAAAGTGCATAAATAGATTGGTTTGCCCTTGGGCTCTTATGCAGCCTTCTTGGAGGGTTTCTAGGACACCAGATTTTTTTAGGACTTCGTAGACTTCGCGTGTGACACCGGAGGCGAGGACGTGTACACCTTGTTTACGCGTATCTTTGATGAGTTCATCTAATGCAAGAACGCTGGTGGCGTCTAGGTGGCGTGCATTTTTTAATCTAAGGATGATACACTTCAGGTTATCATCTGCGATGGTACGCTGAATCTGAGTGAGAAAAAGGTCTGCTGCGCCAAAGAATAAATCCCCCTCAACGTGAACGATAGAGATGGAGGGTATCTGCCGTTTATCTTTATCTACTTCTTGTAGGCTGCCTTGGTCATTAACCTCATATTCGATTAAGTGTGGTTTAGAGGCTTTACGGAGGAAGAGTGTAATGGAGAGGGCTACTCCTATAAAGATGGCGTAGTCGAGGCGTGTTAGTAGTGTGGCCAAGAAGGTGGTGATTATAACGAGGGCGTCATCTGATGTGGATCGAAGGCAGATGCGGATGTTCTTCCACTTGATCAGAGAGATGGCTATACCTACTACGAGTGAGGCTAGCGAGGCTTTGGGAATATTTTCAACAATGGGGAGTTTTACTAGAATGTAGAATCCCGCGATACAGAGTAGGCCACAGAATATGGATGAAAAGCGTGTGCTGGCGCGTGATTCGTAGTTGAGCGCGGACCTTGTTAGTGAGCCAGATGCTGGCATGGCGGCAAAGAGCGCCGTAGCTACATTTGCCATGCCTACAGAGAACATATCTTGGTTTACATCTGTTCGTTCGCCTGAGCGGCTAGCGAGGGACTTGGACATGACGGTATTTTCCAGAGAGCAGAGAAATGCGATGGCAAAGGCGACGCCCGTGAGGGTGCTAATATCCTCGTAGTTAATGTTTGGTAAGGTGGGTTTTAGTTTGTCGATTTGCAGTGGGTTAAAGGTACTCAGTGCAGCATAGCTTTCGACATTGTTTTTTAGTAACCAGCCAGCGAGTGAAGAGAGTGCTAAGCAGATGGCAAAGTTGGGTAGGCTGGCCATCTTTTTTTGTAAGATGAGGTAGAGGAGTAATGTGCCTGCTGCGAGCAGTGCTGGCTGCCAGTGGTAGTGATGCCAGAGTGAGCCCATTTTCTCTACAATGGCAAAAAAGGTATTGGCAGACTCCCCCTGACTCATGGGTGTGGCGATGCCCAGCACGTGTTTCATCTGATTAGTGAGAATGAGTAGGGCGGCACCTGTGATGTAGCCTATGAGCACACTACGGCTGACATACTGGAGGAGGTCTGCGACTTTAAAGATAGCACCCGCGATAGAGAGAATGCCTACCATCAAGACGAGTAGCGGCATATACTCTACGGGTGTTTTACTGAGGCTCCCCTGTGCAGCGGCAAAAAAGCTGAATACCATAAAGGCCGTAGCATTAGTGGGGCCTAGGATGGTAAAGCGTGAGCTGGCAAAAAATGGTGAGACGACTGCGCAGATAGCAGAGCAGATAATACCGTAATAAATGGGGAGTTCTGCGATGGCAGCATAGGCCATGCCTTGGGGAAGGGCTAGGAGGGCTACGTTGATAGCCGCTCTGAAATCATAGCGTAGCTTGGTGGCATTGTAACGTCTGATTGGGCCACGAATGGGGAGTGGATCTAGGCCATTTCCGGAGAGTATCCGTAGACTGCTTTTGATGGTGTTCCGGCAGATCGCTTTGATTTTACGCATCATTATGATTTTTATTTCCTGCGGGCTTTAAAGAAAAGCCAGGTTCCTAAGAGTAGGCAGAAGAGATTGGGTAGCCAGTAGAGAATGATTGCGCCATTGCCTGATTGATCTTGGTAGGACTCTGCGCTGGCAAAAAAGAGGAAGTAGCCGAGGGCTACTAGGATGCTGATGGCGAGGCCAGTGGAGGTTTCTTTCCTCCTGGCATTAATGCCCAGTGGGACACCTACGAGTGAGAGAGCAAGGCAGGCGCACGAAAAGGCGTAGCGGCGATGGATTTCATTCGCTAGTTTATAGCGTTTTTTATCCACTAGCTCAGTATTATTAGCGAGTTCGTAGTGGATCTCATCATTGGTCATGGAGTTTGGCTTACGCCTTTTTTTACGCTCCACATCGAAGTCAAAAAGTAGTGGTTCTTGCTCGCCGATAAAGGCCAGCTCACGCGTGCCATTAGGCTTTCTTGTCTCCATGTAGGCATCAGTGAGGTGGAGGCGGAGCTGTTTGCTTTCTTGGATGATTCTCAGCTGTGCTTCACGGGCGTAGATGCTGGCCTTTGGGTAGCCAGTATCGTTTTTTCCCTCTAGCTGATAGAGATGTAGTCCGTAGAGGGTGTTTCCTTCACGTTTTTCTACAAATACTTTTTGCCCCTGAAATCGTGTCTGAACTACACCTGGATCGAGCAGGGCATTGGGGTTCTCTTTCACTGCTTCATAGAGAACAAACTTAATGGTGTCCTTGGCCTTGGGCCCCATGCTGACGTTAAGCCAGAGACAAAACCCTGAGAGTATGATGCCGAGCACAAAGACGGGCATGGCTACACGGAATAGGCCTACTCCTGCCATTCTCATGCTTACGAGTTCATTTTCAGCGGATAGCCTGCCAAATACCAGTAGCACTGCTACGAGAAAGCCCCAGGGAATGGTGTAAACTAAGGAAAAGGGGATAACGCTAAGGATGAAGCGCCCGATAAGGGCAGGGGAGGCGTTACTCTCCACCATCAGGGGGCGCAGCTCTTTAAATAAATTGCCCAGAACGAGGAGTACACAGAGCATCAGGACGCCAAATATGGTGGCAGAGATAATCTGCTTGCCGATATAGCGATCCATGAGGCGTAACATGGATGTTATCTTGTGCTTTGATGTATGAACTGTCGAGTGTGGAGTAGGAAGAAGTAAAGAAACTACTGAGTGGCTTAAGCCTATTATGGGTGGCGCGTATATTGCGATAGGGGTTTTATTTCTCTTTTAGAGAATGAAGATAGTTAACCATATCAGTGAAGTCTTTCAACGGGAGATTGTCTACGAGGTGAGGTCCCATAAGGGGTGGTCCCTGCGCTGTGTCTTTAATATCTGCTGTTTTTACTGTGGTGGGTATACCTGCAATATTATGAATGGTAGTTTTTTCAGGAGTTTTGGAGATGATCGTTCCGGTGTGTTTCTCCCCATTTGCCATGGTGAGGGTGACCCAGCTGGTGGCGATGGTGGCTCCGGGCTTTAGGATGGCTTCGGCAATTTGTTCAGGTGTTAAGCGGCTCCCTAGAGTGAGTAGATTAGGGCCTTTGATGGAGTCTCCAGGTTTGAGGTTATGGCAAGCGCCACAGGCGGCCATGCCTGCAAATACCTTTTTACCATTGTCTTTACTGAAGTTCTTTTTTTCGAAGAGTAGCATGACGTCTTCAATGGATGTTTGGCCTACTTTTTTTGCTACGTTCTTTTTATCAGGTTCTGGTCCGTCAATTTCCGGGATATACATGCGGTGTTTAGCGGCGTTTTGTTTAAGGAGTTTTTTGTTATTTTTAGAAGAGCCTTGGTAGAGCTTACGATAAACGTCTGCTATCTTCGCGGATTCACTCCAGGTCTCTGGCTTGTAGTATGGGCCGTGTGTTTCTGGCTGAGTGCCCCACCACCATGAGCCGTCATAGGCTTGTTCTTTTTTGTAGAGGCGGCTGAGTGTAGTGGCTATTTTTTGTTTTAATGCAGTGTCAGTGGTGGAGCTTAACTTGGTAATTAGGCCATCAACGGCTGCTGGCTTATGCATTAGGCGGAGGGCCCAGAGGGCACCATCGTGGTTGGTGCCATCAAGAGCTTTGAGGCAGGCTTCTATGGCTTCTATTTTAACTAGTGATTGCACAGCTACGTGCGGGATGATGATGGGAGAGTTAGGGGTGGCGTGAGGGCCTTCTCTTTTTGATCTATCGGTAATGGGTTTGGTAGCTGATAGGATGAATCTTACGCTATCGTTACTTTTTGATTTTTTCGTGAGGCCGATGGTGGCTTTTAGGCGAACATACTCGAAGGGTATTTTAAACTGTAAGGCGGAGAATGATTGTTTGGCGAATCCTTGTTTGGCGGATTTTCCGCTAGCAAGTTTGAGCTCTGCTGCTGGGCTGGACTTGTGCTGAGGTTTTTTAGCACTTTTTTTCTTTTTAAGCCGAGTCAGAGGCATTTCGTTTCCTTTTTTATCTATGAGAATGGGGTTAATCCATGCGGCGTGTGTGGGGGCAGCAGCTCCGTCAGTGTTTTCGATAATGAGAAACATGTCTTTAATGCGGTTGATATCTACATTGATATCTACTGACTCGGTTCCTGTGATCACTTTGCTAGCAAAAACAGGGGCAGCGACAGACATGGTGGTATTCGTAATCTCTGAGGGTGGCTGAGCTATATTGAGGAGGGCTTTTGCTGAGTCTTTTTTACCAATCCTTCCGAGAGCTACGGCTGAGGCTACCTGGATGCGAGGGTTTTTATCCTGTAATGCAGCTATGAAGGGGGCTGTGTCTAGCGCTGTGGCTACCAGTGTGCGATCGGCCATGGCGCGGAGTGTATATTCACGGACAGTGGCGTCTTTAGCCAGTTCTTGAAGTGCAGGGATGGCCTTAGAGCCCATGAGCTGGGCGTATGTAAATATGGCAGCTACGCGAGACTCCGTAAGGATGGAGGTATCTTGTGCGATGGCGATGACGTTAGGCGCTAGCTGAGGCTTGGCACGGCGGACTATCTCCTGTGAGAAGTGTAAGCGGGCAGTTGAGCTTTTTGAGAGGAGCCCTTTAGTGAGCTGGGTATCTGTAAGTTTTGCGAGATCGGGGAAGGGGGTGTATTTCCAGCCTTTAGGAACTACGCGCTCAATGAAGCCTTTTTGAGGGCTACCTTTGTATCCAGCACCATCCCAAGCAGCGAGATAGAGCCTACCAGAGCCATCTATATCTACGTCTGAGATTTGTGGGGCCTGAATGAAGTCTTCAGCTTTCTGGGTAAATGATGCACCATCTGGTGAAATACGGTGAATGTAGAGGTGGTTACGCCCCCAGTCTGCCATCATGGGCACATTGTTATATTTTGCCGGCCAGAGAGGATCTTGAAAGAAGATAGCGCCGGTTCCTGATCCTCCGCCGAGGTCTTTGAGGGCGGGGATAACTTCATTAGTGAAGTTTTTAAAAAGAATAGGGTAGCCGTATTCACCAGATTGGATTTGGTCAATGAAGCGAACATTCCAGCCGCCGCCGTCATTGGTATTACCACGGGTGAAGATGTTCATGAATGGGTCAATGGCGACATCGTAAATGTTTCGGAGTCCGTGGGTGTAGACTTCCATCTCAGTGCCGTCTGGCCGGACACGGAGGATACCGCCACCGAGTTGAGTGAGGTTTCTTCCATCTGTGCCTTTGGCTCCTACAAAGCCAAAGTCACCTACGGCGATGTAGATCCAGCCATCGATCCCCATACGGATACCATTAGTGGAGTGGTCTGCACCGCGTTTTTGATTAGAGTCTAGAGTAGAGATGTTCTGTATTAATGGCTGTGGTGGGCCATCAGCTACGCCATCGTTATTGGCATCAGTGAGGACACTGAGGTGCATGCCTGTCATCTTTTTTCCGTGAGGAATGATGCTATGGAGAACGTAGACTTTATTTCCGATAGCAAATAGGCCGCGAGGATTGTCTATCTTGGCAAAGACACTGTGTTTATCTGCTTTACCATCGTTGTTGCTGTCTATGAGTTTAACGATGCTGCCTTTTCCTGAGCCTTTACCGAGAGACCCGAGTAGGTCTACGCCAACGTAGACATCACCATTAGGGTGTGCACAGAGGCATGCTGGTGATGGTGTAGTGTCCGGGCCAGCAAGCTGTGTGCGCGTTAGTTCGCTGGGTTCAGCGATTATTATGCTAGTAGTTGCTAGTAGTGACGTGAGGATACTTCTAAAGTACATTTTTTTAAACGGTTAGATGAAGGGGGATTCTTGCGTATATTAGTTATACGCTGAAAGATCGTAAATCTTAGCGAAAGCTATTAAAACTGTGTGAAATTTTTAATTCCCCGTCTATTTAGTGGGCGTGATTGTGTGCTGCACAATTGTGGCATTTTACCCAGATGCTGGTGCCGTCTGTGTAGTGTTCTTTTTTCCAGATAGGCACAGTAAATTTAATTTGATCAATGATGGCTCTGCAGGCGTTAAATGCGGCGTCCCGGTGAGCGGCGCTGACGGCTATGGCTATGGCGATTTCTCCTATCTGTAGGTGACCAGTGCGGTGCTGGCAGCGTGCCATTAGGATGTCGTGCTCCGCACAGATTTTTTCAAGAATACGATTACCTTCTTTTTCTGCTAATGCGGGGAATGCTTCGTATTCTAGGGATGCGACATCACGGCCTTGGTGGTGGTTTCTTACCCAGCCTTCAAAGGAGGCGAAGCCACCAGCGGTGTGATCACGGACTTCATCACAGAGTGCACGGGGATCAATAGTTTGGTCTGTTAGTTGGAACATGGTGGTGGGGTGTGCTGTTTTAGCGCTCTGAAGTAGTGATTTATGGTGATGGCTAGGTGGCGGGGTGAGATAGTCACTTCTACCGTATTAGCCACCAGCTACGGGAGGGATAAAGACGATTTCTTCACCATCTTTTAGAGGGTGTGTCCAGTCGGTGAAATCACCATTAATGGCTACCATCATACCTTTTCTTTTTAACGAGATGGAGTGTTTTGCGCGAATTTCTTCAAAGAGGCCGGCGGGGGTGGTGGACTCTGTCCGGATGTTTTCTGATGAGGTGCCAGTGAGCTCGCGAAGCTGTGCAAAGTAGGAGACGGTAACGGTCTTCTCTGTGATGGATCCATCAATACGCGCACGAATCTCTATGGCGTCTGCTTCGGTATTTGTGTTGGCTAGTGTCCATAGTCCAGGTGCTTCTAGTCCCCGGCCTGTGATCTTACCTAAGACGGAGCGAGGGCAGCGCTGCTTAGAGATAATGGCAGCTGTTACGGCGAGGGCTGAAGATGGACTCCAGATGGCGCAAAGCGGCTCAGGTAGACCATCTGTAGCGCTGTTGTAGTAGCTGGCTTTAATGTCTGGGCTGTGCGCGGAGGCGAGGTCTGCTAGATGGTTTTGTTCGATAAGCGGGAGATCACATGCGAGGATAAGCCAGGTGGCATCTGGTGAGTGTTTTTGCGCTGAGGCGATGGCTCCGAGGGGGCCTATATTACCGAAGGCATCTGGGATGATATTTTCACCTGAGCCTTCCGCCACTGAGATGAAGACTTCATCACAGACAGATTCTAATAACTGAGTGCCACGCTCACGCTGGGTGAGGCCATCGCGAAAAATCATTTCTGATTTATCAGTGCCCATACGGGAGGATTTACCCCCTACTAATAGTAGACCTTTCATGAATTGGGTGGATTTAGGATGCTGAGTAATCACCGCTTTTACCGCCAGTTTTTTCGAGCAGTTTAGTTTCTCGTATCACCATAGATTTGTTAACAGCCTTACACATATCGTAGAGTGTGAGGGCCGCTCCATTGGCCCCCGCAAGGGCCTCCATCTCAATGCCGGTGCGGCCGGTAGTGACGCAGGTGCAGGTGATGGTGATTTCATTGTCAGAGCTAGGCTCGATGGTAAATTTGCAGCTATCTAATGGTAGCGGGTGGCAGAAGGGGATAAGGTCTGATGTTTTTTTAGCAGCCATGGTGCCGGCGATGATGGCGGTGTGAAAGACTGGGCCTTTTTTAGTCTGGATTTCTCCTTCTGTTAGTAGTGCCATGACTTCAGGGCCTACAGCGATGATACTGTGTGCGGTGGCTGTGCGGCGGGTGCGATCTTTAGCTGATACGTCAACCATACCTGGCTGGTTCTTATTATCGATGTGGGTGAGCATGTGAGTATTGGGTTTGAAATTACCAAGGGTAGAATGAGACAAGGGTGGTGGCTGGCGCTGTGGAAGAAAGTTCGCAGATACCTTGAGATCCTGCAAGTGCGGTATAGTCCCCTGAGTTTCGTGGTGGTTTAGCGTGCACTTCGCTATTAGACAAGCGAGATGCCAGCAGACCTGGGAAGGGTGCATTCCAGGTAACATCAGAGGCGAGTGAGTATAGGTTTGGTTGCCAAGTTTCGCCACGCATTTGTCTCAGAGCGGGGAGGACGTAGCGTGCTAGGCAGGCCATAACGGAGGCGGGGTTCCCGGGTAGGGCAAAAACGGGGGTTTCTCCAGGCCAGAAGGCAAAGGGTTTGCCGGGGCGCTGTGCGATGCCGTGGAAGGCAGCTTTCCCTACGAGTGAGTTCATCACCGGCTCAACGTAATCGTATTTACCCATGGAAATACCTCCTGTGAGTAGGATGATATCGTATTCTCCTATTGCTGACTTTAGGCTTTTTGCTAGTGCTTCTGAGGTATCTGGGACGTGGACGTTGTCTATTCGGCCAAGCTGATGGCTGCTGATACTACTGGATATAGCTGAGGCATGACTACGGCGAATCTGGTGCTGCAGAGGGGTTTCCTGCGGTGGAATAACTTCGTCTCCTGTGGTGATTAGTAGAATCTTGGGTATACGGACGACGGAGAGTTGAGTCTGCCCTACGGATGCGGCTATGGCTATTTCTGCGGGGCCAAGAGTGGTCTGAGCTGGGATGATTGTGTTTCCTTGTTTCTGATCACTGCCCATAGGGTGGATGTGCTGGCCTAGGCTGGCGGAGGCGGAGGGTAGGAGGTGGGCGATTTCCTTTTCTATGTGGAGATCTTCTATTTTAATGACACAGTCTGCGCCCAGTGGGGTGACGGCGCCGGTCATGATCTCTAGACACTGGTTTGTGTTTGGTAATGCAGTGGCGGGCTGCCCGGCGGCTTGTATTCCTGCTATGGGGAAGTTTCTAGTTCCCTCAGCATAGGCTTGGTAGGAAATAGCAATGCCGTCCATCATGGCGCGATCATAGGGGGGGATGGGCCGATCTGCACAAATTTCTGCAGCGAGAAATCTGCCGCAGGCCTGATCTATAACGATGCTTTCGTGGTCGAGGCGGTATAGATGCTGAGAGATAGCATCTTCTGCCTGTTGGATAGAGATGAGTGGCTGCACAAGATGTATCAAATCACGCTTGGCCTTTTTTGTCCATTCATGCAAGTGTCTGTCCGTGCAAATGCCGCTTGATACATTATCTAGGCCTCTCCGTGATCTCCGGATCTCGGTGACTGATCGCTGCAACTTCCGTTGTCGCTATTGTATGCCAGCAGAAATTTTTGGCGCAGACTATAACTTTCTACCCAAGCCAGAGATCCTTACCCATGAAGAAATAGCTACATTGGCTCGTGTGTTCTGTAGTTTGGGTGTGGAAAAGCTTCGTCTAACTGGTGGTGAGCCTCTGCTTCGGCGGGGACTACCAGACCTTATCGAGATGCTGGGGGGGATAGCTGGTGTAAAAGATATCGCTATGACTACTAATGCTACGGCTCTGGCGCGTAATGCCAAGAGTCTAAAAAAGGCAGGTTTGCACCGTGTAACAGTATCCTTAGATGCTTTAGATGCCGGTATTTTCTCTGTTATGAATGGTGTGGGGGCTACGCCTGAGCGTGTGATCGAGGGCGTGGATGCGGCACTTGAGCATGGTTTGGGCGTGAAGGTGAACGCAGTGATTCAGAAAGGTGTCAATGATGGTGAGGTGCTAGCTTTAGCGAGGTTTGCACGAGAGCGTGGTGTTACGCTGCGTTTTATCGAGTTTATGGACACTGGGAATACGAACCGGTGGCAGCATGACCAAGTAGTGCCTTCTGCTAAGTTGTTAGAAATTTTGTGTCAGGAATATAAAATATCCTCAGTAAAGGATGTACTAGCTGGTGAGACGGCAAGACGCTACCACTATGATGATATGCCAGATGTGGAACTTGGCTTTATTTCGTCTGTGAGTCAGCCCTTCTGCCGCAGCTGTAATCGCGCTAGACTATCCGCAGATGGTCAGATTTTCACCTGCCTCTTCGCGGAAAAAGGGCATGATTTAAAATCTTTACTACGGGCCGGTGCTAGCGTCGAAGAGCTTACTGACAGAGTGGCTAGTATCTGGGGAAAACGCGATGACCGTTACTCCGAGATTAGGGCTGATGGGGGGGGTAGGCAGAAGCCTGAGATGTCATACATCGGGGGGTAAGTTCAATTTTTTATTAAGCGGTATTGAGCTATTAAAAAATACGGTGATTTTTGCCCGTGCGCCTGCACATAATTTAAGGCAGTCTCTTGCTGTGAAGGTAACACTGAAACATATTTTTATTTCTCCGGGTCATAATTTCTACGGTAGACACGGCAAGGGGGCTCTGGATTTCCCTATCGAAGAGGTGCCTGCTATTGATTGTGTAGCGGGCAGAGGTATTCGAGGAGACAGGTTTTTTGATTATAAACCTGACTACAGGGGGCAGATTTCACTTTTTGACTGGGCTGTCTATGAACGCGTGCGTGATGAGGTGGTAAAAGGGGATTTTCACCCTCGTGCGTTTCGCAGGAATGTAGTGATGGAGGGTGTTGATCTAAATGACTTGATCGATAAGCGTTTCACCCTCGGTGGAGTGGAGCTTACAGGTTCTTGCGAGTGCTCACCGTGCTACTGGATGGACCAGGCTTGTGCACCCGGGACTCATGAATTTTTAAAAGGCTACGGTGGGCTTCGTGCTAGAATAGTAGAAGGTGGGCAACTCCAGCAGGGTGAGTATGAGCTAGAGGTGATCGGTGAGATCGAACCTGAAGAGAAAAATGCCTGAGCAGTCTCAATCATATCAAATCTGGAAATACTCTGCCGGCGAGCTGAGTAAAGTATCAGATAGTGTAGCGCGTGAGGAGCCACTGCAAATCACAGTGGATGGAACTCCTGTGGCTGTAGTGATGCGGACACCTGGGTGTGATGCCGATTTGGTAGCTGGCTTTTTAATCACTGAGGGACTGGTGGATTCTACCGCTGAAATTAGGCGTATTGATCTGGAGCAAAAAAAGAATCACGCCCTTGCATTTCTTGCGGATGAGGTAGTGTTAGATCACGAGAAATTGAGTAGAAACCTATTTAGCGCATCGTCCTGTGGTATTTGTGGGAAGGCAAGTATTGAGGCTATTCATCAGCAGGCCGCACCTGTGGAGGTAGGTTTTACCATGAAGGCTGAGGTTATACTGGTCCTTCCGAAAACTCTACATGAGGCGCAAACAACTTTTCAAAGCACAGGAGGTCTACATGCCGCAGCGCTGGTAAATGATAACGGTGAGATCCTTGCTCTACGTGAGGATGTGGGGAGGCATAACGCTATTGATAAGGTAATAGGCTGGGCTGCTATGGAAAATGTAGATCTATCACGGACTCTGCTACAGGTGTCTGGCAGGGTCTCCTTTGAAGTAATGCAGAAGGCACTGATGGCACGTATCCCTATAGTTTCAGCTATTTCAGCGCCGTCATCGCTAGCTGTAGAATTTGCAGATCAGAGTGGACAGACGCTGATTGGCTTCCTCAGGCCTCCTAAGATGAATGTGTATAGTCACCCTGAGCGGATAGGCTAACTATCTATAGAGTAGACGATAAGGCTTGAGTTTTTCCTCTACCCGCCTACTCAGCGGCTATGTCCTTCCAGTCACTCGGTCTTAATACACGCATTTCCCAAGCCACCGATGAGGCTGGTTATACTAAGCCCACCCCCATACAGGCAAAGACCATCCCCGCCATTTTATCTGGTAAGGATCTCATTGGTCTGGCTCAGACAGGTACTGGAAAAACCGCAGCATTTACTCTGCCGTTACTCTCTCAATTGGTAGAAAATAATCACGAACTTACAGAGCGTGCAGCGCGCGTGCTGATCATAGCTCCCACACGTGAGCTGGTGCAGCAGATTAACCAAAGCATCCGGACATACGGGAAATTTACTAATCTCCGCACTGCCATTGTGATGGGTGGAGCGAGTGAGAAACATCAGATAGAAAAACTCCAGAGTAATGTAGATATCGTTATAGCTACCCCTGGCAGACTGATGGCACTTATGGAGTCTGGGCACTGTAACTTTGGAAAACTCACTCACCTGGTACTGGATGAGGCGGATAGGATGCTAGATATGGGTTTTTTACCTGATATTCAAGAAATCACCAAGAGCCTACCAAAGCGCCGCCAGAGTTTACTTTTCTCCGCTACCTTTCCTCAGCAGGTGGAGCGACTTGCAAGAACTATACTCAAAGACCCGCAGACTATTGAAGTAGGTGCACGCACTAACCCTGCTGAGACAGTAGAGCAGTATATCTACCCAGTAGCTCAGCATTTAAAAACACCATTAATGGTGCGCCTGCTAGATAGCCATCAGTTTTTCTCCGTCATAACATTTGTCCGCACTCGTGAAGATGCAGATGCGCTGACTAAAGATCTACGTGGAGCCGGTATTGAGGCAGAGGCCATTCACAGTGATCGCTCGCAGAATCACCGTGCACGTGCGTTAAGAGACTTTAAAGCTAGTAAATTGCGAGTGCTGGTGGCTACAGACATCGCTGCGCGCGGACTTGATATCCCTAACGTAACCCACGTGATTAACTATGATTTCCCCGGTCAGAGTGATGACTACATCCACCGTATTGGACGGACTGGTAGAGCCGGCGCTGAGGGCTGTGCGCTTACATTTATCACGGAAAATGATGATGAACGTCTTAAGAAGTTAGAGCGCCACATCGGCAAGACGCTTTCTAAGAAATATGTTGATGGATTTAACTATAAGCTCCCGGCCCCTGAGGAGGAAACAGAGAGAAGGTTTGAGAAACGAAAGCCACGCCGCCACTCAGGAGACAGATTTGAGAAATCGGGTAGATCTCCAGCTAAGAAGGCCGCTAAAAAGCGCACCGACTGGAGAAAGCCTAAGAAACGAGACTAATACTCTGCTGGCACGATTTTGTGTCTAGCTGTGTAAGAGTCTAGACAGGTAAACTAATCATTTTTTTAGTCGCTCTGAAGTGTTTCTTTGTTTCCTAGTTATTGCTTATGAACAAGTATGTAATCTCCAGGTTGGCCTGTGCCACTACGTAGGCGTATCTGCGGTGAATCCGGTAGAGGAAGAATATGCCTAGAACACTAGGGCTAGGCGCTATTATTAAGGAATATGAAAATATGCAAGGCCGAGGATGTGGCTGGCCTTGTAGGCTGATGATTTAGGGATATTTTACTTGTTGGGTTTATCCTTTTTAGCAGCAAATAATGTTAGGTTTACCTTCTTGTTTTTATCGAGGTGATTGGCTGGGTCTTTTGAGTTTGATCTGGAAATCTTAAGATCAAGAGGTTTCGAGTTTGGCCAGTTATTAATTAATTGGACAAATTGATTACGAGTTTCACTTCCTCTCATGGGAAAGCGGCTTACTTTGTTAATGACGTCCCCTGGTATCAGCCCAGCCTGACTAGCAGCTGAGTTAGGCTGAACTTTGAGAACCATAGGTAAGGTCGAGACTTTATCGCCAATCATCACTAAATACCATCCCATCTCCAGACCGGCCGATGAGGCAGTTGGCCTTTTATGATTTTTTCCATAAAGCTCATTATAAATGGTGCTCAGTCGCTTGTGGCGTTTTTCGTTTGCTTCCAATTTAGCTAGGACGATGAGTTTCTTGATTTTTTGAGGTTCTAAATATTCTAACTCGGCAAACGCTAGCTGCTGATCAGGTGAAAACTTCTCACCTTTGTATAGCAGCTCGACAAATTCCTCAGCAGGTATGGCGGTAGGTGTGTCTGTAGCCTGCGCTGCTAGAAAGGATGTAGAAATAAATAGAGTGGCGAATATACGAGTGATCATAAAATAGCGGATAGATGGGGTGTTTAAGTAAGTTAATAATGGAGGCTGAGTAGCAGTTACTCGTTAGGTCTGAACTTATGCTT
>JALZUC010000046.1 GCA_023301765.1 Akkermansiaceae bacterium | reverse complement strand
TACCTAGGGTGACGGCACCTTGGCTAGTGAATGTGAAGCGAGCAGGTCGCTACCGCATTACATTACGCCAATGGCCAGAAGCCGCTAATAAGCCTGTAGTGGCAATACGTGCCAAGGTGACGATATCTGGACAGGAAAAAGAGCAAGTAATAGAACCTGGCAGCACAGGTGTGGTGATTGATTTCGACCTACCAGCAGGACCTTCCGAGTTATGGACTTACCTCTACGATGAAGCAGGTAAAGCAGGTGGGGCCTACTTTACCGAGGTCGAATGGATAGGAGCAGCAGGTGGAGTATTTGATACCGAAGCGGCACAGAAGCGACTTCCTCTCTTGGCTTCACCCATTCCTAAAAAATAGGCACAGCAGGTGGACTCAAGAGTCTTATCGTTCGGATGGCATCTGGCTAATCAATTACGGCTAATCAGTTAGTCATAAAAGGCCCTTGGAAATACTAGACGGCGAAAAGCTATATACTCAGAGATAAGATAATAGATTAAGCAGCTACCTACTTAATAGCTTTTTAAATAAACTAATGCTCAGGTCTTGATGACATTATTGATGGATTTCACTTTACCGCAGCGCAAATTTCTCAAGAGAAATTATAGCTTGGAGCCATCATAAAACAGTAGGGAAAGTAAATATTATATTTTTATAGAAGCGAGTAACTGTGACCAATAAGCTGAAATGGGTGAGTTCATCTATACGTAAAAGTGGAGCAGATTTACTAGTTTGGTGGCGGGATGAGTCTGAGAGGTATGATTTCAGTCGCAAGAAAGTAACTACTCATAAACGGTAGTACAGTCTTAGTTTAGGGGGCTCCACTGAATAGTTTCAAAGTTATATTAGGTAGCACTCGATTATTGAAAATAACTGCCGTTGGGGTTCCTTGATTTTTCATTTCGATGTTACTACATATAGGATAGAGCGTAATATTCTGTTAGAGAATTTGGAGTGATAAGGTGCAAGATTTATAATTTAATTAAAGCCTTTACGAGTGACTGTGGAATCACGGCCAATGAAAAAAAATGAGAATAATGGCTAACGAAACTTATAAAAATAACTACTTCTTGCTAGTCAGGTGTCCATGGTTCCTCAAGTCGTTAAATTAATTGACTTGAGCGTGAGGGCGGGTTAGACTAAGTGGAGTCATTTAACAAAATTTTATAACTGATAAAGGTTATAACAATAATATGTGAACAGATTATGAAAAAAATTATATTCCCACTAATTATCGCGTCTTCTTCCTTGAACGCTCAGACAGTGACTGAGCCAGTCACTGGCTCAGGAGTTGGAACCATAACAAGCTCAATGATAAACACCGTTACCGACGCTAATGGTGACATCATTGCCACCGAGGCAGGCACTGCTAGCTTTGACTTCGCACCTAACGGAGGAAGTGGAACTGCAAGTGCTACAAGTATATTTAGTAATCTTGGCGGAGGAGGCAATTTTTTGTCATTTTCCCAAGTTCTTCTCAGTAATCCTACTGGATCTTCAAATTTAGAAATAACATTTGATACCGCTGGTGAATATACGATCAGCTTATTGGATTTTGACATTACTACAATCAACCCTTCGCTTTACACGGTTTCTGCGGGTTTCACTGATGTTGCAACTGGGGTAGGTGCTAATGGATCTGCGTTAGGTGGTTCTTTTACCTCAACTCAAACTAGCCCTACAGCATTCAGTTTTGATGTTGTCGATTCAGGGGAGCTTGCAGCTAACTCTACGAATGGGTTTATTTCATTAACTTATGATGTAACGGCCGGGCAGACACTCTCGTTTGACTATGAAGATACCAACGGCATTCAAGACGCTCTGGCATTCAGAGTTACTCAAAATGAGTTTCTTGCTAGTCCTGTGCCAGAGCCTTCTTCATCAGCCCTTCTTGGTCTCGGTGCTCTTGCTCTTTTAGCGCGCCGTCGCCGATAAGCTTTTTACCTGAAGTTGTTTGCTTTAGGTAAACAACTATCCATTTCCAAAAATCGACACTCTGTTCTAGGGTGTCGATTTTTTTATTACATCATTAAAGCTCATTACTAGAGGGGCGTGAGTATATATTTGGTCATTAAATAAATGACATTTATATGGCTGATCAAATTTCTCTATCGATTTACCGAAAGGCTATTAAATAATAGTTTTCGTAAACTCTAAGTTCCTGGGTGATCATGTTTTTCTCACTGTAATTTAGCAAATGAAGAACTCGCTGTGCCCTAGAAATTAGACGGTGAAACTTCGGAAGCAGGTAGCTATGAATGATCATAAAATAAAACTAATTACACTGCTATCCCTACTAGATTTTGTCTTAGTGCTCATTTAAAGGCAGAGGGCTTGAAACAAATCTATATGACTAGCTAATCAGCCGTAACTGATTAGACAGATGTCATCGAACGATAAGACTCTTGAGGCCACTGTAGCCTATTTTTTGGGAATGGGCGGAGTCGCTAGAGGAAGTCGCTTCTGTGCCGCTTCGGTATCAAATACTCCACCTGCTGCTCCTATCCATTCGACCTCAGTAAAATAGGCTCCACCTGCTTCACCAGCTTCGTCGTAGAGGTAAGTCCATAACTCGGAAGGTCCTGCGGGTAAGTCTAAATCTATTACCACACCTGTGCTGCCA
>JALZUC010000045.1 GCA_023301765.1 Akkermansiaceae bacterium | reverse complement strand
ACTTACACCGTCCTGTCAAATCCACCAAACGGAACTCTAAGCGGAACTGCTCCTAATTTAATCTACACTCCAAATACAGGCTTCGAAGGGATAGACAGCTTTACTTTTTCAGCCTCTCGAGACGGTCTAGAGAGTGCTGTGGCAACGATTACTCTAGAGGTTGCTAACTTCATTACGCTTTCACGTGTCAGCAATAGTAATGGTTATGACATTCCACAGGCAGAGGCCGTAGCCTTCCGCTCCACGGGAGTTCCTAAAACATTCGATGCTGATGGCGATAATGCCTACGGCACCGCTGGCCTAGCCATCTTTTCCACTGTTTCAGGAACGGGTAATAGTGGCTTTGATACTTACCTTGGTGGAGTCCCGCCTTGGGTGAGCTCGATCACGCCGGGGTCGGATTTCGTAACCACCTTGCGACTTTCAGCGTTTACGGATTTTGATAACCCTACCGCAGAAATCTCAACTGAGGTAGTAGACTTAACAGTTACAGGTTACGCTCGTTCAGCCTCTGGAGCGGTTGGCACTTGGGCTGAGCTCGTTAATTTCACCATTGAAGAGACGGCACCTACCGCTATCCGAATTGGTGTGTTAGCGGGTAATAATGGTAGATCTTCGGTAAACCTAGACCCTTCTGGAATTAGACTCTCGGTTAATGGGAGTGAGCCGGTAGAAGCGACCTCATTGGATATGAGTGTGGGGATGGTCTTCTTTGACTTATTACTTAGATCTCCTATTACGGCGAACTTCTCCTTAGAAGCTCAAAGAAATGGAGAAGACAGCCTAACCGCAGTTGCGGGTATCACCTTTGATGTTATTCCTCCTGGTTTCTATACTTGGGCCCTTGATTTCCCAGAATTCAGTGATGTCTCGGTTGACAGTGATCCAGACAACGATGGTATCGTCGCGTTAATTGAATATGTATTAAACGGAAGCCCAACAGGTGATGATCAGGCTATCCTCCCTCAAGCGAATATTGAAAACGGAAACTTCGTCTTCGACTTTCATCGACTGGTCAGCTCCTCCTTTGATACCGTTCAAGTATTTCAGTATAGCACCTCGCTAGAGGCTAATGACTGGACAGATATACCGATTACCTCGGCGAATACAGGGCAGGTTTCCCTTAGCTCAGTAGCGGATAATGATGAACTGGAGGCAGTCTCCATTACAATTGATGCAGCCACTGGTAACCAACAGAAACTCTTTGGGCGCCTTAAAGTCACGCTTGCAGAATAATCCTTAATCAATAGACAGCCTAACGCTCCCCTTCGGTGCTTACACGCATCCAAAGCTGTCTTTTTAAAAGAAAGATAAAAAGAATCTAACCGGAAAAAGATCAGCGCGCAGTAGCACTAAGTTAAAACTTCTTCGCCATGTATTTTCAACGGTAGCAGAACTCTTTCATTAAACGTCTTAGTGCGATTGTAAGCTGCTAGAGCTAGGATCAAAGCGGCACTTCATTTACCACCCCCTCACATTATTGCCATTCAGGAATGCAGCACGTGAGTTGCCTATACCCATGTGTGCAGAACGCATAGTAAAAGCTCCCACAGCTCAAGCACCTCCCACCTTGCAGTGTTGTGCCATATCAGCTAGCACTACTCGTGAGTAACCAAAGAGGGCGGACAAGCCGCAGCGAACGAGCGTCAGCGAGATCTATCAAGAGGCTAGCTTTCCCCACGCCTAATATACCCTGTTACAATATAAGAATACGTCTTTTCTATGCCTGACTCCTTTCCGTTGTTACCTTTTTAGAAGAGAATTCCAGTAAAGTTTGTTGATTTAAAAAAATAGCAAAAACGAAAAAATAATTTGCAAAGTAAAAAAACAATGTACAAAAATATTTACATGAATTTTCATTTTATAAAACCAGCAATATATTTAGCTCTTACTAGCACTGCATTGGCAGGTGATTTCGCGTTGCAAAGCCCTCTTTATAAGACGGCAAGCAAAACGGCTAACGCCAGTAATGCTTTTGATGGATTCCGCCGCCCAGTAACGAACCCAACACTATTTGATCTAGCTTTACCGACAACAAAGCTACATCTAATTTATCTAAATCAACAACTACCTGATCAAATAAACCTCGCGACTGGTGGACAAGCTGATTTCGGCGGAGATCTACAAATTTATGCGCTCCAGTTTGAATACGCGTTTAACGAGCGTCTATCTCTTGTCGCACTCAAAGATGGCTTCGCTGATTTCAATCCAGATGATAATTTCACAGCAGAGCAAGGAATTGCTAATATTAGTGCAGGATTAAAATATGCCTACATTTATGATCCTGCAAGGCAGTTTGTAGCCAGTACTACTATTGCATTTGAAATCCCGCTTGGAGACGATGAAGTTTTTCAAGGCGAGGGTGATGGAAATATTATCCTAACAACTCAAGCCTTAAAACTTCATGGAGCGTGGCAATTTGCTGGTGCCCTAGGTCTTCAAATTCCTGTTGAGAGTGATTTTTCAACACTCGGATTTTTTAGCTCACATGTTAGTTATGAAGTAAATCGTTGGTTTATCCCTTTTGTAGAAGCTAACGTTTTCACTATTTTGAATGAAGGGCGTGGTAATAACAATTTTGATCGTCAGCTCAATGGCAACGTTCCTTCTCTCGCACCATCTGAAGGTGCTGATCTGCTAAACTTTGGTTCTTCCAACTCAGAAGAATACGTTACCCTAGGCTTTGGCTTCCAGAGCAGAATAACAGATCACTCAACTCTTGGTATTGCATATGAGATCCCACTCACTGACGAAGAGAATAACATCACTGACAGTCGGTTGACTATTGATATCAGCTATAATTTCTAATCATTTATTATAATCTAATATACAGAAGCTCATTTTTAAGCTTCTAAATTATTTAATAACGGCAGCCAAAGATTTGGCTGCCGTTATTTATATTAAGACTTAACATCACGGTCTATTTCCAACATAAAGAAATAGTTTCTTTATATTAAAGAAACTCGTAAAGCGCTCCTCCTACAAGATTCCAAATCTACTATGCGCTCTTTTACACCACTGAATAAATCGCTGCTTTAGCCCCTGTATATTCAGCCCTAACCAGCCTCACTCTTCCCCACCAATCGCATTAATCAAACACGTAATTCACTGAACGAAGCCACTCTTATTTTTCAGAAAAAACAGATGGGTCTATGCGAAGATCGCTAAGGCTTGATAGTTTTAAAAGTTCCTTTAATGACTCAAATGTAAACTTAACCTTCCCATGCCCTTTCGCTGGAGAATAATTCATATTCAATGCCTCAAGCGATTTCATTTTAGCGAGTTCCGCCAAAGCTGCATCTGAAAGATTAGTCTTAGACCAGTACTTTAGTTCGTCTTTGTGAACCATCGCTACAGAAGGGAATTCCAAAACTATACTACTGATCGATTTATTCTTAGAAATGGCTTCAAAATGCGCATCACTAATACCATGTATCGACAGATGTAAGTGTTTGAGTTTTTTTAGTTTTGAAATATGTGACAATGCTTTTGCAGATAATAAAACACCTTCTATTGAATTACCTAGCCTAAGCGTTTCAATATTTTCAAAATTACACAAATATGCCATTTCTTTTTCACTAATATAACAGTGGCTTAAAAGAACATTCTTCACCTTGAAGTGATGTGGGTGGTTTTTTACATTCTGTTGCCAAATCCCCCACTGCGTTGCCGTTGCTGATAGCGATGATCGTAAAAGTGTCAAAGAAGTATATTTTTTGGAAAAATTAGCCTCCTTCAAGCTCCATAAAGGGTGTAGCGTATACTCTACGTGCTTACCGGCCTTGATTAAGCTCACCTGAGCATCGCAGCGAAGTGCACAATAAAACACTAAACTAGTTATTATTAGATACTTCATTGGCATGGCGTTGATACGAACAATACCACCCAAACTTTTCCGTCCGAGCCACATGTCCATTATATATAATAATCACAGGTTTTTGATCCGCAATCTTCTCCTTCATCTTTCGCTTTACAAGTTACATCGTATTTAAAAGTTCTTATTTCACCTAGGGTGCAAATTGCGTTTCTACCTTGGTAAACACCTACAGCCGGTCCCGTAGATCGTCCTACATTAGACTTACCAGTTGGTGAACTGTTCTTAACTGTTTGAACACACTCACAACAATTACTTAAACTTTCTTCCCTACTTGCATCATCAAGAATTTGCCCATTGGGAATTTCGGTTCCATAATCATTCAGATGTCCACGAGGTTCTGTGGTTTGACCTTCGAAATGTATCGAATCAGAAGGAAGAGGATCAGCATCGCAGGATAATTGTCCATTTACAATTACACATATCAGTATCAATTGATCTAATTTACTTATACCATCATTCACCACGAAGCCGTAGAGATTATATCCTCCTCGCTCAGTAATTGGGCCTCTCGATGGCCACCTCCCTGTTTTGGGATCATAGTATCTGTAGTGGTAGAAGCCGGTTTCTCGGTAGCTGTTTTGAGTAGCTGGGATGTAGTTATCTAACTGTTCTTGCCTACTGTCAAATAGTGGGGCGTGTGTCTGGGAAGTATAGTTGTATCTGTAGAGGTTTTGTGGG
>JALZUC010000044.1 GCA_023301765.1 Akkermansiaceae bacterium | reverse complement strand
TGGATTTGGTGGGTTTGCTGGCTTTGATGATGCTGAAGAAAGTGCAGAGGTAGAGGGCGATACTCAGGAGGTTACAGCGGCTGGTGAAATTATCTTGAAACAGGTTCTGGGTAGAGAAAAACTGCATGTGCAGCTAGCATTTGATATTGTTTTATTTAAATCTAAAGCAGCCGATAAAGCTGACAAAAGTGACTCTGCAGTCAGAACGAAGTAACATTAAACATTCTATTTAAACCTATGTCTTGGATTTCAAATAATTACGAAAAAGCAGCCATCGGCGGTGCTGCTGTCGTCGCTCTTGCTTTTGCCGCTATTGTTGTAAAGAACAAGGGCGCTATTGAAGAGATTGCAGTGTTGCCCACTCCAAAGGAGAATAATGATACAAGCGTGCTTGGTCTTTTGTCTATTGAAGGTACGAGAGCTTCATTGTCAGATGACCATGTCATTACTCAATATGACCTCAAGGGCCGTAAGGTAAATTTATTAACTGGTGTTGCTCTCTTTGCAAAAAAAGATGATACAGAGAAGCTCGTAGATTTATTAAATAGTCCTGCAGTGCATAAGGGTATAGAGAATACTTGGTGGCTGAAATATGACATGGATACAGGTGTGAGTGATGCACCTGATCAAGATCCGGATGAAGACGGCTTCACAAATAGAGAAGAGTATACGGCTGGAACCAATCCTGTAGATAAGAAGAGTTACCCTGAGTTACTTGAAAAGCTCATGGCAAAAGGTGTGAGGACTACCGAGGTTCATGTCAGGGCACAAAATTTTGGAGGTGGAAAATTCACCTTTAAATTACAGACAAAAAGAGGTGCTACCGTAAATTCCATGGCGGCCAAACCTATCGTTGCGGGGCAAGATATAGTCTTCGTCCGTCAGCTTATGCAGAACCGCTTCAAATTTCTAAAGCACGAGAAGATCAATATGGTTAAAGGGGGGATTCGCCAAGATGTGAGTGAATGGACACTGGTGGATAAGCAGCCAAATAAAAAGGGGGTTGAATATAAAATCGACCGTAGAGGTAATCCTGGGATTTTTGACAGCACTATTAAATTAGAGCTAAACGCTCTTAAAGAAAAAGGTAAACCCTTTGAAGTAGCTGAAAATACAACATTCGCATTACCCTTTGATGAAAAGGCTAAAGTAAAACCTTACCTTCTAAAAATGGTAGACCTTGTTAAGAAAAATGTAGAAATTGAATACACTGATAAGGCCGGCAATAAGAAATCTAAATTTTTTACTTTCTAAAAAATAAATAATACAGGCAAGCATTGTGAGTTGATATTCATAGTGTAAACTCATCATACTTAAAAAAATCGAAAAATACGCTTCACAAAGCACATCTTAGAAGTCAGAAACTATACACACTAATTATGGAAACTACACCTACGCACCTAACTGATGATGCCTCCTCTTCTGAGGCAGCCAGTGACCGTGGTCGCCTTGCATCATTATTTGCAAGCCGTCCTGTTAGCCAAAGAGCGGCCATGCTCATGGCTCTTGCTGCTGCAATGCCTGTTGCTGCCACCGTAGCAGATGCCAGCGGATACTCTAGTATCGCATCAAAGGAAATTGCTCGTCGTGCCCAGCTTGTTGCTGAGTCAGACAAAGCTGTTGGCCTAGGGCGAGAAGCATACGCTAAAAAAGATTTTGAAGAGGCTCACAAGCAGTATCAACAAGCTGTTAACATGTTGCCTCCTGGCCCTGCCCTTAACGATCGACGTGATTCTTATACAGACCACCTAGGTGATGCAGCTATCGCTCTTTCACAGAAATACACGCGTTTAGGTAAATCTCAAGAAGCTCGTAACCTTCTTGAGGGAGTTCTGGGTAAAAATCCAAATAACACTGCTGCCAAGAAGCAGCTTGATTATCTAGATGACCCTATCCGTAATAATCCAGCTTTAACATACGAGCACACTCAAAACGTAGACCGTGTGCGTAAGTTGCTATACATGGGTGAGGGATACTTTAATCTTGGTAAGTATGACGAGGCTGAAGGCGAGTTTAAGAAAGTTCTTCAGATTGACAAATATAACACGGCTGCACGCAGATGGCTCGAGCGAATCGCATCTAAGAAGTCTGATTACTATCGTTCTGCTTATGATGAAACTCGCGCCACATTACTTAGTGAAGTAGACCGTGCGTGGGAACTATCTGTGCCTCCAGAATTACCTAATATTACACCGGCTGGCGGAAACCAACCGTCCCAAGAAATCGGTGTGCAATACATTCAAAACAAACTGAATAATATAGTTATTCCGTTGGTGGACTTTGATAATACTACGGTGGAAGAAGCATTAGACTTCCTTCGTCTACGTGCTCGTGAACTTGATTCAGAGCCTATTGAAGATAGAAAAGGTCTTAACTTTATTATCCGGAAGCCAAATAATGATGCGGCTGGTAGCGAAGGTTTAGAAGCTGATCTTGCGGCTGATGCAGGCCCTATTTCAAATCCGGGTTCTCTTCGTATCAAAGAGCTTAAGTTGCGTAACGTGCCTCTTGGTACCGTACTGCAATACATCGTTGATGCTACACGCTTACGTTTTAAATTAGACGAGCACTCAGTGGTATTATTGCCACTAGATGCGCTAGAGGTTACTGATCTCTATACACGTAGCTTCACTGTGCCACCAGATTTCATTGCTAAACTTGATGATGGTGGCAGTGGTAATGGTGGTGGTGATGCAGGTGACCCATTTGGCGGTGGCGATGATTCCGGCGGTAATCAGCTGGTAGCACGTGCTGGAGCAAGAGAGTTGCTTGAGCGTAATGGTGTGAGCTTCGGAGATGGTGCCTTTGCTCGCCATATTGCGGCTACTAGCACATTAGTAGTCCGTAATACACTTGGAAATCTAGATGTTATTGAACAAATCGTTGAGAATCTTATCACCCAAGGACCACGCCAGGTGCGTATCATGACTAAGTTCATTGAGGTGTCTCAAGAGAATAGCGATGAACTAGGTTTTGATTGGATAGTTAACCCGATTGGAATTGCTAATGGTGATGCTTTCATTGGAGGTGGAACAATTGGTAACGGAGCCGCAAGAGGAGGTGCTGATTTTGCAAACTCTTCTTTAGCTTCAGGAGCAGGTGAGTTATCAAATATCGCAACAGCAGGTCTACGAAGTGGTGATTTTGCGACTACTAGTAATAGTATCGATTCATTACTCAATAACCCGAACCGAACAGCGGCGACAAGTAATGTAGCGCCGGGTATCCTATCATTCACTGGACTATTTACAGACGGTAATTTACAGGTAATTTTACGAGGTCTTGCTCAGAAGAGTGGTGTGGATGTTATGACAGCACCTAGCATTCTTGCCCGAAGTGGTGAGAAAGCAACAATCGAAGTTATTCGTGAATTTATCTATCCAACTGAATATGAACCACCAGAACTGCCTAACTCAGTTGGCACGGGAGGTGGTCTCGGTGGAGGCGGTGGTGCTGCTGCAGGAGGTTCAATCTTCCCTGTAACACCGGCTACTCCTACAGCGTTTGAGACACGTAATACTGGTGTAACATTAGAAATTGAACCTACCATTGGTGAGAACAACTACAGTATTGACCTTCGCTTTGCTCCTGAAATTGTAGAATTCGAAGGTTTCATTAACTATGGTAGCCCAATTCAGAGCCCTGCTACGGACGCATTTGGTAATATCATTCAGATTACGATTACTGAAAACCGTATCGAGATGCCTGTTTTCTCTACTCGCCGTGTTAACACTGCGCTAACTATTTATGATGGCTACACAGTAGCTGTTGGTGGATTGATGCGTGAAGATGTGCAGAATGTTGAAGATAAGGTGCCTATACTTGGTGACCTGCCTTTCATTGGGCGTCTGTTCCAGTCTAAAGCTGAAAACCGGATTAAAAGTAACCTGATTATCTTTGTAACAGCTCAAATTATTGATGCTGCCGGAGCTCCTATCAATGGTTCTACGTCAACTGATGCGGCTACGCCTGTTCTACCAGGAGGTTCCTTGCCGCCTGTGGATGGCACTAGTCTGCTACCAAATAACTAATCGAGTAAGAACTCTGATAAGTTAACTAATCAAATTAGACCCTGATCGTGGCAACGCGATCAGGGTTTTCTTTTTAAGGAATAAGTGAACCCCAAGATTTTAACGTTGAACTTAACGAGGTTAATATGAGTGAAAAAATCAAGATAGTAGGACTTACTGGTGGGATTGCCACTGGCAAATCTACCTGTGTAAAGGCTTTAAGCAATATGGCTCCTGAGATAGTTATTTTTGATGCTGATGCTTGTGTGATGAACCTTTATAAAGAGAAAAGAGTCTTGTTAAGATTGAGTGAATATTTTGGTGGTGCTGTCATGATGGATGATGGGACGGCGGATAAGAAATATATAATGTCTAGGGTGTTTTCATGTGAGTCAGATAAGCTCTTTCTGGAGCATCTTTTTCACCCGCTTGTGCGCGAGGAATGTCTTGCATTATTAGACGATGCAGCTACTAAGGGCGTGTCTCCTCTGTTTATCGCAGATATCCCTCTCTTATTTGAGAGCAAATTTGATTTTGGGCAGTCACTAAATTTACTAGTAGCTACTAGTGAACAAACCCAGTTTGAACGACTGATTCAGCGTAACAATTGGGACATTGAGATGGCGCATTCTGTGCTGTCCGCGCAGATGCCGATTCAGATCAAACACAGTATAGCAGATGTGGTTTTCTGGAATGAAGGGGGGCTTGCTTTACTAAGCGACCAGTGCCACCGCTTCCTGCAGTCATTATCTATTCAATTTTAATAATATTTTAAAACTATCTCATATGAGCGATTCATTTGAAACTAATAATACAGTGCAAAAAAACTCGAAAGAGGAAAATGTAGCAGAGCTTCCTAAGCTTCCCGAGTCCATTATTATTAATGAATATCGTGAGAAGCCACTCTCCGAGATCTATTCATTACTAGAGGCGCTACCTGTAAAGATTCCAGCGAAGGCATCGAAGAGTCAGCTTATATTTGAATTAGTTGCCTTCTATGGCAGAGAAGGCGTAGAGCTAGAGGGTGAAGGAATTATTGAGCAGGCTAAAGATAACTATGCGATGCTGCGAGATCCAGTTAAGAGCTTTAAAACCTCACCAGATGATCTGTACGTCAGTGGTAACTTGATACGCGACTACGGTTTATTAGCTGGGCAAAAAGTGAGAGTTAAACTCCGTGGACCGAAGGGTAGGGATAAATACATCTCAGCTAGTGAGGTGTTAGAGGTTGAGGGGGCGCCAGTAGATGATTATGCTAAGCCAAAGAGTTTTGATCAATTAACGGCGATGTTCCCTGATCAACGAATTATTTTAGAAAATAAAGATACAGGCTACACGCCTCGAGTACTAGATCTTGTAGCACCTTTAGGAAAAGGGCAGAGAGGCTTGATTGTAGCGCCGCCACGTGGAGGTAAAACTATAGTGCTTAAACAAATCGCGAAATCTATAAAGCTTAATCACCCTGAGGTGGAGCTGATCATTTTACTTCTCGATGAACGCCCAGAAGAGGTGACAGATTTTGAAGAAACTGTTGATGCTGAGGTTTTTAGTTCTACATTTGATGAATCAGCCAAACGCCATGCACAGGTTTCAGACCTCGTGATGGAGCGTGCAAAGCGTCTTGTGGAATTAGGTAAGGATGTAGTGCTTTTGTTGGATAGTCTTACGCGTTTGGCACGTGGACATAATACCGCTCAGCGCGGCGGGCCTATCGGTTCCGGGGGACTGAGCCCAGCGGCCCTCCAGCAGAGTAGAAAGTTTTTTGGTGCAGCACGAAATTGTGAAGAAGGTGGTAGCTTAACTGTTCTAGCCACAGCTCTTATTGAGACTGAAAGTAAAATGGATGAAGTGATATTTGAAGAGTTTAAGGGGACTGGTAACATGGAGGTCCGGTTAGACCGTGACTTGGCGGAGCAGCGTATTTATCCAGCTATACATATACCTCAGAGCGGTACCCGGAATGATGATCGACTTTATCACCCTGATGAAATGGCAAAGGTCCTAGAGATTCGCCGTCAATTGGCTTCGATGCCTATTGGTGAGGCTATTGAGACGTTGTTAAAGAACCTATCAAGGACTGGCTCTAATGCAGAGTTGCTTATGTCAGGCTTAACTATTGGGCGTTAATAGCGCAATTTCTCAGGACGAATAGTATCTTGTGCACTAATAGCTAGATGATGTGAGCTGTTTCCCTCTAGATACTGCAGGCGAATATACCGCCTTCGTTACATTTAGCTTTCTATCCTCTTCTGTTACGTTTTAATCTTTTTCAAGGATGATCAAAACCAAGACTGAACTTAGGCAATTTCTAGATTCACGCACACAGCAATCAACAGGTGTTGTTTGCGCGGTTGATACGGAGGCAGATAGTCTACATCGTTATAGTGAGAGTCTTTGTTTGATACAGTTTAGTGATGGCCAGGACCATGTGTTGATTGATCCTCTGGCAATTGATGATTTATCAGCTTTAAAAGCTTATCTGGAGCCGGCTACTTGTTGGATGCATGGGGCTGATTATGACATGCACATGTTGAAACAAAACTTGGGTATGATTCCGCCTACTGTATTTGATACTCAGATAGGTGCTAGGCTCTTGGGTGTGAGGAAATTTGGATACGGAAACCTAGTGGAGCATTATATGGGAGTGCAGCTGGAGAAAACTTCACAGAAGGCTGACTGGGCCAAGCGTCCGTTAACACCCATCATGGAGGAGTATGCTCTTAATGATGTTGTCTATTTACTACCTATGGCAGAAATAATTGTTGATCAGCTCAAGGAAGCTGGCCGGTATGACTGGTTCACCCAGAGTTGTGAGGCCGCTAGAGAAAAGGCCTTAGAGCGTGCGCCGGAGAAAGTTGATCGTTGGCGGATTAAGGGTAGTGGAAAGCTAGACCCAGAGGGGTTAAATTACCTACGCTCACTATGGGGCTGGCGTGATGCTGAGGCTGCAAGCTGGGATCGACCATCATTTATGGTAACGGGAAATAAGCAGCTGCTAGACTGGGTGGCTGATTTACAAGAAGGTAGTAAACCTAGAATGCCAAAGCATTACCGCGCCAATCGTGTGAAAAATTTTGATCAAGCCGTAGCTGAAGCACATGCAGTGGTTGAGGAGGATATGCCTCATAGAATTAAGGGTAAAAGAAGACAGAGAGATCCTAATTTTGAAAGTCGCCTTGATAAACTCATGGCTCACCGTGATAAAGTAGCTGCAGAGCTTGATATCGAGAGCTCGTTGATAGCTGCAAGAGCCTCCTTGGAAGCTATTGCTGGGGAGCATGACGGTGCTGCAGAGCTACTATTACCCTGGCAGAGAGCCCTATTAGAACTCTAGTTTGAGCGGGTTTAACAAGTATTACCAACAGATTAAGATCAATGTTATTGTCCACCGATATGAACGTAGCGCAATCTCCAGATGATAAATTGCTAAGATTTACCTGTATTACCTGTGGTGTGCGCCTGGTAGTTGACCAGGCGTTGGCTGGGACGGAAGGTCCCTGCCCTTCTTGTGGTGTTAAGATAACTGCGCCATCGCTTACTTCATCACAAGATCATGCAGACGGGGTAGCTGTGACGGCGGTGGAAGATAAAGAAAAGGGTAATGAGGTGGCAGCGCTAGACCTTGCGGATTCTTCTCCTCCTGCTGAGCAAAGCCTAATTTCGATAGAGGAAGACATAACTGAGGAACTGGAGGTGAAGCAATCATCAGGTATATTATTTAAGTTGATATGCGCGATTTTGCTTATTCTGCTAATTGCTGGAAATGTTTACCTGTATCTAAAAAGTAATTAATAGGTGATAAGGTGCCAGTTGGCGCGTGGTAAATGGCTGCACCGTTTTCAGCTGGTGACGAGAGGGTGAAAAAAATGCCTCAAAAGCGCGAAAGATACTTGTCTCGAAGAGGTAAATTTCAGACAATTGTCGAGTCTATGAGCGATACGCCAAAAGAGCCTGAGAAAGATCCCGAAAACGAAGCTGATGTTGTTAATACCAATGTCTCTGATGCCCAAGAATATGGAGCATCACAAATTGATAAGCTAGAAGGCCTGGAGGCGGTGCGGAAGCGCCCGGGTATGTATATAGGGGACCCCGATATACGTGGTTTACACCACTGTGTATTTGAGGTGTTGGATAACTCCATTGACGAGCATCTGGCTGGTTATTGTAGCACTATTCGTATTTCACTCAATGTGGATGGCTCATGTTCTGTCTCTGATGATGGCCGAGGTATTCCTGTAGAAGTTCACCCTAAGTTTGGTATTCCGGCCGTTGAATTGGTGCTTACAAGTCTGCATGCAGGTGGTAAATTTGGCCAGGGTGCTTACAAATACTCAGGTGGTCTTCACGGCGTCGGTGCTAAGTGTGTAAATGCGCTATCTGATTGGTTTAAGGCTGAAGTTTCTCGAGAGGGAAAGGTGCATTCAATTACCTTTGAAAGAGGTAAGACAGTTAAACCTCTAGAAGTGGTAGGTGAAGTGGATAAAGCCCACACCGGCACAGCCATTACCTTCTTTCCTGATGCTACTATTTTCACAGACACTATTGAGTTTGAATTTGCTCGCCTCGCTACCCGCCTTCGAGAGCTAGCGTTCTTGAATCCAGGTCTAATTATCGAGCTAGAAGATGAGCGACCAGAGAGTGCTAAAGAAGAGCGATTTTTCTATGCCAAGGGTATTGAGGAGTTTGTCTCACAGCTAGGAGAGAGTAAGACTCTCGTTCACGCGGATCCTGTTATCATCAATGGTAAGCGTAAGATCGAGGTGGATTATGATGGTAAGATTGCTAAGGACGATGTTTTTACTGATATTGTGTTTCAGTATAACGATAGCTATCAAGACAACATTCTTTGCTTTGCTAACTCTATTCCTAATGCTGATGGCGGAGCCCACCTCACCGGTTTCCGTGGAGCTCTGACAAGATCGATTAATCAGTATGCCAAGGCTAATAAAATCCTGAAGGACAAAGACCCAGCTCTCTCTGGTGATGATGTACGTGAAGGTATCATTTGCGTGATCAGTGTGAAAATGCCAAACCCACGCTTCAGTTCACAGACCAAAGATAAACTGGTAAATGCTGAGATCGAAGGGGTGGTAAGTTCCATCGTTTACGAAGGTCTACAAGACTACTTTGATGAAAACCCTAGCTTAGCCAAAACGATTATCGATAAGGCGGTAAATGCAGCACGTGCTCGTGAGGCTGCTCGTAAAGCCAGGGAGACGGTACGTAAGTCCGTGCTCTCAGGTGGTGGTCTACCCGGAAAGTTAGCGGACTGCTCAGAGCGAGACCCAGCCAAATCTGAAATCTATATTGTGGAGGGAGACTCCGCTGGCGGTTCGGCGAAATCTGGCCGGAATAGAATTAATCAAGCGATCCTGCCACTACGCGGTAAGGTCATTAATGTGGAGAAAGCTCGCTTACACAGAGCTCTCCAGAATAAGGAAATTCAGGCGATGATTACAGCCATCGGTGCCGGCATTGGTGAAGGGGATCAGGAAGGTTCCTTTAATCTTGAAAAAGTTCGTTATCACAAAGTGGTGATAATGACGGATGCTGATATTGATGGAGCCCACATTAGAACTCTCCTACTCACTTTCTTCTGTCGTCATATGCCAGAGCTAGTGAAGGCAGGCTATCTCTACATTGCCCAGCCACCACTATATAAGGTGACGCGTAAGAAGAGAGAGGAATACCTAGCCGATGATAATGCGCTTAATGAAATTCTCATTAGCCTTGGCTCTGAGGACGTTACTCTGAAGAAATACGGTTCAAATGATACCGTGGGTAGTGATATGCTAAAAAGTGTATTAGATACCTTGGCCCAGCTAACGCGTTTCACCCGCACTCTAGAAGGTCATGGTGGTAATTTTAAAGAACTACTATCTATGGCTAAGGACGGCCACCTTCCTGAGTTCATGGTGCGCCTACGCGTAGGAAATGAAGAGGAAATAACCTACTTCGATAGCGAGAAAGATCTACTCAAGTTCGCTAGTGAAAACAGAGACCTCAGACTCTTTGATGAAGTCCTCACTGAGGAAGAAGAGGCTGAGTATAAAGAGAAATTTGAAGGTGTGCAGCGCCGCGCCGTAAAGCGTGAACTCCACGAGGCTACAGCCATTTCTAGAATTCTCTCTCGTCTTAATGAGCTAGGAGTTCAGACAGATCCGTTTTTCTCTGAGAATAAGCCAGTTTATGAACTTATCGAGGGTAATGGTGAGGAGGGTGCTCTGCCTGTGTTTAACCTCTTCGAGATCCTCGATAGAGTGTTAGATATTGGCCGCAGAGGGATGCGCATTCAGCGCTTTAAGGGTCTTGGTGAAATGAATGCCAAGGAGCTCTATGCCACTACCATGGATCCAGAGACCAGACAGTTCCTCCGCGTGCGGCTAGATGAGGAAAACGCTATCGAAGCTGATAAAATGTTCGATGTCCTAATGGGCGATATCGTGGAGCCACGGAAACGCTTCATCGAGGATAATGCTCTCAACGTTCAGAACCTAGACGTTTAAGCCCCACTGTTTATTTTAAGATTTTTTCCCAATGTCCAACGACAATATCAAACTAATCAATGTTGCCGACGAAATGTCGAAGTCCTTTTTGGACTACTCGATGTCGGTAATTATTTCTCGTGCTTTACCAGATGCTCGTGATGGCCTAAAGCCCTCACAGCGGCGTATTCTTTACGCAATGCACAATGACCTCTCTCTTTCACCCAGCAAGCCACACTTAAAGAGTGCGCGTATTGTAGGTGATACCATGGGTAAATATCACCCCCACGGTGATAGCGCTATTTATACCACATTAGTAAACATGGCACAGCCATGGACCATGCGTGAGACCCTCATCGATGGTCAGGGTAACTTTGGTTCTGTAGAAGGAGACGCCGCTGCCGCTATGCGATACACTGAGGCACGCTTAACGCACCTGGGTTCAGCGATGATGACAGACTTGGAAAAAGAGACTGTCGATCTGCAGCCTACTTATGACGAGACGCGTAATGAGCCCGTTGTGCTACCCGCCTCTATTCCTAACCTGTTAGTAAACGGCGGCACTGGTATTGCCGTTGGTATGGCCACTAACATTCCAGCGCATAATCTCGGTGAAGTCATCGATGGAACCTGTGCTCGTATTGATAATCCACAACTTACCATTGAAGAGCTGAAGCAGTATATCAAAGGACCAGACTTTGCTGGACGCTGTGAGATCCGTGGTTTTAAAGGTATCGATAGCTACTTCCACACTGGTCGCGGTAGTATCAAAATGCGCGGAACCATGGAGGTAGATGAAAAAGCCTCCGGTGCCTCTGTGATCACCATTACAGACGTGCCGCATGGTGTAAACCGCGCCGTCCTTCAGCAGAGGATTGCTGAACTTGTTAGAGAGAAAATTCTCGTAGACATCTCTGGTATGCGTGACCTCTCTGATGATGAGACTCGTATCGAGATCACGCTGAAGCGAGACGCCCGCCCACAGGTAGTGGTGAATCAGATCTTTAAGCTGACCTCCATGGAAACTTCCTTCGGGGTGAATATGCTGGCCATTCACGAGCGCCGTCCTAAGCAGCTCTCCATCATGGATGCGCTGGACGCATTTATAGAGCACCGCCGTGAAGTGATCATCCGCCGGACACGCTATCTATTACAGAAGGCAGAGGACCGCGCGGAGAACTTAGAAGCCTTTCTCCTAGCTCTCGGTCACCTTGATGACTTCATTAAGATCATCCGTGACTCGAAGAACCGTGATGAAGCACGTGAGCGCCTGAAGGCATATACATTCCCTGTAAAAACAGCAGAAAAACTAGGTATCCTCGCTCGCTCCCAGCCAAGTATCCAAGGTGATAAATACATCTTCACTGACCGTCAGGTAAATGCGATCCTAGAACTGCGCCTCTACCAGCTCACTGGTATGGAGCAGAATAAGGTAAAGGTAGAGTATGATAATATTCTAGAGGAAATTAAAGACTACCTCGATATTCTCGCTAAAGAAACACGCGTTCTAACGATTATTAAGGATGAGCTTTTAGCTATTAAGGAAAAGCACGCCACACCGCGCCGCTGTCCTATCCTACCTGATGAGGGAGAAATCGCTATTGAAGATCTTATTGCTAATGACGGCATGATCGTAACCATTTCTAACAAAGGTTATATCAAACGCACAGCTTCCGCTGAATACCGTGTGCAAGCACGTGGTGGTAAGGGTGTAAAGGGTATGGAGACTCGTAAGGCCAATGATACGGATGACGATGCTCAGGACTTTGTAGAGCATCTTTTCTCCGCTCAGGCGCATGATTACCTGATGTTCTTTACTGATACTGGGCGCGTTTACGTGGAGCGTGTTTATGGTATTCCAGAAGGCTCCCGCGCCTCCAAAGGACGTAGCATTAAGAATCTACTTAATTTACAACCTGAGGAAAATATCGCAGCTACACTACGCCTAGAGCGTAAGATTAATGAGGACGGTGAGGATGTTACCTTTGCTGTGGAAAATGGTTTTGTGCTCTTTGCCACTCGTAAGGGTAAGGTTAAGAAAACATCCCTCAGTGACTTCCGTAACTACCGTAAGGATGGAATCATTGCGATCAAGTTGGATGATGATAATGCTCTTATCGATGTGCGTCTAACAACAGGTAGCGATGAAGCGATCTTGGTAACTCGCAAGGGCCTCAGTCTCCGCTTTAATGAGGAGCAAGCTCGCTCCATGGGCAGAGCCACTGCCGGTGTGCAGGGTATCAAACCTGTTGGGGATGACTATGTAGTAGGTCTCGCTCTTGTTGATGAAGAGGGAACACTCCTTGTAGCATCTGAGAATGGTATCGGAAAACGATCACCATTCGCAGATTACCGCTCACAGTCACGTGGTGGTAAGGGTATTATCACTATGAAGTGCACAGAGAAAACAGGTGACGTTGTCGGAGCCTGTATGGTGCACCCTGCTGATGAGCTGATGCTGATGACCTCTTCTGGCCAGTCTATCCGTATCCGCTGCGCAGACGTACGTGAGGCAGGGAGAAATACCCAAGGTGTAAAACTCGTTACCCTGAAAGGTGGTGAGAAGTTACAAGACATTGCTCGTGTAGTTCCTGATGAAGATTCAGCTGAAGATGCTGATGATGAATCAGCAGAAAACACTGAGGGAAGCACAGATCAAGTAGAAGAGTAGGGGATGGACCAAGCTGAGTTAGATCTAGCTGCGGAGCCTGATCCGTTACGTGACTTTCTTGGCTGGGATCGCCCATTGTTAGATTCTGTCTATAAGCGGTTGCTGGATCTAGGTGTAGACCTAGCCAGCACGCTAGTGGTGGTGCCTACTACGAATAGTGGTAGGCGGCTACGCATGGCATTGTCCTCTGGTGGTGTTAGTGGTGGCGGTGTGCTGGCTCCTCATGTGCTAGCACCCAGTAGACTATTTGCTGTGGATGGTGTTGCTACACGGCAGGAGTCCACATGGGCATGGGTGCGGACGCTTCAGGAAATTAACGTTGAGGACTTCCCTCATCTATTACCCAATCATGCTGCCGGATCTACAGGAGGATTTCGCTCCGCACTAGCACTGGCTAGGCAGATGATGACTCTGCGCGATCAACTTGCTGATGGAGACACCTCATTCCGCGATGCAGGTTTTCACAGTATTGAGAAGGAGCGCTGGGAAGAGCTGAATTTGTTAGAGTCCGCGATGCTGCAGAACTTGAGTAAGTGGAAGCTAAGAGACTCAGTATTAGCAAAGCGTGATAAGGCGAAAGCCCCTGATCTACCAGCGGGTGTGCAGCGTATTGTAGTAGCCTGTGTGCCAGACCCTACGCCACTTGCGCAGAGAGCTCTGCAGTCATTTCTGAGTAATGGTCTACCGGTGACGGTATTGATTCATGCGCCAGAGAGTGAGGCTGATAACTTTGACGCATGGGGTAAGCCTCGCACAGAAATGTGGCAGCGAAAGCAGATTCCTATCCCTGAGTGGAAAGAAAAGCTTCATGTAGTGGACTCCTCTACAGAGGCTGCAGAACTGTGTGTAAAGATCGCAGGAAACTGTAAAACTGAATCAGACGATCTAGCATTAACCTTATGTGATCCTACTTTTGCCACCGCCTTAGATAAATCTTTTACCGATGCAGAGTGGCCACTCTTTGATCCAGAGGGTCAGAGTCTAGCAGGATCCGGTCTGGTGAGATTACTCCGTGTGGTATCTGAGCTGGCTAGAGTGCCCGCCCCATTTCCTGCACTGCAGGAACTCGTCCGCCTACCGGGCAGTGAGCCTTTTTTACCAAAAGATGTCAGCAGGCATCATGCCGCTAAGCTGATGGATGAACTACAGCTGAAACACCTGCCAGAAACTGTGCGAGAAGCTCAGAGCCTATGCTTTAAAGATGACGCGAGATCGCTAATCAAAGAACTGGGCGAGCATTTTGCAAAGCTTCAGGATGATGATATTCTGGAAACTTTACGGACGTGGTTAGTCCAGTGGCTTGAGGCTACAGATGATCAAATGGCTGGCACTGCCAAGGCGGCAGAGCCACGGATAGCTGAGGCTCTTGAGGCGATTGAGAGACTGAGGAGCTTTGATGAAAAACCTCAGGCAACGGAAATTTTAGAGATGATTTTAGAGTCTCTACAGCCTGCCAGGGCTAGCGCTACCCGAGACCAGACAGCCGTAGATCTTCAGGGGTGGTTAGAGATTTCCTATGACCCCTCTACTCATCTTATCCTAGCAGGTATGCATGAAGAGTGCGTACCAGACGGTGCGGTGGATGACGTGTTTTTACCAGACTCACTGAAGCAGGATCTGGGGCTCAGAGATGCGGCAGGGCGCTTTGCTCGTGATGCTTTTTTACTTCAGGGCGCGTTACGTTCCAGAGACGAGAAGGGGAGAGTAGACGCTATTGTAGCGAGATTTAATGATGCCGGTGAAGCTCGTAAGCCCTCACGACTATTAATGCGACAGAGCGGTGCAGTGCTGCCCGGTATCGTTCAGCATCTGTTTGTAGAATCATCATCTACTAGTGCTAAGGGAGGGGCGTGGCAGCGTGATTGGGTTCTGGATTTACCGCAGGTGGATAATCCGTATCTTGATGATCCACCGCGGAAAATTTCCCCATCGGCATTACGTAATTACCTGAATTGCCCATTTCGTTTTTACCTAGAGAAGATACTAAAGATGAATCGCGGTGAGGTCGGGAAACTAGAGATGGACGCCATGGATTTTGGTAACCTGTGTCATAAGGTCCTAGAGGTCTTTGGTAGAGATACCGCTATTAAAGACTCAGTTGATGCAGGAGAGATCTGTGAATACCTCTTTTCAGTTCTCGATAGTGAAGTGACAAAAACCTATGGTGAAAGGCTTAGCCTACCGCTGATGGTGCAGCGTGAAAGTGCACGTGAACGCTTGCGCGCCTTTGCTGCTAAGCAGGCAGATGATCGTGCTAGTGGCTGGAGTATTATAGAAACAGAGCTGGCTGTGGGGCGAAAGGGACATGACCTAGAGTGGCAACTTGCTGGTCATCCTCTCACCATGACTGTGGATCGTATAGATCGTCATGAAGATGGAAAGCGTTGGCGTGTCTGGGATTATAAAACATCTGGTAAAGCCGCTAAACCTGAGGGGCATCATCTGAAGCGCTGGGATGAAAATGAAAATAGACCATTATTAGGTGACCTTTTCACACCGCTAGGGAAAAGAGTAGATTACCGCTGGGCTGACCTACAGCTACCTATTTATGCCGCCTTTGTGCAAGACCACTTTAAGACAGATGAACTACCAGAAGTGGGGTATATTAATCTCCCTCGCGCAGTAGGAGATGTAGCCTTCACCTCATGGGATAATTTTAATCCAGACCTGCTTGAGCATGCTCTAATATGGGCAGAGGCAGCTATTGGCCAGATTAAGGCTAGTGAGTTTAATCAGGCCGCTGTGCTCTCTAGTAAAGAGCTGGAGAGGGATAATTTTGCAGAGCTTGCACCAGATGGTCTTGCCGAGGCATTTGGCATTTGAGATTTGAAAGAATTAGTTAACAACGTATAATTACGACTATGGCAACTTCTCCAGAGAATACTCCTAACCATAATCCTCAAGAAATTGAAGATGCGAAGAATAGCGCTTCAAAGAAGTCAGGACTTCCTTGGTTCAGAGTCTCATTTTTCATTCTTGTCTGCGGACTAGTAATTGCCATGCAAGGCCCGCTACCCAGAAAAATATGGCGTAAAATTATAAGCATACAGAAACAAGAAACCGTTACATCAACGAAACTCGATAAACCAAAGCCACCTGTAGTAACACCAGCTCCTCCAGAGCCCGCCACGCCACTGCCGGTAACTCCATTGAGAGGTCAGCCCATTAGTAGTCAGGCTGATATAAGGAAGATGTCTAGAGGTTTTGATCTAGAGACTAAAGTGAACTTTATTAAGGGCGCAGCTGCATCTGAGGAGAGACTGAAAGACAAGAGCTACATGGCTAGCTATGAACTAAATGTAACTGTGCCTGAGGCCATCACTACTATGGCTGATCTTCAGAAGGTTAATTCTAAGTTAGCTGAGCTATTACCAGGCTTAGAGGAGATGCTCACTAGTGCGGAAGTATCACCATTTTTCTCTCAGCTTTATGAGAATAAGGCAAAGCGAATGAAATCAAATCTGACCAAACTCAATGAACTTATGACACGTCACAATTTCTATGATTGTGAAACGATGTTAAACCTAAAGCACCCTAGCTCGGGGAGACGCGTGCTCTTAGTTCAATCAGAAATGGATGTGGTCACCGATGGCTCTGATGGCGATAGACTGCCTACTATGCCTGCAAAAATTGTTAACTCGACTCACTACCAGCCCATGACGAGCTACGGCTGGAAAAAAAGAGGCACCACCCCAAACCCTCTGATAGCAGGGTGGAGAAAACGAATTAAAAATGCAGAGATCGAACTAGCAGAATCTAGCGCTACTGATGAACGCAAAAAATGGCTAGAGATGCGGGTGAAAAAAATCGAGCGCGAGATCGAGGACATGCAGGAGCGGAGTTATCTCATCGCGGACTATGATCCTTTTATCGTCATGCCTATTAACATGATACTGGATAAAAGTGATGCTTATGCCGGTCAGGTAGGGGACTATGCCGTAGTTGTATACCAGGGCACCCTCTACCCGTGTATCGTAGGTGATGCTGGTCCTAGATTTAAGGTTGGTGAAGCCTCGTTACGGATGGCGAAGCAGCTAAACTCTAGCGCTACCTCATACTCACGACCAGTAAGTGATCTAACAGTTACCTACATTGTATTTCCAAAATCTGCAGATCCATCTGGCCCACCCAATTATGAAAAATGGCGTGAGAGCTGTGAAAGTTTACTCGCCGAGATCGGAGGTCTGGGTGACGGAGTAGAGCTTTACACTTGGGAAAACACTCTGAGTAATGAGTTTAATACACAATAGTTGTCAATGCCTGTAGGCTTGCATTCTAGTGCAGAGTAGCTAAAATCAAGTAATGAAAGTAAAGATGTGTCTCACTCTTGCATGCGTAGTAGCGTTAACTTCTTGCAGTTCATTTTTTAGCCCAGACGGATGGCCCTTAACTGTGAGTCCTCAATCAAAGTCTGTTAACTATATGATGAATCATGTAAAGCTTACTGGATCTGGTAAATCATTAACCAAGCAAGAAAAATCATTACTCACATTTTTAGCTGATGGGGAGAATATAGCTGCGGCTATTGGAGAGAAAAATATCAAAGGCTCTCATGCGTGGTCTGCTGCTGAAGTGTATCTCGTTGAGCCGGGTAAGCATGTCTCCGTACTATGTGAAAATGGCTACCAGCAGAAGCCAATCTATTTTCACTATAATGAGGGGGAGAAAACTTGGTATCGTGTAGGGAACCTAGAGCCCGAGCATTCTAAAGGAGTCCCTGCAGTTATTGTTAAATAGCCAATCTATATACTCAGTTACTAGCCTGTGCCAGTATCGAGAGAAGATACTGAGGAAATGTTGTAAAGAGGTGGAGAGGTGGAGAGGAGCTATCTATTGTAAGGCCCGCGCTATAGTCCTCTCTATTAATCACAGTGGGAGCAGAGCTCTGTGGGTTTTTATTTTTTAGTAGGGGAAAAAGTTTGCTATCCTCGTAGATGCTAGTTAGTTTCCCGCCCGCATCCCACAGGATACTTGAAGGACAGGTGGCAGAGTGGTCGAATGCGCACGCTTGGAAAGCGTGTGAGGCAGCAATGTCTCCGCGGGTTCGAATCCCGCCCTGTCCGCCATCACCCCAGTTCTCTTCATGAGGCCTGGGGTGATGGCGTTTTAGGGGAGATAGGGGGAGCCTTGGCCTTGCACCAATTCACTGAATAAGTCTGGTGTTATCAGCCTCAATTTATGAGACTTGGATTATAGGGAGTTAGGAGGCAGGGGAACTAAAGGAAATATTCAAAATATTACCCTTGGTAAGCAGGAGGCGTTCTTTATATCAGCTCTTTTTAAAAGCTCGGATTAAGATGATGCAGAAACCTTTTTTGCCCAATTCCAGGCTGATCTAATGACATTTTCAATATTACTTTGAGTCGGTGTCCAGTTTAGCTCTGTATTAGCCAAGGTTGGATTGGCAACTAATTCTGGAGGATCACCTTCTCTACGCTTTCCGTAGGCGACCGGGATATCTTTACCTGTGACACGTTTAGCAGTCTCAATAATTTCTTTTACGCTAAAGCCAGTTCCTGTGCCCACATTACACTTCAGAGAGCTTCCGCCCTCTAATAGGCGGTTTACAGCTAAGACATGGGCGTCTGCAAGATCGTCGACGTGTATGTAGTCTCTGACACAAGTTCCGTCTGGTGTAGGGTAGTCCGTTCCATAGACCGTGATGTGTTCGCGTTCTCCAAGAGCCGCTTCTAATACAAGGGGGATGAGGTGTGTTTCAGGTGTATGAGCTTCTCCTATGAGGGCATCTGCTGAAGCCCCACAGGCATTGAAATAACGTAAACAAACGCTCTTTAGTCCCCATGCCACTTCACAATCATCTAAAACATATTCATAAACGAGCTTGCTTCGGCCATATGGATTAATGGGGTGTTGGCTTTCACTCTCAGTGATGGGAGTCGTTTCAATTTCTCCATACGTCGCACATGTTGATGAAAATACTAATTTATCCACTTTAGCCTCTTGCATCGCCTGTAAGAACTTTACAGCTCTACCTACATTATTTTCATAATATTTAAGCGGGTCTTTCACAGACTCTCCAACATTTATATACCCAGCAAAGTTGATAACGGCATCAAATGTCTCAGTTTGAAACATAGCCTTCATTTTAGCTATATCACCCATATCCTCTTTAATGAGGGTAACGGATTGATCTACGATAGCCCATTCATGTCCGTATTCTAAGTTATCTAGGACCGTGACCTTGTAACCAGCCTTTACGAGAGCCCTAACCGTATGGGAGCCAATGTAACCTGCTCCTCCTGCTACTAATATATGCTTCATGCAGTTTCTATAACGGTGTCGACTGAAAGAGGAAAGTGTAATAATAAATCTTTATATAGATTTTGTCTTACTGTTATTTTGGTAGGAGGAAAATTGCCTTTCAGTATAGATATAGACGATGTTGAAAGCGGCAGTCTATAGCCGCCGCACGAGCTTGTAGTAGTAAGATTTAGCCTTACCCACCACTCTCAGTAGCCCAGAGCGTGAATCATGCCTGAAGTTTGGATCGGTTAAGATTCTCGCAGCATTCATGGCTGAGGTGAACTCCTTCGTCTTAGGGTTCACATAAGTCGGGTAGAGAATGAGCACTGCACATGTTAACTCACTAAGGCTACGTTTTGACCTCCTTCTCTCACACGTCAGCCAGTCATGTGTTAGCCCCCAGCCCGCGTAGAAAGGTAGACCATAGGTATAGACTGGCTTATGGTGCAGTAGCGCCTCGAAGCCGACGGTAGACGTCAGTGTGTGCACCTCATCCACAGCTTGGATCCATGAGATGATATCCCCCTCTAGAACGAGATGATCGACATCACCCTCGATCCCCTCCCAGAGAGGACTATCTCGTCTCGCGCCTGCTAAGAGGTCTGGGTGTGGCTTATAGCAGATAAAGGCATCTGGATTCTGGCGCCTCACCTCTGCAAGAAGCTCGCGATTATTCGAAAGCTTAGGGCTACCGTATTTGATAGAGGCATCTGAATCCACCTGCCCGGGTATAAGGATGACTTTTCTACCACGAGCAGACTCTGGCAGTGTCACTGACTCTATCCCTAGATTGTATTTAGTAAGCTTATTTTCTCTCAGGAACGTCATCAGCTCTTCGGCCTCAGTAAGCTCCTCTAGGCTAAAGGAATATTCATTCAGATCATTCTCGAGCTTTGAAGGCGAGCGCGCATCAAAATAAATCCCAACATCATCAAACACCCACGACATCGGAAAGTTAAACTCCGCACCCAGCCCATTAGAGCGGATGAAGCCATCCTCCATCCGAGTCAGTGGCAGGCTCTCTAGTGCCTTAGACACGTCCTTAGCGCCCCATGTGAGCATATAGTCTACTGCCTGTCCCGTAGTCAGAGTCGTCTCAGGCCCATGCATGAAGCTTGGCAGGATGCTCCTTTGTAGCATATTCAGATCAGCCATCGTCCATGAGCCTCTGAATCTCTCCCAGTAACGCTTCTGCAGAGCGATATGCTCAATAATCCGTGATAAGCCACAAGGCTCAAGTGTATCCGGATCATAGTAATGCGAATAATCGATATAACACGCCTGAAACAGCTCGATCAGAGCATGCTCACGCGCACGCGGAGCCCTAGGCAGCCCGCCTCGATCAGTAGTAAGCCCCCAGCCAGCATAGAAGTTCCAGCCATAGGTAATCACCTCACAGCCATGGATCAGCGCCTCTATCCCTAGCAGAGACGTGCCGACATAGACCTTCTTACAGAACATGAAGCAATCCGCAGGACTCAGCTCAGCAGGAAGAATCTTCACCCGAGGGTGGCTAAGTTCCTCCTCACTGAAGCACGACCTCTTCTTTCGAAATTTATGATCAGGGTGGGTTTTAATATAGATCACAGCCTCAGGGTTCTCAGCCAGAGCATCTGCAAACAGCTTACTAAACCCAGACACACCGACCCCACCATACAGCAGCGAAGCATCACCACGAGATTGATCGACCAGTAGCACCCCCTCCTCATAAGAAGAGGTATCCGAAGGTAGAGACCAATTATACTTCGATATGCCAAGACTTCGATACTGCTGCATGATCTCAGCCGTATCCGCACCGACTTCGATCTTCCCTTGCAGAGCCTCGATGAGATCTGACTCACCAGAAGCATCGAACATCGCCCCCTGAGAGTCCGCTGTAATCCCGTAGACAGCTCCACCATACCCAGACCTAAGCGAGCGCACTGGAGCGTCCTCATAGAGCATATATGCCCCTCCTGAGCTCTTAGCCCGCAGCCCACTAGGCCGATACCCCCAGCCCCACCTCACACCAGCGCCAGCCGTATCATGAAATTTACCCACAAGAGGGTGAGAGGCAATACCCTTGCGAATACTTAAGGCACCTCTTCGAATAGGGTTCAAGTCGATGTAGGAGCTCATTGCATACCTGTCATTTAATTCTAATTCCTTGTAAGGTCAGGGCAAAGCTTTCAAACTCATTGAAAGTTCTTTTAACTTCTTTTTTATGAACACCCCGTCAGGGCGCCTACGAACAGCTTCCTCCAATAATGTAACGCTTAATTCAGGATTTGTCTGTTCCAAGGCTAATGCCGCATCCCTTATGAGGTTCGTAGTTTTTCTATAAACATAATATCCATCCCCTAAATAGCCTTGGAGTGCTTCAAAATGCTTTAAAATGATTTCTTTTCTCTTAGCTGTTAAATGCGTGTTCTCATCACTTAACAGCCAACGGTAATAAGGAGGGTAAAGCTTCCTTTTACGAAACTCTTTACTATAAAAATCTGTATCGTAAGAATCATTGACGAAGTCAAAAAAAAGCTTTTTAAGAACGCCCAATCTAAGTAGGTGAATCGCAACACCATGGCCTACACCCGCTAGTTTAACTTTTCTAACCTTGGAGTTGTATCTATTACAATGCTGATGATCTAAATTAAAAATAGGGTCGAAAACCACAAGTCCAGGGCATTCAAAGTTAGCTCCATCGTGAAACTGGTTCGACCAATCTAAACTAGCTCGTGCTGGCTTAAAGCGTGTTTCAAATGGTGCCAGGCTTTTATTAAGCGTGCTAATAGGATTAAGTAGTAACACTCGATCTAATTTGAGAATGGAAGCAAAAGCACCTACACCAAAAGCTCCCATACTAGCTCCATAACCAAGTCTAGTATTAAATGACTGAATATAAGGCGCTAACTCTTTAATTTCATCATGAAAATCGTCCTCTCTATACCATGTATTTTTATTAATACATGAAAAGGAAATAGCATTAAATTTATATTTTAATAGGTAATCATACCCCCAAGGTGATGCATCGGGATCTTCAACATTTTCGGTGCCTATAAAGTTATTTGCGTGTGAAAAAGTAACTATTAACGGTCTGCTTGAATCTGAAAGGTGATACTTACAGTAGACCCCTCCCAGAACGGTTTGTCCAGTTTGTGGGTTCTGAGAGAACTTTTCTAGAGCTTTTATTAAGCAATTTTTCATAAAATGATACAAATGCAGTAAAAAATTATTCTTCTGCAGAGGATGTGTTTTCTTGCTCTAGCTTCAAGTTTTTATGTGAAGGTTGGGTTCCTGCTTTGTTAGCATGAGGCCAATCGGCTATGGGGCTACCCTCTATGCCTAAAAATGGCAACAACTTACTCCAGCTATCACCTTCTTCAAAACACATTTTAAGTAGCTTACCAGGTCTATCTGCAAAGTATTCCTCAACTTCTCGGTTATGTGTTTCGTATTTTTCGCAGTATGCTTGTTCGTTTTCCCGAGGATGATAATATCCATACATAAACTTATGACCTTCATATTCACTAATGATATGTTTATTAATGGAACTAAGCCATTTTTCTGTTGATGATCTTGTTGTAAGGACAAATTTGGCATTGGGGAAATGTTCGTCAAGCTCCTTATAAACTAGAGGCCAAGGAATATCTTCACATACATCAAACTTATAAGCAACATTCATAAGTTTATCAATTTCACCATTCATTAGGAAATTCATTAGTTTGGGTGATCGTTGCTTTGTCCACCCAAGACGAGAATAGCCGAAAAATTGTAAAGCTAGGCCAAAAGAAGTTGTGCCTGTCTTATTCAATCCAATACAGAATATTTTAGGTCTTAAACGGCGAATTGGGAGTTTTAATTTAGTTTGCATATAAATATTAGGTTGGTTGGTTTTAAAAATCTGACAAAATTTTGTCTACATTTGTTAAGCGATATTTACACTTCAAAGTATTTCTTATGTCTTTCAAAGATACAGACTCATTTTTGCTAAACGGTAATTCAGGCAAAACAAAAACACATGCTTTATTAAGTTTTGACTTCATGAAATCAATTTTATCTTTAGCTTTGAACGGTAATAATATGACAATAATACTGTCATGCTTTTTCTCCACACTAAACGTGAAAACGTCATTGGTTAAAGTATGAGCAGGCTCGTTGATAGATTTTTGGTGCCCTCTATGAAAGATACTGACCTCTGGGAATTTGCATTTTAAAGCTTGGATTATTGTATGAACTTGGTGCTCTTTTTCATAAACAATAATCAATTTTTGTTGGGAGTTCAAGTGCTCAGGAGTTGGCTGAATGAAATCATTATTCCATACAAAACTTTTTCTGGAGTGAAACATATTATTCACAAATTGTTTAAAGGCTTTTGTTTTATCTTTTAACCCAGCTAAATTAGGCACATCTCTAGAATCCTCGATATTATCAATATAATTTATCAATTGAAAAGATTCTGGTGAAACCTTTCTAATGAAAAAGTGATCTAATTCCGAGACTAGGGGTTCATGATTATTTTTAAACGTAAAAGGTCTGCCGTTAGGTGCTAATTCGTGACAAACAAGCTGCTGGCAACTAAACTCCGCTAGAGGTATTATGTGACTAATCAAGGACTGAAAAAATGACTCGTCAGGTATTAATGTAGTTTTAAAATATCTCACTATTTGCGGTTTCCGCTCTATAATCTTCAACAGCTTATCACATGTAGACCAACGCAGCGTCCACCACTGAGAACCCAATCTAGGCTCAATCCCGCAAGGCGGCTTACGCCGAATCTTAAGCCTCTTTTGGATTTTCAGGCAGATCGCAAAGCGTTTGCTCATAACCTGATATGAAAAAGGGAAGTAGTATTGAAATCGCTCTTCTTCTAATCCAGCCCTAACCCACGGAGTTTTTTTAAAGTCCACACATTCAATAAAGTCGAGCGGGTTCTCTTTAAGGAAGCCCCTAAGATTGTCTAAAGATCGAATCGGATATTCTACCCCACTCATCAAATGGACATAATCAGATTTCCAAGAAGAATTCTGAATCACCTTTAAGGCCTCTATTGTCGCTTGAACCAGAGACCACTTCCCCCATACTCCTTTGATAACAGATATAAATTCAACATTTTTATTACCGCTATATGTCTCAACAAGGTCATTATACACAGTTCGAGATGCTCGAAGATCAAAGTGCACAACAATGTTGGCCTTTTGTGTAGATAATTTATCAATCACCTTTTTAAGAAAAGTTGGCTGATTGTGAGCTAAAATTATAAATGTTAAATTCATGTCTATTTCCAGATGCCAATATTAATAAGTTCAGATTTTACGAGCGATTCTGAACTTACATAAGTGCAGGTTAAGTTTGAGTTAAGACAATCGGAATATTCACTATCATTCAAATCGTATGTAATATCATTTAGGATCACCCCAGTAGGGCAAGGGAACCACTCATGAACGTGATTTTGACGTATGTTTGTAAAGCATCTCAAGTCTTCTGCTAATCGAGTATTATGAGTTACTTTAAATAAGCCGTATTGGTGCTTTTTTGATGATTTTTGTTCACAGTATTTGTGTTTTACACGACTCATCATTCCTCCAAATATTCGATATTCTGATTTATCCCCCCACCAAGGTGCATAATATCCAGCTTCATCATAAAGACACGCTTCTGATATTAATGTATTTTGAGATTTTCTGTTTACCCTTAGACAGTCTATATTAGGTGTAAATAAGCTCGATTTCCCGCTGTCATCAAGGTGAGCTATTAGCTCAGAAACTGTTCGATTTTCCATTAAAGGAAAAATGAAACACTGTTTCCAAGTTTGCATTAATACCCATGTGTTTATTTTGTGAACGTGTAAAATCGCGTTAATGACCTCACTCTCTAGCTGTTGATTTATATCAAAAACATACCATGTTACATCCTCGTGAGCCCAAGCAAGCTTTTCAAGAACATCGCTGTCCCTCTCTGAGATAAATATAAAGTGCTGGAAACCCATTTTTCTATAATGGTTTATTAATTTATTTCCATGTTCAGCAGTATGAGGAAATCCCCGAATAATTACACTACAGAAAGACCTTCTAAGGTAATCGAAATGTATTTTTCTAGTATTTATTTTTTTGTAGACCTCTATGTCTTTTTTAGTAACCGACTTCGCCTTTTTACTATATTTGTATACAATTGATACGGGAACATTTAAACGCTTAGCTTCGCGTATTTTATTTAAATTTAAACCGCGTTCTAAATCTTCATATGTGCTACGCCGTTCAAACGTTGAAGTGTAACCTTTACGCAACTTAAAGGTGTGACGAGCTATTAATTTTTTGAAATTCATGGGTTTCCTATAATAGATTGATTACGACCCTTTAGGTTATGTAGAAAATGTAAAAACATCTGTGACTTTCTTAAGAAATTATAACACACCTTTATCACTAAAGATGAGCTATGTTTTACATGAGGTTCTATATCTTGAAAAAAACTTTTTAGAATTTTATACTTATAGGGGGTTCTTGAAATTAAGATGTTAACTGAAACTTGTAGACAATGCCAAAGATCTACATTTCTTATATAGAAAGATCTATATTTCACATTTTGTGCTAGCTTTATGGGGAAAGATTTGGAAAGCCATCCCTCTTCTTTTGAAGATAAACTATAAATTTCCTTACTGCTATTTATCGCTGACTTTATATTTAAATGTTTTGAGTTTAATAGTAATTTATTTTTAAGTTGTTCAGCTTTTTTTTCGCAATACTCGTAATTCGTCCTTTTTGCATGAATAGGCATCAGTTGAGAGTGTAAAGATTGCAAAAAATTTTGAGCAAAACTGTTACTTGTAATACTATTTTCATGAATTCGATATTTCCCTAACGAGGTTTTTAAATTGTATAGCTTCCCTACCTTTTCTAGACGATAATATAGATCGGCATCTTCACAGAAATGAATTTCTCGATATCCTGATATTTCTTTTAGGCTGTCTCTCTTCACCACTAGAAATGGGTGCAATAAATAGTTTTGAAATGCTGGAATCTGAGTTGGGTCATTAGCAAGATTTTTCCCTTCTATGGATTTCAGAAAACTACCTTCAGAGTTAGTAATTTCATAAGCTCCCGAACATGCAACATATGCACTATTACTCTCTAAAAAGGTGATTTGCTTTTCTAATCTTTGAGGAAAGCAAATATCGTCTGCATCCATTCGTGCTATATATTTGGCAGAGCTCAGCTCAATACCTTTATTAAGCTGGTAAACAATCCCCTTGTTTTCAGAGCTTTGATAAAACTGAATCAAAGGGCTCTGGAAACTTTCTACTACATCAATCGTATCGTCGGTAGAACCATCATCTAATATGAAAATATTGGAAATAGGATATGTTTGGTCTAAGAGGCTTTGGATAGCTTCTCGAAGATAAGCAGCCCCATTGTATACGGGCAAAACAACATCAACCGTTACATTACTCATTGATAAAGGTGTTTGCTGTTTCTAATGCCTCTGCGATAGTGACATCCATGTCTAGATAGCGGTAGGTTCCTAGTCGGCCGATAAAGGTGACTTCTTCTTTTACCGATTCGGCCAGTTTTTCGTATTCGCTGAGCATTCCTTTTTCCTTTACCTGACGGATCGGATAATAAGGAATGTCCCCTTCCCCACATAATGAGGAGTATTCCTTAAAGATAACGGTCTTCTCGTGATCCTCCCATGGTGCGAAGTGCTTGTGCTCAGAAATACGGGTGTAGGGCACTTCGTATTCGCCGAAGTTCATAACGGCGGTGCCGAGATAGTCGCCCTCGTGAACCTCTGACTCAAACTTCAGCGTGCGGTAGCCGAGACGGCCGAGCTGGAAGTCGAAGTAGCGGTCGATCGGTCCCGAGTAGAAGGTGTGCCTCCATGGCCCTGAGACGCGATCGTAGGAGGTGCCTAGGTGCACCGTGATGAGCTCGTGATCGAGGATGCTCTCCACGATGGCAGTATAGCCGTCCTTAGGCATGCCTTGGTATTTATGGAAGAAGTAGTTATCATCGTAATTAAAACGCACAGGAAGGCGCTTCAGGATCGATGCTGGCAGCTCGGTGGGCTCCATGCCCCACTGCTTACGGGTATAGCCACGGAAAAAGGCTTGGTAGAGCTCATCACCGATAAAGGAGAGTGCCTGCTCCTCAAAGGTCTCTGGATCAGTAATGGAGTCATCTGCCTTCGAGGCTAAGAATGCGCGCGCTTCCTCCGGGCGCATCGACTTACCGAAAAACTGATTGAGCGTGTGGAGATTAATCGGGAGCTGGTAGACTTGCCCTTGGTAGGTCGTTTTGACACGATTGACATAGGGCATCATCTCGCCGTATTGATTAATAAAGCTCCAGACCTCCTCATTATCAGTGTGGAAAATATGAGGGCCGTATTGGTGCACATTTACCCCGGTATCCTGACAGCGCTGGGTATGGCAGTTCCCCGCGACATGGGTGCGCTCGTCGAAAATGACTGAGGGGATACCTTGTTCAGCTAGCTTGCGTGCGATCACGGCACCACTGAAGCCAGCGCCTACGATACATACGGGTAAATTTGACATAGTTGATATATCTTCTATCTATTTATAATTATATGAATTCACCCCTGCATTTTATCGAATCGAATAATCAACAAGCTAATCATCTCGTCGATTTTCACTAAAATGATGAATTCTGTTAACGAACTTAAAATACCTATACAAGCATATATCATGGATATAGGGTTTTTGTGTTCGCTTTGAGCACTTCTTCATAAAATGTGGCTTTTTCAAATGAAGGAAATTTAGTGAAAAAATTAAGTAATACTCGTGCCAAGCTGGTGGTATTAAGTTGTGCTCATCATCGTCATTAGCTGGCTGATCAGAGACCAGCAGGCGCATTAACCTCGCCATTAAAACTGGTAGCACTGCTCTTGAATCGGCCGCTCTCATCTTATGCTCCCGTGTAATCCTTCCAGAAGTCTTCTGAGGATAGTTTCTGCTTATTCTTGCGCCACTCAGACATGATGTGAGGTAGTGTTTTTTGCTGTGTTTTAAGAGCACGTTTGAGACGCTTATTGAGAGCTTTGTATTTCAGGATATCTCTTCGGTATTGGATTTGCTTGCCATTGGCGAGGTTCACGGTGATGTCACTGAAGTAAGGCACCTCCGACCAGTGGAAGCGAGTATTGGAAGTGCTATAGTGCCTAAAGCTCGGAATAGGAATGAAGGATAGGTTCGCTAGGAGGTATCGAGTGTAGGTCTTTATCTTGCTTTCTTTTTGGCCACTCAGGGTATCGCTGGATAGCTTATATCGGCCGCTACTTTCAACCTTGGAGTATTCGTGGTAGAGGCTATTTAATGAGCTGATTTGCTCTGGAAAATCAGTGGCAGAGAGTATCTCGGGCCCTTCACAAAAGTCTTCGAAGGCCTTGATCGCCATAATGATAGAGCCATAGTCATTACGAATCAGCGAGCGGTGGCAGAAGCGCCTGAGCTGGAGCTTAAGAATACTCGGCGAGTTACTAAAGTGAAGGGTCAGACGGATCAGGGCATTTCTGAAGTCAAAATAACGAATCCACGTCAGGTGCTTGTTTTCAAAACTCTCGTGCCAGAGGGAGATACCTCCCGGGCAGTAGACACTGTAGCCATGATCCTTAAGCCTCAAGCCGTATTCGATATCATCACCGTGGATAAAAAGTGGTAGCGGCAGCCCTGACTTCGTAACCGCCTCCACAGGGAAGCTACAAAACCACCAGGCATTATAGTCATACTGAGTGGCTCTGCCTAGGTAAGCAAAAACATCAGTCTGGTCAATCGGGCCGATGGGGATATCCGTCGAGGTGCCGATACGGCGTGGGGAATTAATATAAGCGCCGGCTTCGTGCATGTAGTTAGGCTTTTCGAGCCTAAGCATGGAGCCTCCGATTACGGCAGGCTTCTGGCTCTTCTTATGCAGTGATATAGCTCTACTAATGATTTCTGGGTGAAACTCGACATCATCATCCATGAAGAGGATATGAGTAGCACCCTGAGCCTTCAGCTCGCCATAAACGACTTCGTAGGCTCCCCTACCAAACCCACCACTACCGCCAAGATTCGACTGGTCGAATCTAAAAAGTCGTTGTTGGTGAGGCCATGAATCGTCATCAATAGCACCATTATTAATGATAGCCAGCAGCGGCTCTTCTGCATGCCATAGAGGGCTGCTGGTGAGCTTCTCGATGTTCTGCCTCAGTCTAGCTTCATTATGATAAGTGCAGATAACAATGGCGAGCTTCACAGACGAGTGGCTACTGCTCGAAGCCTCATGCATAGCACTCCATGATAGAGTGTCTAGTGCTATAGGGTGCGCGCTATCTAGCTGACACGTGAGACGCTGACCTGGTGTAGCCACGAGTTCACTGAGGCTAAACTCAGCTACCCCACCACTGAGCGATACTTCGAACTGCTCGATTTCACGAGCCTCAGCACCCGGGGTATGAAGATAAATTCGAAGCTGGGCATTTTCTAAGTGGCCTTTAATGCTAATTCTATAAGACGTAGCTCCAGTAATACTGAGCCAATCATATGGATAGAATGAGTTAAAGAGTCCACCTAGGTGCATGCACTCTGACGGAGCGTTTAGCCTAGAATCAGGGCTCGACTCAGCGCCTAAATCAGAGCCTCTGCTATCAATACAGGGCTCAGTGTAGAGAAGTTCCCCCTGAATACAGGAGTCCAGAATGCAGTGCCAATCAGCCATGGTAAAACGGAGTGTGAAAAGTGGTGTGAAAAGTGGTGTTTACACCCGGTCGAACACAGAGGCTATCAGAGAGCGGACGATGAATAGCACTAACAGGATGACAAGGGCCGCTGTGATCGATAGATACCAGCGTCTAGGGTGAGTATAGTCATCAGTAAGGTAGGGATTCTGAATCACCGAGAAAAAGCGTGATGTGGCGATGGCTTCGGCACGTGTCTTCTCGAGGATGAGCTCTGCTCCCTTACGGAGATTAAGCGAGAGTTCGAGGTCGAGCTCTAGCTCCTTATACTGTGCGAGGAGCTGATTGAGCTTCTGGCCGTCTTCGCCAGAGAGCGCGGCTTCTTGCTTACTGATCTCATAACCTAGGTGGTTAATGGCTGTTTGGAGGGATCGCTTCGTCGGTGAGTTCGGCGAGCTTGCCTCGAGGGTGGTGAGCTCGATTTCCTTATTAATCTTCTGCAGACGTAGTGTCTGGATGGCTTCGAGCTGAGCTTGGATGATGGCTTGGGGCTGAATGATTTTTGACTGGTTCTGGAAGGCGAGGAGGGCGGCTTCATTCTGCTTAATGACATTCTGTGCTCGTTTTAGCTCTGCCTGAGCGAAGGATAGGCGTTTATTGGCGACATCTTTATTAAGCTCATTAATGAAATCTTCCGTCTTGCTGAGCACATAGTGAGACATTGCTTCTGAAAGCTCAGGTGAGAAGCTCTCCACGGTAAGGTAAATGAGCCCTGAGTGTGCGTCTACGCGAGCCGATATATTATCTCTATAGTAGTCGATGCGCTCTTTCTTGGTAGCATCACGCTGCAAGCGGAAGATCACATCCATAGCGGGCTCGGTATAGTGACCAACGAGGTCGAACTCTTCCTCCAGCTCGAATAAGATATCTGAGGAGTTAATAAAGCCGATGATGATCTGGCTCTCACTGGCTGTGCTAGGAGTGCCTGCTACGAGACTGAGGAGGCCGGCTGAAGCTTCGGCATTATTACTCTCTTCGACGGTGACGGAGAAGTGTGACACTGACTGGAAGCGATCCTCGGCAATGAGCCAGAGATAGAGGGCAGGCAGGAGGCACAGGATCAGAATACTGATGGTTTTAAGCTTACGTGATAGTGTCATTTTTGGATAGGGGTAGAGGGGTGATATGACTCGAGTGACTAGTCTTCTTCGCCGCGATATGGAGTGCTGATTTTTTGACTACTGTCTTCTCAGCTATTGTCTTCTTGGCTGCTGCTTTCTTAGCCACTGGTTTATGTGCGGACTCACCTTTTTTCTCTTGGATGTATGCTTGATACGCTGCTATACCCTTCTCAATATCTTCGTAATAGGTAGCATCACCATTACGAAGAAATAGCGCACTGTTACAGGACTTTCTGAGCACATTAAGATTATGAGCGACGAAAATCAGTGATGAGGACTGCTTGATTCGCTCGAATTCCAAGGTTGCCTTCTCACGAAAGGTAGCGTCACCCACCGAGGTGAGCTCATCGATGAGGTAGTAGTCAAAGTCAAAGTTAATGGATAAGCCGAAGCCGAGCTTCGCACGCATACCTGAGGAGTAGGTCTTCACAGGCATATCGAAGTATGGGCCTAGCTGGGTGAATTCGATGACCTGCTCGATGACATGGCGTGTTTCAGCCTTGCTGAGGCCATTAATCTGACAGACGAAGAGTATATTCTGGCGGCCGCTCAGAGAACCTTGAAAGCCCGCGCTCAAGCCAAGAGGCCATGAGATACTCGATGTCGAGGTGATCGAGCCAGAGTTCGGGGCTTCGGCACCACCGATCATGCGCAGTAGCGTGCTTTTACCGGCGCCATTAGGCCCTAGCACACCGATGCTGTGATTACTCGGTATCTCAAGGCTTACGTCCTTGAGCACGTAGTGTAGCTTACCACCTTTAAGAGGGTAGTATTTAGTGACATGGTCGATCTTGATCATCGCTGCGTGAGGAAGTGTCTGTTATTACGATATGACATCATGCCGAGTGCAAATGCGATGATCGCCCAAGCTGCGGGGTAGTAGAGATTCACCCGATCGACGGTATAGATGGGAAAGAGTGCCATACGGAGCGACTCGATGGTGTGAACCAGAGGATTATATAGTAGATACTGGGCATAGGCTGGAGGGATAGCATCGATAGGGTAGAGCACCGCAGATATGAACATCAATGGACGCATACCGTATGTAATGATCTTCTCGAGCTCCTTTACCTTCAGTGCTGCGATGCTGAGATAGAGACCGGCACCAGAGCCTATCATCCATGTCAGTAGGATACATGTGACCACCTCAAAAAGATGCCCTGCTGATAGCTCGATGCCAAACCACACTGCAATAAGACAAAAGATCACCAATGCAGAGCTAACCGTCACCAGCTGGAAGACGAAGCGCGCGAGAAAAGGGTCGAGTGGCTGGACTTTTTTAAACACAAGCAGCCCTTGATTAGAAGCAATCGCACCCAGACTCGCCGTAATCGAGCCGGTGCAGAGACTGAGCAGCATAAAGCCACAGAGTAAAAAGAAGGCATAGGGAATCTCTCCAGAGCTCGACCCCCTAAAAGGGCCAAGAAGAAGACCGATCACAAGCACAGAGAGCAAGGGATCTACAAACACCCAGATCACGCCTAGCTTATACTTACCAAAGCGCGTAATGAACTCGCGCTGCAAGAGAGCCTGAATAACGAGCACTTGGCTACGCCATGGCGAGTGGTGCTGGATTTTAATAGCCATGGTTGTTATAGTCCCAATTAGTTTGCCAAGCCGTTGAAACTAGAAAGCTGGCTGAATGGTAGTATATTTCTAATCGTTCTATTCCAGCGAGTTAGAGGTGCTTCTGTGACGTAAATGATATCGTTGCCGTGCGCAATAAAACGGCTGGCAGCGATCACGCCTTCTGGGTCACGCATGTTAAAGCGATAGATGTCTGTGGTCTTGCTGGGGGTATTACGGAAAAGGTAAACGCCGCTAAGATTAGCACTGTCTTCTCTAAAGCCGCCGCCTGCACCTATGAAGTCGTCTAGGTAGCTTCTAGAGTTAGGAAATGGGTATGAACCAGGGCGATTGACCGCACCGAGTATGGTGACTGAGCGGTCTGAGCTTCTTCTAATTTCGAGGATATCTGAATCTTGTGCCAGGATGTTACCGGAGGTGATGTCTTTACTGTTAAGTTGATACCTTAATTTCCCCCTGTGAAGGATGTATTCGCATGTGAAAGGCTCCTGTTGAGTACCTCCGCTCTTAGCTACTAAATCAGCTAGGGTGATGCCTTCGCGGTCGATAGTTTGCTGCCCTGGATTATTAGCTATACCGATTACATTGGCCCTAAGTGGTATACGAGATACACGGCCTACAGTGACCCGAGCGGTATTAAAGACTGTGGAGTAGGCCTGCTGGATTTCTTTTTGTACCTCGGTGATTTCTTTACCGATGATCTTGAAGTCGCCTGCATAGGGGATGGATATTTTGCCCGATTTAGGAACTTCTATAGGGCCTAGCTGAAGAGTGCCTCCATTTCCTGGGCCGAGACTACCTTCCTGGGCTGTGTCTACGACTTGTAGGGTAAGCGTGTCATATTGACGAACAGCATCTGAGTAGGTTTTACTGTAATTAATCTTGGGGCGCTTACTGCTGGTAAATACAGAGGGCTTGCTGTATTTGTTGATATTCTGCTTGGTGATATCAATGATTGTATACTCGTCTGTGGATAGTTTTCCTTTTTTCTGAGCCTTCTGTAGTGCTTTTAAGCCTACTGGCCCCTGTTCCGATGAAAGATGGCAGGCATTAAAAAAGGAGCTGGCGGTAATTATCCAAAGAATTTTTATAGACAGATTCATAGGGCGATTATTTTCGTAATATGAAATTAGACTTTGTGCAAGGCGTATACACGGGAAATCAGCGCAGGGGGATTTATTCAGGGGAAGCTTACCTATGCTATTAGGTGAATCACGGACGGGATCAAAGAACCGCTATTTTATTTAATATGCTCCGCTTTCAATATTCAAACTGGATACTTCTGGTAATTAGGATGGCTCGTCGGCGTTCTTTTGGTTGAAAAGGTATTGAAATTCTTGAGGCCAAACTATTTTGGATCGCCCTGGTGTTTGGTAGAGTCTTTGGTACAAGACGCCTTGAGCTTGTGATGTTAGCTTGAGCAAATTGATGAATTTGACAACGAGTGGCTTATTCACCTCTTGTTGCTGAGTCCAGAAGTCATCGAGTGAGCCTTGGTAAGTAAGTCCATCTAGATTGTATGCGGCCTTACCCATTGCCAATGTTGGCGTATGGTGAATAAGAGCGGATATGCCTACAGAGCTGTTTATCGTGATGCAGCCCCTTGCGTGGTCGAGGAATGTAGGTAGGTGAAGACGGTCTAGATAGTAAATACGCTGTTCCTCAGAGGCGGGCTGTAATTTCTGGATCAGCTCATGGTAGTCTCTGTATCCACGGTCCATGGGGTGAACCTTAAAGATTAATTTAGTATGGCTAGGTGCGAACTTAATAAATGACTGTACGACTAACTCTATAAACTGCTCCATACTTTCAAAGCTAGAGCGTGCGGTGATTTGGCTATCTGTGTGAACCTGTAGAGGTACTACATAATAGTCACCAGACCATTGATCGGTAAAAATTTTATTAAAATGGCACTGATCTTCCCGTGTTTTGAAGCGGAACATACCTCTAATACCTGATGTTAAGTGATGGCAGAAACCGAGTGATCGCTGGTCTGTGTAGTGTCTGTAACGCCTGATCACAGTGGCGATGAATCGAGAAAAGATGTAGAAAAAGGCAAATTGAGTCATTTTGCATGGTGTGCTCATGACGGCGAGTTGGATAGGCGTCTCGGGTGGACTGAGGTCATTACCGCCTTTAACAAGAGTATCCCACCTATCTGCAAGGTAGTCAAAGTGATCATAGTCACGTGAGTATAGACTACAATAATCAGGCCGGAGTAAGCCGAGCTCAAAGACGAGGCAATCTAGATCAAGGTCTTGTGCGACATCCCAGCCTATTTTATTATAAGGTCGATATTGATTATATAAAATAATGCAATCAATGCTGTGGTCCGCAATGTAATTACGAAGCCAAGGCTCAAAATCTGCTAAATTGGAATCGAAGTCTACAGTTGGGATTTTTTTGAGATTATAAATCCAGTCACCAGCATGAAATATGACCTTAGTTACATTTTTCCCTGTTGCCATGAGATCCAAAGCAACATTAGAGAGTCCTCCTTCCCAGTCACTCTGGAGAATGAGAGCATTGTTGCTAGGCCTTATTTTTCGCTGATTCATATGCTATGATAATTGACTAACGGTCATAATATGGCTGGCCTGCACGAAGACTGAATGCTGCATTAGTTAGTCTATTAGGCAATAGAAAAAACCTAACAGTATATCGTGCTGCTTTATGAATGTGGATATTCAAATAATTATGATCTAACTGGGTTCACGTCAATTATGGTAATGAAATTGGGAATTGTTAGTCAGCGTGAAGTCTGAATGATAAGGGGTCATTTTCGTAGGGTTCAATAAGCAGGTGCGAGTGGGTCATCAGTGAGCTAATGAAGAAGCTTATCCTGTGTAATGACACAGACAGCTACTCGTAGGTGTTAGGTCACACAAAAATCAATAACTTTAGGCCGTCTTAATTATTAGGTTACTAGTGCGTATTCATACATAAAAATAGGGTATTATTTATTATGAGGTAATCAGGGAAATACTACTGGTAGATCTTAGAGATATGATTATACTTAAGTTTCTTAAATAATGCATATCGAATTTGTTACAGATACCTATACTCCTGATGTTAACGGTGCGGCCAAAACTTTGGCTAGTATTGTTAGTCATTTAAAAAAAGCCGATCACAGAGTGACATTAGTGGGGCCGTATGCCCAAAGCGCAGTGCCTGTTTTCTCGTTTCGAATGCCTAACTACACTGCTGTAAATATAGGTTTCATAAGGGCTGCAACGTTCAAGAAGCGCTGGAAGGAGTGTCGGCCAGATATTATTTACATAGCAGTGGAGACCCTCATGGGCATGGCGGCGATGAGGGCCGCTAATCAATTAAAGATTCCCGTTATCGCTGGCTACCATACTAACTTCAGTCAGTATGCAGAAAACTGGAGTTTAAAATATTTGGAACAGCCAGTTATAAGGCATATGCGTAAGTTTCATAATAAGGCGGCTGCAACGGTTGTTCCATCGCAATCAGTAATGGCCAGCCTAGAGCAGCAAGGTTTCGACCATCTGCATCTGATGGGTAGAGGCGTAGATAGTGAGCTTTTTAACCCAAGTAAGAGAAGCTCTGAGCTAAGGGCAATGTGGGGCGCTAGCTCAGATACGCCAGTGGCTCTATTTACATCGAGGGTTTCACCTGAAAAAAACCTGAGTTTACTATCAAGAGCTTTTAAGGTGCTACAGGAATATAATTCAGATACACGCTGCGTTGTTGTAGGAGATGGTCCACTATATGATCGTTTTGAGAGAGAGAATCAGAATGTGATTTGTTCCCGATTTAAACACGGTGAGGAGCTAGCTGAGATCTACGCGTCTGCTGATATGATGCTATTTCCTAGTATGACAGAGACTTTTGGTAACACGGTAACAGAGGCTCTTGCATCTGGACTGGTTGTTGTGGGCTATGACTATGCTGCTGCAGAAATGCACATCAAGCATGAGGTTAATGGCTTACTAGCTGACTACGGTAATGAAGAACTGTTTCTGCAGAGATGCCGCGAAGCGTTGGATGTTATTTGCGATAATGCTATTAGAGTGGAGGCCACTATGAGTGTGGTTAACCTGACGTGGGAGGGTATCACGCAGCAATTAATCGATATTGCTGAGAAAATCATTGATGAGCACCGGAAGTAATTGAACAGAATGGCGTGAACTTCAGGCCGGATCTTGGTTTATTTAAAACTCCTTAGTGGTGTGAATCCAGCGGGCGGCTTCCAGCGCTTTCTCTGAGGGGGCTAGTACATGGGCACCGGGGAAATGAAATACTTTAACTTCTGAGTGTGTGGATTTTTTAAGAAAATTAGTATCTGGCTCTTCATAAGTTAAGGCACCTTTGTCTTTATCACCGGTTACTAGAGCTACTGCCATTTTGCGTGAGTAATTTTGGCTATACATATTACTCATCCACCCACCAAAGGCGAGAATGCCAGCAGCTTTCTTAGTTAGTTCAGATGCTGATTGATATGACCACCAAGCACCTCCAGAGAATCCACCAAATACAATTTTCTTAGAGTCGAAGGTAAGGTTTTTCTTAGCCCAGTTGTAGGCGATCTTGGTATTCTCCATTACTTCAGATCTATTTTTTTTTGCTTTTGCATTACTGTATGCATCTACTCCCACGAGGACCCAGCCTAACTTATCAGCGGTTGGTTTGAGCCGGTGAACTATGCGGAGCGCACCACCAGAGGGGGAATAGAGAAAGAGAATAGGGTTAAATTTCTGATCATCCTCGGCGTCTATGTAGAGTGCTGATTTGTAGATATGAATTTTTGGCCCACCTAATTTTGGAGTAATGGACTCCATGGTCGGCTTTGATCTAGTTTCTGTGTTAAGTGCTGCTTTTTTATGCAAGCTTTCTAAACGTGACTGATGTTCAGGAGTCAAAATAGCAGCGTCAACCTTAACGGTTTTACCATTTTTTAATTTGAGTGTAATAATATTTATTTCATCATCGAAGGAAATAAATGATGCCGAAATAGTCTTGTTATCGTGAGCTCTTGTCCAAGGCTGAACTCCTGTGAGATCCTTAGCTTGAGTGTAACTGATTAAGAAAAGAAGGTAGTATACAGCAATTTTCATATGTTAATATTAGCTAGGGGCTATGACGCACAGGTTCGTGTGGGCCGTAGTTAGCGAGTCTTGAGATTTTTCCAGAGTATAATATCCTTTATATCATTTTTTAGTGTGGGGCCGGCTGTGCTGCGCCCTCTGGAAATATCTGATTTTAGCTGCGCAAGGAGACTTGCTGCTACTTCTGGATTTGTTTCGTAGAGATTATTTTTCTCTCCGGGGTCTTTCTCCATATCGTAGAGCTGGCCTTCAGCGGGATTCTTAGCAGATTGCGCCTCTGAAGGTGCAGACCATCCTCCGGAACCTCTTGCGAGGAGTAACTTCCACTTCCCTTGACGGTAGGCGAAGTGACCACTAATGG
>JALZUC010000043.1 GCA_023301765.1 Akkermansiaceae bacterium | reverse complement strand
ATATGATAGACGCACATATCCAGCTACGCGCTAATGATCACTTTCTCAGCTCACTTCGTAGCACCCTCGAGCTCAGTGGTAGTTCTGGTGTGATTGCACTACAGGGCGAACAGGGCCCTACGGAGCGCCAAAAATGTATTGATACCGTAAAGGCCTCAGATGATCTCATCCACGGCCTAGTAGCCCAGCTGCCATGGACAGCTGATAGCAAGATGCGTGTACAACTAGAGTCAGATGAACGAGAGAAAGCCATCGTAGGCTATCTCGCAGATACCCGTGAGGTAGAGATCAAATCTTGGCTAAATGATGAGGACCTCAGCTATGGTCTTCAGCTTATCAGTGATAAAAGTAAACCTCTAGATCTACTCACTACCACCGCACAAATCCCTCATCTTCTACCTCTTATAGATACTCACGCCGATTTACACATAGTGCTAGATCACTGCGGTGGCTCTGCTGTAGCACCCAGTGATCAGTGGCAGCGCTTTATCCGTGAAATCGGCAGACGCCCTCACGTCTACTACCGCCTATCTGGACTTGCCACTGGACTCAGTGGTAACTCCGCCTATGAGCTAACTGACTCGGTAAAGTCCTGCTTCGAAACTGCACTGGAGGCCTTTGGGTCAGACCGTATTCTATACGGTTCTGGCTGGCCGGAACTAGAAGCCACCTATCCGGTATGGCTCAATACCGTAGACAACCTCGTTAATAACCTTTCTGAGGATGAAACAGACGCTATCTATGGTAATAATGCCATGGCAGTCTATGGAGTAAGCTAGCTCTGGATCAGGTGCTTATGGAGGTCCTCGATACGCTCGCAGCCTACCTGCTCCATCACCTGCTGTAGCTGACGCTTGAGCATGATCATCGTGTGGTCGCCACCGGTTTTACCCATAGCACCTACCCCATACATAAAGCTGCGGCCCATAAAGGTAAACTCTGCACCACTGGCTATACTACATGCCACATCTGAACCAGAGCGGATACCACTATCCATCATGATCGTGGTCTTCCCCTTAAATTCACGGGCAATATCAGCAGTAGGCCTTATAGTGGACTCACCAGCATCTAGCTGTCTGCCACCATGGTTAGAGACAATGACGCCATCTATGCCCAAGTTAACAGCCTTCTCCATATCCTCACAGCTAGCCACTCCCTTAAGGACAAGTTTTCCCTGCCACTTATCACGGATAGCTTTGATACGGTCTTCATTTAATCTCCCCGAAAAGGTTTTATTCATAAACTCACCGAGGTGTTTCATATTCAGCCCTTTAGGGATATAAGGCTTCATTGTCTTAAACTCAGGAATACCCGCAAAGAGACTAGCAAGGGACCATGTAGGGCTAGTACACATCTGAGATATATTACGCAGACTCATCCTCGGGGGAATCGAAAGACCATTCTTAATTTCCTTAGGACGATAAGCAAATGTAGGTGTATCACCAAGTATCACCAGCACAGGTAATTCTGCATCAGCTGCTCGTTCTAACAGTTTATCACGCATGGTGTCTTCTGCTGGATGATAGAGCTGAAACCAGGCATTACCCTCTGTGAGCTCAGCTACAGTCTCAATACTCGCTGTACCCACCGTGCTGAGAATGAATGGAATATTATGCTTAAATGCAGATTTAGCAAGGATCTCAGTAGCGCGCGGCCACATCAAACCTTGCAGACCTATCGGGGAAACTCCAAAAGGCGCACTATACTTTTTCCCAAAAATCTCAGTCTCCATACTAGAGCCTGGGTAATCACGCAGGTAGTATGGGCGTAGTTTCACCTCCCGTATATCGTCAGTATTTTTCTGAAGATTAATATCGGAAAAACAACCCCCACTTAAGTATTCATAGGCAAAACGCGGCATTCTCTTACGCGCTTTTTCCTGTAGGTGTTCTATGGACGGCAACTCTGGATTAAAGGCATCTGACATCGGCATTACCATGCTCTCTAAAATATGCAATTTCCAGCACAAAGCTCTATTCCACAACACATCGTATTGTGTGAACTCCACCTCTACTTACCTATACAAAAACTGCTAAATATCTCGCCAAGTAGTTCTTCAGTATCAATTCTACCTGCAATTTCACCAATAGCCTGCATGGCATCTCGTAAGTCCATCGCTATAAATTCCGCACCTTGCCCAGAGCCTAGAGTATGATTGGCCGCCAGTAGAGAGGATTCCGCACGCTTTAAGCACGCCTGATGGCGGGCATTAATCGCCACAGCATGACCACCCCATTCAGCATTTCCCATAGCAAGCTCCTCTGCAATTTTCTGTACAAGACCATCAATTCCCACACCACTACTACAGGAGATCATCACGCCCTCATTATCCCGCCAGTCCTCATGGGTGGTGAGGTCTGTTTTATTAATCACGAGTATGTGATGCCGACCATCTATCTGCTCGTCTGTGAGGTGCTGATTACGTGCCTGTGAGCCATCGACCACCTCTAGAATAAGGTCCGCCGTTTCCACCTGACTGAGCGTGCGCTCTACACCCTGCTGCTCGATAACATCTTCCGTCTCTCGCATACCTGCCGTATCGATCAAACGCACTGGGATACCCTCCAGATTAAGCACTTCCTCCACAGTATCACGCGTAGTGCCCTCTATCTCACTTACTATAGCTCGTTCATAACCTAACAGTTTATTAAGTAGACTAGATTTCCCAGCATTAGGTGAGCCGAAGATAACTGTGCGCACTCCCTCACGGAGAATGCGGCCTTGCTCGGCAGTTTTAAGTAACTTGGAAATATTCTGTGAACAGACCTTAATACGCGCAGTGAGAGCAGCACCCGTATCAGTATCAATATCTTCTTCTGGAAAATCAATATAAGCCTCCACATGCGCCGCGATAGCGAGGACTTCTTGACGAATCTGCTCTGCTTGATCACCCAGTGTCCCCTGTAATTGCTCATGCGCAGCTCTCAGCGCTAATTCTGTCTGCGCAGAGATTAGGTCCATAACAGCCTCAGCTTGAGTAAGATCCATTTTACCATTTAAAAAGGCACGTTGGCTAAACTCTCCAGCACCCGCAGGTAATATACCAGTATCTAACAATCTCTGTAAAACACGGCGCATTACCAGGACACCACCATGGCAGGCGAGCTCTACTGTATCCTCACCGGTGTAGCTTCGCGGCCCATGAAAACAGGTAATTAACACCTCATCAATAGTGCCTCCCTCTGGGTCTACTACTTTAGTAAGAGTAGCTAGGCGCTCCGTAAAGCCTGCACAGTCTCGACCACTTGTTAGGCACTCGCTCACTAAGCGGAATGCCTCTGGCCCACTGACACGGACTAGGCCTACAGCGCCCATGCCAGGGGCTGTAGCTATAGCGGCAATAGTAGATTCCATTATTTTGTTACGTTTTTATCACCCACCTTCTGAGAGCTCGCCGAGCTGACGCCTGGTTTTACATTTTTCTCTAGCACAGTATTTCCCAGTTTTCCTCCCACACCAATAAACTCCCAGCAAAGTACATTCTTTAGCTCAAGTCTGAATGGTGATCTATTTGACCAAGCTATCTCCACTGTAGCTGCACGCCTGACTTTTCGGGTATTTTTTCCACGCCAGTCTAGAACCGATAAAATACCTCCTAAATCAGATTTCACCGCTATGGGGATATTTACAAAATCTTGTGGGTAAGAATAGTCAGACAGACGATAAGCACGGCTAGTAGAGTCATTCCGCACTTCATGTGTTAATACCTCTGCTACTACCACGCGGAATACCATTGATTTTCCAGGCTGCGGATACTCCGTAAATTTTTTAAACGTCCGGAATTTACTCTGGATAAAAACAGAGGCGTCTAACTTTAAACCCTCTGAAGTTTGCTTAAATATTGCATCAACATTAAGCGGCTCAGCAAGCTCACTAACATCTACACTCTTAAACTTTTCAACAAGTGCTGGCTCTACCTGACCACTAACTACCTCCAGCCTTTCTATTGGTTTAAAATACTCACCAATATCCCCCTGAGCCTCACGGCTATAACGCATAAGGTGGATACCTCTATCCCGATCAGTATCATTCTCATCACCGTAGCTAAACGCGGCAACATCAACACCCATCCTTGCCCCCTCAGGGAAATAAGTCTTTAGCTCTTTCATTACCCCTTTGTTAGGAATGCAATACCTCATCTTTTCCTCTGGGGTAACGGCGGCAAAGAAATCTCGTAACACTTGTGGTGCCGCTATTTTCCAATCCACCTTAACTGGTGGCGCAATTACTTCAGGTATCACTATATCAGCTTCCTTTACATTACCGTCAGTAACTTCTTTCTTAATAATGGGCTTATCCTCTTTAATAGTCACACCCTCCTCCTCACTAGGGCTAGTCACTCCCCACCAAGATGGAATTTCTTTTAATAAAGATACTGTTCTATCCACCCTGACCGGACTTTTTACCAGCCAGGACGTCGCTGCTCCAATACAGCCAAGAAGTAATATAATAACAACAAATACCCCCCCCCTGGACTTGCGCACCGGAGGCTGATCAGATGTTCCTGCAGATTTACCTGTATCTTTCGGTCTAGTCTTGGTTTTCGCCTTAGGTTTAGTCTTAGCCCTGGGTCTGGACTTCGCTCTTACCCTCGGTCTAACCTTGGGTTTTAACTCCGCTTTCGGTTCCGCTTTCGGTTCCGCTTTCGGTTCCGCTTTCGGTTCCGCTTTCGGTTCCGCTTTCGGTTCTGCTTTCGGTTCTGCTTTCGGTTCTGCTTTCGGTTCTGCTTTCGGTTCTGCTTTCGGTTCTGCTTTCG
>JALZUC010000042.1 GCA_023301765.1 Akkermansiaceae bacterium | reverse complement strand
GGAAAGACCACTACTACAGAAATAGTTCAGAGAATACTTTCTCATAGTGGTTTGAAATGTGTGGCATGCGGGAACTATGGTATGCCTTTTGCTGAGGTGCTTATGCTAGATGAAGTTCCTGAGTCAGTGGCTCTAGAGCTTAGCTCGTTTCAGTTAGAAACTATTAGCACACTTCACCCTGATGTCGTGATTTGGTTAAACTTCTCGGCGGATCACATGGACCGGTATCCAACTTTGGAAGCGTATAAAAATGCCAAGCTCCGTGTATTTGAAAATCTTACTTTAGAAAATAACATTGTAGTGCGCGCTGGCGAGAGCCTTGGTAATCAAGTTGCCAAGGTTACTACTTTTTCAACTGAGCGACCTGCGGATTATGAGCTTGATGGTGAGTGGATCATTCACGCTGATGAGAAGGTTCTTAATCTTACAGAGACAAGGTTGCGCGGTTTGCATAATGCGGAGAATGTTATGGCTGCATATATAGCCTGTATTTCATTAGGTGTTGATAAATTGGCTGCGAATCAGGCACTGTCTGCATGTTCACCTCCGAAGCACCGCTGTGAGCTCATCTGCACATACAATGGTGTAGAGTATATCAATGACTCGAAGGCGACAAACCTACATGCCCTTGATAGCGCACTACGCTCACAATCTAGACCTGTCGTGCTCATTGCCGGCGGCAAGCAGAAGGGGTTAGACTATACAGAACTTCTGACACGCCTTGAGCTGACCACTAAAGCTGTTATCGTCTTTGGTGAGATAGCAGAACAGCTCACAAAAACTTTTTCACCACTAGCAAGTAAGGTGCCCACTCACCGAGTGAGCACGCTGGAAGACGCAGTAGCCCAAGCCAGAAAGCTAGCTGTAGATGGTGACACCATCCTTTTCTCTCCGGGTACATCATCGTTTGATATGTTTTCTGGATATGAAGAACGTGGCGATTGCTTCCGCCGCATTGCCCAAGAACAAAATTAAGTTAACCCTAATATAACCCCTAAAAACCAACAAAATATCGTTATGAAAAAAACCATTCAAACAAAAAGAGGCAGTCACTCAGGCTCCAGCTACCGAGTTCTTTATGCCAAAACAGGACGTAAACGGCGTCTGAATGCTAGTACTGCAGCAGTGAATTCGCATATGGATCTAGAATCTGATGTTGAGAATGTAGGTATTGGAAAAGCTCTTCTAGTAATTTTAATTCTCCATGTTTTAGCTATTGGGGCAATTTACAGTCATAGTAAATTCTTTAGTGATGACTATTCTGATAAAGAGCCAAACAAAGCCAAAGTAGCTGCCACTGTAGTATCTACTGCAGAAATTAAATCTCCCGTAGTTAATACTCCTGTTATACAAGAGGTGTTAGAGGATAGTTCAAAAACTCGCTATATTGTGATGACTGGTGATAGCTATACCCGTATCGCTCAAGCTAGAAATGTAGATCTGCAGGCGCTGCGTGCATTGAACGGGGATAGAGCACTACGAGCTGGGGTGGTTCTTGATCTACCAAACGAGCTGTCTAGCCGTCCAGTAGCAGTAGTTCCTACCACACTGCCAGTAGAGCAAGTGGCAGTAGTTAAGCACATAGAGCAAGCTCCTAAGCGGAGGTATGCACGCGCAGTAGAGGTGGATGAGTCAGAGCCAGCTGCTGTGGTGGTGAAGCCTAAGCGTAACATATCAGCACAAGGTTTACGTGATAGTGGACAGCGTTACACGATTAAGAGTGGTGATACTGTCTGGCGTATTGCTAGCCGATATAAAGTATCACGTGAAACACTTCTTAGTATTAATGGTCTTGATGATCCGCGTAAATTAAACGTAGGACGTAGGATCAAGATTCCTACTAAGTAATCACTAAAATTAGATAATCCCATGGGCCGTAAGAACGCGATCTTTCTCTGCTTAGCTGTCATTGCATTAGTGACACTAGGGCTAGTGATGCTTACGAGTACCAGTGTGTGGGATGATGATGTTGAGGGCTACTCATTGGTAAAGAAACAGGCAGTATGGATAGTTATTGGGATGATTGGGGCTTCTATCTTTGCTGCTGTAGATTACCGGAAACTTAGGTCTTATTGGGTATGGGCATTACTGGGCTCATGTGTGTTATTAGTACTCTGTTATGTGCCTGGAGTTGCTCAGGAAATTAAGGGTGAGGCGCGCTGGGTTAGGTTACCTGGTGTGCCACAATTTCAGCCATCTGAGTTAGCTAAAATATTCGTAATCATGGGGCTTGCGGCATGGTATACTCATTTCCAAACTGAGAGCCGTACCTTCTTTAAAGGGTTTCTAGTACCCGGAGCATTATTAGGGGTTCCGGTATTACTAATTTTCTTTGAGAAAGATATGGGGACTGCCATGTGTCTTGCTGCAGCTGGTGGTGTGGTAATGTTTATTGCTGGTTCACGCTTACCTTATTTATTAGGTTCAGCTGGTACTGCACTAGCTGGGATGGCTGTTGTAGTATGGCAGAATCCAGAACGGATGGGGCGTGTGATGGCACTGACAGACCTAGAGTCAGATAAATACCGCTTGGGTGATGGCTACCAGCAGCTACACGGACTCTATGCGTTTGCCAATGGTGGTATTCAAGGGACAGGCCTGGGCAATGGTGTAGAAAAACTAGGGTATCTTCCTGAGGCTCATACCGACTTTATATTCCCAGCGATTGGAGAAGAGCTAGGCTTATGGTTTACGCTCGGTAGCGTATTCTGTTTTGTAATTATTGTTGTGTATGGCATTGCCATTTCTATCAACGCTAGGGATGACTTTGGCCGACTTTTTGCTGTGGGCCTAACAAGTATCATTGTGGTTCCAGCGATGATGAATATCGGTGTGTGCACCGCAGTGTTACCAAATACCGGACTGCCACTGCCCTTTATTAGCTATGGTGGTACGAATCTTGTTTTTACGTTACTCGCGGTGGGTGGCTTAGTCTCAATACATAGGCAGGCAAACTTTGCAGATAGATCTGAGATGGCTGTGATTAATGAGAAAAAACAGTGTATTAGAATCTAAAGCTTATAGTAGCTCAGGTGGTAGTTCTCTACCGTGACGGATATCAGTAGAGGTATCCTCAAAGACAACTTCCTCTGCAATATTGATGGCGAGGTCTCCCACGCGTTCTAGCCACCTACAGATAAATACTAGGTCTAGATAATTACGGTAATACTCTGATTCAACTTCAAGGGCTTTGGCAAAGAAGCGAGATGTTGTTTTGTGACACTTCTTAAGAGCTTTCTCACCCTCGATGACTGTGACTGCGAGCTCAGAGTTACTATCGACATAGGCGGTAACAGAATTGCTGAGCATATCAGAGGCCACTTTGTATAGACCTTCTATTCTAAGAACCTCTTTGATCTCTGGGCTTTTAATAACCTTCCGGGAGCGCTTAGCAATACTAACGGCTTGATCAGAAATACGCTCTAGGTGAGAGGCAACCTTCATAGATGTGATAACCATCCTTAAGTCGCTAGCCATGGGGCGATATTTAGTAAGAATCTTCATTCCTAAATGGTCTATTTCTACCTCTAAGCGATCCTCGTCATCATCGTCAGCAATAGCAGTATTACATAGGCTTTTATCACGTTGAATAAGGCCGCGTATGGCGTTATTAAGGTTTCTCTGTGCGCCGGATCCCATACCTATGGTGACGTCTCTAATTTGGCTTAATGCTTCGTCGAAGTTGGTTAATATGTGTCCTTGATGTGGTGACATAATAGTAGTGGGTAAAATTATTGTGTGAGGGCGTTAGGTTAACCGAATCTACCACTGATATAGTCCTCAGTCTGTTTGACAGATGGATGGCTGAAAATATGCTCAGTAGTATTATATTCTACTAGTTCGCCTAGATAAAAGAAAGCAGTGTTGTCTGAAATACGGCTGGCCTGTTGCATGGAGTGGGTGACGATAACGATGGTGTAGTCCTCGCGAAGATCAGTAATAAGCTCCTCTACCTTTGCTGTGGCGATAGGATCTAGAGCAGAACATGGTTCGTCCATGAGGATTACCTTTGGCTGCACTGCGATAGTGCGGGCAATGCATAATCTCTGCTGTTGACCACCTGAGAGGCCAAGTGCGCTGTCTTTGAGTCGGTCCTTAGCTTCGTCCCACAGGGCGGCGCCACGGAGGCTTTTCTCTACAGCATCATCAAGAATACTTTTTTTTGTGATACCTTGTATACGGAGTCCGTAGGCTACGTTATCATAGATACTTTTCGGGAAGGGATTATACTTCTGAAACACCATGCCTACATGCTTGCGGAGCTCTATAGCATCAACATCGGCAGCATGAATATCCTGACCGAGAATACGGATGGTACCTCGTGTGATCTTGGCGGTCTCTATGAGGTCATTCATTCTATTTAGGCAGCGTAATAGGGTAGATTTACCGCAGCCTGACGGGCCGATTAAGGCGGTTACCTTATGCTTTGATACATCCATCGAAATGCCTTTGAGCGTTTCAGTTTTACCAAGATCGTAGCTGAAGCCAATGTCATCAACTTCGATCACAGTTTTGGATTTTTTTTCTTTAGATTTTATTGTATCTGACATGGTAGGAACTGAAAGTTTTTTAGTATAGAGCGGATTTACCATTTTAACTTCTTACGCACACGATTGCGTAGGAGGATGGATATAAAAGCAAATCCCATGACTAGAAGTAGGAAAGCAAAGGTAGCGCCGTGTTGCATAGGTTTACTGAGAGGGTCGTCTGGTAATTTAGCTAGAGTATAAATATGAAATGGGAGGGCCTGTACAGACTGTGTTAGAAATGCCCAGAGTCCTTCATCCTGAAGCGCCTGCATAGGCATATCAGTCTTGTCCGTGGAGGTAGCTGTAAGCATGATGGGTGCAGTTTCTCCCGCTACGCGTGTGATTCCTAGAACCGTAGCAGTAAGAATACCTGGTAGAGCATACGGGAGCACGGCTTTACGGATAGTTTGCCACTGTGAGGAACCAAGAGCAAAGGAGGCTTCACGAAAGCCATTAGGGACAGCGCGTAGACTTTCCTCACAAGCGGTAATGATGACGGGTAGCACCATAATGGCAAGAGTACAGCTGCCAGCAATGAGTGATGTGCCCCAACCTTGAAAACTAAGATAGCTACTCCCAATGGCAAAAGATAAGAGGCTGCGGTCATCAACGCTATCGACTAATACTGGGGCAGCATGGCAGAAGATACCCCAGCCAAATAAGGCAAAGACGATAGATGGAACGCCTGCCAGATTAAGTATAGAGAGGCGTATGATAGACATGACGCGACCTCTGCCACAGTACTCACTTAGGTATATGGCTGCAGAAATCCCTATGAACAGGGCGATGATCATACAGAAGAATACTAGCAGAGCAGTGCCAACGAGAGGGCCGGCAATACCGCCTGCACTGTAGTTAAGTGCGTGGGGGGCAATGATCTGAGCTGCGGGGTTTTGCTCACGCCAGATATCAAATTCTTTATCGGGCATAGAGAACTTATTGCCCTCTGCATCATGCCAGACACGTAAGATTTCAGGGTTTGAGGTGAAAAACTCTGTATTGATGAAGGGGGCTTCACCTTTAACGAATGTAGGTGCTCCTTTGTAAGCGATCTGTCCAAATATAAGAACTGCACAGAAGAGGATAAAGTAGGCGGCTACGCCAAATATACCAATGCCAAGTTTTCCTCGGAGCTGTTTCCAGCCACGTTTTGCTTTAAATGGATTTTCAGATCTAGGCATCGTTACTTACTTTTTTTATTAAGAACCCGCTGACAGGTGCTATTGATGATTAATGAAATAGTGAATAGAACGAGGCCAACCATAAATAAGGCCTGCCAGTGGAGAGATCCCTCTGAGACTTCTCCATACTCCTGAGCGATGATACTGGTCATGGTGTGTACCGGCTGGCCTATAACACCAAGGCCCTCACTGAAGTTTGGTATCTCGGCTTTATTTCCAGCCACCATAAGCACGACCATCGTTTCGCCCACTACTCTGCCAAAGCCTAACATGATGGCGGCAATGATACCGGAAAGAGCTGCGGGAAGGACGACTTTAATAGCGGTCTGGAGTTTAGTAGCGCCCATGGCGAGGGATGCTTCAGTAAATGCCTTTGGCACATTGTTTAGTGCATCCTCTGCTAGGGTAAAGATAGTGGGTGCTGCCATAAAGGCGAGGAGTAGTGCTGCGAGTAGGACATTGAGCCGCTCTGTAATAGGGAAGCCTGGAATCCATGAGAGTAGTGGGGAGTGGCTCCAGTCTTTTAATAAACCAGCGAGGACTAATACGCCAAAGAGGCCGAGGACAACGGATGGTATGGCCTGAATGAATTCAATGGCTGGCTTGATTAATCCGGCTTCACGAGGATGGGCAAATTGATTAACATAAACGGCTGAGCCTATTGATAGAGGGACCGCAATGAGTAGGGACACTCCGGCTACTAAGAGTGAGCCTGTCAGGAGGGGAAGGAGACCGTAGGTATTCTGCCACGGGCTACCAGTCTGCCACTGAGAGCCAAAAAAATATGCTGATAGCGTGCTGAGGAGGTTAACTTTTTCATCGTGCCTCCAGGAACTGATATTTTGTTTTTGCTGAGTTATGATTATTTTGAACTCATCTGTGAGTATCCTAGCCTGAGCAATGGTGGTGGCAGATTTTTCATTCTGTATATTATCTGGCAGTAGATCAAAGGCGGCTGTGCTTTCGCTTACAAGCTTGTCTAAGATGGCATCGTGACTTTCGATTTTTGCATAGACTGACTGAATACGTTTTTCGGTATCAATCTCTATAAAACTGTTTTTTGTTTTATGAAGTCGTTGCTCAATAGCGGTGATGGTATCGGGGGAATCACCGCGTTTGTTCGCTTTTTTAAGTCCATTCTCTAGGGCGTAAATACTCTCAGAGGTTTGTCGGTTGAGTTTAAGGATACGGTCAGTCTCGCCAGTGTGCTTAGTGAGTATTGCCTCGAGGTCTCTAAGTTGTTTTCCTGCTGCTTTTAATTTTTTAATAACAGCATGAAATTGCCCCATTTCCTCGTTGATCCTAGTGTTTACTTCGTCGATGGCATCTGGAGTTTCAGCGTCATTGATGGCGTATTCTTGAGCGAGGGTTACCGCTTGTTGTTTAGCCTCAGGGGAAATCTGGGTGAGATCTGGTAGTCTGCGGCTGATTGCTAGAAGCAGTTCCTCCTCTGGGATTTTATGGCAAGCCTTGGCGATGTCTTTACGGAGTTTTTCACCGGTGGCGGTTTTTTGTATGCCCTCGTCTAGGTCGGTATACTCCTCTATGGCGTCCTCGAAGTTATCATCGATGAGAGCCTCAAATTCTTCATAGAGATAAATAGTAGACTCCTGCTCGCCAAAGCGGTGTCGTTTTTCTGCGATGAATGCCTGATTAGCACGGGCGAGGATAGCTGTGTAGCCGGTTAGTTCATAACGGACTTTGTTGGTAAGTTCTATGCCTGAACTGCGCGCTTCACCTAGCTCTACTCGGTAGCCTGGGACAAAACCTAGGCCGGATCTTAATAAAAATATACAGATGAAAAGTAACACCAAAATAGCGAGGTAGGCATTACCACCAAAGAAGCCTTTAACAGCGCCATCGGTAGTGATGTTGAGCCCCATCAAGCGCCAGCCTCTTTTTCCTTTAAAGGAGGGCGAAAGTTTACTTTTTGCATCAGCGTCTGGCACGCCGTGAAACTGCATGTAATGTAGGGTGAATCGAAGATTACTTGTGTGTCATTTTAGTCACATGATAAGGGTTAAAAAGAAAAACCCCAGACAGTGTAAGCTGACTGAGGCTTATGTGGGGATTTTACCCTAAAGATGATTACTTAGTCTCTGAGCCCATTGCTTCGGTGGCTACAGGTGTAGGGATGAAGCCAATTTCAGCGACGATGGCGTTAGCTGCGTCAGAAGATGTTGCCCATGTGAGGAAGCTGGCAGCAGCTCCTGTAGGCTCTCCTACTGTGTAGTAGTAGAGTTTACGCGCTAGGGGGTATTTAGCGATTTTAGAAACCTTAGCGGATACACCTTCTACTTTAACGGTTTTGTAGTTCTCGCCCTTAGCGTAGGCAAAACCTACGTAGCCGATACCATTTACGTTTTTAGCGACTTCAGTAACGATAGGCTGATTCCCCTCAAGCTTCTGGCAGCTGGTGCCGTAGTCTTTTTTTGACATGGCGAGTTTTGAGAAGCTCTTGTAGGTGCCTGAGGATGTATTACGGGTGTAGACAGATATAGGGGCATCTGGACCACCTACTTCTGACCAGTTAGAGATGCTGCCTGTGAAGATACCTTCGATTTGTTTTAGGGATAGTTTACGCACTGGATTTTTATCATTCACGATGATGGCGATCATATCCCATGCAGCGATGTGCTCTACAAGGGCCTTACCTTTGGCTTCAAATTTATCCAGTTCCTCTTGTTTTACCTTACGGCTAGACATACCGATGTCGGCAGTGCCTGCATCTAGGTTTGAGAATGCATGGGAGGAGCCTTGTGCTAAAATATCGATTTTTACCGATGGGTTCGCTTTAACGTAAGCATTCTTTAGCTGTGGTACTAGCTTAGCCCCTAGTGTGTCTGAGCCTTTGATGTCGATCTTAGATTCAGCGTGTGCAGCTGAACTGAGTAGGATACCGGTAAAAATGGCCAAGCTAGTCTGAATAGATTTCATAATCGTATTTGTTTGTAAGTGGTTTATGTTTTCTCGCAGAGGGTTATGATCTCCGTGACGCTCATTTAATCTCACTGATGTGCTATTGGCTCAAAATATTCTTCGTTACAAAACGGACACATTCGATATGTGTTATCTCACATGAGCTATGAGAGTATGTCTAATACGTCACACTATTTGATACGGCGTAGCTTTTTAAAATAGTTACAAGGTAGCAGCTTTAAAGATAAGAAATATGCAAACAATATTAGTCATTGAAGATGAGGAGGACATTGCTGAGCTTGTGGCATTTAACCTTAAGCGAAATAATTTTAACGTAGAGTTATCTCCAGATGGCCTTGCTGGGCTGGCTGCCGCACGCAGCCTGCTCCCAGACCTAATTGTCCTAGATCTAATGATGCCAGGTATGGATGGAGTATCAGTATTTAAGGAGCTTCAGAGGGAGTCTACCACTAGAAGTATCCCAGTGATTATGCTAACAGCGAGAGGTCAAACTGAAGATCGTATAGCAGGTCTGGAGATAGGTGCAGATGACTACATGACGAAGCCATTCAGCCCGAAAGAGCTGATGCTTAGAATTAAGAATCTACTGAAGCGCTCCGCCCCGGCCACTAGTGGCGCTGAGCTGACATGTGGGCCATTTCGTTTTATTAAAAATGCATTAAAGTTCTACGTTAACGGCGAGGATGTTGATCTTACAGCTACCGAGTTTAAACTGATGCTCTATCTTTGTGAGCGGCGGAACGTAGTGCAAGAGCGCCATGACTTACTCATGGAGGTGATGGGGTATAGTGGGGATGTGCACAGCCGCACGCTGGACACACATATGAAAAGATTACGGAGGAAGCTGGGCGAATGCGCTGATGTGTTAGAAACGGTGCGTGGTATAGGCTATAAGGTGAGTATGACTACGGAGAAAAATTCAAAGGTATAATTGTATGTTAATATCATTACTGGTCATAATTATAGTGGCGATTGTGGCCATGATGGTATGGCAGAATAAACAATATCAAGATAACTTGAGGACTCAGGAGCTACGTGGGGTGCAGCTGAAGAAGTTGGCTCTTAAAGAAAGAGATCAATTACTAGATGCTCTTAATGATGCGCTGTTACTGGTGAATGAGACGAGCCACATCGTCTTTGCAAATGCCAGTGCCCGGAGTCTAGTAAAAGGTAGAGCTCTCATCGGGCGTAGTATGATGGAAGCTTTTTTAGATGATCGACTATCGATAGCCGTTATGAGGTGTATCCGGACAGGTAAGCCTATGCAGGCTCCTGTAGTGCTTCACTCATGCCACACACCACTGGGCGGGGCTAATGATGATGGGATGAGTGCGTGGGTGATTGATGCGGCACCGATGGTGAATAGTGAACACGGTAAAGATCTAACGCGTGTGGTGATCCGTGATGTAACTGTAGAGTATCAGGCCGATCAAGTCCGCCGTGATTTCGTAGCTAATGCCTCCCATGAGCTGAGAACTCCCATGGCTATCATTAATGGGTATCTAGAAAATCTGATTGATGATGATGTTTTGGAAGATCCTAAAACTTCGAGGAAGTTCCTGAAAACGATGCGTAAGCACGGTGACCGTATTGCTCGACTAGTGGAAGATATGTTGATGATTTCTAAAATGGAGTCAGGTGCGGAGGTGACTCTGGCTAGAGATAACTTTTCTTTAAAATCCTGTGCAGCTGATGTTTTAGAGCGGCTGGAGCATATGATTGAAAGGCAGGAGGCCGAGGTGAAAATAGATATAGACCCAGATGCATTACGTATTA
>JALZUC010000041.1 GCA_023301765.1 Akkermansiaceae bacterium | reverse complement strand
GCAACTATGGCTCCGGCAACTATGGCGATGATAAATCGTTTCATTAGGCTAATAGGTAGTAATGATAGGGGTGGTAACATAATTAGCCTGAGTTGTCAGCTGGGAATAAGTGTGAGGAGCCTGAGTGATGGGGGAGTGAGTTTTGCTTGCACGTAGAGGCATGATCACGCCTACTGGGCCGCATGTTAAATGTAGTGTTGGTGACTCCTGAGATTCCACATAATACGGGTGCCGCAGGGAGATTGTGCCTGGCGACGGGTGCGCGGCTCCATCTAGTAAAGCCGCTAGGCTTTTCCTTAGATGACAGGCAGGTGCGGCGTGTGGGATTAGACTACTGGCCGGATGTAGATCTAAAAGTGTGGGATAGCTGGCAGGAGCTACACGAGGCTATGGCTGGTGATGCCAGCGTTTATTTACTGACGACTAAGACTAAGAAAGCGCATTGGGAGGCCGAGTTTAAAGATGGTGATTATCTTGTTTTTGGCTGCGAGACTAAGGGGCTTCCTGAGAGTTTGCTAGAGGAGCACCCAGAGGAGTGCTTAACTATTCCGATGGTGAAAGATTCCACACGGAGTCTTAATCTTTCCACTTCAGTGGGTATCGTGCTCTACGAGGCATTTCGCCAGGTGAGCACGTAGTGCCTAGTGAAGCTACTGAGCGCCGTTATTTCGTGGGTTCAAACTTTATTTCCTGAGCTGCTTTATTACCGCCAGGGATGAGTGAGCCTATGTCCTTAGAGGTGATGTAGATAAAGAGACCAAAGATAACGAGAACGAAGCCAGTCTGAATAAATTCTAAAACACGTGGCTGGACTGGGCGACCAGCAATTATTTCTAGTAGTGATAGGGTGATGTGACCACCGTCAAGGACTGGGAAGGGTAGCATGTTGAGAATGGCTAGATTAATGTTAAATAGCACTGTAAATGCTAGGGCTATCTTCCAGCCGTTCGCTGAGGAGGTGAGCATCTCGTAGTAGCCTTTACCGATACCTATTGGGCCGGCTAGCTGATCCACACCGATACTGGACTCGCTGGAGGTGACTAGCTGGATGGTTTTCTTCATCACTAGTGCGCTGTCTACGATCTGTTGCCATGGGCGCGGGTGTATGATTTGATCGCTTATAAGTGATTTATCAAATTTAAACCCTAGGCCGTAGGCCGTGTCTTTATCATTGGGTGCGGCGGGCTTACGGGGGATGAGTGTGGCTGCGATGGTTTGTTCCCCACGCTTTATGGTAATCTCCGAGGTTTCTCCTGCTTTGGCTGATTGGTAGAGGGTGTAGGCAGAGGTGGCTGGGCTGCCGTTGATGGTAAGGATAATATCATTTTCCATGAGGCCCGCTTCAGCGGCTGGGCCATGTGCTATGATTTTACCTACGGTAATTTGTTCTTGGTAGTTGATACCTATTTTACGCATAGCGGTGCGTTGCCACCATGCAGTTTTGGGGATTTCGTAACCAACGTGTAATGTGATTGCTTCAGCAACGCCGGGGCGTTGTACGGTGATTTTGATTTTTTCTCCCTCACTAGTGGCGATACTTTCGACGATGCCGGTGTCCATATTTCCTGCCCAGGAGTCGATGTTGTTTTTGCCGATGGTGAGGATTTTATCGCCTACTTTCATACCGCCTTTTGCAGCGGCTGAGTCGGGAGCTACATAGCCAACGATGGTGGAGGTAAGCTTTGTGTCTGGCTTACCAATACCCCAGACGGCGAAGGCGGTAGCCAGGGCGAGTAGGAATGAGAAAAGTGGGCCGGCGAATGCGACGATGATTTTATCCAGTGGCTTTGCCGGTGGCAGAGGGTGATCATTTTTATTATCTCCCTCGATGGCTTCCATGGTAACCATCTGTGGAAGAGCGACAAAGCCGCCAAAGGGAATCCACCCTAGGCCGTACTGGACACCGTTGTAGGTTTTTTTCCAAATAGGCTTTCCGAACCAGATTTGAAAGCGCTCTACTTCTAGTCCACGCCAGCGTGCGGCGAGAAAGTGGCCGAGCTCATGGACAAAGATGATGATATTAAAAATAATAACAACGATGAAGATAACGAGTATAGGTAGAATGATAGACATAGCAGGTATGTGCTCTATATTGGAAGCATGTGCATTGTAGTGGAAATCATGGAGCTGGCAAGCTGGGATTAATGGGTATGGCACACTAGTGGGAGTAGCACTGAACTTATTGTGGTGGTGATCTGAGATTTAGGTTCTAGGTGCACAGCTGGTATTTTCTACGAAATTATTACTTAAAGTTTTTACCCTTAGCTTATGGTCTTTTTTTCTTATTTCTGAGGAATGGGATGTTGTGTTCTTTTTTGTGTGCTCGGCTTAGATCTCTGTGTGACTCAGAGAGGGCTGAGTTTTGGATAGGAACATATGCATTAATGAGCTGCTAGATAAGGGGTAGATGGGGTAGCTTTTTTATTAGGGGCGATTCTATTGAAATTCAGGGTTGCCAAAGTAATTGCGAGATTTTATTAAGATTCGTGTATGAAAAAATTTAGTTTGTTCACAGTTTTAACAATCGCATCGTTTGCCCTTGGTTCATGTAATACCTTCATTGGTGCTGGTAAGGACCTTCAAGGTCTGGGCACAGGTATAGAAAATAGGGGAACTACTGGAAGCTGGAATGGTATTGGATCAGGTCCTGCTGTATCCGCCCCTAATGCGCAAAACCCATACGGGGTTAATCAATAGTATATAAGGTTCTTATGATTAGGGTTTGAGCCCTGATATAACAACTCGTATAGCTTGAGATCCACGGCGGATCTCAAGCTCGGTAATTTGCTGAGCTGTTACTGAGGCTGCGAGGCGGGTATTAAATTCCGAGATATTGTTGATAGCGCTGCCGTTGATAGTGGTGATGTTGTCACCAACTATCACTTTGCCGCGTAGATTACTATTGGTGCTGATACGTTCGATGATGACTCCTTGATAGTTTTCTGAGATTTCCGAAGGGTTCAGCTTCCTTACGGTTAGTCCGATGGTTTTAAGGGCGGCTTCAGGGTCTAGGCGCAGCGTTGCTTTCTTCTCTTCATCACGCAGAATACGTTGATTGAAATTACCTGCTTCACCGATGGTAGCGGTGATCTTGTGCTTTGAGTTGTCGCGCCATATTTGTATTTCCACCGAGGAGTTTACTTCACTTTGCTGGATCAATTTTATGAGATGGCGTATGCTTTTAATATTTACGCTTTCATAACTAAGGATAATGTCATTTTTCTTTATCCCCGCTCTGGTAGCAGGGGAGTCAGTAACTAGGCCTATAATGCGAATGCCGCCTGCTCCCTGGTAGCCAGATTTAGCGCGGGTGTGTGGGTCTAGTTCCTCGAATGCCATACCGAGAAAACCTCGAATAGGACGGCCACGTGAGAGGATGTCTTTCATGGTTTTAAGGGCTGCATTGGAAGGGATAGCGAAGCTGATACCTTGAAAACCTGGGTTTTTTTTATCGGTGGAGTAGATCCGGGAGTTGATACCTATTATTTCTCCAGTGATATTGACGAGAGGTCCACCGGAGTTTCCGGGATTAATGGCTGCGGAGGTCTGAAGGAGATCTACGTGGCTGTCTGAGAAGGTGCGCTTTTTAGCTGATATTTTTCCGTCAGTAACAGATTCACCAAGGCCAAAAGGGCTGCCAATGGCAAATACGGTGTGGCCGACTTCCGCGGTGTTAGAATCACCAATTTTAAGTGGTGAAAATGGACCTTCAGCTTCAATTTTAAGTAATGCAATATCTACTGCGGGATCTGAGCCGATCACTTTGGCTGAGTGGACGGTGCCATCATGCATGGTGAGGCGGATGTGGGGGGTTCCTTGGATGACGTGATGGTTGGTTAGTATGTGGCCTTCTCTGGTGACGATAACTCCTGAGCCTTGACCCTGAATGTTACGTGGTTGTAGCCAGGTGCGGCCCCAGACATCGCGAACGCGTTCATGGCGTATACCGGCGGTGTCTATACTGACTACGGAGGGGACGACAGCTTTTACAAGTCTGGCGCTCTCGGTATTTATAGCGGCCATGACCTGCATGTCTGAGAGGTCAAGCGGTGCTTTATCTAAAAGGGTAAATTGGCCGTTATCTTCAACGGGAGGTTTGCCTTTTAGTAAATTTAATAAGGTATTGCTGTTTTGTAGTTTCCTTACAGTAAAGACACCTAAAAAGGTGATACAAAAAACAGTAAATAGAATGAAAAACCGGCGGAGTGCATGGTTCATATGATAGAAAGGGCGGGTAGAGGTGGAGAGGGGTTACTGAGAACTCGAGTATTCTCGCGTGTGTCATTAATGAAAAGTCTAAAAAAAGTGAGTTGGCACTGAGATTGAGGTGTGCAATGCCGTTTAATCTATGGGGGCTTGTTACTATAGGTGAGTGGTGGGGATTAATTTTCTAGGAAAGAGTAAAACAGATACATTTTTTGCGTGCTGATTTCCTCCCACTGTGACTTTCTTAATTCATGTCATCGGTAGCGGAGCCACTTATTAAGTATTTACATCAGCTGAAGTCCTATGGGCAGACACATGTGACTATAGATGATGATGTCCGTCCGATTTTACGTGAATTTTTTATCCGGGCAAAAACTGGTAAATTGAGTAGTAATGGGGCAGTGGTAGCGGCGGCAGTATCTGAGGAGCCTCCTCAGTGCAGTGGTGTCAAGGTGCCGGAACCTACTACGCCAGCAAAGCCTGTGGCAGCCGTGAAAGCATCTACTGATATGGTGGTCTCTGGTGCTAGTAAAGGGGATAAGATTAATTCACTTAAACAGCAGGCAGCTAACTGGCCGGCGATCAAAGCCCTTGGCTCACTGCGGCAGACATTAGTGTTTTCCGCAGGGAATCCAGATGCAGATATCATGCTGGTGGGTGAGGCACCAGGCTTTGACGAGGAGCGATTACTAGAGCCATTTGTGGGGCAGGCGGGGCAGAAGCTAAATGGTATCCTCGCGGCCATGGGTATAGACAGAAAGGACGCCTATCTAACTAATATCGTAAAGTTCCGCCCATCTACTCCGAATCAAACTACAAATAACCGTAAGCCTACGGCAGAGGAAATGAAGGCCTGTTTACCCTTTTTCCATAAGGAAGTCGAAGTCGTAAAGCCTAAGGTGATCATTGCCTTAGGTGGTACGGCGGCACAGGTGCTATTGAGTAGTAAAGATAGTGTGGGGGGGATGCGTGGGAGTTTCCATGAGTTTGCCAGTATACCATTACGTGTGACGTACCATCCTTCTTATATTCTTCATAATGAGGCGACTACCGAGAAGCGTAAATTATGGGAAGACATGCTTAGTGTGATGGAGTTGTTAGGGATGGGTATTTCCGAGAAACAACGTGATTATTTTTTACCAAGGTCATGAGTGATTTATTAATACTTACCGTTGGGGGTACCATTGATAAAGTGTATTTTGATGCTACATCGGAATACGAAGTAGGTGAGCCAACGGTGACGCAGGTTTATCAGGGAGCTCTGGTGGACCTGGACTATGAGCTGCTGCCATTAATGCGTAAAGATAGCTTGGAAATGACGGATGCGGACAGAACTTTGATTCGTGAAGTTTGTGAAAACTCCGAGCAGGACCAGATCTTGATTACGCATGGTACGGATACCATGACGACTACAGCCAAAAATTTGTTAGGTATTGAAGGGAAGACTATCGTGCTGACTGGTGCGATGGCTCCTGCGCGTTTTAGAGAGACGGATGCGATGTTTAATATAGGCCTGGCTACTGGAGCTGTGCAGGCCCTGGCTGCAGGTGTTTACATAGCTATGAGTGGGCAGATTTTTCCTGCTGAGAGCGTAAGGAAAAATCGTGATAAGGGCTGTTTTGAGCATCTGGATGAAGGGTAGTGATATGAGACAAGACTACTAGGTCTTGGTGGGAACTGAAAGGAGGGGCTAATAGCCTTTTTCTTTACGATCTTCTCCTTGCATCTTATCGCTCGACTCTTAGTGTCACAGGCATGACACAAAGCCATCCGTTTTCCTCTGATCAGTATCACATCCCATGGGATTTACTAACATCCGACCGTGTAAAAGCCGATATAGATGCCGCGTTAAAGACGGCTGAGGCAAACTTGGAGGCTATCCGCCGACAGGAAGATGCGGCGGTGAGTTATGAGAGCACATTTTATGCTCTAGAGGTAGCTTCACTGGATCTAGATCGAGCATGGGGTAGGCTTAACCACCTGGATTCTGTATGTAGTAACGATGAGCAGCGCGTAGCGCTTAATGCAGTGCTCCCTGAGGTTAGTGCTTTCTACGCTGCTATTCCTCTAGATGCGGCTATCTGGCGTGTGCTTAAGATGTTTTCTGAATCATCAGAAGCCTCTGAGCTAGATGATATCCAAAAGCGTTATGTTGAGGAAACATGTGCTAGCTTTATTAAGGCGGGTGCAGATTTACCAGATGATAAAAAGTCACGCGTAGCAGAAATTCTAGCACGCCTCTCTGAAGTTACTCAGAAATTTGGTGAGAATGTGTTAGATTCTACAAATGACTGGGAGCTGATCATAGAAGATAAAACACGTCTAGCAGGTTTACCTAAATCAGCGCTCGCAACGGCCTCTGCGGATGCTGCTGCTAAAGGGCATGAGGGTAAATGGCGTTTTACACTTCAGCAGCCATCCATGAGTCCGTTAATGCAGTTTGCAGATGATGATGCATTACGCAAAGAGGTATGGGCGGCTAGCGGTAAGGTAGGTTACTCTGTAGGCTATGATAATGGCCCTTTGATTAAAGAAATTCTTAAACTTCGGCAGGAGCAGGCAGAGCTATTAGGGTTTGCGAATTTTTCAGATTTTATTCTTGAGCGTCGTATGGCGAAGAGCGGGAGTAATGCCCTCAAGTTTGTGGAAGATATGCATGCTAAGGTCATTAACCGATTCCAAGAGGAGAGTGTGGGGCTTAAAGAGTGGAAAGCTGAGCAAGAGCAAGAAGAGCCATCACCACTAGAGCCGTGGCAAGTAGCTTATTGGTCTGAGAAACGCCGTAAGGCAGAGTATGACTTTGATGAAGAGGAACTACGCCCATACTTCCCACTACATAAGGTGATGGACGGTATGTTTGGTATAGTAAGTAAACTCTATGATCTAAGAATTGATGAAAAGGCTACTACTACAGATGGTGGAGAGATTCAGACATGGCACTCAGAGGTGAAGTTCTACGACCTTTTTGATAATAAATCAAATGAGCTGTTAGGCTCCTTCTACGCGGACTGGCATCCACGTGAATCAAAACGTGGTGGTGCATGGATGAACTCCTTTGAAACGGGTATGCCGTCAGAAGGTGATAACCCACGTGAGCCACACCTTGGACTTATGGTTGGTAATATGACTAAGCCAATAGGTGATCAACCAGCACTTATGACTCATTCAGAAGTAGAGACGATATTCCACGAATTTGGCCACCTACTGCATCATTTGTTAGGAAATGTTACTGTGAAGTCGCTCTCAGGGACAAATGTAGCCTGGGACTTTGTGGAGCTGCCATCTCAGATTATGGAAAACTACTGCTGGAGTCGTGAGAGTCTTGATTTATTTGCCCGTCACCATGAGACAGATGAGGTTATTCCAGAGACACTCTTTACTAAGATGACTGCGGCTAAGAACTACATGACGGCAAGCTTCTACATGCGCCAACTTGCACTCAGTAAGTTAGATATGGACCTGCACATACATGCTAAGAAGTATGCGGATATGGATCTGGATCTGGCCGATCGCGAGATTCTTGCGGACTATAAACCGGAGCTGGCCACAGATAGCCCTAGTATGGCACGCCGCTTCAGTCATTTGTTTACCTCACCAGTGGGCTACGCATCTGCCTATTACTCATATAAGTGGGCGGAGGTTTTAGATGCAGACGCTTTTACACGTTTTCAGAAAGAAGGTATACTAAATCCAGAAACAGGAAGATCTTTCCGTGAGGAGATCCTAAGCAAGGGTAATTCAGCCCCAGCTGAAGAGCTTTACCGAAACTTTATGGGTAGAGATCCCGATCAGACTGCATTTCTTGAGCGTGCTGGCTTGGCCTAGTCCAGATGGTGTGATAGAAATTATTTAGTAAAGTAATAATATAAAGCCGACTATTACAGATGCCTATTGTAAAGCTACATTTACTAAAAGATAGCCTAAGTGCTGCAGTTCTCGGCTCTGAACAAGCTGGCGAACTGCTACTAACAGCTCTTTTAGCCAAGGGGCACGCTTTAATAGAAGGCGCTCCAGGTGTGGGGAAGACATCACTGGCACAGAGTCTTGCCAGTGGTATAGGTGGTAGCTTTAGCCGTATTCAGTTTACTCCAGACCTACTACCCTCAGACATATTAGGGTATCAGATCTATAGGCAGCACAATGGTAAATTTGACTTTGTAAGAGGACCTGTATTTTCTAATTTACTCTTGGCGGATGAGATTAATAGAACCTCGCCAAGGGTGCAGTCTGCTTTATTAGAGGCGATGAACGAGGGGCAAGTGAGTATAGACGGCACCACTCATAATCTGGAAGAGCCGTTTCTTGTGGTAGCTACACAGAATGTCACTTCCTCTACAGGCACATTTCCATTACCGGAGCCGCAGCTAGATAGGTTTTTATTGTCTGTCCCCATGTCGTTACCTGATGTGGAGGTGCAGAAAGAAATCCTAAATACACATGCTGCTGGGCAAGTAAGTGGGGATAAAGCTGAGGGGGTACTGACTATTGAGGAGATCATTAGTCTACAAAGTCAGGCTGCAAATGTTCCGATAAGTAATACTCTAAATGCATATATTATTGAGCTTTGTGAGGGAGTACGGCGGAGTGCTGGTGGTAGTCATGCGGTGTCGGTGCGTGGGTCGTTATCCGTTTTGAAAGCAGCTCAGGCGAGAGCATTTCTAGATGGGCAGGAGGCTGTGCACCCAGACCATGTGCAGTCTATCTTTCCGCATGTTATGAGGCATCGTCTGCTGCTAGATGATGGCTCATCACCTGAGATTTTACTGGAGTCGGTCTTGCGGGAAACTCCTGTTCCGTAGTGGTGTTTTTAAATATCAGAGTTGCGGTGGCGGGTAGGTAAGATAGTGTTTTCCTATGCTGAAGATGAGCCAATCCTTTGTAATCCGCATGACCTTATGGTCAGTGCTTGTGGGTTATATGGCCTGTGACTTTTTTCTATTTAATGGGCCGTTGCAGACTGAATTGAGGGAAATGTTTAAGTCTCCCCTAGAGCGTGCGCAAAGTGATGTGGCTCAGGGTATTTGCGCTAGAGTTTGGAATGGGCCTATTTACTTGAGCCAGGTAGACAGACGGGTGGAGGAAAAGCTGTGGCGCTCTGCTAGATCGCCAGAGAAAATCTCTAAACAAGAAAAAAAACTGCTCCGCTGGGCTGCGCTTGATGAGTTAATTGTAGATGCAGTTCTGCGTATTAAAGTGCGCGCCAACCGTGATGATTTCCCTGTTTCAGAAGTGGAGATTGATGCTGAGGTGGCGCGTTTTGAGAGACGCTTCACTTCTAGTGAGGTTTTAGATCAAGCCTTAGCAGCCCAAGGGATAGAAAGCCGGAAAGAGTTACGCTACCGTTTAGCGGCACGCCTACAGCAGGAGAAATGCGTAGAATCTAAAATCAGCGAAGCCATCGCTATCACAGAGGCACAGGCAAAATCCTGGTATGATGAGCATCAAGAAGGCTTGGAAACACCGGAGAGGAGACGTGCAAGGCATGTATTTTTAGCTACTCTTGATCATCCATCTGGAGAAGCGCAAGCTGCCTTATCGGCGCATATGGAGAGATTAAAGAAAGGTGAGATTACGTTTGCTCAGCTAGCAGAGCAAGTAAGCGAAGATAGCTCTAACAAAAATGACGGAGGGGATCTAGGATGGATGAAAAAGAAACGTCTACCCGAGGATTTTGCTACGCCCCTTTTTACAATGCCTCTAAATACACCTAGACTCATTAGAACAAAACTGGGTTGGCACATTGTGGAGCTAACAGGTATTAAAGCTCCGGAACTTCTTTCATATGAAGAGATGAAGATGGAAATCATTACTGCTCTCAAGGACAGTAAACGGGAAGATGCAGTGATTCAATACCGCCACCAGCTCCGCCTGCTGAGTAAGGATCATATAGAAATTTATCAAGCTATGCTAGAGCTAGATTAAAGTGTTCAATATGAGGCGGTTAATATAGAGAAAAAATTTAGCGACTATATGAAAAGTAGGGTTGTCGTAAGAAGATCTGAAGGTTAGTGTTTTCATATCAGATTAATTGATTTCACCTAACAACAATGAGTAAAAAAATCGAAAGTCACCTCAGCGAAGAGCGCGAGTTTAAGCCTAGCAAAGAATTTTCTAGAAAAGCACGTATTTCAAGTATGGCGCAATATAAGCGCCTGCATAAAGAGTCTATTGAAAAGCCAAATGTCTTCTGGGCTCGTGAAGCTAAGGAGTTACAGTGGGATAAGAAGTGGGGCAAGGTACTGGACTGGAAAGCTCCTTACGCAAAGTGGTTTGTGGGAGGGAAGACAAATGTCTGTGTAAACTGTGTGGATAGGCATGTAGATGAGGGGCGGGGTAATAAAGCGGCCCTAATCTGGGAAGGCGAACCCGGCGAAAAGCGCACGCTAACATATAGGCAGCTACAACGTGAGGTGTGCCGATTTGCAAATGTTCTAGAGGCTAACGGCGTAAAATCTAAGGATAGAGTGCTAATTTACATGCCCATGGTTATAGAAGCTACGGTAGCTATGCTAGCGTGTGCGCGTATTGGTGCTGTACACTCGATAGTATTTGGAGGGTTTTCAGCAGACTCTATTAAAGACCGATTAGATGATTCCAGAGCAAGTGTGATTGTGACAGCTGATGGTGGCTGGCGTAGAGGCGGAGTGGTTGACCTTAAAAGTAATGTCGATGATGCTCTTAAAAAGGATAAAGATAATTTGGTGAACAAAGTCATCGTCCTGAAACGCACTGAAAATAAGGTGCGGATGAAAAAAGAACGTGATGTCTGGTGGCATGATGAAACGGCGAAAGTTTCTGCTACACATAAAGCAAAGTTTTTTGACAGTGAGCACCCGCTCTTTATTCTCTACACATCTGGCTCCACTGGTCTGCCAAAGGGTATTCTCCACACAACTGGTGGCTATATGGTGAACACATATTCCACGTGTAAGTATATCTTTGATATGCGTGATGATGATGTTTACTGGTGCACAGCGGATGTCGGCTGGATCACTGGACACTCATACATAACATATGGGCCGCTACTAAATGGTGTTACCCAAGTAATCTACGAGGGAGCACCTAATTATCCAGATTTCTCACGCTTTTGGCAAATGGTAGAAGAATACGGGGTGAGTATATTTTACACCGCACCCACTGCTATCCGTGCCTTTATTAAAGCGGGAGATCACCTCGTGGAAAAACATGACCTCTCATCACTACGTCTCCTTGGAACTGTCGGCGAGCCGATCAATCCAGAAGCGTGGATGTGGTATTATAACAAAATCGGTGGTGGTAGATGTCCTATCGTAGACACATGGTGGCAGACAGAGACAGGAGCTATCATGATCTCCCCGATGCCTGGCTGCACACCCATCAAGCCCGGCACAGCGACGCTGCCATTTTTCGGGGTCGATGCTGCAATTCTTGATGAAGAAGGTAACGAGTGTAAGGCAAACGAAGGTGGCAGACTTGTTATCCGTAAGCCCTGGCCTGGTATGCTACGCACCATCTATGGTGACAAAAAACGCTATCGTGATGCCTACTGGAGTGATTACCCTGGAATGTATACAGCAGGTGATGGCGCTCGCCGTGATAAGAAAGGGAACTTCTGGATAGTAGGCAGACTGGACGATGTTCTTAATGTCTCTGGTCACCGTCTGGGTACCGCTGAAATAGAAAGTGCTCTAGTCTCTCATAAAACAGTGGCAGAAGCTGCCGCTGTAGGGAAACCACATGAAATTAAAGGGCAGGCTGTCTGTGTATTTGTTACTCTGAAAAGTGGTATTGAAGGCACTGATGAACTTAATGCTGAGCTTAGAAATCATGTGGGCAAAGTGATTGGCGCTATCGCTAAACCTGATGATATCTATTTTACTCCAGCTCTACCTAAGACACGCTCAGGAAAGATCATGCGACGCTTACTAAAAGAGCTAGTAGCTACTGGAAAAGTCACTGGTAATATTACTACTCTAGAAGACGTAAATGTAGTAAAGAATTTGCAAAAAATAGTTAAGTTGAAATAACTATAAGTCTGAGAATTCAATATTTAGTTTATGAATAGTTCACGTTACATATTTGCAAGGTTTGCCTTGTCATGTGGTGTCCATAAGAAAACCAAACGCTTAACTGAAGCAGCGTCAGAAATGCATCTGCTGCTTCAGGCTGAGGAAATCCTTGGGGAAGATGTCTGGGAGCAAGTGGAAGAATTAGAAGAACTAAATATTGGCTACTGGACGTTACGGAAAAACCAGCTGGTATTAACTAAATTAGAAGAACAGCTAGCTGAAGCAGATTTGCTACTTACAAATGCTCAAGAAGAGCGTAACAGCATTCTTAATCATACTAACGAAGCATGTAAAATACTCGAAGAGACTCGTGATCTTTTACTGAAGGATTCTGAACAATTAAGATTGAAGCGTGACGAAGTGATCTCTCGTGCTCAGCAGATTAAAAAGCGTTTTAACTCATCACAGACCAAGATAAGCGTCCTCGGCTCTCAAGATACGGTTGGATACGGCAGTGATAATAAAAGCGCGATCGAGGAAGAGAAGCAAAGTATAGAAGAGTATAAAAATAGATTTATTAAGCTGAAGAAAGAGCGAGCCGAAATAGGAGCTCAGCTCAGCGGCTTTGATGACCAGATAGCTAAGATAGATCAGGAAATAGCCGCAGACAAGGAAGAGGCGAATGATAGGTTAGCTGCCGCTTCTCAGACGCTGAGCAAGATGAATAGAGATAAGTCTAAACTAAGTGCTGATATTGGATTAATTGCAGAAGAAAATAAACCTTATCTGGCAGAGATTGGCCGTTACGTGAGTAGTAATGAAGGTTTAGACCCGATCTGTAAAAAGATCTTTAAAGAACGCTCAAATCTTATTTCTCAAATTCAGATGCTACGTACCTCGATAGCCCTGAATCATAAGCTTGCATCACTGGCGAATTAGTAATTTTGTTATAACCGAGCGACCTTAAATTTAATAATTACCTAGTAAAATATGACGACCCCTAGCACCTTACAGAAACAAAAATCAAAGGTGCAGAAAATGACACCTTGGAATGTGATAGTGATGGATGACCCAGTGAATTTACAAGGTTACGTTACTATGGTTTTCAAAAAGGTTTTTGGATATCCAGAGTCCAAATCGGAAACTTTGATGATGGAAGTCCATAATATGTAAAGCTATTGTCTGGACGGGTGCCAGAGAGAAAGCAGAGCTTTATGTACAGCAGCTTCACACCTGGCAGTTACTGACAACTATGGAGCAGACAACATGAAAATAGACTTTCCGCTTGGTGGTAGTTTAACAATAGTAATTAACTCAGAGAAAGACTGGGATGTATTAGCAATGATGGCTCAGGACATTAGTAGTCAAGCTAATCTAGCGGAGTCACTAGGAGGCCTTATGGTTGGGGACAGTGGGTGGAAGGAATACGTAGTGCCAGATCTAAAAGAAGGTTTTAATCAGCAGTCTAATTATGTAGCCACTGTAATAAATAATGCACGTAGTCAGGAGCAGGGCACTATCCATATTGAGAAGGAAAACGCTGAGCTATGGTATGGTGCAGTAAATCAGGCACGTCTTGCGCTAGAAGCTCGCTATAACTTAAGTGAAATAGAAGATATAGAAGGAGCTACTGATAAATTATATGAGGTTTATTGTAGAGATGGATTTTACCACATAATTTTGTGTGCGTTATTGGAATATATAATGAGTGAAACCTAGTCTTGAATTCTGGAAATAACGGTGATCGCGAGCCACGGTCCATGCGCAGGAGCGGTTATGGCGTGCCAGTACCATGATGAAACATCTGTCCATTCTGATGTAGGGTCTCCTATTTTTATAATGCGTTCACGTAGGAAGAACCTTTCATGCCCCTTGATAACTTCCGTGCCAGACCAGTGCTCATTATCAGGCCTAGTATGAGTTTTTACACTTCCTACACTATAGCCTGAAGCTCGGAAACAATCTACAGCCGGGTGCAGTTTCCGAGTGGCGCGAGTGACATGGCGAAGTATAACTTGTTCATTACCACAGCGGAAGTTTGCTAATGCTCCAGGGAAACCTTTGCTGAACTCATACTCCACAGCAGTCATAGGGATAATAGACAACTGCTTTCCTTCGAAGCTATCTGGCCACTGAAAGTGAACATCCTCTGCCTCGGTACTATGAGTTTTTTCTGGTACTAGCCACTGTGATAATCCGCAGATGAGGCCAATGATGAAAATAATAATGGAGTGCTTCATGATAGGGCTTAGTATTTATATAAGATATAACCTCTACGAAGCATCGCTACCTTGATAAGGATAACAATGGCGCCAAGGTAACTGACGAGCCCGATGCTCTCATGTGTTGTGTCTGATATTTCGATAAAACCACTTTCTGGAGCAAAGAGTAAAGCGGCGCGAATGCTGTTTGCAAATAGTAGTATTACGATAGCAAAAAGATTAAATACAATAGCCTTAATCCAGGTCATTCGGATCAAGGATATGAGTATATTAGAAAAAACTAGGCCAACCCATAACATACGGATACCGCTACACGGTGCGTCTACTCCTACTACCTTACCGTAGGCTGTTAGGTTAGTGCCTTCGCGGACTATTTCGTTCACAAATGGCCAAACTAGCCAGCGTGTAGTCTCACTAGAGATAATGCGGAGAGGATAGCTTAGGTAGAACTCTAAGCTACTGATAACTGGCAGGGATAGAAATAAAAGTGCCATCCATCCAGGCTGCCGGTGCCAGCCGTAGTAAAACGATAAACAAAGAATAGCAGGGATACAGCGCAGCATCGGTGGTAGCCCGAATAGACTTAAAATGTAGAGAGTGAAGCTGATGGCAGCGGCGAACTGGCTCCCCTTACTCATTCGAGTATGGCGATGGTTTTGACCTCTCATTATAAGTAGAGAAAGTACGCAGAGCACGATTAAGCCATAAGGCTCATCACCTCCGTCTGATAAACGCTGAGCGAACCACAAAATCAGTGGCCAGAAAGCTAGGCTAAAACCAAGTGCGGCGATAGCTGCTAATCTTATCTTACCGGTCTTCACAGGGGTAGAGATGGAGGGGATGATAAATAGTGACTTACCGGCGTGTTCGTAAAAAAAGAAGCGAGATGATACTTACAATAAACAGGGTGGCGCTACCTGGCTCAGGAACACTGCCAGCACTAACTAAGGGGCTAGCCTTGGGGCTATGATTAGTTACAACATGCTGTGAAACTCCAGCCGGTAAAGGCGACATTTGTTCTACACTAGTGACATCTCCGGTGATTGGTTTAGGGGTCTCATCCACTGCGATGAATGATGTATAGTTTGTCAGGAGGGAGTGCGTTAGCCCAATATTAGTGATTTCTTGAATGACCTCTTGGTGAGATTTTTCACTTCTTTGAAACTTGATATATTCACCTAGTACACGGACGCGTTCACGGGCCCATAAGCTGGGGAGTGCTGGATTATGCATATTTGTTTTTGCAGTTTCAGCTACGTTGATGATTTGCTGGTATGGCTTACCATTGCCCATCATTCCACTGAGGATAAGTTGCCCTTCCGGTAACCCTTGCCATTTGCCGGTGATGGTGATTGGGCGATTGGCAAAGACATCAGGTATACTACTAGGTTCAATATCTGTGGCATTAAAGCCCTTACTTGTTATCCTAACGTTCGTTAATACGGGGGAGTCTATATATTCACGGAATCGCTGTGCCGTCAGGGCCGCCTCACTTGGCTTAGTAACAATAAAAGCCTCACCACTACCAGCATTAGCGATGCCTTCTACTAGATGTCTATTTACTGATGATCCTATACCAAAGCAGAACACATTAGATGCACCACGGTTCTTGCGGATGAGGTCGAAGGCATCGGCCTCGAAGTTTACATACCCATCAGTGACTACTACGATAGAGCGAGATTTATCTTTGCTGCCAGGCATCTTTACAGCGCGGTCTAGAGCTTTGACTAATTCTGTACCACCAGAGCCGGGGCCGCCACGAGAGTTGATAAACTCGATAGCCTTAGTGATGTTTTTTTTATTAGTTACTAATGGATGGGTAGAAAGTATCTGACTATTCCCAGCAAAGAGAAGTATGTTAAAGCTATCTGATGGGCGTAGCTGCTGTGTAAGATCTTTAAAGAGAGTGCGTGCAGTATTAAGAGGGAATCCACTCATGGACCCAGAGACATCTAGAACAAATAAGTAATCACGGGGAGGGATATGCTCAGGAGTTACGCGAGCAGGAGGCTCTATTTCTAGGAGGAAATAATGATCACCCTCGCCGTTGTTAGTATCTGCTTGGTGGAGCAGAAGGCCTGTAGCTACCTGACTGTCAGCTAGTCTATAGCGGACGATTATATCACGATTCATCGCGGTAGTTTGGTTAATAGAATTAATCTTTAGACTAGCGTGCTTTTTTCCGAGATACTTTATAGGGGTTTTGTGGCTGGAACAGAGCACTTGCTTCAGTGGTAAGCTGGTGCGGAGATCCATGGTGAATTTAAACTCTGTAACTATATTTTTACTCTTATGGAGGTAAGGATTTACAGTGATTTCTGGGCTGTTCTCATTACTATTATTAGCAGAATTACCATAGCGGGGCCCTACTACTGTGGGCATAATAAATTCGTAAACTCCCTCAGTAGCAGTGATGTGTTCACTATAACGGAGTATTACTTCTATCTCTTCACCCGGTAGAATGTTAGCGATATTGATTTGGAAAACATTAGGTCGCTGCTGCTCTAGGAGTGCAGCTGTTTTGTTTTCAGCTTTGGCTTTTTCATACTCAGCTTTAGCTTGCTTACGTTTTTTGATTTTAGCTACAATGACCCTTTCCCCGATTTTCATTTCCATACCATGCATGGCAGTGCCTGTGGAACCTGGGAAACAATAAATCGCCTCGATAGGTAGACCTCCAGTATTAGCATATGTTTGCCGCAGTTCTACTTGTGCAATGCTGCCGGAGATAGATACCTCAGCTTCACTCACCTTCAGCGGTAGTGAGTCTAGAGAGCTTTCAGTAGAGGTAATCTGGAAGTAGGGTGATTGTGCTTTTTGCGAAGCAGTGGCTGTGTAGAGCGCTAGTAAATTTAGGAGCAGTGTGGTGGTGAGGGTTTTAAGCATAGTGATAGTTAATCGGAGTTGATGCTTAAAAATGTGAATGCTGTAGATGAAATGCTGATGAATGCTGTATGAAGATTTGATGAAATCATCTACAGATGGTGAGTTGCGTGTACACACTGATCCATTGGGTGAAATTCATGATATGCGAATTACAGAGGTTTGTGACGCAGCATGTGCGTATTAGATAGGGAGTGTGATAGATGCCAAGCAGCCGCTACCCTGTGTATTTTCTAAGCTGGCAGTTCCTCTATGTAGTTTAGCTGCTTCTTTGGCTAATGGGAGCCCTAGCCCTGTACCCTTGCGGTCTGACCCAGGTCTGGGCAGTGAGTAGAAGTGCTCGAAGGCGCGATCAAGGGCGTAATCAGGTGCACCCTGACCTTCATCTTGCACGCTGATACGGGCACTGTTATTTACTTTTGTTAGGGAGAGGGTGATAGTGCTACCCTCTGGGGAGAAACTGACGGCGTTTTCGATAAGGTTTTTCACCGCAAGTTTTAGTATCATATTATCACCAGTAATCTCAAGATTAGGGGCTAACTGTGTATTTAAAATGAGATTTTTTACAGCAAGGCTAGGTACTGCCTCACCAGCTATCTCTTGGCATAATGACTTTAAGTCTAGTATGCGGTGATTCTCCAGATACGCCTGCCCTTCCAGTTCTGAGAGCTGCACAAGATCTCTAACAAGTATTTCACTACGTTGTGTCTCGGTGTGGATATTTTCTAAAAAACGTTTTCTTTGCTCTGTGGGCATATCCTCTTGGAGCAGTTCTGAAGCACCACGTATGGCAGCAAGAGGGCTTTTTAACTCGTGAGTAAGAGTGCTGATGTAGTTTTTCACATAACTACGGCCCTCTAGAGTCTCACGCATATTATGGAGAGCATACCCAAGAGTGTTTACCTCTCTACCTTTACCTAAATTAGGTAAAGGCTGGCGCTCACCACGCGTGATTGCCTGCGCGTAGTTGGTAAGTTTTCCTAATGGCTGAAAGACCCAGATAAAGACGGCTACCACTAAGAGTATGATACCCATACCGATAAAGAGGGTAGCAAAAAGGATATCATGGCGGCGTGCGGTGATAAATGTTAAAACATCCGCCTGTGGCTTATAGACAGTGAGCACGCCAATGATTTCATCATTAGAACGTATGGGGGCAGCTACAAAAAGAACAGAGCTGTTAGGGTCAGCCTCATTAGTGCGTGTTGAGCGTGCGCCATAACCTCCAGCTAGAGTTTTTAGGACATCATTGTAGGGGGCAAAGTTTTCACCTTCGCGTATACCATTGTCAGAATCATAAACGACTATCCCTTGAGCATCAGTAACGTAAGCATTTAGACCAAGATTAGTTTTGTTATGATTATAGATCTTAGCTTTGATTTCGTGCAGCTGAGCATGCATGAATGCGGCATGGAGGCTGGTGGCGTCTGGTTGGCCTGCACTTTCAGAAAGGCGCTGTTCTACCACGCCAGCCATGAGATGAGCTGTATCTACCATTACCTCCTCTGTAGCCTGCAATGTCTGTGTATCTACATCATCTAGAAGATAAACTATCAGGCGGTAGAATCCAAAGCTGATGAACAGCACTAGTAGGAATAGTGTAATTCGTGTAAGGCGCATGATAATTAATTATACAGCATGAGGGGAGAGCGTGTAGCCGAGGCCACGGCGTGTCTCAATAGGGTCATCACCACTAGGTGTTAGCTCACGAAGTTTAGCTCGTAGAGATTTTACATGTGCGTCTACTGTGCGGTCCATCGCAGAGCCAGGATCATCCCAAGCTTTTTCTAATAGTTGTTCACGGCTAAAAATGCGACCCGGCTGAGACATTAGTACAGCAAGAAGTTTATACTCATGAGCTGTTAAGTTAAGTAGGGCACCGTGGCAGAGGATAGTCATGGTATGGGGGTCATGTACCAGTTTACTATAGTTGATGGAGGCGGTTGACGTGGGTTCTGAAGTTTTTGAAGACTCAGCGGTATTAGCGGTGTCGGCCTTATTTGCTGCGCGGCGAAGGATAGCTCTGATTCTGGCTACCACCTCACGTGGGCTAAAAGGCTTAGTAACATAGTCATCACCACCAAGCTCTAGACCTAGGATGCGATCTATCTCAGAGTCCCTGGCTGTGAGGAAGAGTACGGGTAACGCTGATGACTTGCGGATCTCTACACACAAATCAAAGCCTGACATATCAGGTAGGCCTACATCGAGCACGACTAGATCTGGAGTATGACCTGCTAGAGCCTTGATCGCTGCTCCTGCGGTGATGCAGTGGGTGACTTCAAAGTGCTCAGTCTCCATGGCATAGATGAGAGTATCGGCGATGGAAGTCTCATCCTCTACAAGTAAAACATGGGGCATAATATTAATGATATTAGCACCCCAAGTAGTGGATGCTATAAGTGGGCTTACACAGAGTGGCGTGCTAGGAACTCATCAGCAACATCACCGTAGGCTTTAGCTCCAATACCATTAGGGTCATGTTCAAAAATCGTCATGCCGTGGCTGGGTGCTTCACCAATACGGATAGAACGTGGAATTACGGATTTATAGAGCTGAGCGGCGAAATAGGTGCTCACTTCCTCGACCACCTGGCGTGAGAGATTCGTGCGACCATCATACATGGTCATAACGATACCTTCTAGGGTGAGGTTAGGGTTTGCTCCCGCATCGCGGATCTGCTCGATGACTTGCACGATTTTTGCCAGTCCTTCTAGCCCAAACCATTCACACTGAAGAGGTATGAGGATCTCATCTGCAGCAGCAAGGGCGGAAGTCATTAGCACACCGAGAGATGGCGGTGTGTCTACGATACAGTAGTCAAATGAGCTATGCTGTTTAGATGCAATTAGTAGGTTACGTAGACGGACGAGGTGATCATCCATACGGGCTAATTCTATTTCCACACCAGCCAGATCCATACCTGAGGGGATAAGTGAAAGGTTCGGGATACGAGTAGGGATGATTTTATCCTCCATATTACCTTGCCCAATGAGGGGGTAATACATGCTTTCGTTACCGTCCGGCTCGATGCCAAGACCACTGGTAGCATTGGCTTGAGGGTCCAGGTCAATAAGGAGAACCCTCTGGCCACGTGCGGCGAGTCCTGCTGAGAGGTTTATGGCGGTGGTGGTTTTACCAACGCCTCCTTTTTGGTTGGCTGTAGCGACGATTTTCATAGTTCTGGAAGAGTGCCGATAGCAGGTGCTAAGGATCGGTGGCAAACATGCACAAATACCCTGCTACCCCAAAGACAAAAATGACTGTTCTGCAAACGTGTCATTGCGCCCGAGGCACAGCTTAGGGCAGTCTCTTGTCCGCAGGCACATACAGCGGTCTATACTAAGCATTATGGAAATTACGGAAAAATGGGTAAGTCAGTCCGCTGGCGGGCGTGTCTTTAAGGAGGCACGGGCATTGATCAAACTGGGGAAAATCACTCAAGTCATCAGTAAGGGTAATGTTTATCAGGGAATGCACCAGACCGGAGGTAAGCCTCAGAGAGTAGTGGTGAAGGTATATGGTCCCCATGAAGTAGAAAATTTATGTCGTTGTGCTATGAGCCGTGCCACGGGTGGTATGTGTGAGCACGCTGCCGCCGTTTTATTATCTACTATCATCAAGCCTGTAGCAGAGCCGTCTAAGCCTAAACCTACTCCAGCGCCGACCCAGGAAATGGAGATGCACCCTCTGGATGTAAGGATTTCTCCGAAGTTCCCCTATGAAGGGATACGAGCCATCCATCTAAAGCGTGCAGCAGTAGATACCGAAGTAAAGCAGGCGGATCTTCTGCTGGCACTTTGGTTACAAAAAAATACCGGTAAGGTAGACGCGGCGATGCTGTCACTCCAGGAGAACCAGTTAGAAGGGTTTTTCCGTGCGGTAGCAGGGCATGCCAGGATTCTGAGTGGAAAGCAGCCCGTGCAAGTAGAGCAAACCACCTTACGTCCACATCTGGAAATGGAGTATAACGAGGAGTCCGGAGGTGATACCATCTGGCTACGTCTAGCGGATATGGAAACGGGAGCATTGCTCATACTCGGTGAGAGCCTCGTGCAGTGGGACGGTGAGAACCTCTACCTTACAGAGCCAAAGAAAGAAAAATCACCCCTTGTAGGTATTACCACACTCAAAGATCTCACCTCTGGAGATTGGCTAGAGATCGATACCGCAAAATTTGTTAAGCGGCTCAGTGACATAGAGAAAATCTACACACTGCCCCCAGATCTTGGTGGTTTGGATGTGTGTGAGGGCACACCGAAGATCGAGCTAGAGGTAGCCGGCTCCACCAGTGCGCTGCAGGCACGCCTCACAGCCCACTACACTGAGGGAGTGAGTGTTTCTCTCGCTTCACCATCTGATGATACTGGCTTCCCGTGCCGTGATGTGGAGGTGGAGAGTCGCTGGCTCGTGAGAAATAGAGACCAGGAGCAGCAGGCTATATCTCGCCTTATGGACCAAGGCTTTGAGATTCTTGACGCCTCTGGTTTTCTTTTTTTACGTGGTGAGGATGAGGTATTAGACTTCCTTACTATTACGCTACCGCAGCTAAGAAATAACTGGCAGGTAAATACGGAAGAGAAGCTGGGTAGAGTGGAATCTAGGCTAGAGAGAATCGTACCGCGCTTTGACATAGCAGAAGCAGGTTCTGGTGAAGATTGGTTAGCATGTGACGTTACCTGGCAGTGTGGAGAAAAAACTCTGGATCCAAATGCTGTGCGAAGGCTGCTCCAGTCTGGTAGCCGTAGCATCACTATGCCCGGAGGGGGGAAAGCCGTCATCTCCAGCTTTGATACCGAGGTTATGGACGGTGTCCTACTGGATGGGAATCCTGATCAGCGTAATGGCCGTTACTATTTCCCCGCCCAGCAGGCTGCCTACATTAAGCACCTAAATCGTTACTACAGTGATGATCAGGAGCAGGCCAGTACAGAGACTAAAGTGCCAGCGCTGCCACAAGACTTAGAGAATACTCTTCGTAGTTATCAGAGGGATGGAGTAGACTGGCTTTACCGCCGTGCTAGCGGTGAAGGCGCGGCACTGCTAGCGGATGATATGGGTCTGGGTAAAACTCTCCAGACACTAGCATTCCTTAAACTCTGGCAGAAAAAAGGCACAGCTCTCGTAGTATGCCCTGCTACCCTACTAGGTAATTGGAGAGATGAAGCAGCCAAATTTGTCCCTGATCTGAAGGTGCTTGTGATGCATGGCACTAAGCGGAAGAAATATTTTGAGGTTATGGAGTCTGCGGACATTATCATCACCAGCTACGCCCTACTAGATAGAGATATCAAAGAATATCAGGATTTTGGCTTTGGTGCCATGGTTTTAGATGAGGCCAGTGCTATACGTAATCCAGATACCCTAGCTGCTAAGGCGGCCAGAAAAGTAAATACTACCGCTCGTATTGCCATCTCAGGCACCCCTGTTGAAAACAGCGTGCGTGATCTCTGGTCCATCTATCAGTTTCTACTTCCCGGATATCTGGGGGGGCGTGAAGACTTTAAGCAACGCTATGAGATACCCTCTGTAGCAGAAGTGCAAGATCAGAGCACACGTGCGGCGATGCAGCGCCTCCGCTGGCGTACTGAACCATTTATGCTACGCCGCACTAAGTCACTAGTGGCTAAGGATCTACCGGCGAAGCTGGAGAGTATCATCTGGTGTGAGCCCACCTCTGCGCAGAAGGAAAGCTACCAAGTTATCCTACGTCAAGGTGCGGAAAAAGTGGATCTACTACGTAAGCAGTCCGGTGCTGATGGCGCACGTATGCAGATGCTTACCGTTCTGCTCCGGCTGCGGCAGACATGCTGTGACCTTCGCCTGTTAGATGACCAGCTTCGTGAAAAAACGATCACTGAAATGTCCGCGAAGCTAGTGCGCCTCATGGAACTATTAGCAGAAGCGCAGCGTGGTGGGCACCGTGTTCTTGTTTTCAGCCAGTTTACCTCCATGCTGGCTTTGATTAGAAATGAGCTTGATCGAGAGAATATTGATTACTGTTATTTAGATGGTGCTACGCGTGACAGAAGTGCCGCCGTAGAGCGTTTTCAGAAGCCGGATGGGCCACCTGTATTCCTAATCAGTCTGAAGGCAGGTGGCTACGGACTTACCCTGACAGCCGCAGATACGGTGGTTCTCTTTGATCCATGGTGGAACCCTGCAGTAGAAGCTCAGGCGGCGGACCGTGTGCACCGTATCGGTCAGACACGCCCGTCTACTATCTATAAGTTTATTACCAGAGGCACTGTAGAAGAAAAAATACTTAAACTTCAAGAGCGTAAACTAGGTATGATCAATGCTGCTATGGGTGAGGGCGATGATGAATCTCGCCCGATGATGCAGGGATTAAATGAACAAGAAATGCTCGAGTTACTAAAATGAACATAATAGCCCCCTCTAGTAATATATGGAATGAGGAGCTATATGGAATGAGGAGCTGTCAATTATCTAGCCGCCCACCTTTTAGTCCAAGTTGATATGCCCCCTTTATGAATTTCTCAAAAACACGTTATACCTTGATGAGATACACAAAAGGTGTATGTATATACTATGAATTCGAAACAATTAGCAGAATCTGCACAACGGGGCGGAAGTCCGCCGGCCGGATTAAGTACGGCACTGACAGTATTATGGCTTGCACGTGCTGGCCGCTGGGATGCTGCACATGAGCTATGTGAAGAGGTGGAAGGCAATGCTGGGGCCTGGGTACATGCACACTTGCACCGCGTAGAGGGAGATCTGCCAAACGCAGCATATTGGTATTCCCGTGCCGGAAAGCCAACTCCAGAAGGGCAGGCGAAACTCGGTGAAGAATGGTCTGTACTCGTAAATGAGCTCTCTGAGCTATAAGTAATTACCCTAGTTACAGGGTAGGCCACTTTCGGAATCTACCGTGGTAGATGGGGGGACACAAAAAACCAGAGCTTTTTAGGCTCTGGTTTATGAAAAATTTAATAAGAAGTTAAATTAGCCACCAATATCAGTGCGGCCTGAGAGAACTGCGCCTTCTTCCATACTGAGCATCTTTGTTTTGATATCACCATCCAGCTTGGAGTTTGTTTTGAGTTCACAGCGGCCGGATGTAATCGTCCCTGTAACTTTACCAAAGAGTTTCACCTCACCGGCTTTGACATCACCTTTGACATCGGCATTTTCACCGATAGTGATTCTACCGTTTTCTGAAGTGATTTCACCTTCAACTTTTCCATCAATGACCATATCGTTGGTAAATTTGATGGAACCTTTGATTTCGATACCATTTGCGAGGACGTTAGTTGAGCTGACCATAGAGCGCGAAAGATTGCCTAAGAAGTCAGTCATGGCAAACAAACAATTTAAAAAAAGTTTGATACAGCCCTAAAAGAATCATTTTTGAGAGCTAGAATCAGATCTTAATGTGCCCAACTCTCTGGCAATGAATTCGTTGAAATCTTTACAATTGATCATTTCGCTGTGTAATTTGATTTTGCGAGTTACTACTGTGGCACGCTCTCCTTTATAGGAGAATAGGAAATTATGTTCCCCCCAAATAGCATGTTATCTTATACTCGTTGTATAGGCGCACTGGTGATTTATTCTTTGCTGGTGCCCTTTCTCTATGGGGATGAGCGTGTGCCATTCATAGAAGAGCTGGCCGCAGAAGAATATAATGTAAGAGAGGAGGGCTCTCTGAAACTCAAAAAATGGGCGCTGGAGAATAAGACAATCACTCTAGACCTCATGCTTCAAACATACTTAGTGAGTGCAGACCCGGAGGTGAAAGGGCGAGTCTACGTAGTCATAGAGGAAGTTTTTCAGATGAAAAAGGCCGCTTACTTTGGCATCACTTATAAGATACACAGTGCGAGGTTACCTGACGGTAAAGAGGTGACGGCTCTTAGGGTGCAGTCATTAAAAAGCAGTGGGAGCGCTTCTTTAGCAGGTGTAGAAAAGAATGATCTTATCATTGGGTTTAATGGTCAGTACCTGCCGGCCAATAGTAAAAAAGAGGAGCTTGCCTCCATATTAAGCGCGTTAAACGTAGGGGAAAAGACTCTGATCAATATCATTCGCAATGAAAAACAACTTTCCCTGAGAGTAACATTACGTGGTAGGCCAAGTGATGATGAAGGGGCTGACTTAGCGAGAAAACAAAAAGAGTTTCAGGACTGGTTTACGTTAAAGGTGAAGGAACTCACCTTGAAAAATTAGGCTTGATGGATCACTTTAGTCGCCAAACAGGTTCTTATTTAAAGACTAGCGTCGTAGTTTTGCGTTTCTGTTTTTTACCATTGTTGTTGGCGTTGCGGTGGCCGTAGCTCGAGCGTCTAATGATTACTTGGACAGGAAGATTATCAGGCCAAAGGCTAATGAATCTTTTGAATCTATTTCTGGAATCAGCGCTTTTCATGTCCACGCCAGCGATGGTTTCTATGACATCGGCTGTCCATAGTTCAGATCCTTCTGCAGTTGAGCCGGACTCTACCATCGTGAGCATAGGGCTACTAGTCATACCTTTATCTCCATAAATGAGGTACCACCCTAGCTTGGCGCCTAATCGATTCTTTCCCTGATCTATAAGGTTTTCCTCCTTCATTACTTTGAGCATCTCCGCTTTTTTGGCCATTACTATAGGGTCTTGATCTTTGACCTTGTCTAGGTGCGCGAGTAGGTTTTTTTGTTCTAGAGTGAAAAGTTTTACGAGTGAGCGTTTATGGTTGTCTTGTATTTTTTCTCCCTTGAGGTATTTTAAGAGAAGGATATCTAGGTTGTTACCTTTATGAGCTGGGTTGATGTTGTTATCACATAAATCGATAGGAGAATCAGGTGAGGGTAACATCGCGGATCCATCTTCATCATCTTCCTCCTCCTCTTGACCTATAAATTTTTTGTGCGCTGGCATATCCCCTACTTTCTGAAGTAGCTCAAATGCTGCACGACGGTATTTGTCTGCATGAGGGTATCCATCCTCGATTAACTCCTGAACGCGTTCTTTTTCTTTTGGGTTAAGCCCTTTCATGGCTTTGTTATACCACCGGAGTTGATTTTTTTTCCATTGCCCTTGATCACGTTGCAGGGCCCACTGTGCAGCAGCTGCAGCCTTGATTTTATCCTCCCTAGTGACGTTATGGTAAATGTAGTTACCGGCAATCCAATACGCGCAGTATCGATCTTTGCTCATATACTCTAGGTGGGCAATGCCTCTGTATTTAAATATTTTATCTTTAGGGCTATGCTTGCCTATAGATGCTAGATATTCTCCAAAGGAGAGGTGTACGTGTTTGCAGTCAGGGGTGTGTTTGAAATAGTTTTGAAATTCTTTGATGGCATGCGCGCCAGCCTTAGATTGCGGAGAAACGGGTTTCTTGGTTTTAGGGTCCTGATATAAGTCTATTAGATAACGATCAGCGACATAGTGGCTTCTATAACTTCTGGGGTAGAGTTCCTGAGCTAGATTGGCCTGGCTACTATACTCTCCAATAACGATGTTAGCTGAGGCATAGTGGTTCCATTTGCCATAACGTATCCAGCGTGCCATTGAGTTCATCATTGGGCCGTATTTATCGTTAGTTAGTTTGATGGCTTGAGGGATGATAGTATGGGGCTGTGACCCACGTTCAATTTCTGTTACATAACGAGGGTGTGATTCAGCAGGGTTTTCCAGTAGATGATATAACTTGAAATTTTGAGCAACTTGTTGTGCTGATTTTTCATCGATAAACCGTGTATCGCTAGTTTTCCAATCGATTTCGTTTTGGATAATTCTGTTAGCAGGTAAGTGCTTATCTTTAACCGCTGATTCTACCAGGAGCTTAAATGCTTCTTCTTTGTCAACAATACCGTCTAAACTATGTAGTAAGGACCTGCCTCGGACAAATTTAGCTTCTACGGCGCCACCAGCTGCCGCAAGCTTTAGGTATTTGAGGCCTATAGCCATGTCGCCTTTAAGATCGATATAAGTTCTGTGATGGTTAAAAGATAAGATGTTTAAGTCTGCATACCTTGCCATAGCATGTGGATGTTTAGCGTCCACAGCGAGCTTTAGTAGGCCGAGAGATTTTTTAGCATTGTATGCAGCTGATATGCTATGGCGGTAGCAATAGGAGCTCATTATAGAGCCCATTATTGAGCCTTCTTTAGCGCTTTGTTTAGAACGCTTATAGATCAGTTTAGGATCATATTTGATATTAAGGCGAGAATTAGCAGAGCAGTATGCCCATTCTGCTAATGCATCTGCATCACCATTTTTGACACCTTTTTCTAGCGTTGCTTTGTCCCAGAGTTTGTTATTCCAGGCTCCATCGGGGAATTTTGCGGCAGTGACGCTATGGAGGAGAATGAGTGATATAAGTGAAGCGAGTAGGGGGCGCATAGCGTATGGTGGTTAAAAAATAGTGTGTGAGTTAAATACTCAAATGCATAATGTAATGAGATGGATAGGCTACTGAGATAGTAAATAAAAAAAACCCCATGCTCATAACAAGCATGGGGTTTTGATAATAAGAATCTATAAAACCTTAGAGGGAACCCTTAAGATTTGATGATGCTTTGAAGCCAACGGTCTTGGATGCCTTGATCTTCATTGCTTCGCCAGTCTTAGGGTTACGTCCCATACGTGCAGCACGCTTTTTGACTTCGAAAGTACCAAAGCCAATAAGCTGGACTTTGCCGTCTTTCTTAACGCCTTTAGCAATGCTCTCAAGAGTAGCTGAAAGGGCGTCTTCTGCACAACGCTTAGTTGCGTCTTTACCAAGGGTCTTCTGAATAGCTTCGACGAGTTCGGATTTGTTCATAACAAGGAGATATTTCTCACTTTTGAAAGTTTATGTAAAGTGAAATAAAGATCTATTTTACCCATATAGTTACTTGACTTGAGGGCGGTATCTGTATTTGGCACGGCGCTACAAAAACACAGAAGCCCCTTATTTCAAGGCGCATTACTTTTGTTAGGTATTGTTAGGCGCGTAAGTAGGCTGCTAAGTTGTTGGTATTGTAACATTGACGCAAGTAGGTGGTCCTGAGCAAAATGACGCATGTCTCTTGGTGGGTTTCAGGTTTCTGAGCAACTTATAAGCGCGGCAGCAAGATCTGTTAGATCTATTGCGCCAGCGCTACCACTACGTAATGAGGTGGTGCGGGAGTTAGCAGATGCGGCTGCGGCAGATGCGCGTGGGTATTTTTTACCAGATGAAGACGAGCGGATGAGGGATGTGTATGCGCGTTACCTTACAGTTCGTGCTGCACTACTGGAAACAGTAGATTCCATACAGCCGGTGTTTGATCAGTTAGGGGAAGTTGTAGAGGATGTAGACGTAGAGGTGCTGTGGCGATTAAGGCTACGTGCGTTTATAGTGGGTTTCTCGGCGGCGACGGCGCTGGTGCGATCAGCGAATTTTATCATAGATTTAGCTGCGGATAGGCCCGTAGTGTGGAAAAAACTGGACGAGTCAGAGCCTCGTTACGGAATCCCAGTGAAGAGTTACACACAGGTGTATAAAAATTTGGTTTCAGCGCGTAGGATGTGGAGATTTCATGAGGCACTGATGTTTTATGAAGTCCATAGGGATGATATCGCATTATTGGTTGTAGATCCTGTTGTGGGCGAACTTGTGGCTTTACTATTGGAAGAGGAAGAGTTTTTACAGTTCCGCAAGAGTGAATATTTGAGGAGGAGATGGGATTACCGGTTGCATTCGTTTAAGCGTCGCCACATTTCTGGATATAAAAAGGTGATGTTCCACTTACTTAAATTAAGTGGTAGTGCGGTAGCGGAGATAAAGCAGCCCTTTGGTATTTTAGCCGGAGATCTGCCGCAACGTGAATCAGGAGCTGCACACAGGGTTACCGAAGAGGTAAGAGAGATGGTGGGAGCTCTGCTGCGTCCGGGGGATATCGTTGTAACTCGCCATGATGATGCGTTGAGTAATTTGTTTTTACCCGGCTTCTGGCCGCACGTTGCCTTATATATAGGAGGCGGTGATGAAAGAAAGCAGTTGGGGGTGTCGGAGCCTCCTGCTGTTAGCGGCGCTGAGGCAGAGATTCACTTTTTGGAGGCAAAGAAGGACGGCGTGCTCTTTCGCTCATTGGAGGAGACTCTTGCGGTAGATGCTTTTATGGTATTGAGGCCAA
>JALZUC010000040.1 GCA_023301765.1 Akkermansiaceae bacterium | reverse complement strand
TCAGGGGGTAAAATTTACACAGGGTTATTCCGCCTGTGGTGTGTGCTCACCCTCACGTGCGGCTATCCTAACGGGGCGCACGCCCTATCGAAATGGAGTGTGGCGGCACTTATCCGGTAATCATAAGGCACACCTGCGGAGTAGTGAGGTGACCTATCCAAAGCTACTTAAAAAAATAGGCTATCAGACATGCCATGTGGGGAAGTGGCATTTACTTGCTAAGCCACAGTTTAATAACGAGAAATTCCCTCAGATCAATGACCACGGGTATGACTATTGGATGTCTTCTCATAACAATGCGGAACCTAGTCATAAGAATCCTAACAATTTTTACCGGAATGGAAAAGCGGTGGGAGAGCTGAAGGGGTACTCTGCTCCTTTGGTGGCTGATGAGGCTATTAATTGGTTAGAAAAAGTGCGCGATCCTAAAAAACCATTTGTTCTCTCAGTCTGGTTTCATGAGCCTCATAAACCTATAGCCACGGATATTAAGTTCTCTGAGATTTATGAGGGTGAGAGTAATAAAAATAAAACCTATTATGGAAATATTACTCAGTTAGATTACGCGCTGGGTAAGATTATGGAGACGCTTGATAAGGCTGGAGTGAGTGATAATACCTTATTTATTTTCTCATCGGATAATGGTCCTGTTCTTGGGGTCGGTGGAGATACAGGAGGACTGCGCGGCTCTAAGCGTGCTGACTTTGAGGGTGGTGTGCGGGTGCCGTTTATCGTGAAGTGGCCTGGTAATATCAAGCCTGGTAGCGTGAGTGATATTCCGGTGATCGGTACAGATATTTTTTCTACCGTGCTTGATATCGTAGATGTACCAGAGCCTGAGGGTCGCACTATTGACGGTGTGAGTATGCTACCAGTATTTAAAGGGGAAACTCCGGAGAGAAAAATCCCTATGTTCTGGAGAACGCATGTTTCAGGGGCGGATAACCGCGTGGCTCTCCGTGATGGCGATTACAAAATCGTGGGTAACGATACCCTCACTAAGTTTTATCTCTTTAACATTGTTAAAGACCGTGCGGAGGCAAAAGATCTCACCTCTGCCATGCCTGAAAAGGCGGCAGAGATGAAAAAACTTCTCATCAAGACTTGGGAGGATATTTCCAAGGAGGGGCCTAACGAGTGGTGGGAGGCTGAGAGGCAAAAGCCAGCTAGAGGCGGGACGCTGAGCTACTAAGCTAGCTGGAGATTTACTTTGCTAGTTCCTGGAGTAGGGCTTTATTGAGCCTGATGCCGCCCTCGAAATTTTCCACGTAGAAGTTCTCATTGGGTGCGTGGATCTGGCAGTCTGGTAGGGCTAGGCCTAGCATGAGAGACTCTACACCGAGAATCTCTTTCATATCCTGTATTATAGGGATGGAGCCACCTTCACGGATGAGCACTGGAGCTTTACCAAAGGCCTGCTCTAGCGCTGCCTGGCCTGCTTTACCGTTCTCTGAGTGAGGATCACAGAGGTATGGCTTACCGTCATGGCCTACCTCTACTTCTATGGTTACTCCCGGAGGAGCGTGCTTTGCAAGGTGGGACTTTACTTTGGCTGAAATGTCCTTGGGGTCTTGGTCTGGTACGAGGCGGAAGGAGAACTTGGCCATGGCTTCTGCTGGGAGCACGGTCTTAGAGCCTTCACCTTGATAGCCTCCACCGATGCCGTTTACCTCCGCTGTGGGGCGTGCCCAGAGGCGCTCAGCAGAGGTGTAGTCTGGCTCTCCAAAGGTGCTTGGGGAGCCGGTAATGGCGAGCATGTTTTCTTCGCTTACGCCGGGAACTTTAGCCCACATCTCACGCTCCCAGTTTTCTAATGGGCGCACATCATCGTAGAAGCCTTCTATGGCGATTTTTCCATCGTCATGATGGAGGGAGGCTACTAGCTTTGCTACAGCGGTGGCTGGGTTTGCTACAGCGCCGCCGTAGACACCGGAGTGTAGATCGCCAGAGGGGCCTTTGACAGTGACTTCACAGCAGGTGATGCCGCGTAATCCGTAGCCCATGGTAGGGACGCCTTTGGCCACCATGCCGGTGTCTGAGACTGCGATCACATCACACTTTAGTTCATCTTTGTGTTTTAGTAAGAAGGGGACGAGGTTAGGGCTGCCGATTTCTTCTTCACCTTCGAAGAGGAAGATGAGGTTAACTGGTAGTTCACCGTTTTCTTGTAGAGCTTCCTCTACACCGAGGATGTGAGCGAGCATCTGCCCTTTGTTATCGGTGGCGCCGCGAGCCCAGATTTTACCATCACGAATTTCTGGCTCGAAGGGTGGGGAGTCCCAAAGCTCTACTGGATCCACTGGCTGAACATCATAGTGGCCGTAGATTAGGCAGGTCTTTTTCCCGTCTTCGTGTTTATTTCTGGCAATGATGATGGGGTGCTTTGGTGTTTCATGGAGCTCAGTATCTAGGCCCATAGTATTAAGCTTATCAATAGTCCAGTTAGCACAGTTTCTGACGTCACCTGCGTGCTTTGAGTCGGTAGATATACTGGGGAAACGGAGAAAGGAAAAAAGATCTTCTAGTTGTTTAGTCATGGTTATATCTGGCGGTGTATGAGGACTTAGACAAGCTCGAAATTACGGATCGATTTCTTGTGCTTAAATAATCATGAAGTGGTGAAAAATTACTTGGTTTGGTATTTTAAAAATAAGGTTAATGAGTATATGCTGGCGGCAGATGTTAGCGCGATACCCAGTAATTTTTAATCCAAGTGCCCGTAGCCAACGTGGGCGGCGGACGATGCGCTTTCTTATGACTCATGCACAGCGTTTTACCCTCTATGCTAGCCGTAGCGCAGAAGATGCTACGGCTCTGGCGGCAGAGCTTGCTGGTAGGGGTGAGCCTATAGTAGTTGCCGCAGGTGGTGATGGCACGCTGAATGCAGTGGTGCAGGGGCTGGCCGGGAGCTCTACCGCTTTGGGGGTGCTACCAGCTGGGACGATGAATGTTTTTGCCCGTGAGCTGGGTCTTCCCTTTACGAGCCTGCGTAAGTCACTTGATGTACTGTGCCAGGAGTATGTGAAGGAGGTGGATCTCTTTGAGGTGAATGGCCATGCCTTTGTGCAGATGGCGGGAGTGGGATTTGACGCGCAGGTGATTGAGGAAACAACGTGGGAGACTAAAAAGGTTTTTGGTCCACTAGCATATTTGATGTCAGCTGTTAGGGTGTTAGGGGAAAAGCCACCGAAGATGCGTATCACCTGTGATGATGGGCGTGTGCAGGAGGGGGTCTGTGTGCTTGCAGGTAATGGATCACTTTATGGTGGGCAGGTGAAACTTTTCCGTAAGGCTGATAATACTGACGAGATGTTAGATGTGCTGGTTTTTACTGAAGCAGGGTATAGGCTAGTGTTAGAGGCTGTAAAGGGGCTTGCCACAGGGGCGATCGATGCTGGGAATTCGACTGTGCAGTATTTACAGGCAAAGAGCTTTACCATAGAGTGTGATAGGGAGGTTCCACTGGAGGCTGATGGTGAGTATCTGGGACGTAAGAGTGAGGTGAGTCTGAAGCCCGCGGAGCGTAAATTACGTGTGATAGCTCCGGAGAATCCTAAGGAGAGGATTTTTGAGTCGGTTTTAAAGAATTTGGTAAATATTCCACGTAGAAATATTGATTAGCAAAGCATGTTGTCATGGAGGTAAAAGAGGAAAAAGCTGGCATAGAGCATAAGCCGAAGGCTGGTAAAAAAGTGACGAGACACTGGCTGATGCGGTGGATAAAGCGTGGCCTATTCCTGGTTTTGGTAATGGCGGGGGTGTTATTCTTTATAGTTTGGTATGCCAATTATGCTGCGACTCGTGCAGGGAAGGGTATTTTATATGATGATGTGGCTAATATTCCAGAGCGTTCGGCAGGCTTGGTCTTTGGCTGTTCAGAGAAGCTTGGGGAGCGAGATAACTTATATTTCAAATATAGGATAGAGGCTGCGGCTAAGCTCTACCACGCTGGTAAAGTGGATTTTTTGATCGTCTCAGGTGATAATAGGGAGAAGTATTATAATGAGCCTGTGGCTATGCGTAAGGCGCTGGTGAAAGCGGGCGTGCCTTATGATAAAATTGTCTGTGATTACGCTGGACTGCGCACCTTAGACTCTGTGGTAAGAGCTAAAAAAACCTTTGGGTTACAGAAGGTGACTTTTGTTAGTCAGAAATTTCAAAATGAGCGTGCAGCTTATATTGCTAAAGCACACGGCATGGATGTGTTAGGCTTTAATGCGCAGGATGTAGAAGGCTATGCGGCTCGTAGAACAGAGGACCGTGAGGTGCTGGCAAGGGTGAAAATGTGGATTGATATTAATATCACGAATAAACAACCTAAGCACCTAGGGGAGCGCGAAGAGGTACCTAGAAAGTAAGCTGGATAACTATTTGCGAGGTGAGGCTACTTTACCCACCTGCGGCAATGGTGATGATCTCTAGCTGATCACCATCCTTGAGTAAGGTGCTTTTATACTCGCGGGGGAAGAGGGCTTCTTTATTTAGTTCTACAACTAAGGGTTTATTTCCCATGCCTATAGTATCTAGCAGTGCTTGAATACTTATGGGTGTATCAAGCTGGTGTTTTTTTCCGTTGAGCTGGATAGTCATAAAAATAGGGGTATGTTAGGAGTTGAGAATTTCTAGGTCCCAGTCCTTCCACACGGGGTCATAGCCCTTTTCTTTGAGCAGGCAGGCTATATCTGCTGGAGTACGCTGGTCATCAATGGTGAATTGCTCAGTGGCTCTGCTACATGATGCCTTGGGCTGGTTTTTATCTAGTTCTACACGTTTTCCTTTGATAGTTAGGTGTAGATCGTCAGTGCCGGCGCCGGTGTAGCCTCCGGGGTCTGTTTGAGATCCCGCTGACATGTGGGTAATACCCAGTGGTATAAGCGAGTCCCTTAGGTGTGCTGGCTCACGGGTACTGAGGACGATACCTACCTGTGGGAAGCAGATACGAAATGCACAGATGAGCTGAACGAACTGGTGATCATTAAGAAAGAGGTCGGGGTCCGGTGTATACTGATAGTTTCCAGCATAGGGGCGCATACGGGGGAAGGCGATGTTAAAGCTCGCCTTCCAGCAGTGTTTGTAGAGGTATTCTAGGTGGGCAGCTAGGGCGATGGCTTCTTGCTTCCAGTTTGCTAATCCAAAGAGTGCGCCTATGCCTATACGGCGGAAGCCACCCGCGTAGGCGCGCTCTGGGCAGTCTAGGCGCCAGTCAAAGTTCTTTTTTGGGCCAGCTGTGTGGAGTTTTGTATAGGTTTCGCGTTGGTAGCTTTCTTGGTAGACGATGAGGCCTTCTGCGCCGTGTTGTACTAGTTCACCGTATTGGTGGTCTTTCATGGGGCCCACTTCTATGGCGATGGTGGGGATAAAGCCTTTAATGGCGTCGATACACTCCTGAAGGTATCCTTCTGAGACAAATTTAGGGTGTTCTCCCGCGACTAGGAGAATGTTACGGAATCCAAGGCCGTGTAGGTGCTGAGCTTCCTTAACTACTTGTGGGATAGTGAGAGTGGTGCGGAGAATGGCATTATCTCGTGAGAATCCACAGTAGGAGCAGTTATTAACACATTCGTTAGAGACGTAGAGTGGTGCGAACATGCGCATGGTTTTACCAAAGTGGTGCTTGGTGATACGCTGGCTCTCTCTAGCCATTCGCTCCAGAGCTGCAGCGTCTGCAGGCTCAATCATCGCTGTAAAGCGCTGTAGGAGTGGAGAAGGATTGTCGATAGTCGACTTATATTGCTCGGAAAAACTCACCGAGGTAGTGGTCATGCTTTCGGGTCCTTTTGTCAAAGGGAATTCGCTACGTAGCGTGATATCCATGACTTGCTATTTACTGGGAAATTAAGTTAGAACATCTGCGGACATGAATACATTACCTGATTTACTGGAGAAAAATCGCTTGTGGGCTGAGGAGAAAACGGCACAAGACCCTGATTTTTTCAAACGGCATGTAGCTGGTCAGCAGCCTAAGTATCTATGGGTAGGCTGTGCAGATAGCCGTGTGCCAGCGGCTCAGGTGATGGGGCTGGAGCCGGGTGAGATCTTTGTGCATAGAAATGTGGCGAATGTAGTAAATCATACAGATCTTAACATGCTCTCAGTACTGCAGTATGCCGTGGAGGTGTTAAAGGTGGAGCACGTGATCGTCTGTGGGCACTACGGGTGTGGTGGAGTGGCGGCCTCGCAGGAGGAGTGTAGTCATGGGATGATTGATAATTGGTTAAGAAATATCCGCGATGTAGTGAAACCTTATCAGGTGGAGTTAGATGCTCTAGAGGGGTGTGAAAAGGCAAGGCGCCTGTGTGAGGTTAACGTTATTGGTCAGGCTGAGAATATGAGTGCTACTACGGTGGTGCAGGAGGCCTGGAGACGTGGACAGAAGTTAGAAATTCATGGTTGGATTTACCACTTAGAGAACGGGCGTGTAACTAGTTTGATTGACCCTATGGGGGGTGCAGGGGAGTGTTAATGATGCCTTTTTAACTGCTGCGGTGTCTTATTTACGTGCAGCGTTGACAAAACATGCTAATATTTGAAGGTAATTTAACTAGCTTATTAGGAGTAAGGAATTACGATAAACGAGAATAATGGATATACTTATATGGTTAGGTATCATCGCCTGTTTAAGTCAGTCGGCGATGTTTTCGGGTGCTAATCTCGCATATTTCTCACTGGGTAGGATGCGGCTGGAGGCTGAGGTGGAAAAGGGGAATGGGCCTGCGCGTAAGATCTTAGCTTTAAGGAAGGATTCTAATTTATTACTTTGTACTATTCTCTGGGGTAATGTGAGTGTGAATGTGCTGCTGACGATGCTCAGTGATTCTGTTTCTGCTGGGGTGTGGGCATTTGTTTTATCTACTGTGGGTATTACCTTTTTTGGTGAAATTATTCCACAAGCATACTTTTCCAGGCATGCGATGAAGGTGGGGGCTTTTCTTTCTCCTGTGATACGGGTTTATCAGGTTTTATTTTTTATAGTAGCAAAGCCATGTGCTATTATTCTGGATGCTTGGATCGGGCCGGAAGGTCCTACATTTTACCGTGAGCGTGACATTGAGATTATCTTGGAAAAGCACATTAGTGAAAAGGATTCCGAGATTAGTGCTAATGAGGGGCGCGGCGCATTGAATTTCCTAGCTCTGGATGATCTTCATATCGCGGATGAGGGGAATGAGGTGGACCCCAGAACAGTGTATACATTTCCTGTGAATTTAGACCGCTCAGTACTGCCAGATGCTAATGAGGCGGCAGGGGTGAGCTGGCGTGAGTCACTCAAAAAGCATCCTACAAAGAGTGCTGTGATCTTAGGTCCTGAGGGGGAGCCCCGGCTGGTGTTACGTACTACTGATTATCTAAGTGCGCTCTATAGTATGGGGGATAGAGTGGAAGTGGATGATTACTGCTACCGTCCCATTATTGTGGATAGCCCTCAGAGTACGTTGGATGATGTGTTAGGTGATTTTGTAGTAGAGGCAGAGGATGATAATGATCATGTGGTTGATCGTGATGTAGTGCTTTACTGGACATCGGCTAAGAAGCGTATCATTACAGGGGCGGATATTTTTGGTGAGTTACTTCTTGGTATAGCAAAAAGGGAGGATGACTCTGAATCATCTAGGATGTCTTAATGGGGTAAAGGTTCATCTTTAATGCCCGGGTAGTGGAGGGGGGATGACATCGAGTTTATATTTTGATGATTTGGAAATTGGAAAATTCTCAAGGGTCGTGTAAAAGTGAATAAGATGTTGCAACTTGTAGATCAAGGAGGCCCTTTTGTATGGGTGATTGGCGTGCTCGCTTTTGTTAGTATGCTACTTGTAGTAGAGCGGATTTTCTTTTTCCAAAAAGTGAAGATTAACGTAGGGGATTTACTCCTAGGTCTGGCAAATCATGTAAGGAAGGGAGCATACGCTGAAGCTATCCATGAGGCAGCCCGTGCTCCAGGGCCTGCGGCCCGTGTGGCGCATGCCGTTCTGATGAGGAAAAACTTAGCTCGGCGTGATCTCCGCGATGTGGCGCAGGAGTCTGGCCAACTAGAGGTGCCCCGGATGGAGCGTAATCTACGCGCGCTTTATGGTATCGCTTTAATTGCTCCCTTGGTGGGGATGCTGGGTACAGTTAACGGGCTGGTAGCTACATTTATGTCCATGAATAAGGATAATGCGTTTTCATCACCCGCGGCGATGTCAGGAGGCGTTTATGAAAGTTTAGTAACTACAGGGTTGGGGCTGGCGGTGGCGATTCCTGTGTATCTTTTCTATCTCTTTTTCTACGGGCGAGTGAAGCGTATGGTGCATAGGATCGAGCGCTGTGGTATCGAAATGGTGAATATCGTATGTGATGCTCGGGAGCAGGGTGAGATAGTTTCTTTCCGCGAGGAGGTTAATGAGATGGCTGATGAGAAAAAGGCCAGGAAGAAAACAGCAAAAAGATGAAGCTAAAGCTGACATTGCCCTCAAAGCCAGGGTTTTTACACACACTTGCTGGTCTGGATATCATAGCGTTAATCTTGGTCTTTCCGCTATTAGGACCATCATTTGCTCAGCAAACGGGGATAGAAGTTACAGTGCATGAATCACCATGGAGGCTCTCACAGATGGATAACCCCATAGTGGTTACTTTAGGTGTGGGGTCAGGGAATCCAATCTGGGTAAATAAAAACCTGGTGCCTATGGAAAATCTGGAGGTGGAAATTAAACGCGTTCTCGATGAGGAAGGTGGGAGTGCTATTACTACTGCGGTAGTGCGTTCAGATGTAGCTGTGGCGAGTGGTGTGGAGAAGGATGTAATAAACCGTATTTTACAAATGGGCTTGAACTGTGGGCTGGCCGGGAGGCCTGTTAGTGCTGAGTGATTAGCAACTCTAATTGATCATGTTTTTTCTACGTAAAAGGAGAGAAAAGCTCGACCAAGAGGCGGGGCTTATTTTCCGATGGCGTGGCTCTAAGCAGTATCATGTGGGCAAGCTTCTGGCACTGGTGTTAGCCTCTGTTTTTTTTGTCTTTGCAGTGTATGCTATACGGATAGATGTGGGGAGTGTAACTCCGCTTTCTAAGCGTACTGGTAAGGTTTTTATGATTAATGAAAATGATCCTAATTCATTTCAGTTACTAGTGCAGATAGAGGACCGTTCACCGTTTCACCGCCGGTGGGATCCCGCTCATGATCATGAGACAATGGGGCGGGTTAGAAGTAAGGTTGATAGTTTAGCTGGGTATATGCAGGAATATAAGCCAGAGCTACGGGTGCTACCCGTAACGAGGGTGGACCGTGAGCTACCGTCTGTGCTGCAATCTGGAGGCTCATTAACAGGTGATGCGGTTAGGACGTGGAGTTTAGCTGAAAATGGTATAGAATCTGCCCGCGGGCCTGTTTTTGTAAGGGCGCGGATCACGGCTGATAAAAAAATAGCGCAGCGCATCGGCGGGCGTAGTCTGAGTTTACCAAGTGAGTTAATAGCAGAGGAGTGGTATGGGCAGACATATAGTTTTTTAATTAGTGTGGATGAAAAGGGTGTTATTACGGACTGTTTACCTCTCTCTGGAGAGTCATTAGAGGTGATGAAGCCAATGAAAAAAGAAAAGTTACTGGCTAGGTGGCTACGCAGTCAGAGACTAGAGCCTGCTGCTGGTAATTCGGTGCTCAGAGGTAAATTGGAACTCCACATAGAAGCTTTACGGAAAAATGATTGAGCTGACTTTTGAAGAGTTTTTACTTTGGATGGTGGGGGCGCCCATGGTCTTGATGGGGATCTATAGTTTATTGGTGGGCGCTAACCGGCGTGCTAGGAATAAAAAAGCAAAGGACAGTGTCATCGTCTGCCGTGTCTGTGGTCATCTTTATCAAGACTGCAGCAAGGATAAGTCACCTATTTGCCCTGCATGTAACAGGGGGAATGATCGTGGGCGATCGCGCAGGCTAGGGTGATCACGGGGAGGTATATGGCTTGACAGAAAGAAGGTGCTATTAGTGCATTGGTTGGTGCTTGCACAACCTCTGCTGAACTGGAATAATCTGATCAGCCGCAGGGCGGATTAATTTTTATATTTTATGAACGATCGCAGAGTTGTTATCACAGGTATTGGGACAGTAAGTCCTTTAGGGAATGATTTAGAATCCACATGGGAAGGCTTAAAGGCCGGGCGTAGTGGCATTGGGCCAATTACTCTTATGGACCCTGAACCTTACCCATGTAAGATTGCTGGTGAGGCAAAGGGGTTTGATCCTGCTCCGTGGTTTAATAACCCTAAGGACGCCAGGCGTTGTGATCGCTATGCACAGTTTGCCATCGCGGCATCTAAAATGGCTGTTAATGATGCTAATCTGGACTCAGAGGGTATTAACCGTGAACGCGTAGGTGTGATGGTGGGTAGCGGTATAGGTGGGCTAGGTACATTGGAAAAAGAGCACACAAAGTGTTTAACGCGTGGTGCCTCTCGGGTATCTCCTTTTGTGATTCCGATGATGATTTCTAATATCGGTAGCGGTATCCTATCTATGGAGTATGGATTTAGTGGGCCTAACATGGCTATCGTTACTGCCTGTGCCACATCTAACCACAATGTGGGTGAGGCATGGAGAATGATTAAATTTGGTGATGCAGATGCCTTTGTATGTGGTGGTGCTGAAGCCTCTATCCTACCTATGGGTGTTTCAGGCTTTAGTAATATGAAGGCACTTAGTACACGGAATGATGAGCCAGAGCGTGCATCACGCCCGTTTGACACTGGCCGTGATGGCTTTGTGATGGGTGAAGGTGCTGGCGTAGTAGTGATCGAGGAGTATGAGCATGCTAAGAAGCGTGGTGCTCACATTTATGCTGAACTAGCAGGTTATGGTGTGAGTGGTGATGCTTACCACATGACTTCACCGCACCCAGAAGGGCATGGTGCAGCACGCTGTATGGATATGGCTCTGAAGCATGCAAAAATGAATCCTGAGGAAGTGACATATGTAAATGCTCATGGAACTTCTACTTCTCTCGGTGATATTTGTGAAACTAAGGCAATCAAGAAGACCTTTGGTAATCATGCTAAGGATAATCTCATTGTTAGCTCTACTAAGTCTATGACAGGTCACCTGCTAGGTGCTGCCGGTGGTGTAGAGCTGGCGGCGTGTCTTATGGCTATGAGAGATAACATCGTGCCTCCTACTATTAACCTTGAGAGCCAAGATCCTGAGTGTGACCTAGACTATACTGCTAATGTAGCACGTGAAGTGGAGGTGAAGAGTGCGCTTAGTAATTCCTTCGGTTTTGGTGGTCATAATGCTAGTCTTCTCGTTCGTGAGATAAGCTAGAGGTATCTATTTCTTATGGAATATCACTACCAACGCCGCGTTGCTTTTTCCGATACGGATGCGGCGGGGGTAGTCCATTTCTCACGTATCCTCTGTTATGTCGAGGAAGCTGAGCATGCGCTACTGGGGAGTCTTAATATCCCACTTTTAGACCATGGAGGCTGGCCACGTGTAGATGTGCAGTGCAGCTACACAGCCCCTATTTCTCCAGAGAGTGATGTGAATGTTTGTATTTCTCCTGATCAGATAGGGCGGAGTTCCATTGTCTGGAAATTTGACGTCAGCAGCGGAGGTAAGCTATGCGCTAGCGGAATGGTAAAAACCGTGCGCGTCAATACTGATGGTGAGCCTGTAGCGTTAGATCAAGCTTGGCGTGATCAGCTAAAGTAGGCTATCTATGGCGTTACTCTACGGAGTTTCTGGTGAGTGAGGGAAGTCTTTCTGAGTCAGAGCCTTTACTGTATATATCAGAAAGGAAATGAGCCCCCAGCTAAGGCCAAGAACTACACCAAAGTCAATAATGCCGCGCCATGGCTGTGGGCAGAATGATACGAGAATGATCAGCATGATAATGCCGATGGTGAGCACAAAAGCGGTGATTTTAGTTTTCTTATTTGCGTGGAAGTAACCCATACAGAAAAGTGGCGCGAGTAGTCCCCTTAGCAGACTGGGATGATCCCTTAAGTAGCGAACACGTGCTGCGGTGCGAGGGGAAAATTTCTTCTGAAAGCCACGGTAGCCCTCTGCCATCATCATAAAGAGAGCAAAGATGATGAGTGCTACCCACTGCACTGTGCTAAGCCCCATCTCTATAGCTTCCTGCGCACGTGGAGCTAGCCGAGAGATAGCTGAGCCAAGTAGCGCAGATACTCCTAATATTCCCCAGAAAGTTCCAATGAATCTCATCACAGCCATGGTTATGGAATAAGCAGCTAAAGTAAAGCAGTGGATTGAGAAAGGGGCAAATTACCCTAGTCGACTAGATCTGCCTTTATTCCGGTTGATCACGAACTAAGAGCTATTGCACCTGGTGTTAATGATTAGTCGCGGGGAAGAATGACAGCCCGAAACTCGCTTCAAAAACGTGTCTTTACATGTAGGCGGCTAGGTTGGTTTTTTATCGAGATCAAATGCCTCGTGCACTACGCGTGCTGCATCCTCGATGGCGGACTCGTCTACGGTGACGGAGATTTTGATTTCAGAGGTGGAGATCATACCTATGTTGATGTTGGCATCACCGAGGGCTTTAAACATTTTAGCGGCTACTCCTGAGTGGGAGCGCATACCTATACCTACGGTGCTGAGCTTGGCTAGTCCCGCTTCGGTCTCGATTTTAGCACCATCGGAGATGTCTCCAAGAACGGGTTTAAGGGCGGCTTGAGCACGTCCAAGATCATTGGTGTGCATGGTGAAGGAGTGACGTGCTAGACCATCGCTGGCGATGTTAGAGACGATCATGTCTACGTTAATTTCAGCATCAGCGAGTGCTCCTAAAATATTGGCGGAGTTACCCGGGCGATCAGGGATATCTGTGATGGTGACACGGGCTTGGGAGCGTTCTATAGAGGCTCCTCGGATGACTACGGCTTCCATGGCTGGGTGTTCTTCTGTGACTAGGGTTCCGGGGTTATGATTGAGGCTGGAGCAGACTTCGAAGACGACTCCGTATTTTTTAGCAAATTCGACTGAGCGAGACTGCATGACTTTACTTCCTGAGGAGGCCATTTCCAACATCTCATCGTAGGAGATTTCTGGTAGTTTACGTGCATCTTTTACAACACGGGGGTCACATGTGTAGACGCCGTCTACATCTGTGAGGATCTGGCAAAGGTCTGCCTTTAGGGCTGCGGCTACAGCTATGGCGGTGAGGTCTGAGCCTCCGCGCCCAAGGGTGTGGATGAGGCCACTTGAGGTGACACCTTGAAATCCTGCTACGATGACTACTTTTCCATCCGTAAGGTAGTCTTTAAGCATGGCAGGATTTATATCGTCAATACGGCCTCTGGTGTGACTTCCTGAGGTGATGATACCTGCTTGTCTCCCTGTGGCTGATACAGCATCTACGCCAATACCTTGAAGAGCAGTGGCGAGTAGGGCGATGGACTGCTGTTCGCCACTTGAGAGTAATACGTCTAGTTCTCGCTCTGGGGGAGATTCGTTTAGCTCATTGACCATGCCGATGAGGCTGTCTGTAACTCCGCCCATGGCAGATACTACGGCGACAACTTGGTTCCCTTCATCGCGTAGCTTTTTGATGCGTGAAGCGACGTTACGGATACGATCAAGGCTGCCTACGGAGCTGCCACCATATTTTTGCACGATTAAGGCCATGTCAGGTAGTGTTTACTGAGAATGAATGCGCAGCATAGCTTGCCGATGAGGGGGGTCAAGCTCTGCGAGTGTCAAGGTCAGTGGCGAGGGTATTAGAGGCTGTATTTTTGACCGGGAGAGGGGATGATCGTTTCACAGTTAGGTAGTTTTTCTTTTAACTGTAGGGCAAACCATTCTGTAGCGGCGAGGTCTCCATGGACGAGGAAGGTTTTTTTAGGGGCTACTTTGAGGATGTAGTCGAGTAGGTCATCACGGGTGGCGTGGCCTGAGAAGTCAAAGATTTCCATTGGGCAGTTAAACTGCACAGGGTCTTGTGCGGGGTCTAGGTTAATGAGGTCACCTTGCTGGCCGGCGCGGATGTGGCCAGCGGGAGAGTCCGGATCTGCGTAGCCTACGAAGAGTAGGGAGTTTTTAGGGTTGTTGATGAAGCCTCTGGCGAAGTTGTTAGAGACGGTTTTTTCTGTCATCATGCCGCTGGATAGGGCGTAGATGCTACCAGGCTGGTAGACGATGGGGGCGCGTTTACGGCGGCGCCCGCCAGTTTTAACTTCCATGTCTTTCATGATGCGGAAGCCGGGTTGGTTACGTGGGGTGCTGTCTGCAAATTCATCAAAGATGAGTGTCATCTTGGTGCTGAGCCCTCCGATGTGAACGGGTGCGTCTGGGATCAGGCCTTCTTGTTTAAAGCGGTTGATCATGGTGAGGACTTCTTGAGTTTTGCCCATGGCAAAGACGGGGACTAGGACAGCACCGCCGCGCTTTAGACAGTCGTTGATAGATTTAGCAAACTTTAGCTCCTCAGCATCACGCGAGTAACTCGGGCAGCGGGGGGATGCTCCGCGGGTGGTTTCGATGATGAGGGTGTCTATGTCTTCTTCTGGAAGGTTGGCTCCTGGGATGAGGGTTTGTTTTTCAAACTGTACATCACCGGTGTAAAAGATGCGTTTTTCAGGGGTTTCTAACATGATGCCTGCTGAGCCTAGTATGTGACCAGCGTCATGGAATGTAGCACGGAGGTTGTCACCTATTTGGAACGGGCGCTCGTAGTTAAATGAACGCCAGCGTTTCTCGTGATCGTCTAGCTCGCGGTGAGTGTAAAATGGGTAATCTGTGATGCCAAGTTCTGTGCGTTTACTTTCCATGACGTTTACTGAGTTATGGAGGAGTGCGTCTACAAGCTTGGTGGTGGCTGGTGTCATGTAGACATCTGCACTGGGCTGGTCACGCATGAGTACGGGGAGCGAGCCGGAGTGATCTAGGTGTGAGTGTGAGACAAAGATGGAGTCTATACTGTCTGATGGTAGTTCGTGGTGCGCAGGGAGGGAGTCTAGCCCTTCTTCTTTAGGGTGCATACCTGAGTCTAAGACGATGCGTTGGTCCTCGATTTCTAGGAGGTAGGAATTTGCGCCGATTTCGTTGCGGCGTAGTAGTGATTGAAAATTCATGATTTTGTTTTTAAAGTTTTATTGGGCACTTGGCCTTGTTTCTGTGTTTTGCAGAAGGGCCTTAAGTTGGCCTATGAGAAAGAGGGAGCCACAGATGAGGGTGGGGGTATCATGTGGCTGAGATGTGCAGCTTTTAAATGCTGCTGTTAGATTGCTGTGTATCGTGTGTGGGGTGGCTGATGGAGCCGCTGCTCGATAGTCCTCCCCGGTAAGGGTGCGTGCTGAGTCTATGGGTGTTAGATGTAGGTGCTCTGCGATGGGTGCTAGGATGGCTAGAACTTCGGCGGTGCCTTTCTGCTCTACTGCGCCAAAGAGGATGTGTGTCTTTTGTCTAGGGTATTCTTTTTGCCATGTTTTAACGAGGGCATGGGCAGCGTGGATATTGTGAGCGCCATCTAGGATGATATGAGGATTTTCTATCCGCTCAAATCGACCCGGCCAGCTGATATTACTGAGTGCTAGCGTGATAATTTCTTCAGTTAGGGGGATGCCTGCTTTTTTTGCTACTGCTAGGGCGAGGGCCGCATTTTCTCTCTGGTGTGTGCCGGGTAGGCTGAGGGTGTATTTTTCTAACGGCTCAGTGATGAAGTCAATAGGGCTGCAGCGCTCGTTTGCTAATTTTTCAATGATGTTACGTGCCTCAGGGTCTTGGGCGCTGCTGAGGACTGGTTTGTGAGGTATGATAATTTCAGCTTTTTCTGTTGCTATGGCTTCTAGAGTCTCGCCTAACCATTGTGAGTGGTCCATGCCGATGGGCGTGATTACGGCGACGTCTGCTGGGACTGCTGTGGTGGCATCTAGCCGGCCTCCCATGCCTGTTTCTAGTATGATGAGCTCACAGTTTTGTTCTTGAAAATGACGCATCGCTACGGCGAGGGTAAGTTCGAAAAATGTAGGGTGGTGCTCCCATTGGCTAACGAGTTTTTTGAGATCGGTTAGATATCGAGCACAGGTAACTTGATCGATATCTATGCCGCCTATTTTAATGCGCTCACGGTAGTCTATTAGGTGAGGTGATGTGAATAGCCCTACGCTGGTGCCGCTGGCTCGTGCGAGAGTATCAATCATGGCACATGTGGAGCCTTTACCATTAGTGCCTGCTACGTGAATGACTTTTACTCCCGGCTTAGGGAGAGAGCGTGTTTCACGGAGGATTTTCTTGGGCTGTGAGAGCCCTAGTTTGATACCAAACTGCTGGGTACCATATAGCCAGTCGATCGCTTCCTTGTATGTCATTAATGTAGGATACTGGTAGGGCGTGTTCTTGGCGGCTGGGTGCTGAGTGCTTACTGAACTATGGTAGCATGTAGTTTAATAATTGCCCTAGTTTGTCTCGGAGTTTGGAGCGGTGTACTATATCGTCTACGAGACCGTGTTCTTTCATGAATTCGGCTGTTTGGAAGCCTGGAGGAAGGTCTTGGTGAGTGGTTTCTTTGACTACTCGGGGTCCGGCAAAGCCGATCATGCACTTAGGCTCAGCTAAGTTAATATCACCAATGGTGGCAAATGATGCAGTAACTCCTCCTGTAGTGGGGTGAGTCATGAGTGATATGTAGGGGAGGCCAGCATCAGAGTGGAGTGCAAGTGCACCACAGGTCTTGGCCATTTGCATGAGTGAGAGCATACCTTCTTGCATACGTGCCCCGGATGATGCTGATACGATGATTATACCGCATTTTTTCTTGGTGGCTTGTTCTACTGCACGTGTGATTTTTTCTCCTACAACGGAGCCCATGGAGCCAGCAAAGAATTTAAAGTCCATGACCGCGATCATGGTGGGTTTCCCATGTATGGTCATTGAGCCGGTGATGACGGCATCGTTGAGCTTTGTATTTTCCCTTAGTAAGGCTACTTTGTCTTCATATTTGGAGAAGTTGAGGGGGTTTTTTGAAAAGAGATCTGCGTCTGTTTCTGTAAAGCTGTCTTTGTCCGCGATTAGGTTAATGCGTTCACGTGCGCCAATGAGGAAGTGGTGCTCGCATTTAGGGCAGACTTGCAGGTTTTGCTTCAGATCCAGAGAATGGATCATTTCTCCGCAGTCGCTACATTTGGTCCAGAGGTCGTCTGGCATGTTGTCGCGTTTGCTGGCTTGTAATCTGAGTTTTGGTTTGTTGAAAATACCCATGTTTTCTGAATGCTAAGTGCTAAATTATAAATTCCAAGTACGGATTGTATGGAGTGATCTGTGTATTTTGCTTGTTAGTAGCTGCGCCCCCAAATTGCTCGTTGGCTAGTTTTGTTAGCTGTTAAGATACAGGGTTCCTGTGCGCCGTTTTGTGCGTCAATAGGTAGGCAACGGATGGTGATTTTATGTTTTTTAGAGAGTTCTTCTTCTTGTGCTCTAGTGCCGCACCACGGGGTGGTGAGCCAGCCGGGCATGTCTTGTTCCCAGTGGGATTCGAATGTAGCGAGGTCATTACATGTACTGATGTTAGCGTCGCGTAGTTCGGTGGCTTTGGCTAGTAAGTTATTATGGATATCCTCTAGTATGTCAGATGCGTTGCGGATAAAGTCCTCTTTAGGAATAAAAGATTTTTCATGGGTAGGCATATCACGGCGCTGGAGGCACACTTTACTACTTTCTAGGTCTCTAGGTCCTATTTCAATACGTATAGGGGCACCTTTTTTTACCCATTCCCATTTTTTAACACCGCCGCCGATGTCTCGCTTATCTACATGGATACGTAATGGCTGATTACCGTATTGGCTTTCTTTCCGCAGGATAGTGGCTAGGGCTTCGCAGGCATCGATGATGGCGTCTCGGCTTTCTTCCTTGGGGGTAACGGGAATGATGATAATCTGCTGAGTGGCTACGCGTGGTGGGAGAACTAGGCCGTCATCGTCAGCGTGAGCCATGATGAGGGTTCCAATGAGGCGTGTGGATACGCCCCATGAGGTGGTGTGAGCGTGTTGTTGAGAACCGTCTCTGGCAGTGAAGCTAATATTTTGTGCTTTGGAGAAGTTTTGCCCGAGGTAGTGGGATGTTCCTGCTTGAATGGCTTTTAGATCCTGAACCATAGCTTCTACGGTGAGAGTCATGTCTGCACCTGGGAATCTCTCGGCTTCAGTTTTTTCACCCGCGATGACAGGGATGGCGAGGTGATCACGAAGAAATTCTTCATATAGTTTATGAATGGTACGTGTTTCCTCTATGGCCTCATCTTTAGTTTCGTGTGCGGTGTGGCCTTCTTGCCAGAGGAACTCTGCGGTGCGGAGAAAGAGTCGAGGGCGCATTTCCCAGCGCATGACATTAGCCCATTGGTTAATGAGTAAGGGGAGGTCACGATAAGATTCTACCCATCGTGAGAATGCGGCACCGATGATCGTCTCAGATGTGGGGCGGATCACGTATGGCTCGGTGAGTTTGCCGCTAGGTATCATTTTTACAGAGCCGTCTTCTTGTTTCTCTGTTTCTAGTCTGTGGTGGGTGACTACAGCGCACTCGGTGGCGAAGCCTTCGGCGTGGCCTGCTTCTTTCTCTAGGTATGATAGAGGGATAAGTAAGGGGAAGTATGCGTTCTGGTGGCCGGTTTCCTTAAAGCGTGTATCCAGCTGCTGCTGGATGAGTTCCCAGATACCGTAGCCCCAAGGCTTGATGACCATGCATCCGCGAGTCTCAGAGTTTTCGGCTAGATCGGCTGCGCGAACTACTTGTTGATACCATTCTGGGAAATCGGCGGTGCGAGTTGGCTGAATAGCGGTTTTTTGTTTCGCGGGTGATTTGGGTGATTGTGGCTTGGCCATGACAGAACTAGAAAAATCACAGCATGTGATAATTCACAAGTGCGATGTGTGTGATCGGGGCTGAATATGCGTATTTACAGGTCATTTGGCCTTTTTTTGAGGGTTTCTGAATAGACAATGAATCTACAGAATAAAAAAGAGTTAATCTTTTATCCTTTCTGCTGGTCAAACCCGAGTTGTATTTCATAGCCTGCATCAAAGTTACTTATTATGAAACATTCCAAGCGCCATTACCTCTACTCAGCCCTTATCTTGGGTGTTATGTCTTTGTCTAGTCCGCTAATGGCGCAGGCAGGAAAAGTATCACTTGATAATCCTTCTTTTGATGAGCTGCCATCACCTAACTTTGGCGGTAATACTGACGAAAAGAATTTTAGACCAAAAGATTGGTTGGAAGTTGAAGTGAAATTTAAAGTGGAAATGCCACGCAGCTATAAGGCTGCATTTGTAGATCGCGTGACTGTGAAATGGTACGTAGCTATTGATGATCCAGCAGGTGGGCGCAAGGCTGTTTATCTTGAAAAAGAGATTAACCACGTCAATGTGCCGGTAGGAGAGGATGTTTATACCTCAGTCTACTTATCCCCATCTGCCGTGAAGCGCATTAGCGGTAGCGATAGTGCAGCTAAGCGTATTGTTGTATCTGTTGGTGGTGAAATTCTTATCAATGGCCAGGCGGCGGTTGATAAGTCTGGCTTTTTCTCCTCAACAGGCAAGCCTGGGTGGTGGTTGCAAATTTCTCGTTATGATAAGATCCCGCTCCTTAATAAAAATGAGACACCTTTCAAGCCTCTCTGGTGGGATCGTTATGCCGAAATCGAAGAGCGTAGCCGCTAAGGGGGCTTCGCTTATACCAGGCAATTCATTCATTTAATTAATATTTTTAACCAGCATATAACATGGCAGACGCACAATCTACCGTAGCCCTTAATATAGGCTCTCAGCGGATTTCTATGGGAGTTTTTGAGCCCTCTAAGAATGGAGGAGTCATACTCAAGAAATACGACACATCATCTATTCTAGCTGATCCCGCAGCGGAAATGGCACGTCTTCCCCAGATTAGGGTAGCGGTGTCTGAACTAGGTGAGACACTAAAGGTAGGTAAGGCCAAGTTGCGTTATGCTATCTCTGGTCAATCAGTATTTACTAGGTTTATTAAATTACCTCCTATCGAGGATGAGAACATCGAACAGCTTGTTACGTTTGAAGCGCAACAGCACGTTCCATTCCCTATTGATGAGGTTATCTGGGATTGGCAGCTTCTCGAGAGCGCTTCTGGAGAGAAAGAGGTAGCTTTAGTAGCCATTAAAGGTGAGGCCCTCAATGAGATGAATAATGTGGTGATGGAGGCTGGGCTTAGTACAGCTGAAGTCGATGCTTCACCTATGGCCCTTTACAACGCGTTGCGTTATAATTATCCAGAGTTAGAAGATACAACTCTGCTCATCGACATTGGTGCCAAGACATCTAATCTAATTTACCTGGAAGGTAAGCGTATGTTTACCCGGAGTGTAGCTGTCGGTGGTGCCTCTATCACTGCCGCTATCGCTAAAGAATACGGCATTAGTTTTTCTGAGGCTGAATCTCAAAAATGTTCTAATGGCATGGTGGCCATTAATGCGGCCCACACAGAAGAGTTAGACGAAGCAACAGCAGCTCTGGCTACTGTGATTCGTAATGCTCTTGGAAAGCTCCCTGCAGAAATTGCCCGGACTACTAACTACTTCCGTAGTCAGCATGGCGGCAGCGCACCAAAGCGTATTATGTTAGCAGGTGGTGGCTCTAACCTTCTTTACTTAGGGGAATTCTTCCAAGAAAAGCTGCGTATGCCAGTTGAATTATTTAACCCCCTGAGACGTGTATCAGTTGGGAAAGGGGTCGATGTAGATCGCGTTTCTGCTGATGCACATCAACTTGGAGAACTCGTAGGTTTAGCTCTTCGTGGAGTTGGGAAAGCATCATTAATGATCGATTTGGTTCCTGACGTAGTCTCCCGAGAACGAGATGCGGCAAGGCGTAAACCAATACTTATTGGTGCAGCTGCGATTTTACTCCTAGGTCTTGGCATATGGGCAGCTGCTAACACCTCTCAGAAAAATGGAATGGAGCGTGAGTATAAGTCCTTGAAGGAAAAGCATGATGGGCTTGCTTCTTTTGCTGAACCCCTCAGCAGGATTGCTGCTAGAGAGGCTGTGTTAAATGAACTTAGTGGCCAGTTAGTAGATGTCCAGCAAGCGCGAGTGCTCTGGATCGATATATGGAATGATCTAGCTGCAAACTTCAAAAGTGATACTGTGTGGCTAATAGATTTTGATCCCGTGACGGACTATCAGATCAATGAAAATCAACCTGTAGCGTTAAAGCCAGCACAGTCTGTTATTAGCTCGGAATTCCCTCAGATAGTGTATGGGAAATCAGCTCTAACAGAGCTTCGTGATCCAGATACAAGGGATAGTAAAAATAAGAGCAAAAAGGGTAAGGTTAATGAATCTAAGATCAATGCGATACGCATAAAGGGGTTCTGGCGTGGTAAAGGAAATTATAATAATGTTTATAAACTCATTGATCGCCTGCGTGATAACTCTAAGTTTTTCGATGTTAAAGCTACAGAAAAACTCGCGATTGTCATGCCTACAACGTTAGCTGAAGGGGCTTATGCGGCACCTTTTGAAGTTACTCTAATACTTAAGAAATCACTGCCAATTCCGGCAGTCATGAAAAAGGCTGAGTAAAATTTACTTTTAGTTATCTATGCCATTAGACGGTATGGAAATTATACTGTTTTATTAATTATATTATTTAGAAGATTACACAATCATGAGCTGGGTTCAGGAAAATAAATTTGTCGCTGGGTTGATAGGCGTTACTGCTGTCATAGGTGGTGGTATACTCTACATGGGCTTCTCACAAGGAGCCGCATTTGATAAGAAGAAGGCCGAATATGAGGACTTAAAAGAAAATTATATCTCTCTTGGAAAAGCCAGCCCGTACCCAAATAAACAGAATCAGAAAGCACGTAAAGAAGGTGTTGAAAAGTATGGGGTAACTATAATGGATGTAGGCTCTGCTTTGTCAGCGTTTCAGCCTGATTCAATGTCAACTATTAGCCCCAAAGAGTTTAGTGATGCACGTGTAGATATGGTTAATAGGCTGAACACTGCCTTTGCTGATGCTAATATAGCTCTACCGGAACTGACGGAATTTGGTTTTGAAAAGTATTCTAAAAAATTACCCAAGCCTGAGGCTACACCAAAGCTAACTTATCAATTAGGTGCTACGGAGTGGTTATTTACAAAGTTGGCTGAGGCGAGGCCCTCTGCTTTGATTAATGTGAACCGTCCAGCCCTGTTAGTTGAGAGCGATAAAACTATTGAACCTGAGTCAACTTCTAAAAAGAAGAAAAAGAAAAAGAAGAAGAGTAAATCTAAGGTGCCTACGGAAAAGCCATATGAGCTAATGCCTATGGAAATAGCCTTTACAGGGAATGAGAACAGTGTTCGTGCATTTTTGCAGGAAATGGTTAACTCGAAGGAGTATTTCTATGCTATCCGTGCGCTACGTGTAAGCAATGAAAGGCAAAGCGGGCCGACTGTGGAGGATGCTAACTTCCCGGCTCCAGTAGTTGATGCTACAGCAGATGGATTTGGTGG
>JALZUC010000039.1 GCA_023301765.1 Akkermansiaceae bacterium | reverse complement strand
ATTTGTTAGATTAATTATCTATTGTTGGTGTGGACTCGCTCAGTGGATGAAAGCTGGCTTACAATGATGGTTAGCATGAAAGAGCTCAGCTGCAGAACACTAGTAGGGTAACAGTCTTGGTATGACGAGCAATGCTGTATTTGATATCGAATTTATTCTAAGTTATGGTATATGATATTAGTCATGGAGCATACTATACTGGTTTTGACTGCGGCACTGCCAGTATACTTAATTGTGGCATTAGGGCCACTACTGCGGAAGACGAAGGCGCTAACACCTGAGATGGATAAAGGGGTAATGGCTATGGCAGTACACTTGTTCTATCCGTGCTTAATTTTAGATAAAATGCTGGGAGTAGATGTTCTGCGTGATCCCGTGGTGGTTTTCTCCTCAGCCGGTATTGGCTGTAGTATTATTGTATTAGCGATGGGTGTAGCATTCATCGCTGGGCGGGTATTACAATTTGAAAGAGGTGGAGGGCTACGGACTTTCTCTGTATCGTGTGGAGTGCAGAACTATGGGTTTATAGCGATTCCATTGATGGTATATATTTTCCCAGATGATGATGCCACTCTAGCGGTAATGTTTACTCATAACCTTGGCGTGGAGCTGGCGCTGTGGACAGTGGGGATTATGTTGATTTCTGGGAATAGATCACTGTCATGGAGGTCCCTGTTAAAGGGGCCCATCATAGCTGTGGTGGTGGGGTTGTTACTACTTCAGACAGGTTTGGACTATTATATTCCTACGGTAGTACACCGCGTTCTGGAGATGTTAGGTGTGTGTGCAGTGCCGCTTTCCTTACTCTTAGTAGGGACTACTATGTATGATTTAGCACGCGGTGTAAGGCTTGACTGGAGAGTTTCCATCGGTGGAGTGCTCGTGAGGCTAGCCATAGTGCCGGTGGTAATTCTCTGTCTGGCTAAGTATTTACCACTTGCTACTGAGTTGCGGCAGGTTTTGGTGATTCAGGCGGCGATGCCGGCGGGCGTTTTCCCTATTGTACTATCCAGATACTACGGGGGGAGAGCGGATGTAGCTATACAGGTAGTGGTAGCTACTACGTTGATGAGCCTGATTACGATGCCGATGATAGTATCATTCGGTATGGCTTGGCTGGATCTATAGATAGACTATGGAAGGTTTTTGGCTCTCTTTTTATTAGAGATAAGAATGGTAGCTATCCATCCAGCAATCATTCCTATGCTGAAGGTAATAAGTAGTAGAAGAGCCACAGGCATACGGATTTCAGCAAACAGCAGATGAATTGTTTTTTCTTCCAAGTTTTGGAAGGTGACGATTCCCATAAGGGTAATAATAATGCCCGCTGCGATGTATTTTATCTTTTTCATATGCATGGTAAAAAGGGTCTTGGATCTTTAATGAAGAGTCAAGAGGTGAGATGTGTAGTATTTTTTCTTGGACTACTTTAAAGTAAAGGTGATAGTCCCTCGTATGCAGCACCACGTATATTTCTGGCTCAAAGATGAAAACAAGAACGAGGCTGACCGTAACTCTTTTGAAAAGGGTATGGAGCAGCTTTTAAAGATCGAAAATATCGCTTCCGGTATCTGGGGTAAATCAGCAGATACTCCTGAGAGGCCTGTGACTGATAAGAGCTTTGATTACGCTCTATCACTTACATTCGATAGTGTAGAGGAGCATAATATTTATCAAAATCATGCAGAGCATCATGTCTTTGTAGATGCTTACAAGAACTTCTGGGCAAGTGCTAAGGTGATGGATGTAGGATGATTTTGTTAACCGACAACTGATAAGAAAGCCGTTCTTCATAACTTGAAGAGCGGTTTTTTATTTAATTGGTTAGGTCTTTGTTAGCTTAAGTAAGTAATGGTCAGGTCTGCCCCTCTATCCGTAATTCTGTTATCAGCATGCGTCTTTTCTATGCCCGCCCCCTTCTCATGACCCTATTTCTTACGTCCCTTCTTAGTGCGCAAATAAGATCGCATTCTAGACATTTTCAACGGACGAGGCTAATTGCCGCCGCATCAGCGGGATCTATTGGCAGAGTGGCTTTTCCACAAATCTAAAATCTAACATCTAACATCTAACAGAATATCAACAATACAACACCCCCCCCCCCCTTTTTTTTGATCGATGATTTTGTCAATACTTAGTAATCCTTAGTCCATAATTAGTTAATATCGAACACAACGAAACTCTCCTTCGCATTCGTCACGAAATATTCCAAGGGCGCACTTTCTAAAACCTTTTTACTCTTAGCATTATATACATCTATTCGGTATTTTCCGGCTTTACTTATTACAAAATCACTCCCCTCTTCTCCTTTTATTTGTTTTCCAATTGGGATTGAAATCCAGAAGCCCGTTTGAAATTCATTCCGGAAAGGCTCCGCAACAAAACTGCTAGGAATCCCACCGAATTCAGCAAGAATTTCTTCACCAGAATCAGTATACATCACTAATTTACATATATATATATTTTCAGGCTTTTTTCCGAACTTTTTCTTAAACAAAACAGCAGCAACAACATGTTTGTCACCTTTAGATTCTGGAACTAAGAGTTTTATAATTGGATTAGAAAAAACTTCACCTGAGAGAAGCATTATACAAATGCTCACAAAAATTTTAACTTTCATCATTATATCATTTTTTATTATTAACCTTATTTACCCAGTCTATAATTTTAACTTGCCTCACACACACCCTTTTCTTTGTAGCACTTCCATCTTTCTTGCATTGATATTCCAATGTAGTAAAATAAATATTTGTTCCATCAACAACGATAGCAGTATGATCAGACCTGTACGGAGCATCCCTCACATTCTTATCCAAATTAGCTATCCATCATCAAGGACAATCCATCCTCCTTCTTCTTCAATAGGGTCTCTGGATGGCCATCTGCCTGTAACTAGATCATAGTGTCTGTATCCGTAGTAGTAGAAGCCGGTTTCTTGGTGGTTGTTTGGAGTAGCGGGGATGTATTTGTCTAACTGCCCTTGCGTGCTGGCATGTAGTGAGGTGTGTGTCTGGGAAGTATAGTTGTATTTGTAGAGTTTTTGTGGGGGCTTGCGTTGGTATCTTAAGGGGAGAGCGACTAGCGCTAGTAATGCTAGGTATGGTGTTTTTTGCTCTGAGTATGGTGATTTAGCAGAACATTCTGACACCGTAACCGTAGGTGTAGTTTTAAGTAATGTGCTATGGATGGTGGAATAGCTGGCCGATGCGTCTGTGAGTGACGTAGGTGTATTTCTTAATATTGGAGGTTCTATACATTCCATACATTGTGCGGATTG
>JALZUC010000038.1 GCA_023301765.1 Akkermansiaceae bacterium | reverse complement strand
TAGGTCTCGTTCCAAAAAAATACCTCCGTAGAAGGCGCGAAAGAAGCCATTGATCATGGGTGAACTGAAGCCGAAGCGTGATAGAAATTTTTCAGTGGTTTGGTCTTCGCGCTGATTTATTTCTTCTTCAGTGCTACCCATGGCCCGGAATCTTAATAGTGCTACGCGAATTTTATCAGAGAAGCAGCCTATGGGAGAAAATAGACTCTGTATCATGTAGGTAGGTTTTCTAAATACATCCATAACACGGTTTAAATTGATACCGTCAAAAACAAGAGCACCCGGCTCGAAGCTGCGCAAATCAAGTAATTCTATGTTTAAAATTTCTCCAGCTTGTGGGTATGCACTCAGATAGACTTGAAAACCTCTGTCTAGGAGAAATCCATCTACTCTATCTGTCCTAACCCTACCTCCAACTCCATCGCTAGCTTCGACAATTTGGAATGGCACGCCAGCTTTATGGAGGTAGCGAGCGCAAGTTAAGCCGCTGAGTCCAGCTCCTACGATAATGACGGGAGGTCGATTGCTAAGGGCGTTTAGTTCAGACACAAGATGATGGTGGTTGTGGGGTTACTGATAGGTAATGGCCAGAAGCTAAGGCTTCTCGGCAAGGTCTTCTGACCATGGTTTTACTTGTATTGGATTCTGCAGCCCCACGAGAGATCCGACCACAGCACCACGGTGGCAGCTATCACCACCCACGAGTGCGTTAGCAATAATCGCGCCAGTGAAGTCGTCATGATATTTCCATGCAAGATAAAGTGCTGCAGGGAAGGACTGGTCAATATAGCAGGCTGAACTCAATACACGACCTACGACTTCACGATCTGGCCGTGAAGACCATTTAATGGCTTTCTTAGTAGAAAACCAGTCCCCTGCTGACTGCATCACGGCATCGCGTAGCGAGACACCATCAGCTATATCGAGGAGTAGTCTCGTAAGGCAGTCTGCAGCCCGAAGAACATTGGAGTGACGATGAGTCAGAGTAACGTGATGTTTTACGTGTTGTCTAACCGTTTCTCTTGGCTGCCCAGCAAGGGCGGTAACAAGAGCTGGGACTTGGGCAAGCCCCCCTATATGGTTATCTTTGATTCCGCATTTGCGTAACTGTTTGCCCTTTGCGTAGTTCGTGAAAAAGCCTCTGTGATATTCTTCCAAGTAGGTATCACGGTGCCACCCGGGGGTGAGCATTTTCTCTACGAAGAGCTCTAGCCAATTTTCTTCAGAGTAATCTTTGTTAGTGTTAACTTGGTGGTAAAGCTCTCGCGAGAGCTTAAAGTTTACGGTATTTTCTCCAGCAGTTAGATTTTGGTGGTAATGAATCTTGGGCTGACCCCAATATTGAGCCTGATCGTGTAGGATATTTCCTTTTTCGTTCAGAGGTTCATAACTAGATCTCCACAGAATGCTGCCAGTATGTAGTGCCAACGGTTTACGGAATTCTTTGAGATCAGGGTAGTCCTGATCTAGCTCTGCGCGGTCATAATACCAATGCACAGGCATTGCTAAGGCGTCGGCGACGAGTGCTCCTTGATAGGCTGTAATCATGGCTTGGGGTATGGTAGGCGCTGGTATTCTGATATGGTAAAATAGGTGTCGAGGGCTGTGGAGGCGATCGATCCATGGTCCGCCATTTTGATACACCCGTCAGCTGCGTAAGCTGTATCTGGAATGTCAACTAGCTGGACTCGCCCAACAATAAGCTTCGTTCCATTTGAGGGGATATCGACGATTTCTTCCAAGGTTAAAGCGTAGCGTATAGGGCATTCCTTAACAAAAGGTGCGAGAACATCAGGATGAGTAAGCGGAGTTAAACCAGTAGCTTCGAATTCTGAAGATCCCGAGGGATAGCGCGCTGAACACTGGTGTGCCTGCTCTAGTGTCTCTGCTGTGACATGGTTAAGAGTCCATGATTCCGTTTCCAAGATATTACGTAAAGTATGACGTTCCACAGTGTCTGGCCTAGTAACCATTCCGATGAGCATGGGGCTAGACCCTAGGTGGGTTATACTTGAAAATGGAGCTAGGTTAGTATCACCAGACTGAGACCGTGTGCCCACAAGGCAAATAGGCTTAGGTCCAGGAAGGCAGGTGGCAAACTGGACTCTCTCTAACTTTTCCATGGCAGCAATTTGCGCAGCGTTAATGATCATTTGGTATTTATTTGATGAGGTTCTAGAATTTTCAGACCTAATTGTGTGATGTGTGCTAAGTTACCCTGCATGACAGAGCAGGAAATAAGCGCGATTATAAGAATGGCATGGGAGGACCGCACTACCTTTGATGAGATTTTAAAAAAGACAGGCCTATCTGAAGCTCAGGTAATCAAGATCATGCGTAAGAATCTTAAGCCGTCTAGTTTTCGTATGTGGCGGAAACGTGTAAGTGGCAGGATTACCAAGCATGGTAAGATGTTTAAGGAAAACCGCTCTGCCCTGAAACGAGGCAGAGTCGATGAGCTCGAGTAAGCTCGGAAGTTAGAAAAGACGAACGCTAGAGAGTCCTCCATCTGGGCGCATAATCTGGCCAGTGGTGAATTTAGACGCGTCTGAGAGCAGATAAGAAACAAGCTCCGCTACGTGCTCTGGCTGGCCGATGGACTTGAGCGGGTGGCGCTCTGCTGCTGCGTCTCGGCGCTTGTCATCGGCGAGTAGATGGGCTGCTAGTCGAGTGTCGGTCAAGGAAGGGGCAATCGCGTTAACACGAATCTTAGGTGCCCACTCTGCTGCAAGTGAGCGAGTGAGACCTTCTACGGCTCCTTTTGCAGCTGCTATGCTAGCGTGGAATGGCATACCAGTTTTCACGGCCACGGTGCTAAATAACACGACAGAGGCAGAGGGTGATTTACTTAAAGCTGGAAAAGCTAGCTGTAGGGCGCGCGTTGCACCTAGAAGGTTTACTTGTAGATCTTTTAGAAAGTCCTCCTCAGTGAGGCTTCGAAAAGGCTTTAAGGTAATCGATCCTGGACAGTAAACCAAGCCGTCTAGCTCGTCGGGAATTTCCAGAGTAGCAGCTGAGTCACTCGCTTCGAATGTAGAGCGTGATGTAGAGATCACTTCGTGACCTTGGGAGGTGAGAAGCTCACGGGTGGCGAGACCTATTCCTGAAGATCCACCGATAATTAAAGTCTTTTTAGTCATGAATAAACATTACTTCAGATGTTAGTATCTACGAGTTTTTTTCATCAAGTTGGTGCAGCTTTTTGAGGTAAGCATTCTTGGGCATTGGTTTCTCTGGTGAATTGGGATTTTCTAACATTTGCGCAGTCGCATCCCTGCTACTGGCGATGAGTCCTTCGATGAGCTCTGCCTCTGGAAGGTTTTTCCAATACTTTTTGGGCATTTCAGATTGCATGGCTTTTACCTTAACGCGGGCAACATTAAAGATGCTCTTGTAGTAGGATTTCCATAGTTCTTCGAGGGCATCTCCATCTGGAGCTTCGTCTTTGGTTACCCCTGCTGAGTAACGCACCTTTACTCCATCCCAGTGCATGCACTCATCAGGAGTGAGGATAGACCAGTCCATGTTAGCGAAGCGTTTTTTAAAAAAGGAAGCATTGAGCCTCACGATCTTATGGTCTGGTTCGAACCATGAGACAAACTGCTCGCGGCCACTATCAGTATCCTCCCCTACTTTTCTGAAGCGGACAAAGGCATGCATTTTATGACAGTCTCGTCTGATCTGCTTGATCATTGATTGCACACGGTGAACCTCATCATCAGATGCTATTTGCAGGAGGTGGGGCTCGCCATGTGTGAGCCGCCAGAGAATAGAGTAGAGCAGAGCCCACTGATCGCCAGAGCGATGGCACGCCGCAGTTTTTGCAATGTCCATAAAAGCCGCGGAAACCTTGTGCTCCTTAGGCTTCTTGGATTTCACTTGCACGAGTTGAGAGCCGCCGAAGAGAGAGTCTGCTTGCTCGTCACACTGCCACAGAGTGTCCTGAGGGTGCACCTCTGACTGGAGGAGCGATCTTGCTGCAGAGCGCCACTGAGAAAAGTGCGCTGGGGCTGGGATAGAGTGCATGCGTTAAAATTCTCCTCCTATGACTTCAGTCTTGGGAACTTGGATAGCCGTGAAGTCGAGCTCGAGTTGCTCTGGGGGTGGGGCATAGATGGCACGTAGCTTTTCAGAGTCTAATTCATACTTAATAGGTTGGTGGTCGGCCGTGATGATGAAGGGCAGGCACTTTTTTAGATTAACACGTATTTTGATGAGGTCTGTGGTTCTTACTGCATTGTAGCGCCGGATATTAACAATACGCTGTGCGTTCCGAACTCCCAAGCCGGGTATGCGGTAGAGGACTTCTTTAGCCGCTTTGTTAATATCAATGGGGAAGAATTCACGATTGCGCAGTGCCCATGAGAGCTTCGGATCAATATCCAGATCGAGGTTAGGCTGCTCAGCAGTGGTGATCTCACTCACCGAATACCCGTAGAAACGCATTAACCAATCAGCCTGGTAAAGGCGGTGCTCTCGAACTAACGGGGGTGACTTGAGTGGCAGACGCACAGAGGAATCAGGGATGGGGCTAAAGGCTGAGTAATAGACTCGGCGCATTTTAAAGTTCCCATAAAGGTCACCTGCACGCTGCAGGAAGTGGGAATCATTTGATTCATCTGCCCCTACGATCATTTGAGTGCTCTGGCTGGAGGCAAAGTTAGGGGTTTTACGCGGTGTATGCTCTTGTATTTTCTCTTTGATATTCCCCATCGCTTCCCGTGTGCGGTGGATGTTTTTCTCTGGGGCTAAGGCTTTGAGGCTTTCTTGCTGAGGAAGCTCGATATTAATACTGATACGATCCGCATATTTACCGGCTTGTGCAATAAGTTCGTCAGAGGCTTCTGGAATAGTTTTCAAGTGAATGTAGCCTCGGAAATCGTGAACTTCTCTCAGAGTTTTAGCTACTTGAACTACTTGTTCCATGGTGAAGTCCGCACTACGAACAATTCCTGAACTGAGGAATAAGCCTTCGATGTAATTTCTTTTATAAAAATCAAGGGTCAGGGTAACAACCTCCTCAGCTGTAAAACGTGCACGACGAACATTACTAGAGCGGCGATTAATACAGTAATGACAATCATAGAGGCAGACATTGGTGAGTAGAATCTTAAGTAACGAGACACACCTCCCGTCTGGGGTATATGAGTGGCAAATCCCCACGCCCCCTGTAGATCCGACTCCTTTACCCTTGGAGGAGTCTTTACGTTTTGCTCCTGAGCTTGCGCATGAAGCATCATATTTAGCGGCATCTGCTAATATCTCCAATTTCTTTTTAATGTTCATTAGATTAGGTGTTCCAGTGAGTAATATACTTAATATTTAGGACTGCAAGAATATCATTAGACAAAAGTTATTTCTTGCCCAATGCTGGGAGGTAAATGGAAGTAACACTTATTTTTCCTCATCAGCTTTTTCACGTGCATCCAGCTCTGTCGCAAGGGCGTGCTGTTTACCTTATTGAGGATTCTTTATTTTTTGGCCGAGATGATCACTGGCCGCTAAAGTTCCATAAAAAGAAGCTGATCCTTCACCGGGCTTCTATGAAATCCTATCAAGCAGAGCTAGAAGCGCAGGGTTTTACGGTGCATTACCTGGAGTGCCAGAGTGTCGCAGATTTAGGAAAAGAGATCACGGCTCTGCATTTTTGCGACCCTGTAGATGATGTGCTAGGCCGCCGGCTCGAGCGCTACGCGAAGCTCAATCAGGTCGACCTGCATCAAATAGAGTCACCTAACTTTCTGAGTCCTAATGATTGGCTAGAAGCTACCCTAGGGGGAAAAAAGAGGCCCTTTATGGCGACCTTCTATAAAGCTCAGCGGAAACGCATGGACATCCTCATGGAGGAAGATGGCACTCCCGTGGGAGGAAAGTGGTCCTTTGATGAGGACAACAGAAAGAAACTACCTAAGACACAGCCAGTTCCTGAGCCTCCCACCGATGCGCCGAATGATTACGTCGTGGAGGCGCAAGGCTACGTCGCGAAACATTTCCCCGATGCACTTGGTAGTAATCATGGATTTAGCTACCCCATCGATCGAGCTGGTGCTCTGAAATGGCTACACGGATTTTTCACAGAGAGATTTCACCTCTTTGGTGACTATGAGGACGCGATCCATACCGAGCACCGAATTATGTTTCACAGCGTGCTCACTCCCGCTCTAAATATTGGGCTCTTAAGTCCCAATGAAATCGTCAACGAAGCACTCAGCTATGCTAAAAAGCATGGGACACCGATGAACACGGTAGAAGGCTTTATCCGTCAGATCATCGGCTGGCGAGAATTCATGAGAGCCATGTATGTGCAGCATGGAGTGGCAGAAAGAAACGGAAACTTCTGGGGGTTTACGCGAACAATGCCCAAAGCATTTTATGATGGCACTACGGGCATTGACCCCATTGATGAAACGATCCACCGAGTATTAGAGGACGGTTATTGCCACCATATCGAGAGACTTATGGTGCTGGGTAATTTTATGCTGCTCTGCCGGATCCACCCTACAGCGGTTTACCAATGGTTCATGGAGCTGTTTGTAGACGCTTACGATTGGGTCATGGTGCCGAATGTTTATGGCATGAGTCAATTTGCCGATGGTGGTATTTTCACCACTAAGCCCTACCTTTCTGGATCAAATTATATTCGCAAAATGTCTAACTACAAAAAAGACCCCTGGTGTGATGTCTGGGACGGGCTTTTCTGGAGCTTTGTAGCTGACTACCAAGACGTCTTCCTCAAAAACCACCGCATGTCTCAGATGGGCCACATGCTCAATCGAATGGATGATACAAAACGCCAGCTCCACCGAGACAATGCAGATAAGTTTTTAGCCAGCCTCTAGCCATTATGTGGCTGGGTTACGTCATCCATATGATGATATCAAAAACGAGCTAAGTTTAGGAATAAAGATTTGGAGAATATAGTTAAAATGGAACCTTCTTAAGTAGTATCGGAATGGAAATTATTACATTCTGAGTGCAAGTTAGTTAGTGGGCGAGAAGTATATATTTAGTGGGCTATTAACCAATTCCACCCCACATATTAAAGAACAGATGAAAAATAAAATCATCCTCACACTACAGCTTTTAATAAGTAGTTTTGCCCTCGCCGAGACCAAGCCTAATGTTATCTATATTCTTGCTGATGACCTTGGGATAGGAGACCTTGCGTGCTACGGGCAGAAGAAACTAAAAACACCTCATATTGATCGCTTGGCTAATGAGGGCATGCAGTTTAGTGCCCATTATTCGGGGAATACGGTGTGTTCACCGTCACGAGCAGTGCTTATGACAGGGCAGCATCCAGGTCATGTACATTGCCGTGGGAATGGTGAAGAAAATAATTTTGCGCTGGATCCAGAGATGGTCACCTTACCACGGCTTTTTAAGAATGCAGGCTATGCTACAGGTGCGTTTGGTAAGTGGGGACTGGGGGAAACGCACCTTAAAGGAAGTTTTAGTCCGCTGGCACATGGGTTTGATCATTTTACAGGGTGGAAAAGCCAGCGGATTGCGCATACCTATTACCCAAGCGGGATTGTGCGGAATGGAAATGAGGTGCCTTTGAAGAAAGGAACCTTTATTCATGATTTAATCATGACGGATGCTATGAATTTTATCAAAGAGAGCGTGAAAGACGGGAAGCCGTTTTTCTGCTATATTCCCACAGCAGTCCCCCATGCAGCTATGCATGCGCCGCGTGAACTACATGAAAAATGGCGTAAAGTATATCCACATTTTGATGGTAAAATAGGTAAGTATAGCGCGGGACCAGAGGAGGCGTGCCCTGATGTGCAGAATCCTATCGCTGGTTTTGCGGCGATGATGGAAAACTTTGATAACCAGATCGGCGAGATACTTAATATGCTAACCAAACTAGAGGTGGATGAAAACACGATTGTGATATTCTCAAGTGATAACGGCACCCACTTAGAAGGTGGCCATAGCCCCAAGTTCTGGGACTCGAATGGGCCGCTACGTGGGCATAAGCGTGATCTCTACGAGGGAGGGATCCGTACACCGCTTTTAGTGCGTTGGCCTGGTAAGATCAAAGCCGGTAGTAAAAGTGCTCATATCAGCGCCTTTTGGGATATTTTACCGACGATGGCAGAATTACTAAATCAGCCAACCCCCAAGCAAAGTGATGGCATATCGATCATGCCAACGCTTCTGGCAAAAGGTGAGCAAGACAAACATAACTATATTTACCACGAATTCATTAAAAAGAACGCCAAGCCCTACTTTGCGCGTTCGTTACGTTACGGTGACTGGAAAGCAGTGCAAACGATGAATAAAAAAGGGCTTGCTCCCATAGAACTCTATGACCTGAAAGCTGACCCTAGCGAAACTAAAAACCTAGCCAAGCAGCACCCGGAGATCCTCACCAAGGTAAGAGAATTCATGGAAGAGGCACATGTGCCACTCAAATGAGGCTATCTGAGTGGTTATCTAATTTTTTTCATAAAATATGTGTTACTTAGACCACCTCGTTACATCTTAAATAGAAGATCTCAAAGAGTGGTGATATTATTACCAAAACGTGCTATGAAAAAATACTTGCTAACTTTTGCTACTCTCTGCCTCACTCTAAAAACAGCTTATACACGTGAGGAATACAGCGGTGTCTATCCGCACCTGACAATGTATAATAACGAGAGTGAGTGCGGTACAGGGGCTCTAGTGCCCTGGGCAGGAAAGCTCTGGGCGATTACTTATGCGTCACATGCACCTCTGGGGTCTTCAGATAAGCTGTATGAAATAACTTCTGATCTAAAGCAGACTATTCGCCCCGAAAGTATAGGAGGAACACCTGCAAACCGAATGATTCATAAAGAATCTAGCCAGCTTTTCATTGGGCCGTATGCGATTAATGCTGAAGGTGGAGTGCGTGCTATTTCTTGGGAGAAAATGCCAGGCCGGCATACTGGGAATGCACGGCACCTTACTGATCCTGCTGGTAAGATTTACTATGCAACTATGGAAGAGGGGCTTTATTCTGTAGATGTTAAGACATTAGCGGTAGAGGAGCATATCTATGATGATAATACATCGACTCAACCGGTAGGAAATGGAGTAAAATCGCATCTGCATGGGTATCATGGAAAAGGCCTCTATTCTGGACAAGGCCGTTTGATTTATTCCAATAACGGCATGAGGAGTAAGGCCGCTATGAAAAAACCGGCTACTATATCAGGAGCGCTTGCTGAATGGTATGGGCATGGCGGGTGGAAACTTGTCCGTAAAAATCAGTTTACCGAAATCACAGGGCCCAATGGGATATATGGCAGTGAAACGCCAGCTAGTGATCCTATCTGGAGTATGGGCTGGGATGCGAGATCATTACTTCTGGGACTCCTCGAGGGTGGCGAGTGGACTTACTATCGGTTACCTAAAGGCAGTCATTCTTATGACGGTGCTCATGGGTGGAATACTGAATGGCCACGTATCAGAGAAATTGGGGAAAAGGATTTGTTAGCAACGATGCACGGAACTTTTTGGAAATTTCCAGCTACCTTTTCTAAGGCGAACACGGCAGGTATAACACCACGCTCAAACTACCTTAAAGTCATTGGTGATTTTTGTAAGTGGAATAACAAGGTTGTGTTTGGCTGTGATGATTCTGCAAGAGCGGAATTTCTTAATACGCGCCCCTTTAAGGCAGCACATGCGGCTCCTCTGCAGTCTAACTCCAATCTTTGGTTCCTAGAGCCAGCGCAGATAGATGAATTTGGTCCAGTCATTGGGCGTGGCTCTGTATGGCTACGTGAAGAAATTAAGGAGGGTCTGGCTAGTGATCCTTATTTATTCTCAGGATACGACTACCGTCAGCTGAGTTTGACGCATTCCAGTAAAGCCTCAATTACCTTTACCCTTGAAGTTGATAAGTTAGGTGATGGGCAATGGACTGAGTTGCGTAAAGTGACAGTTAAACCGCATGGTCTTACCAAGCATATATTTACGGAAGAAGAAAAAGGTGAATGGGTGAGGATAGTAGCTGATAAGAACGGTTCCAAGGTTACTGCACATTTTCAATACCGTGATCGTGATCAGCGAGATGCGACCAATGACCCTTTATTTAATGGTGTAGCGGCACTGGGGAAGCCGGCGGAAACCACCGGAGTTATGCGTAGCCTCTCCCATGATAAACTGGGTGTAGCCCTCACTGGCGGTAGCTACTACGAGCTTGATCAACAAATGAAGCTCACTCAGGTAAGTGATGGCAAAAAAGCTGAAGAATTAAGAAGGGCTGTTAAGCAGCCGGCGAAGGCGTTTAGAGTTGATGCAGCATCAATTATATTGAAAGAGAGCGGTAAGACTTACCGTTTGCCAAAAAATGATGACTATAAAAAATCAACCTCGCGGCAAGGCCTGGCGAGAGTCTGCCGCGAGGTGGCTACGGAGCGTGATCTACTCAATCTACATGGTACATTCTATGAGCTGCCCGCACGTAATGCGCAGGGTGTTGCGAAAGTCCGCCCTATAGCTACTCATAATTTAACAATTCATGATTATTGCTCTCATAATGGACTCCTACTATTTACGGGTCTGGATGCCGATACACAGAGTGAGCGCATTATCCGAAGCGCAGATGGTAATGCCGCAATCTGGGTGGGGGTAGTTGATGATCTTTGGAAGCTCGGCAAGCCTCGTGGAGAAGGCGGGCCATGGAAAGATTCAGAAGTTAAAGCGGGTATACCATCTGACGCTTACCTCATGACGGCTTATGATAAAAAGAGTGTAGTGATATCCACTTCATCTACGGCCGCTGTCACCCTTGAAGTTGATATTGACGGCACAGGGCTATGGGTTCCATACCATACCTTTAATGTTACAGCTGGAGAGTCTGTAACACATGAATTTCCAGAAGGATTTAGCGCCTACTGGGTGCGTGCTAAGAGTGATAAGGATACCAGTGCGAATGTCTGGTTTAGCTATAAATAAATACATTTTCGAGAAATCACAAAAATACTAAAATAAACAGATGAAACCTAACCAAAAAATAAATCGCCGCCAATTTATCGGCCTCTCCGGAGCCGGTATTTTAAGTCTGCTCGCCGTAAATAACTCCTCTGCAAATGCCAAAGAATCAGCCAATGATGAGTTTTTATTTCTTGAAGCCGAAGGCTTTGATGATCGAGGTGGTTGGGAGTTAGATCAGCAATCTATGGACCAGATGGGGTCCCCCTATTTATTGGCGCATGGGCTTGGAGTAGCCGTTGAAGACGCGGTTACTAAAGTAAAGCTTCCCTCAGCTGGGGCTTATAGAGTCTGGGTTAGGACAAAGGACTGGGTGGCTCCATGGAAAGCTCCAGGTGCTCCCGGGAAATTTCAAGTAAAAGTTGACGGTGTGGCTCTTAAGGAAACTTTTGGTACAAAAAGTGCGACTTGGCACTGGCATGATGGTGGTATGGTGGAGATGGGTAAAGAGGCTACAATTAACTTACATGACCTGACCGGATTTGAAGGTCGTTGTGAAGCTATCCTCCTATGCAAAGATGGTGATTTTAAACCAAGTAATGATGTAGCTAAACTTAAAGTATTTCGCCGGAAATTGTTAGGTTTACCGGATAAAGCAAGTGATGGAGGTAGTTATGATCTTGTAGTCGTTGGTGGTGGTTTGGCTGGTATGGGTGCCGCCATTTCTGGTGCTAGACAAGGACTCTCCGTTGCTCTTATTCAAGATCGTCCAGTACTGGGTGGAAATGGAAGCTCCGAGGTGCGTGTCTGGCCAGAGGGCTACACTCTTCAGGAGCCGTATCCTCGTATTGGAGAGATTGTTGAGGAGATGTTACCGGGTATTGAAAAAGCAACAGCTAAGAAAAAATGGTTTACTACCATGAACGGCACAGCGTCTTCTAATTTTTCTGACCAACGTAAAACTGATTTGATAAAGAGTGAGCCTAATATCACGTTATTTATAAATCATAGATCTATGGAAACCTTTACGGAGGATGACACCATTACATCGATCGTCATTGAAAGCACGGAAACTGCAGAGCAGAAGTCTATTAGAGGTAAATTTTTTGCTGATTGCACTGGTGATGCGAAAATAGGCTTTCAAGCAGGTGCTGATTACGAGCATGAATTTAGTAGTAAAAACCCAGTGATGGGTAGCTCAAACCTTTTTAACGTCATGGACGCTGCTGAGGAGAAGGATGTTCTCGCATGTGAGTGTAAGGATAAAAGCTCCCTCATGAGCCAATATGAAAAAGGTGATTATGCGCAGCCTTTCCCACGCTGCCCATGGGCGCTGGACCTTTCTAAGAAACCGTTTCCTGGTAGATTGAAGAAAAAGGCAAAAAACAAAATTTCTGATCTTAAGAAATTTGCCAATATGTGGTACTGGGAGAGTGGCTTTGATAAAGATCAAGTAGAAGACATCGAACTGATCCGTGACCATAATTTCAGGGCGATGTATGGTGCGTGGGATACGCTGAAAAATGTAGATGGGCTTTATGAAAATCTAAGATTAGGCTGGGTAGCATTTATCGCAGGAAAACGTGAATCAAGACGTTTACTTGGTGATGTTAAGCTTGATGCCAAGCATTTTACAGAAGGCGTGCAGTGGGAGGATATAGCATTTCCCTGCACTTGGTCGATTGATCTTCACGTGCCAGAGAAAAAATTTCAAAAAGGCTTTGAAGGTGAAGAGTTTATCTCAAGGGCAAACCACGGAAAATACGAGGGCACTCATGAGCCTAGTGAAAATAATCATCACAAAAGACTTTATTGGGGCCCCTACCGTTGTCTTTACAGCAGGAATATTAAGAACCTCTTTATGGCAGGCCGTAATATTAGTGTGAGTAAGACGGGGCTGGGCCCAGTGCGTGTGATGAAAACTTGCGGTATGATGGGGGAGGTAGTGGGTAAAGCCGCCGCCCTATGTATCAGAGAAAAAACATCACCACGTGGAGTTTATAAAGACCATTTAGACAAGCTACATACACTTATGAGGAAGCCTGGCGCAGAGCGTGTAAGTTGATTTTACTAGATGTTGTTTTATGAGTAGTTCTGATCGAGATCTAAAATTAATTACATTAAGTCAGGCAGGTGATCTGAGTGCATTTGGTGAATTAGTTAGTAGTCATGAGGGCTGGCTGCGTGGCTGGCTGCGCTCCCAGTTCAGTGACTGGATGGCGGCAGATGATCTGGCTCAAGATAGCTTTGTAACGGCATTTAAAAAGATACGTGACTTTAGTGGCGAGGGTAGTTTTGAGTCATGGTTAAGGGTGATTGCGCATAATCATCTACGAAACTATTTACGCAAGAAACGTGAAAAATACATTGGTGGAGATCTTGAATTACAGGCGCTTTTGACTACGGAGGGCTCTTGGGAAGGGAGTTATAGTAACACTACTTTGAGCGCTTTGAGAGACTGTCTTGTGCATGTTGATGGTGGCTCGTATAAGTTACTCAATGACCGTTATAATCTTGGTAAAACAGTGCGTGAAATGGCTAAAGAGAGCGGTGATAACTATTCAACTTTGACGATGAAGATTCATCGATTACGGCAGTCTCTAGCACAGTGTATAGAGGGTAAACTAGGAAGCGAGGTATTATGAATCAGGAGGAGAGAGTGAGGGAATTGATCAGCCTTAAGGAAGATGGGGCTGCGTCAAAGAGTCAAATTAGTGAATTGAAAAACTTACTTGGTAGTGATGCTAGGCTGTTGGCTGCGGCGAGAGAGCAGGCATGGCTACATACGCAGCTTAGTATAGTCTTTGAAGATGAAGTTTCAGCTGAACGCCGTCAGCAGAATATCATGGATGCGGTTAAAAAATATGAGTCAGCTGACTTTGTGGACGCAGTTAATCAACGGCTGATACGTCGCAGATGGAGAGTGAGGTTAACAGCAGTGGCGGCCCTTTTTCTTCTTAGTCTTGTAGCGATATTTTATTTTAACCAGCAGGTCTTCGATGGGCCATCACAGCGGGATGCCATGGCTACTCTGGAGAGGGCAGAAGGTGTTCAATGGTCTGGCACCTCAATCCAGGAGGGAGGGACTCTAATGATGGGTGCGTCTGTAAAGATCGATAAAGGTTTATTAGAAATTGATCTAGTGGGAAAAGGACGGTTAATTGTAGAAGGGCCGGCGCACTTAGTTTTTCCAGAAGAGGGACGTGCGATTTTACATGAGGGGAGTATTGTTATGCGCGCAACCGAGCAGGGGCATGGCTATAATATACAGACTTCACAGGGGAATATTTTTGATATTGGCACTGAGTTTGGTGTTTCTGTAAGTAATGATGGTCTGGTGGAGACGCATGTTATAGATGGTAGTATCGAGGCTATTTCTAACGATGGAAAACGTAGAGTTTTACTAAGTAATGATGCTATGAAAATGGGGCCAAGTGGAGGGGCATCAATTACTGCTGATACTGGTCAATTTTATACGATGATGCCTCCTAGACATGGGCCAAAGCCTAAGTTCATATACTGGGGCTTTAATGAAGCGCAAGGTGAGCGAGCAGGTGGTCAAGGTGAGCTATCCGCTAAGGTTGTAAATCAAGCGGATATGATTTTACATGGGCATAAAAAGCGATCTGTGCCGTCATGGGTAAGAGGGCCTAGTACAGCGGCGGAAACTGCATTAAGTTTTGATGGGAATGGTAGCTATGCTGAGAGTGACTACCGGGGAATAGGTGGAGGGGAACCACGGACGGTCTGTTTTTGGTTAAAGGTGCCAGAGGATTTCTCCGTAACGCAGGGGTTTGGTATTTTATCATGGGGTAATCATTCCTTTCCTGGTGGTGTCTGGCAGCTATCGGCTAACCCTTTGCTGAAAGACGGCCCTATTGGCCGGCTCCGGCTAGGGCTTAAGGGGGGGCAGATTATTGGCTCGTCAGATTTACGTGATGGGAAGTGGCACCACATCGCAGTTGTTATGTATGGTGGATCTAGACCTAATGTGGGCACTCATGTAATTCTTTATGTGGATGGTGAGCAGGAGAGAGTTTCTCGTAAGGCACTACAGGAGGTACGCACTGAGATTGAGCAAGCTGACCACGGGGTATGGCTGGGGCGTAATGCTTCTTTTAGTGGGGAGAATTTAAAATACGCACAACCTAAGTTCTTTCGTGGTGAATTAGATGAACTTTACATTTTTGATGCCGCTTTAAGTCAAGCGGAGGTGCTTGATATTATGGCTGACGCAGGCTCTAATGAGTAGGTTCACTATTGAGGTAATCATAGCAGCGGAGAAGAATTTCGCGAATGTTACCACGGTCTTGATTCCACCATCTAGGGAGTAGTGGCGAAAGATCTTGAAAATACTCAGGGGCTATTTTTTGAATACAGCGGTGGAGGATATCTATATCTGGATCTAGTGTGCAGAGTGTGGGGAGGTGCCCGGACTTGTGCCGAGTGACTAGGATGCCTGATGCAGAGGTGGATAGACTGCGCAGCTCTTACGTGCATACCAGCTGAGCTGCTCCTCTCCATCTATGAGGATTGTTTTACCGTGGCAGTTAGTGATTTCCTGCCATTGGTTATCACTAAGTTGTTTTTGCGCACGATTTAGGAAAATGTGGATGTATGGCTGATTGTTAGATTTAAGCTGTAGTTTCCACGAGTCTAGTAGAGTGGATTTTCCTGCGCCATGTCTGCCAAGTATTTCTGCTCTGCGGTTTAATTTTTCCCACTGTGCTGTGAGTTCAGGCATGGTAGTGCCTGCCCATTCTGGGCGGAATGCTAGGAGTCTCTGCGTGCGATCTGTGGCAAAGGGGTTCTCGCTAGCATTCATGGATCTATTTCTTAGAGATTCTGGAGAAGAATTTCTTTTTCTTACTAGTGAGCGGCTTTTTAATGGTTGTTAATATAATTGGTTGGCCGTCTGGAGTGAGGTCAAACTCGTAGGGCTCTGAGCTTTCTTCAGTAGGGAGGAATACGGCTTCTAATGACCACTTGAGGGCGATAAGTGTGCCGGTGAAGCTGTATGGATCATGTGGTAGAACTATCGAGAAATCAGCCTGGCCTTGAGAGGCTGGCCATTTAAGCTCTGTTACGACTTTGATTTCCTGAGTACCGCGGCCAGTAGTATGCCAGAACAGACGGAGGGCAACCTCTTGAATCTTTTCCTTAGGCTGCCAAGTTATCTTTCCAGAGATGCTGTCTCCGGGGGTAAAATCAGTGTGGTGGTGGTCTACCTCGATATTGATAGGTGCTGACATGGTGGCTGTGAATTATAGGGTGGTGTCGATAGGTTGAATTTCTATCTCATAGGTGTCTGCTATATCTGGCCAGAGGCTGATTTTACCGATCACTATGAGTGACCACCTGATGCGGTTGTGTTTACCTTTCCAGCTGGGCATGATGGCGGTAGCAGCTGTGGAGAGCTCAAGGTGGGCAGTACCTCTGGATATTATTCGAGGATCATGGGTATCGATAATGGCTTCTTCATAAAACGTTTCTTCAGCTGTTTTAGTATCTGTGCCTTGCTGGTATGTGGCCTCTTCTTCACCTATGAGGTAGATGGAAAAGTGGCGGATGCTACCCATGCCGCTACTAACATTCCAGCTGACTTCAGCGCTACCGTCCATACTGATAGCTGAGGGCTTTAACTTAATAGTGGGGGCAGGGCTAAAGATGCGAAGAAAGGAGTAGAGGCTGTAGATCACACTACCAATACCGATGATAACAAAGGGAGTGATAAAGATAGTTAGAAACCACTCTGGATTATCACGTAGCCATGACTTCACTGCGATCACGACAAAGATAGAGGTGATACCACACCAGAATGCAGCGAAGAAGAGTATGCCTAAAAGTGCCTTTACTCTCTTAGCGCGAGGGGTGAATTCTATCTCTGGCTGGGTGTATTTTTTATGCCCTTGGAAACTGGAGTCGCCAGATTTGTTAGACCCTGTGAGGTAGGGGTTTTGGGTAGGTGTGTTTTTTTTGTGTTTACGCAGCATCCACCAGAGCCCACCTATGCCGATGGCAATGAAGGGTAGTGGGAAGAGGGCGAATAGTGCACTCCAGCCTAGATCGCGCTTGCGTATGGCCTGCCATGGTTTTTCTGGGTTTACGTAACAGACGATCTTAGCGCCTCGGGGGTGGGCTTTGATTATTCTTTCTTTGCTGGCTCGGCCGCTGGAGCTGCTCCTTGTATAGCTGACTGTATTAGATCGGTAGACACGATCATTGAACGCGTAGCGGTAGAAAATATCTACACTGTAGGTAGTGCCATCATCACTACTGTGACTGCGTAATTTACTCCAGATTACTTTAGCTGGAGTTTCTTGCCAGCTCTTAGCTGCGCTATATTTTATCGCTGCTGGGACAACAACAAAGAAAAGTATACCTAGACCTGCGAGGGCGAAAACTGAAAAGAACGGGACGAGAATGATAGCTGGTGTATCATCGCTTGTATTTGTTTGGGAAGATAGCGCGAGAGTCTTATTTTTCTTTTCTCTACGTCCTAAGGTGATCAGGCCGAAACCAATGGCCATAAAACCAGCGCCTATGAGGGTGGGGATAAGTCCATTCAATGTATCTGAGTTATTAATTACAAGAGCGGACTCATCAGGATTCTCAGGGTTTACATAGCAGGTCTTGAGCTTGCCATTACGGTATTGTTCAAAGATTTCTCCTAATTTCTCGAACTTTTCCTCACCGTCTTTGTTAGGCCGTAGCTTATCACCGTGGCGGGTGCTTCCTTCCCAGTTATATCTGTATTTAACCTTAGGCTGGAATGGAGGATCTAAGTTCGGTTTATTACCTGGGATTTTAAATTCAGTAACTTCACAGGAAACTTCTGACCACTGGGAGCGGCCTATACCGTCGTATATGGATTTAATTCCAAAAAGGAAAAATAATGAGCTAAACAACGTCCAGATAATGCCAAAGCCGATCAACCCACAGCCACCAGCAGGTTTCTTAGACTTACTTGTAGTGGATATTTTTTTAAACATGGAGTTTTGATGGGAACTACAATGAACTTTTTTTGATAACTTTTGAATTTGCCATTAAATCGTGGATACAGCGTTTTTCGTTACCAAAAATGAATAGAATATTAATTAACCCTAAGAGATCCCCCACTTTAGGGATGGTGGCTATTAACTGAGCGAGTCCATAGCGGATACCTAGAATTTTTCCTGGAGTGAGTAATTGGTTAGTATGGTAATCAACTATTTGTATATTGAGAATCTTTTTACCAATGGTTTGACCAGATTTACTTAATAAGTAACCGTTAATAAGAACATACAATATAATGCTTAGTATACTATAAGCGGTATTTCCTATGATGGATGCTGTGCTCAGATCTATTAGGTCTACCCAGTTGGATGTAACTCCTGAATCACCGTGATTCACCGCAAGTGGGATAAGGATACTTGCAGGGATCATGCAAATTAGGAGGATAATTAGATCAATGATCGCAGCCCCTAGGCGCTCCCATCGAGATGCTAGTTTGCCTGCTAGATTAGGTTCTGGAGATTGTAAGACAGGTTCATGAGTTTGGGGCGGGCTGTAAGGGTTTTCACTCATGTTGCTAATGGATGTATTTTTTTATCTCAGGCCCACTGCCTGACGGACGCGATCGAGAACTTTAGTGGCCTCAGCACGTGCTTTGTCAGCACCGCTGGAGATGACTTGGTTCACGTAGTCGAGGTTGTTTTCTAGCTCTTCACGTCTGGCTCTAACAGGCTCGAAGTATTCCCAGTAGGAGTCAAAGAGGCGCTGCTTAAAGTCTCCGTATCCAAAGCCTCCTGCCTTGTGGTCAGCGATCATTTGCTGCATTTCTACTTCGCTGGCAAAGAGCTGATAGAGTGCGATGACGTTAGATCCTTCAGTAGGCTTGGGGTCTTCCACCGCTGTGGAGTCTGTGGTGATCTTCATCACTTGCTTACGAAGGGCTTTTTTACCACCGCATAGTGGTAGGGTATTGTTGTAGCTCTTAGACATTTTCTGACCATCGAGTCCGGGGACCACTGCGGTGTTTTCCTTGATCTGGGCCTCTGGGATGACGAGGGTTTCCTCTCCAAAGCGATCGTTGATTTTTCCTGCGAGATCACGTGTCATCTCTAGGTGCTGTTTCTGATCCTTACCTACAGGGACTATCTCTGAGTCATAGAGTAGTATATCCGCAGCCATGAGTGTGGGGTAGGCAAAGAGGGCGTGATTAGCATCTAGTCCCTTCGCGATTTTATCTTTATAGGAATGTGCGCGCTCTAACAGACCCATAGGGCAGACGGTGGAGAGAATCCATGCCAGCTCACAGACCTCTGGGATGTCACTCTGACGGAAAATGGTGGCTTTCTCTGGGTCTAATCCACATGCGAGAAAGTCGATGGCTAAGTCCTGGGTATTCTGGCGGAGTATTTCCGCGTTCTCCATACTGGTCATGGCATGGTAGTCTGCGAGGAAATAGAATGCCTCTCCCTGATCCTGAAGTTGGACAGCGGGGAGCATAGCACCAAAGTAGTTACCAATGTGGAGTTTACCACTGGGCTGGAGACCGGTGAGAATACGCATGTCTAGTGTTTGACGGCTTCAGCTGTAAGAATCAACTCTCGATTCTGCCCTAGGGGGATTTTCCTCTGTGTGAGTGGATAGAAAAAGGAGGGCTGGGTAATGTGGCGAGTAGGTTTTTGGTGATAGATTCTTTTGTGGTGGTGGGTATCTGAGATTAACTATATTTTGCTCCAGTGAGATTTACTATTTCCCTAGCCTTTTTACTACTGCCGTTGGGCTTTATAGAAGCTGCTGAAAAGCGGCTTAACATTCTCATTCTGTATGCGGATGATTGGCGAAATGATTCATTGGGTGTGGAGGGAAATAAAATTGTGCAGACACCGCATATTGATCGTCTTGCAGGGCAGGGTTTCCGTTTTACTGAGCACTGTGTGACCACGGCGATCTGCGGAGTGAGTCGGGCTTCCCTTTACACTGGGCAGTGGATGTCTAGGCATGGCTGTACTGGCTTTAAGGAGTTCAAAACTCCGTGGGCAGAGACTTTCCCAGGTATTCTACGCGCTAATGGCTACTTTACTGGGCATGTGGGAAAATGGCACAATGGCGTGCATCCTATTGAGCATTATGACTTTGGCCGTTTCTATCATGGTAGGCATTGGTATAAAAATGAGGATGGCAGTAGGATCCACGTGACTAAGCGTAACGAGCGAGATGCTCTGGAGTTCTTTGAGGTAATACCTGAAGGTAAACCGTTCTGTCTTACTGTGGCATTTTTCGCTCCTCATGCGGAGGATGGCCACAAAGATCAGTTTCTTCCTCAGCCAGAGAGTATGAAGCTTTATCAGGATGTAAAAATTCCCGTGCCTGAGAATGCGACTCAGGAATCATGGGAGCGTTTACCTGACATTTTTACGGATAAAAATGAGGGGCGTAATCGCTGGCGATGGAGGTTTGACACACCAGAGAAGTTCCAGCGTATGATGAAAAACTATTACCGTATGATCTCTGAGGTAGATAGCACTTGCGGCCGTGTTCTAGCAGAGCTGGAGAAGCGTGGACTGAGAGAGAATACGCTGGTAATCTTCACCACGGATAATGGCTACTACCACGCAGAGCATGGCCTTGCTGATAAGTGGTATCCGCATCAGGAGAGTATTCGTACGCCACTCATCGTCCATGATCCACGTATGGACAAAGCCAAGGCGGGAGGAACTAACGCTAACTTTGTTCTAAACGTGGATGTGGCACCCACTATCCTAGCTGCGCTGGACTATGTAAAACCAAAGAATATGCAGGGCAGAGACTTCGCTCCCCTTTATTGCAAAGGCTCTACTAGACCATGGAGAAAGGAGTTTTTCTACGAGCACGCCACGCTACGAAGTGCGAACTTTATCCCCGCATCAGAGGCACTTGTAAGGAAGGACTTTAAGTATTTCTATTGGCCTGAACAAAAAGTAGAGCAGCTCTTTGATATGAAAAATGATCCTCACGAGGAGAATGACCTCGTAAAAAGCCCAGCTTACCAGAAGCGCTTACACGAGATGCGCAAGCGCTTTATAGAACTCAAGGAGAGGGCTAAGTAAAGAGCCGTCTCTGTGTTCGATTGAATTCAGAACTTGCATAGGTGTTTAGGATTGCCTAAATAAATATCAGCCCGCGCGATTTTACTTTTTTCCCGTTATTGCTCACCCATGGACGAACAAGACCTGACAGACACTGATGAACCGACTGAGCAGCAGAGCCTCGGTAGTATGTACTCAGATTACTTTCTAGATTACGCCAGTTACGTAATTATGGAGCGTGCTGTTCCGCACCTCTGCGATGGTCTAAAGCCCGTGCAGCGCCGCATTTTACATTCCATGCGTGAGCTAGAGGATGGCCGCTATAATAAGGTCGCCAATGTAGTGGGAAATACTATGAAGTACCACCCTCATGGTGATACTTCTATAGGAGATGCTATGGTGCAGCTGGGTCAGAAGGAACTACTCATTGATACTCAGGGAAACTGGGGGAATGTGCTCACTGGGGATAAATCCGCTGCACCACGATATATTGAAGCGCGCCTAACCCCCTTTGCCCTTGAAGTCGCCTTTAACCCCAAGACCACGGAGTGGACGCGCAGTTATGATGGGCGTAATAAGGAGCCTGTTACACTACCGCTGAAATTCCCTCTACTACTTGCACAAGGGGTGGAAGGTATAGCAGTGGGGCTAGCATGTAAGATGCTACCGCATAATTTCATAGAGCTGTTAGAGGCTTGTATTGCTACGTTACGTAAAGAGAGCTTTGTGCTGCTGCCTGACTTCCCTACAGGCGGTATAATGGATGCCAGTAACTATAATGATGGTCTACGTGGCGGTAAGATCCGTGTACGTGCTGAGATTAAGATAGAGAAAAAGCGTGTATTACGTATTACTCAAGTGCCCTTTGGTGTTACTACTGGGAGCTTGATGGATAACATCGTAGCGGCTAATGAGAAGGGTAAGATTAAGATCTCAAAAATAGAAGATAACACCGCTGCGGAAGCTGATATCCTCATTCACCTTCCAGCTGGAGTAGATCCAGAGACCTCTCGCGATTCCCTATACGCATTTACTGATTGTGAAGTCTCTATTTCTCCAAATGCCTGTGTCATTTACGACGGTAAGCCGCGTTTCCTCGGCGTTACTGAGATGCTCAAACACTCTGCAAATCAGACGAAGGACCTCCTCAAACTAGAGCTGGAAATCAAACTTGCTGAACTTCAGGAGAAGTGGCACTTTTCTTCTTTAGAGAAAATCTTTATTGAGAACCGTATCTACCGCGACATTGAGGAATGTGAAACGTGGGACGCCGTGATCAAAGCCATTGATACCGGACTAAAACCGTTTAAGAAACTCCTCAGACGCGATGTTACTGAAGAGGACATTGTCCGCCTTACAGAGATCAAAATTAAACGTATCTCCAAGTATGATGCCTTTAAGGCTGATGAGTTGATCCAGAATCTTGAGGGTGAAATTGCCGGTGTTGAGAAGAATCTTAACAATCTAACACGGTACGCAATTGCTTACTTTAAGAACCTCATTAAGAAGTATGGTAAGGGGAGAGAGCGTCGCACAGAGGTCTCGGAGTTTGGTGTAGTCAACCGCGTGCAGGTAGTCGCAGCGAACGAGACACTTTATCTCGATCGGAAAAATGGCTTTGCTGGGTGGGGGCTAAAAAAAGAAGAAAGCCTCGAGAAATGCTCCCGCATTGATGACATCATAGCCATAGATGGTGAGGGTAAGATGCGCGTGATAAAAATCGCGGATAAAGCCTTTGTGGGGAAACGCCCTCAGTATGTAGCTATTTTCCGTAAGGATGAGGAAAAGATTTTCTCAATGATCTATCGCGATGGTCGCCAAGGTGCTGTTTACGCAAAACGTTTTAAAGTAGGTGGTGTAACACGTGGTAAGGAATATGACCTAACGCAAGGCACTAAGGGGACTAGAGTGCTCTACCTCGCTGTGCATGATAAGGAGGAAGATAGCGTGCAGAATACTGTGCTCATACATCTAAAGCCTGCTCTGCGGCTACGTAGTCTCTCTCGTATTTTTAGCTTTGGGGAACTAGGTCTTAAAGGGCGTGCTGTAAAAGGGAACCTCGTGACTAAACATATCATTGATCGCGTAGTTAGAGGGCCTAAAGACGGTGATGACCTTGAATTAGAATAGATTTACAAAGAAGCTATTGACATCTTAAGTGTTTTTAAGAACACTGTTCACATGAATAAATTAAATGTTGTTTCTTCTGTTGTCATTGATTCCCTCAAAACTGTATTAGACCGTGGTGTTTGTCTGATTCGTGGGGAAAGATACGAGTGTAATCCTGGGCCTCAGTGGCAGCAGCTAGAGTTGCCATTTTCGCGTACGCCATTGAAAAAGTGGAATAGGTAGAGCTGCAGCGGGTGTGCAGTGCTAGAGCTTACTGAGTATGAAGGTGATATTTTCACCAGGCGGCGGATTAGTTTTTTATTCCTAACAAAGGCACCGGGCTTATAGATAGTCTTTAATTTACAGGTTAGACAATGCGCTGTAATTGAGTAGTTTATAGCTATGAAAATAGTTGTCATAATGTGGAGCTTACTGACGTTGGTCTTTAGTGGTGTATCGTGTGCGGGCCAGCAATGGCTTATCTATGAGCGTTGTGAACTAGCGGAGGGGAGATACTTTGATGGTGATAGCTTTTCGGTGAAGGCACTGACTGGTTATACTTACATTTTTAGGCTGCATGGAGTGGACAGTCCAGAGTCAGATGAGCGTATAAAATCTAGAATTACAGCACAGGCTAAAGAATTTAAAATAGAGGAAAAGAATGTTGTCAAATGGGGAGAGAAGGCGGCGAAGTTTGCTGAGAAATTTCTACGAAAGCCATTTACAGTCTACACGCAGAAGGTAAAGGCCCCGGGTGCCAGTTCCAAATCACGTTATTATGCCATCATTGTGAACGCAGATGGTAAACGGCTGAGTGAAGCGTTGGTAGAGGCGGGTCTGGCCCGCGTTCATGGCAAAGGTGCGGAGTGGGATGAGCCGTTTTGGGGGAAGACAAAGGCTGACTTAGGGCGGAAGATGGATGCTGATCGTTACATGACTAGATTACGCATCTCGGAAAATAAAGCCAAGCGGGATAAGAGAGGTATTTGGGCTGGCGCAAAGTAGCAGTGCACCAGTTTTGATATTTACCTAAGCTGCAGAATAATGATTTAATATCTTTATGAAGATATTTAACCTTAGTCTGCTATTTTTAAGTGCGTGCCTGGTTACTTTCCCCCTTAGTTCATGCTCATCGCAGCAGAAAGCAAAGGAACGCTATATTATCCATAAATTTGATTATGGGAAGACGGCCTACATCGGTCCAGATGGCAAAGCTGTCGCGCCACCGAGGGCACCGCGAAGGGTGAAGAAGATGATTGCTGCTGCTAACTCTCTAACAAATAAGCCCTATGTTTATGGCGGTGGTCACCGTGGCTTTCAAGACCGTGGTTATGATTGCTCTGGTGCCACATCCTATGTGCTGCAAGCGGGTGGTAAGCTGGATAAACCATTGGTTTCACAAGATTTCTTCGATTATGGAAAAAAGGGATATGGTAACTGGGTGACAGTCTATGTGAGAGATGGTCACGTTTTCTTGGTTATTGCAGGATTGAGGTTTGATACTGGAGGAACTTGGAATTCAACTGGTCCACGCTGGAAGCCTGAACGTCGAGGGGCAAAGGGGTATTATGTAAGACACCCGAGAGGGTTATAGGGATAAAGGCTTGATTCTTGGCCTGTTCTAACTACACACTTTTCTGGTTACTGGGTGTTGTAAAACTTCATCACTCAATGTTTCACACCTAACCCTTCCGCTTAGCGGACTACTATGCCTAAGGTTTTTATTAAAACATACGGATGACAGATGAATGAACGCGATTCTGAGCAGGTTGCTCGGATGTTCGTGGAAGGTGGCTACACCGTTACGTCTTCAGAATTTGATGCTGATGCTATTTTAGTAAATACTTGTAGTGTCCGTGACCAAGCAGAGCAGAAGGCTCTCGGTAAAATGGGGATCATGGGAAAGCAGCGGAGAAAAAAGCCACACGTAGTCTACGGCTATATGGGCTGTATGGCGCAGAGCCGCGGTAATGAGCTGTTTAAAAATACTCCTCACCTAGATGTGGTGGTAGGTACTCAGAAGTATCATAAAGTTTTCCAATACGTGGATAGCATCCTTAGTAAGCGTCTAGAGCGCCGTATGGATGACCCCTCTCTATCTTTTACTGGTGAAAGTATCTGTGATATTGAGGAAGAAAAGGATAGTCAAAATACTATACGTGATCACGTAACTAAGAAAAACCAGACTACAGCCTTTGTCTCTATAATGCAGGGCTGTAACATGCGTTGTTCGTTTTGTATTGTACCCGATACTCGCGGTAAGGAACGGGGCAGACCTATTTCTGATATCGTGGATGAGTGTAGAGGGCTGGTCTCTAAGGGAGTTAGAGAGGTGACTCTACTAGGGCAGATTGTAAACCTGTACGGACGTACAGAATTCCCCAAAGTGGATGGAAAATCACCCTTTGTGCAGCTTTTAGAAGCTGTGCATGAGGTTAAAGGGCTGGAGCGAATTCGATTTACCTCGCCGCATCCCATAGGTTATCGCTCAGATCTTGTAGAAGCCTTCACCTACCTACCTAAGCTCTGTAGCCATATTCATTTTCCTATGCAGTCTGGCTCAGATGCCATTCTGAAAAAAATGCGCCGCCCGTATAAACATGAAAAATTTGTAGAGATTTGTAATAGAATGAAGGCAGCACGGCCTGATTTAGCGATTACTACTGATATCATCGTCGGTTTTCCAGGTGAGACGGATGAAGATTTTCAGGCTACAGTAGCTACGGTGAAAGAGCTAGAGTTTGATAATGCCTTTGTCTTCCGCTACTCGAAGCGCCGGAATACCCCAGCCGCGGAAATGGAGGGGCAGCTCCCTGAAAGCGTTAAAGAAGACCGTAATCAGGAATTACTTAAAGTGGTAAATGAGCTAGCTATGAAAAAGAATGAGGTTCTTGTAGGGACTCGTCAGCAAGTGCTCTGCACTGGCCCTTCTAAAACTAATAAAGAACGTTTGATGGGGCGTACAGGTCAGAATAAAGTGGTGATTTTCGATGGTGATGAACAGCGTATGACTGGTGAAGTCTTTGAAGTCCTCATTGAGGAAGCCACAGGCTTTTCCCTCTATGGCACCCCAGTGCTTAAATAATCCTTTTCACCTAAGTAATTCTCCATACCATCCGTCTCACATGCACCCATACGAGAAAATACCCCTGAATGTAGCTGGCTACGTGCTCGCAGCTTGGCTCATAGGGCTGCATGTATGGATGCTTTTAAAACCAGAAGAGAGTAAAGATTTTCTCCGTAAACTCCCACGTAATCGTGCTCTTGGGCCGTGGCTTATAGGTGCTGGTATGCTATGGTTCTGGCTACTGGTAGCACCTGATAAACTTGGCGTCATAAGTAGTTTGCAGATGGATCTGGGTGAGTTTAATAAATACAAGAATCTGATCCGTCTTATCGTCCCTATCGCAGCGTATGGAATGATTGTGCATGTGAAGGAGTTTCTCACTGTGCGTGGACTGGGCCTTTTAGTACTTATGATGGCGGCACCCCTCCTCTATGCAGCTTATCTTGAGGCTCCGGTGAGTAGGTTACTGGTTCCCATTTATGTGTATGTGATGATTTTCAATGCTCTTTTCTGGATCGGTATGCCATTTACTATGCGAGATGCTATCACTTGGGCCCTGAAGAAAGATAGTAGATACCGTGCGCTGACTTTTGCAGGTTTGAGCTATGGGGTAGCAGTGCTGGTATGCGCCATATGTTTCTGGGCATAGTTTACAGTGATTAGAATTAGAATTATTCTAATAATGTGCTTGCCTCTAGATGAATCTATTCTAAATTCTTCGTCGGTGCCTAAGGATCTTAGGTTTAATCTATGAAGAACCAAGTCACAGCAGAAGGCATTACAAAGCATCCCAAGGTACAAGGCCTTAGGATGACTCGTCAGCGCGCTGAAGTTTACCGGGTTCTTATGGACTATCGTGATCACCCCAGCGCGGGAGAAGTATTTGAGCGTGCCAAGCAAAACATGCCAAGTATTTCGCTAGCCACAGTTTACAATTGTCTAGAGGCATTAGTAAAGCATGGCGCTGTAAGGCAAGTGAACTTTGAGCGGGAATCATCTCGTTATTGCCCTAATCTATCAGAGCATGGTCACTTTCATGATGAGATAACTGGCGAGATTATTGATGTCCCCTTGAAAAAAGGTGCGTCTCTTTCAGATCTCCTCGATCTCCCAGAGGGAGCTCAAATAGATAATTTAGAGATAACTTTACGGGGTACAGTATCCCAATAAACAAGACTCATGGAGTCTACTTTTGAATAAAAATCACACTACTTAAAACTAACAACTAAATATATGAGCCTCGTCATCAAAGACCTGCACGCAAGCATTGAAGAAACACCTATTCTTAAAGGTGTTAATCTAGAAATTCCAAAGGGTGAAATTCACGCTATCATGGGGCCTAACGGTTCAGGAAAATCAACTCTTTCAAAGGTGATTTCTGGTCACGACGACTATGAAGTTACCTCTGGCTCCGTAACCCTCGATGGTGAAGAAATCCTAGAAAAAGACGTGGATGAGCGTAGCCGTGATGGTATCTTCCTTGCTTTCCAATACCCAGCAGAAGTGCCGGGAGTATCCAATGCTAACTTTATCCGTGCTGCCCTACAGGCAAGACTACCTAAAGGTGAAGAGCTAGATGCGGTAGCCTACTATAAGAACCTCTACTCCAAGATGGATGTACTAGAGATGGACCGTAAGTTCACTGCGCGTGCAGTTAACGAAGGCTTCTCTGGTGGAGAAAAGAAGCGTAACGAGATCCTTCAGATGATGATGCTTGATCCTAAATATTGTATTCTAGACGAGACTGATTCCGGCTTGGATATCGATGCTCTGAAGATTGTGGCTAAAGGTGTGAATGCTATGCGTTCTCCTGACCGAGGTTTCCTCATTATCACCCACTACCAGCGCCTACTTGATTACATCCAGCCTGATCATGTGCACGTCATGAGCGATGGTCAAATTGTCAAATCTGGTGATAAGAGCCTAGCACTTGAGCTTGAAGAAAGCGGCTACGACTTTCTTAAAGAAGGTGAACTAGCTAATGCCTAACTAAACTATTTAACCAATTTATAAGATGAGCTCAGATACCGCCACCGTTGATAGAGAAACTCAAACAGCGATCGATATTGATCGCAGTAAGGGGGACTTCAGTTTTCCTGAAAACCACAAGTATGACGCTGGTGTTGGTCTGACCAAAGCCACCGTTGACTATATTAGTGATGTGAAGAGCGACCCTGACTGGGTGCGTGCCTTCCGTCACAAAGGTCTAGATACATTCCTTGATAAGCCAATGCCTACACATTGGGCGACTGAGGATCTGGAGAATATCGATTTTGATAAAATCCGCTACTACCTCTCTGATGGTCAGAAGCCAAAGCGCAGCTGGGATGAAGTTCCTCCAGAAGTATTAGAGACCTTTGAGCGTCTTGGTGTGCCTGAGCAGGAGCGTGCTTTTCTAGCTGGTGTGGAAGCTCAGTATGACTCTGAGGCAGCCTACTCTAACGTTAAGGAAGAGCTGGAAAAAGATGGTGTCATCTTTGTAAACTCCACAGAGGGTCTTAAGGAGCATGAGGAAGTTTTCCGTCCATGGTTTGGTAAGGTGATCCCTACAGGAGATAATAAATTTTCAGCTCTCAACAGTGCTGTTTTCTCCGGTGGTTCATTTATCTACATCCCTAAAGGGCTAAAGGTGAAGCACCCACTACAGGCGTATTTCAGAATTAACTCTGAGAACTTCGGTCAGTTTGAAAGAACGTTGATCATCGCAGATGAAGGCTCTGAAGTTATGTATATGGAGGGCTGCACAGCACCTAAGTTTGAGACTGCTACGCTACACTCAGCGGTAGTTGAGCTAGTAGCTATGAAGGGCGCTAAGATTCAGTACGTTACAGTGCAGAACTGGAGCTCTAATGTCTTTAACCTCGTAACTAAGCGTGGCCTTGCTCACGAAGATGCTGAGGTGCGCTGGATTGATTGTAACATCGGATCTCGTTTAACAATGAAATACCCCGGTGTGGTAATGAAGGGTAAACGCGCACGTGGTGAGGTAATTTCCATCGCGCTTGCAAACAGTGGTCAGCATCAGGACACAGGTGCTAAGATGATTCATGCTGCAGATGATACCACATCTAACGTTGTCTCAAAGTCGATCTCCGTAGGAGAAGGTCGTGCCACTTATCGCGGACAAGTTCACATTCCTAAGCATCTCAAAGGCTGTAAGAATAATACCGAGTGTGATGCTCTGATGATCAATGCTACCAGTAAGACAGATACTTACCCTGCTATTACTGTTAGAGGAAATCAGCACGTCACCCAGCACGAGGCGAGCGTCTCGCAAGTGAGTGAAGAAATGCTCTTTTACATGCAGCAGCGTGGTATCTCTGAGGCCGCCGCCATGTCTCTTGCAGTGAATGGATTTATCAACGATCTAGTAAGTGAATTCCCTATGGAGTATAGCGTAGAGCTGAAGCGTCTCATCGAACTTGAGATGGAAGGTAGCGTAGGCTAGTTCGCCCTGATTCTAATCTAACATTAGTAACAACTTATATTTTTTTTAATGAGCACGATAATCGCGCAATCAAGTATCCTAGAGTCTGCGCCACAGACGCCTAGTGAATCTCCCAAATGGTTCTCAGATCTGCAACAACAGGCTTGGGCAGACTTTCAATCACTCCCTATGCCTTCACGTGGTGATGAGGTGTGGCGTTTTGGAAATCTCAAACAACTCGATTTTTCAGCCTTTACTGAAGGTGGGGCAAGTGAGGTCAAGTTTCAGATCCCATCACTTCCAGATGGTGTTATTTGCTTACCTTTAGCTGAGGCATTACAATCACATGGTGACTTAGTTCATGAGCATTTCATGAAAAGTGATGCTCGCCTGGGTTCGGCAAAGTTCACAGCACTTCATAAAGCAAAAACTAAGAATGGAATTTTTGTCTACGTGCCAGACAGTGTAGAAGTAGAAGAACCTATCGAAGTAAGCCATATACTGACTGGTTCTAATGAGGCAATCTTCCCCCACACACTCATCATTACTGGTAAGAACGCTAAAGTGAGTGTGGTGGATCGTTTTTCTTCATCCAATGAGGATGATGCTGGACTCTGCATAGCAGTAAATGATCTTATCGCAGGTGAAGGCTCTAAGCTGACATACTGTGCTGTTCAGGAGCTTAATACGAATAGCCGTATGATTCAGGTAAATGCTACTAACGTTGGCCGTGATGCACACGCCACGGCATTTATCGCTAATACCGGTGCTCAGTGGGCCCGTAATGAATCAGTTAGTAAAATGGCTGGCGAAGGGGCGCACTCAGACATGCTCTCATGCTCTATTCCCGCGGGCACTCAGCAGTATGACCAAAGAACATACCAACATCACGCATCACCCCATACAAATAGTGATCTGCTTTATAAAAATACTCTCTACGGAACGAGTAAAACCGTTTTCTCTGGCTTGATTTTAGTAGATGAGGGAGCTCACTACACAGATGCTTACCAGACGTGCCGAAATCTCCTAATGGAAGATACTACTGAAGCAAACTCCATGCCTGGACTGGAAATTAATGCGGATCAAGTGAAGTGCTCTCACGGGAGTACTTCAGCAAGTATCAGCGATGAAGAAATTTACTATCTATGCGCCAGGGGCATAACACCACAGCTAGCGCGCCGTTTGATCGCTAATGGATTTTCCACTGATGTGGTAGAAAGATTACGTAATGAAAAGCTGGAGACAATTGTCCTAGAGGCCATTGAGCGTAAGTTCGCTACGGTTTAAGGGGTTTTTACAAGCTGAATTAGATATTTCATAAAAATTAAATTGTTCATTTTTTATTGAACACATGCAGTGCTCTATGGTCTGTTCTATGCAGTCATCAGTGAATGTATTCACTATGGCGAGACAGATGATACGAGCACTGTGTGGTTTTAGTTTATAAAAAAACTAATCGACCAAGGGCGGTAGCGTATAAAATCAAGATTAGTGAATCCACAGTAATGGCAGAAGCAACAAATATTTATCCAGAATTTCAACGGCAAGTTCCTCGAACTGAAAAGGAGTCTTTGCTTGATCAGCGTGGAGTGGTGCTCTGGCTGTATGGTCTTTCTGGCTCAGGGAAGTCAACGATAGCTAATGCCCTTGAGCGGAGTTTACATGACTCGAGGCGCTTTGTTATCATGCTAGATGGGGATAACTTACGCAGTGGTCTGAATAGTAATTTAGGGTTTTCTGATGAGGATCGTTGTGAAAATGTCCGCCGCGTAGCAGAAATGGCAAAATCTCTCATGCGCACTGGCGCTATCGTCATTGTATCAGTCATCACGCCACAGGAGGCCTTTCGTAAGCAGGCACGTGAAATCATTGGAAATGAAGACTTTATAGAAATCTATGTGAAGGCTTCATTTGAAACATGCCGTCAACGCGACGTTAAAGGGCTTTATAATAAATTTGAAGCTGGTAAAATTAACAATTTTACTGGAAAGTCGTCCTCGTTCGAAGAGCCTGTTGATGCAGATATTACTCTCGATACAGAACAAAACTCTCTCGAAGTCTGCATAGCTAACCTTCTCGCTGAACTAGCTCCCAGAATCACTCGTGTGAGCAATTAAACCATCATTTTATATTATGTCTTCATATGCATTAAGTCACCTTGATCACCTCGAGTCTGAGGCAATTTTTATTCTCCGTGAAACTGCGGCCCAGTTTGAGAATCCAGTATTGCTTTTTTCTGGGGGCAAAGATTCCATCGTGATGGCGCATCTCGCATACAAGGCATTTGCACCGGCAAAAATTCCGTTTGTATTAATGCATGTTGATACTGGGCATAATTTCCCTGAAACGATGGTGTTTCGTGATGAGTTTGTGGCGAAAATAGGTGCTCGGCTCGTTGTAGCCAGCGTTCAGGAGGCTATCGATAAAGGCCGTGTGACTGAGGAAAAGGGCGTAAATGCTAGTCGTAACGGCCTGCAGACAGTAGCACTACTCGATGGTATCGAGGAACACCAATTTGACGCTGCATTAGGTGGAGGTAGACGAGATGAAGAAAAAGCTCGGGCTAAAGAGCGCTTTTTCTCACACCGTGATGATTTTGGCCAGTGGGACCCTAAAAATCAGCGGCCAGAACTCTGGAATATTTTTAATGGCCGGAAGAAGCATGGCGAACATTTCCGTGTTTTCCCACTCTCTAACTGGACAGAAATGGATATTTGGCAATACATCAAAAAGGAAGAGATAGATCTACCTAATATTTATTTTTCACATGAACGTGAGGTTTTTGAACGTAATGGTTCTCTACTAGCAGTTACTGAATTTGTTACCGTTCAAGAGCATGAACTTGTGGAGAAGAAAGAGGTTCGTTTCCGGACTATTGGAGACGCTACTTGCACAGGTGCAGTAGAATCGCCAGCTGCGGACATTGATGCCGTTATTCAAGAAGTAGCCTCGGCTCGCCAGACAGAGCGTGGTACGCGCTCAGATGATAAGCGCTCTGAGACAGCTATGGAAGATCGTAAAAAAGAAGGTTACTTCTAGGCCGCCACTTATCACAGCAATCTAAATATAATTTAATTTTTCTGATGTCTACATCTACACAAACCGACCTCCCCTCCTCAGCAGACACTTCTGGCTACCTTGACATGGACCTCCTGCGTTTTACTACAGCAGGCAGCGTCGATGATGGTAAATCCACTCTCATCGGACGCCTACTCTATGACTCAAAAAACACTTTTGATGATCAGATGGAAGCCGTGGAGCAGTCCAGTAAATCTCGTGGTGATGAAAATGTAAATCTAGCTCTTCTGACCGATGGTCTCAAGGCTGAGCGTGAACAGGGTATTACCATTGACGTGGCATACCGTTATTTTGCGACTCCTAAGCGGAAGTTTATCATCGCGGATACCCCTGGTCATATTCAATATACAAGGAACATGGTCACAGGTGCTTCTACAGCTAACCTCGCCATCATTCTGGTAGATGCTCGTAAAGGTGTAATCGAGCAAACTTGCCGCCACTCTTTCATCGCTAGCCTTCTCCGTATCCAGCACATTGTAGTTTGCGTGAATAAGATGGACCTAGTAGACTACTCGCAAGAGGTTTATGATAAAATCGTGGCTGAGTATAAAGAATTTGCCTCCCGTCTGGATAATGTTGTAGACATTAGCTTCATTCCTATCAGCGCCCTCAATGGTGACAATGTCGTTGATAAATCAGAGAACATGGATTGGTATGAAGGTTCTTCACTGCTCTACCATTTAGAAACAGTTTACATCGGTAATCAAGAGAATCACGTTGAAGCGAGATTCCCTGTTCAGTGGGTGATTCGCCCACAGTCTGACCAGTGGCATGATTTCCGGGGCTACGCTGGTCGCGTCGCCGGTGGCGTCTTTAAGCCAGGTGATGATATCACAGTGCAGCCATCTGGTTTTTCCACGAAAGTTAAAGCTATTCACGCTGACGGTAAGGAAATAAAGGAGGCATACAGCCCGCTATCTGTAGCAATAACCCTAGAGGATGAAATTGATATTTCACGGGGAGACATGATTGTGAAATCTAACAATCCTCCAATGGTTGGACAAGATATTGACGCAATGATTTGTTGGTTCTCTGATAAGCCTTTGCAGTCAAGCGGTAAATATATCATTCGTCACACCTCTCGTGAGGCCAAGGCCGTCATCAAGAACGTAAACTATAAAGTTAACATCAATACACTGCACAAGGTAGAAGATGATGTAGAGTTCCGCCTCAATGATATTGGCCGTATAAGCATTCGCACTTCTGCACCACTAATCTATGACCGCTATAAACGAAATCGGATCACAGGTTCGTTCATTCTCATCGATGCGATGACCAATGAAACTGTGGCCGCAGGTATGATTGCGTAGTTTTCTATGGGACCGGCTGTTCTACAGCATTTAAAGTAGAATTAACGATAGTTATACTGGCCATCTTGTGGCTAGGCGACAAAGTGTCGAGATATGAATGTCCCATTACTAGATGTAAATGCTCAGAATCACCCAATCAGTGGGGAGCTACGCGCAGCTTTTGATCGTGTTCTAGAAACAGGCCGTTTCATCATGGGGGATGAGGTTGAGTCCTTTGAATCGGAATTAGCTGAATTTCTTGATGTAAAACATGCCATAGGTGTTTCTTCGGGGACAGATTCTATACTTTTAGCTCTTATGGCACTGGGGATAGGGCCTGGTGATGAAGTGATATGCCCTAGCTTTACTTTCTTTGCTACAGCTGGCTGTATTGCACGTACAGGGGCTACTCCGATATTCTGTGACTGCCAGCCAGATACATTTAACATCGACTTCACTTCAGCGAAGCAATGTATTTCAGAAAAAACAAAGGCGATAATGCCTGTGCATTTATTTGGGCAGTCTGTGGATATGTCAGCCTGTGAGGATTTTGCGCAACAACATGGATTAATAATCATAGAGGATACCGCTCAGTCACTGGGCGCTAGATTCGGTGATCGGTCTTGCGGCACAATGTCAGATTTTGGCACATATAGTTTTTTTCCATCGAAGAATTTAGGAGGACTCGGTGATGGTGGTTTGTTAGTAACTCAAAATGACAGTCTTGCTGAGACAGCTATTAAAATGCGTAATCACGGTATGCATCCACGTTACCACCATCAAATGGTAGGTGGAAACTTCCGGCTTGATGCTCTCCAGGCAGCATTACTACGCGTAAAATTTGCTCATTACGCAGATTACACACGCGAACGACAGGAAAATGCAGCCTACTACAAGGAGCATTTAACAGATCTTCAGGGTATCATTTTACCTATTGAACAAGATGGCTACGAACACATCTGGAACCAGTTTACTCTTAGAGTCCAAGGCGGCCGTCGTGATGATCTTAAAAATCACCTTATGGCCGAGGGGATAGGGTGTGAGATCTACTACCCAGTGCCTATGCATCAGCAGGAGTGCTTTGCGCATCTCAAAGAGACTCAACGGACGGTATTAGACACGACTGACCAGTTAGCAGGTGAAGTTCTTAGTATCCCCATATACCCAGAGCTTGAAAGAGTTCAGCAGGACGCTGTTATAGCTGCTTTGAAATCATTTACTTAATCGATAAATAGGATGAATCTACCTAAAAAAATTTGCTGTATTGGTGCAGGGTATGTAGGGGGCCCTACCATGGCGATGATAGCGGCCAAGTGCCCTGATATTACGGTAAGTGTAGTTGATTTAAACGAAGCCCGTATTCAGGCATGGAACTCTGATAAACTACCGATTTACGAACCCGGTTTATTAGAAATCGTTAGTAAGGCACGAGGTAGAAATCTCTTTTTCTCAACCGATGTTGAAGTGCAAATTGCAGATGCAGATATTATCTTTGTTGCTGTAGGTACGCCCACCAAAACTTACGGCATGGGTGCAGGGCGTGCAGCTGATTTGTGTTATATTGAGTCTGCAGCCCGGATGATCGCAAAAGTCTGTAAAGGTCCGAAAATCATTGTAGAAAAAAGCACGATTCCAGTGCGCACAGCTGAAGCGCTACAGGCTATTTTAAGTGCTAATTCAGAGGATGGAAAGTTTCAGGTGCTCTCGAATCCCGAGTTTCTTGCTGAGGGGACAGCTGTTGAGGATCTTACTAATCCAGACCGTATTCTCATAGGTGGAGAGAAGACAGAGGCTGGCGATGCTGCCGTGAAAACTCTAGCTGATATCTATGGCCAGTGGATTCCCCGTGAACGCATTCTTACCACTAACCTATGGTCGTCAGAGCTCTCCAAGTTAGTGGCTAATGCTTTTTTAGCACAGAGAATTTCATCAATTAACTCTATTTCTGCGCTGTGTGAAACAACTGGCGCTGATGTTGATGAGGTAGCCAAGGCGATAGGCATGGATTCAAGGATCGGGGCGAAGTTTTTACAAGCCTCTGTAGGGTTTGGAGGTTCTTGTTTTCAGAAGGATATTTTAAATCTTGTCTATCTCTGTGAGCACTTTGGCTTACCTGAAGTGGCTTCATATTGGGAATCTGTCATCAAGATGAATGATTGGCAAAAATCACGATTTGCGGAGAATATTGTTAATCGGCTATTTAACACAGTAAGTGGAAAACGAGTAGCGGTTTGGGGTTTTGCCTTTAAAAAAGATACCAATGACACTCGTGAATCAGCATCAATTTATGTTTGTAGAGATCTGCTGCTAGAAGGGGCTCAGGTGGCAATTTATGACCCGCGTGTTTCAGAAAAAAGAATTCATGAGGATTTGACCAATCAAGGAGTATCATTAGAGGTTATCGCCAAACAACTTATAATTTGTGAATCTTGTGAAGAAGCCGCTGAGCAAGCACACGCAATAGCGGTGCTAACCGAGTGGGATGATTTCAGAAACACAGATTTTGATAAAGTGTTGGCGGCTATGTATAAACCTGCATTTTTGTTTGATGGCAGGAATTTACTGGACCATGCGGCACTGAAGAAAAAAGGTTTTTCTGTCTACGCTATTGGCAAAGGCTAGACATATTGTCCTGTCATGTTTGGTTAATGTGTTAACTGTAATAAATATCTAATATAATTTCACGAAATGAAAAAAATTCTTGTTACCGGGGGGGCTGGTTTTCTTGGTTCCCATTTATGTGATCGCCTCTTGGCAGAGGGTAATGAAGTTATTTCGTTAGATAATTACTTTACTGGAAGTAAGCAGAATACTGCACACCTTATTACAAATCCTAATTTTGAACAAGTTCGGCACGATGTTATAGATCCTTTTAAATTTGAAGTCGATGAGATCTACAATCTTGCATGCCCCGCGTCTCCTCCTCACTATCAGTATAATTCGATCAAAACTATTAAGACTTCAGTGATGGGCGCCATTAACTGCTTAGGTCTTGCAAAGCGCTGTAAAGCACGTGTTTTTCAGGCATCTACGTCAGAGGTATATGGGGACCCTGAGGTGCACCCCCAGCCAGAGTCTTACTGGGGGAATGTAAACCCAGTTGGGATCAGATCTTGTTATGATGAAGGTAAGCGTGCAGCGGAAACACTCTTCATGGACTATCACCGGCAAAATGGAGTAGATATCCGTATTGCCAGAATCTTTAACACTTATGGGCCCCGTATGAATCCAGATGATGGGCGGGTTGTTTCTAACTTTATCTGTCAGGCATTAAGAAATGAGGATATAACTATCTATGGTGATGGCTTACAAACTAGGTCTTTTTGCTATGTAGATGACTTGATTGATGGATTTGTTAGTTTGATGGAGCAAGAAGAGGTCATAGGTCCCGTCAATGTAGGTAATCCGGTAGAGTTTACGATGTTAGAGCTTGCGGAAAAGGTCATTCAGAAAGTAGGAAATAAAAGTAAGTTAGTCTTTAGAGATCTACCCGGAGATGATCCTAAACAACGAAAACCAGATATTTCGCTAGCAATGAAACATCTCAACTGGGAACCAAAAATCGGACTTGATGAAGGGTTAGATAGAGCTATCGAATACTTCCGCACAGCTGTCTAAATTATTAAATAATCTTGTATGAAAAAAGCACTTATCACCGGTATTACAGGTCAAGACGGCTCTTACCTTGCCGAGTTTTTGTTAGCAAAAGGGTATGAGGTACATGGTATTAAACGTAGATCCTCATCCTTTAATACAGAACGGATTGACCATATCTACCAAGACCCTCATGTGGAACATTCACGCTTCCACCTCCACTACGGAGATCTTACCGATACATCAAATCTAACACGATTGTTAGGTGAGATAGAACCTGATGAAGTCTATAATCTAGGGGCGCAATCTCACGTGGCAGTTTCCTTTGAGTCCCCTGAATACACTGCGGATGTTGACGCGCTCGGAGCTTTACGCCTTTTGGAGGCAATCCGGTTCCTCGGACTAGAAAAGAAAACGCGCTTCTACCAGGCTTCTACGTCAGAGCTATACGGTGATGTTCAAGAAATTCCACAACGTGAAACCACACCATTTCACCCTCGATCACCATATGGCGTAGCTAAGATGTATGCCTACTGGATTACAGTAAACTATCGTGAATCATACGGCATTTATGCCTGTAATGGTATACTGTTTAACCATGAATCACCTAGACGGGGAGAAACATTTGTCACCCGTAAGATTACCCGTGCGATAGCAAACATCTCTCAAGGTGTAGAAAAATGTTTATATCTTGGAAATATGGATGCTTTACGTGACTGGGGTCATGCTAAAGATTATGTGCGTATGCAGTGGATGATGCTCCAGCAAGAGGAAGCTGATGATTTTGTAATAGCCACGGGCAAGCAAATATCTGTACGTGAATTTGTCAGAATGTCAGCAAAGGAAGCTGGTATAGATCTGGAATTTAAGGGAGATGGACTTGAAGAAGTAGCGGTGGTGAAATCCGTTGACGATGTTACTAGCACACCTGGTGTCTCAATAGGAGATGTTATAGTCCGAGTAGATCCACGGTATTTCCGCCCGGCAGAGGTGGAGACCTTGTTAGGTGATCCTACTAAAGCAAAAGAAAAACTAGGTTGGGTTCCTGAAATATCTGTGGAGAAAATGTGTGCGGAAATGATTGCTCATGATCTAGATCATGCCAGACGTCATGCGCTACTTGAGTCCCACGGATACAGCGTCTCCATGACAAAAGAGTAAAATCAGCCTGTCACTTAGCTCATTCATTTTTATAATAAGCATGAAACTTCTCATTTTAGGTTCAGGTGGTATGGTGGGATCGGCTCTCATTCGTGAAGCTCACAAACGTGGTTATAAAGATATCCTGCAGCCATCCAGTAGGGAGTTAGATCTCACGAATCAGAAGCAGACCCATGAGTATCTGGCGTCTAATACACCCACACAAGTAATCGTTGCCGCGGCTAAAGTGGGAGGTATCCATGCAAATAGCACCTACCCTGCAGACTTTATATACAAGAACCTCATGATTGCTGCAAATGCCATCGAAGGCTCATACCAAGCGGGTATTAGAGAATTACTTTTTCTAGGTAGCTCATGTATTTATCCGAAGCATGCACCTCAGCCAATGCCAGAGGGTTGCCTGCTTACCTCAGATTTAGAGCCTACCAATGAAGCATATGCTGTAGCCAAGATTGCTGGGTTAAAGTTATGCCAGTATTACAGTAGCCAATATGGTGTCAAATACCACGCAGCTATGCCTACTAATCTCTATGGCCCTGGTGATAATTATCATACGGAAAATTCACATGTCATACCAGCCATGCTACGTCGATTTCATGAGGCGAAGCTGGCGGGGGCAAGCAGTGTAACAATATGGGGAACAGGAACACCTCGCCGTGAGTTCCTCTATGTTGACGACCTAGCCAGTGCATGTTTCCATCTTATGGCAGTGGAGAGTCCACCAGACTGGGTCAATGTTGGTTATGGCGATGACGTCACTATTCTAGAACTAGCCGAGAGCGTTGCCAAAGTAGTTGGGTATCAAGGCTCCATAGAAACAGACACTACAAAACCAGATGGTACACCGCGTAAGTTAATGGATAACTCCATATTAAAATCACTGCACTGGTCTCCAACAGTTCCTTTAGACGAAGGGCTTGCTTCGGCTTACCAGTGTTATTTGAAAGAAGAAAAAGGTGGTAACCTACGTGACAAGTAAACGGGGTGAACACCCTCACTTTTCATGTCTAGTGCTCAGCAATGAGAGTTAAGAAGTGGTCTGTAAAAAGCCGTTGTTGGAACAGAGTATACAACTCTACCAAGATTAATAAACTATGGCGGTAACTCTTCCAATTATAGTCACTAAAGATATCATAGGCCTTCCTGTGGCTGTAACCAGCTACGCAGGAGCTATTCAGTGGATCAAGACTGCGGCTATTATGGCTGACAGAGCCTATGCTGTAGAAGCTGCCAATACCCATGTTGCCGCACTAGCAAGGCATGATAGCACGTTTGGAGAGGCAATGAGTAGATTTGATCTTATCTGCCCAGACGGTATGCCTTTACTGTGGTCGGTTAATAGAAAAGTTTCTGAGAAGGAAAAACTTACGGATCGAGTATATGGCCCTACTTTGATGTTAAAGACGATCGAAGCAACAGAAGGTAAGGGCGAATACAGACACTTTTTTCTAGGCGGGCAACAAACCACATTAGATAAACTAAATACGCGTTTTGCTCAGGAGTTTCCCCGCACAAGTATCGTGGGCTCCTATTCTCCACCATTTGGTGACTGGACGGATAATGAATTTGAGCGTATTTGTCAGAAAATTAAGGCGACTAATGCTAATCTTATATGGGTTGGTCTGGGGTGTCCGAAGCAAGAACGCTGGATTGCTAAACACAAAGACGAGCTGCCACTAGGCGTCTATTTTGGTATCGGTGCTGCCTTTACTTTTCATGCTGGGGAAGTTAAGCAAGCCCCCATATGGATTCAGAAATCCGGGCTAGAGTGGTTTTATAGAATTTGTAAAGAGCCTCGTAGATTATATAAGAGGTATCTAACTTATAATAGTCTCTATATATGGTATAATATTTTTGATAGGCAGAAAAAATCGGCGATCTAAAAGTATAATAATTAAGAATCATATTTATCTTCTATGAAGCAAATAATTAAAAAGCTATTTAAGCACTATGACTCGACACTTAATCGTACTGTTTTACAGGAGATCCATGATGCCAAAGCATTACAGAGACTAAAGCCATATATAGATGAATACCTTCCTTGGACTGGTTCCGCACTACGGCCGAGTGCTGTAGCTATGATGTATAACGAAATACTCATACATAACAGATCAAGGGTATTAGAAATTGGCTGTGGTATGTCTACTGTGATGTTATCAAAATTCCTGAGTGAACGTGGTGCGAATATGGTTAGTTTGGAAAATGATCAGGGTTGGATTAAAGTGACAGAGAAAAATCTAGGTGGTTACAAACATGCTTGTGAATTTATTCACGCCGAATTAGTGCCTCAAGACATCAACGGTAGAAGTTATAAATGGTATGATTTAGATAATGACGATGTTGCAGCCAAGTTGAATTACAAGCCTTTTGACGTTCTGCTAGTGGATGCACCAATAGCAAGTACAGGCTATAATGCTAGATACCCTGCGTTACACAAATTACGTGATTACCTTGCCGAAGATTTTGTAGTGTTTCTAGATGATATAGATAGAGAAAGTGAGGAAAGAATAGCATCAGAATGGTGTAAAGAGTTTGATTTAAATTATCAAAAGTCAGGTATTATTGGTGGGCTTGGGATCATGAGGCCACGTAATTCACCTAATAAATATAATATTAGTTAAACCTTATGCTCTAACTACTTGTTAAGCCTTTTGTGTAGAATTGAGTTACGATGTTAAAATCTCTAATGAAAAAAATTGGGGAATCAGCAACTTACTGGCAGAGTTTAGCAAATTACGCTGAACGGGGTTGGGGGCTGCTATACAGTGTTATACTAGCGAGGCTTATTCTTCCTGAAGAGTTTGGTATTTATGCTTTGGGTATAAGTATCGCTGTAGTGGCGTCTCTATTAACGCAGTGGGAAATTGGGAATTTAGTTCGTGTAGATCCGTATTATCAGAAAAAAGGATTTGGGTCAGCCTGGGCGATGACAAAGTTTTTAACCTATGTTGAAATGCTTGTGATAACAATTGTTTCAGTGGGTTGTCTGCTATGGGGTGTTTCTGTAGAAGTTTGTGCCGTAATATTTCTTTACGGTTTTTTCTCAGCCATTGATAAATTTAGTAATTTATTACGCTGTGATCTAGAAGGTAAGATGAAGTTTAAGCAGAACTTTAAAGTAAAGCTAATATTTACACCTATTGCAGCATTAATAACGATACCACTTGCTTTGATGGGATGTGGTGTATGGGCTTTAATAGGAACCGTATGGATTGGCCCCTTGGTGAACTGGCTCGTAATGAGGAGGTATAATCCACGAGAAATCACGAAGCAACCAGTTATCATAAAAAATTTCTACGCGATAGTTAGACCTGCCTTTTGGCAATGGCTGTGCCATTGCTCACAAATGATCTATACTCGTGCTGACAAGATTGTTGTAGGCACGATTAGCAGTAAAGCTGATGTGGGCTATTATAATAGAGCTTATAATTATGGCCCACTGTCATTTCTTATACTAGGAGCATTGGCTGGCGGGCCAGCAATTGTTATTTTTAGTAAAACAAAGGAGATTGCTTCTTTATGGAGGATTTATATTAGACGGGCCGGGGTTTTGTTTATTTCGGGTATTTCCTTTGGCCTTTTGTGGCTCTTATGGGCTGATGACATAGTATTATTTGTCTTTGGTTCTGATTGGCTACCCGCAGTCCCTTATTTCAAAGCTTTTGCTATGTTTGGTGCTGTGCAGGGTATTTATCATTTAACGTGCTCCCTGATGCAGGGCCGAAAGTTTTTTAAATCCCAGGCAATTATCAATATATTGGCAATTTCTATGGCAGTTGGAGGTGGTTTGTTGTTTGTAAAAAACGCAATTGGAATAGTCTATTTGATCCAAATAACGATGCTAGTATCTACGATACTCATGCTATATTACGTATTTGTGTACGCTAAAAATCACCAAAAAGTTTAAAGATATTAAGATTTTATGAATAATAAATTAATTGCTCTGTTTATCGTAATAATAGGTCTGATCGTTGCTATTATCTTGGCAGTTCAGGTTGGGCAAGGTGAATTCCAAACTGTGTATATCAGTATGGTTCTGATATTCAGTATTCCGATATTTTTATTACTGGGGTTAAGAACCTGGTATTTATTACCATTTGCAATGTTGGCTGAGCTTCCTGCCATACCTTTGTTTGCAGGCCGGTCAATTAGTTTAGCCGAGATGGTTGTTACGATGTTTAGCGGATTAATGGTCTTAGCCGTAATACAAGGACGTAAAAACTTCAAAATAAGAATTGCAGATTGGTGGCCCATGTTGATCTACGGCGGGTGGGTAATACTGATAGCATTGATCAATGGTGGAGGCTTAGCTATTTTAGGGGCTGAAGCAGTAGGTGGTAGACGTTATCTAACCGTTATTATAGCAGTAGTAGGCATGATGATGTTGAGTCAGATGTCTATTCGCGATAAGCAAGCCAAGAGAGTATGTTATTTATTATTCAGCGCTTCTGCCCTGACGGGGGTCTACACGGCCATTAGTACTTTTATTGGTTATAGGGCTATTGGTGCTGAATCAGGGTTCTATAGCTGGCAGCAGGGGCTATCTCTTATTTCTTTAGGTGGTGTATTCCTGATGTTTGCAAGGTTCAGTCCATCGAATATTATTAAAACTCCATGGAAAGTAGCAGCCTATGTTTTACTATTAGCCATCTGTATGTTTTCAGGTAAACGGATGGCTTTTGCAGGTTGCTGCGTTATTCCGATTATAGCATGTTTTTGGCACCGTGAAGCTGTCATTGCAATGGCCGTTATTATGCTTGGTAGTTTAGCAATTATGGGTGCTGTGGTAATGCAGAATTATGTGACACCTATTCCGCTTCAATTTCAGCGAGTAATTGCGTTTATTCCTGCTGATTGGAGTCATGAGGTTGAAGACTCCACTAATGATATTTTTCGTGAGACATTAAACCGATGGGCTATCATCAATATAAAAGAAAGGCCAATTATTGGGAAAGGGGTTAGTCTTACTATAGATGATTTCCAGCTAATGAATGATACCTCATACGTTCATCAAATTAAGTTTTCAGAAGATGACATACTTGCATTTCCTCATATTGCGGGTAAAAACTGGCATAGTACATGGTTAGGTCTGTCGGCCTCTTTTGGTATCCCTTGTGCCATAGCGTGGCTCATACTACAAATTTTTGTATTGAAGCGTAGCTGGTCATTAGGACACATAGCGGATCTTCCCATTTGGCCTAGATCCCTGATGGCTATGATATTCTTCTTTATGTTTTTCGGTGTTATGCGTTCCTTGAGTAGTGGTGATGTTGCAGTTTTAGCTATGGGCGGGGGCTTATTTTTGGGGTTAACATGCGCGGTTAATAATGGACTTAAAGAGCAACGTTGGTATGAAGCCAGAGAGTGATTACTTCGATAGCAACTTCTTGGAGTCGGATACTATTATGAGTAAAAAAATATTTATATTAGGACATATACCATTACTTGAAGATCATCCTGACTATGGAAAGGTCAAAAGGCATCCTGGACGCTGGGTATTGGACCAAGCAATAGCAGTATGTAGACATACAGATTTTGAGGTTACTGTTATCACACTTGTCAAAGGAGCATCCTGTGACCACATGCTGACCTATAACAAGGTGAATATAATATACCTTAAAGCTCAGTCACGCCTCAGATGTTGGACACTATTTACGTGCGATATAATACGGTTAAAAAATACTATTAAAAATTTAACGCCGTCATTATTACATGTTCATGGACTAGAAGACGCCTATGGATTAGCCGCGTATAAATTAAAAATACCTAAGATAATTACGCTTCAAGCTCTTTATGAAGATTATAATGAAAAGAACCCTGTAGCTACTATCTCTGCCCCTAAGATTATTGAATACCTGGAGAGAAGGGTCTTGAATAAGACCTCTCAGGTCATTGTTAAATCGAGGCAGTTTGGGAATGTTGTAAATCAATTATACCCTAAATTGGATTGTACTATTATACCCAATACAATTACAGGTACATTCCTTGATCCACCTGTAGCGACTAAAGATCCAAGGAGATTAGCTTTTGTTGGGACCATATGTGAGCGCAAGGGTTTTCATCTTGTAAGACAAGCCATAGAATTAATAGATTCAACTAAGAACCCTATGGAGCTCCATATTTATGGAGAAGGAGGCTCTGATGATTATGTGCATAGAGAAATTTCGGCTATAGAAGCAACAGGACATCGGTTTTATAGGCACGGGCAGGTTTCGCCGATCAGTTTACGTAAGGGGCTAGCAGCCGTAAATATCTTGGTAGCACCTTCTTATGGCGAAACGTTTGGAAATCAAGTCATTGAAGCATTACTTTGTTATTGCCATTGTATTGTTACAGAAAATACTGGTATGGCAGAAAATATTGAGAAATACGGGAATGGTACAATTGTTTCCCAACGGAACGCTGAAGACTTAGCAGAGGCAATTTTACATCAAACCGAATTAGGCATAGGAGAGGATCTTTTTGAAGAAAGATCGAGAGCTCGAACTCTGGTATTAGATGATCTTGGTCCGCGAAAAATTGCGAGCTTACTTAACGAACAGTATGAGAGACTATTAAATAACTAACAATATAAAAGCTTTAGACATATTAACAAATCTTATAAACAGTAATGCTAATATCAAAACAACTACTACGTAGAAAGGCCGTGAAAACGGCCTATAGACTTGGCCTAGTTAAAGGTAGCTATAATTCACCGCAAATCTTATCAGAACAGATCATAAATGCCATCCATGAAGAAAAACCATTTGCTCTAGGCCGTTTAGGTGTTAGCGAACTTAACGGCTTCTGTGCTTATAATGGTGATAAACACCCTGATTGGGTTAAAATTAACTATAAAAGCACGCGAAAAGGCATGTCAGTAAATGCTGGGATATATCCAGATGACGAGGAATACTATCGAGCCTGGGGGGAATCTTATCGTTCAGTTATCCAAGAAATGGATATGTTCGCAGTTTATTATAATTTTATAGAATTATACATCCTCAGGTATTACTTGGATAAATGTGTGGCACTGGGTAACTCTACTATTGTACATGCTATGCTGGATAATGTGTCATGGCTTTCAGCGTGCAGTGGGAAGAAAATTTTAATTGTAACATCAAATGTAAAGACCATTGAGAAGCAACTCACAATAAAAGAAAAAATATTTGAGCATGTTAAATTCTCGCTGCCAGATGCAGATTACAATCTATTGAGGTCTCCGTTTTCGCCATTGGTTGATCCAAGTAATACAAGTCTATCCTCAGAAGAAGAGCTGATTAAGATGCGTGGTTATATAGATGACTATGACCCTGAAATAGTATTAGCGGCTGCTGGAGGCTATTCGAATCAGCTTGTTAGTTACGCAAAAAAAATAGGGAAAGTAGGTATTAATATGGGGGGATCGATTGATCCGTTGTTTGGAATTAAAACTAAACGTTATGTTACACAAAATAATCGTGTGCCTAAGTCATTCATAAATGAACACTGGATAGAACCACTTGCGGAGGATAAGCCAGCTGGAGCTGATTCGATTGAAGGTGGGTGTTATTGGTAACCGAAATATTAAGTTTAAAAATGAAAACAGTCATAATAAGTTTGATAAACTTTTTTTGTAAATCTTGGCTTAAATTGAAAGGTTTAGATTTAAAGGATGGGGTTCAGGTGATTGGAATTCCCTCGGTAAAAAAAGATAACAAAGCAAAAATCATTTTAAACGACGCAGTATCTGTTGTTTCATCTCGTTGGGCTAATCGCTTAAGTCCTGGCTGTCCTTCTTCCTTAGTAGCTGATCGCCCTGGTGCGATCCTCGAATTAAAAAAGGGATCTGGTATTTCCAATACAGTGATTTGGGCATCTAGAAAGATCACCATTGGTGAAGGTGCAATGATTGGTTCAGGTTGCCTGATCGTAGATCATGATTTTCATGAGATACCTCTAGGCTCCGAGAACTCAATAGTATCAGAGCCTGTTCACATTGGCAAAGGGGTCTTCATAGGCGCTAGATCGATTGTGTTGAAAGGTGTAACTATTGGTGATGGTTCCGTCATTGGCGCCGGGTCTGTTGTTGTAAAAGATATTCCTACTGGGGTCTTGGCTGGTGGGAATCCATGTAAAGTAATCAAAAATCTATAAAAGCAGTCTATTTGACTGATAATATTAAATTTAAAACTATGAGTGAAGAAGTCGATTTTACGATTGTTACGCCAAGTTATAATTACTCGAGGTATATTCGAGAGTGTTTGGATAGTGTAAGAGATCAGGATGGAGTAACTGTGGAACACCTTGTCTATGATGCAGGTTCAACAGATGGGACACTTGATATTATTAGGGAGTATGATCACGTGAGTTTAACAGTAGAGGGCGACAGAGGAATGTCTGATGCTATTAACAAGGGCTTTAAAGTGGCGCGAGGTAAGTGGGTTATGTGGCTTAATACTGATGATTACTTTTTACCGGGTGCCTTAGCCAAGGTGAAGCTGTTTGCTGAAGGACAGCCCGATGCTGATGTGATCTATGGATGCTGGAACTTTGTGGGGGGGGACGGTAGCTATCAAAGAACAATGAACGTTTACCCTTTACGTAAAATGATGTTGGCACATTTATGTTATATAGCATCCACAGCTACATTTTATAGACGTGAGACAGTCATGAATGAGGGACACTTACTTAATATTGATTTTAAATATGTTATGGACGGCGAATATTATAATAGACTCATTCATGCGGATAAAAAGTTTGTGTATCTTCCTGAGGTTTTAGCTGATTTTAGATTGCATGGTAAAAACCTAAGTCAGAAACATCTAGGTGCACGAGGCATTGATGAACAACTTGATCTACAGCTACAATATGCTGAATCGATTGCTATCCGTAGATCCTACGCACCGCAATTAACTAGTAATGAGCAAATAAATTCTGTTATCGATGCTCTCATGCATTTTGCATTCAAAGTGCAACGCCAGTTCTTAGTTAGAATGCATCGACCTAATAAAAATTGAATACTGGGTGGTAGAGCTTTTAGTAAAATACGGTGCAAAGTGGCCTATTAGCAATTGTGATGTCTACGTATGAGTAAAAGAGCTGATATTTTGTTAGTTGGGCAAACCCCACCGCCACTGCATGGCCAAGCCGTAGTCACAGCGATGTTATTCGATCATGACTGGGGCGAGTTAAGAGTGCAGCGGTTACGGATGGGCTTTAGCGATGACCTTGATTCTGTAGGTGTGGCTTCATGGCATAAGGTGTGGAGACTAGTATGTTTAATTGTTGCTACGTGGAGTATCGTCTTTAGATGCAGGCCAAAGGCCTTATATTACCTTCCTGCTAGTCCCAATATCACGCCAATAATCAGAGACATTGTCTACTTGTTGGCTGTGCGTTGGATGTTTCCTAAAGTTGTATACCATCATCACGCGGGAGGATTAGGTGAATTCCTCGATGAGAGGAGAATCATTAAAAAACTCGCTTTGTTTGCATATGGCAGGATGGATTGTTCGATAGATGTTAATATTACAACACCTCCTTCTGGTGAGTATTTTAATGCTCAAGAAAATGTTGTAGTCATGAATGGTCTGGATGTTGGTAGTGCTCAGCGACAACCTTCTAAAACTGATAATGTGAATTTACTGTATGTAGGTATGTTATCTGAGGAAAAAGGTGTTTTTGATCTTATAGATTTGGCTAAGTCACTTAAAATAAATGGGTATTCTGTTTGTTTTCAATTAGTCGGCGGCTGGTCATCACTTGATACTGAGAATAAATTTAAGACTCTAAGTCAATCAGCAGATGTTTTTGATATGTTTCATTTTTCAGGGGTTTTATCCGGCAATGCTAAGTGGCAAGCTTATGCGGATGGAGATGTTTTCCTTTTTCCAACGCAGCACCCTACGGAAACATTTGGTTTAGTATTAATTGAGGCGATGGCATTCGGCCTACCCATTGTTACTAATCGTTGGCGTGGTATACCACATGTCATTGGCGATAGTGGGTGTGCAGAAATGTGTAAAGTGCGGTGCCCTGATTCGTTGCTACAGGCCGTTGAGAAACTTCTAAGTAATCAAGGTTTGCGTAAATCGATGGGTGCAGCAGGGGTAAAGCATTATACCGAAAATTTCACGAAGGATGTTTTCATCTCAAGAATGGAACAGGTATTTAGAGATACAATTAATACTAATGTAGAAGCATGAGAGTTTGTTTAATATTTATGTTATGCTTGGCTTTAGTCATAGCGTGCTGTCTTGGGGTTACCCATAGTCTTGTTTTACAAGGCCCGGCGATGATTTTGATTGGCCTCACAGCTATTGTGAGCTGCCTGGTTACTACCAACATACAGATTAGAATTACTTGGTTATTACCTATATTACTGGCCACTGTGTATTTCTTGGTGCGCTCATGGTTATCACCAGTTCAGGATTTAGCACTTGAGGATCAGTTTTTGATCTTAGCTGCGGTTTTATTTTATTTATTGGGCGGTCAAGTTCTTGGTTATCCACTTGGTAGAACAGCATTGGCCTGGACTGTTATATCAATACTTTGTTTGCATCTAGGCGCTGCCTTGTTGCAGATGTTCGGTAACGAGGGATATGGCTTAGTGTGGTTATTTACATCTGCCGAACGGATCGATAATGAGGTGATAACGGGGATGTATGGATATCGCGGTAGCTTTGCTAATTTCGCAGCGGTCTCTGGCGTAGTGTCGCTATCTCTGGGTATATGGGGGCGGTCACCAAAGTGGGTAAGAGCCCTATTGGTAGTTGTAGGCTTATTTGCATTACTTTGTGTCTGTTTTACTCAATCTAGATCAGCTATTGTTAGCTTAGGAGTGGGAGGCATAGCGATGTTAGCATTGCTATGGTTCTCTGTGGAGAGTCAAGAGGCCAAGATACGAAGTAGATTCAGGTTGGGCACATTTATTGCTAGTGGCCTTGGGGTTGTAATGTTTATAGTGGCGACTGTTTGGGTGTTCCAGTCTCGTGCGATCAAGGCCGAGGGCGTGGATGTAGTTTTTGATTCTGATGTACGCTTAGCCTACTGGTCGATGGCTGTTGAGCAATTTGTGGAGCATCCCATCTTTGGTGCTGGTAGCCGTAGTTATGCTTATGAATGTTTTCGTTATTGGAGCCCTAACTTAGATACAGGTGAGGCAAATCCTGAATTTGCTCATAATGAGTATCTGCAGCTATTAGCGGATTACGGCATTGTAGGTTTCCTCATAATAATTGGCCTTATCGGTTGGCATTTATCGCAGGGGGTCATTCAAATACGGTCTATTTCAGCTAAGCTCCCTGAGAGTGCACTTAATGGTGGCTCTAATGCTATGGCACTTTCTATAGCTGGGGTTACTGGTATGGTAATAGTTGGCGTGCATATCGTTGCTGATTTCAGAACGCACTTACTGGCAAACCTATTGATTTTTGTGTGTTGTGCTATTTGGGTTTTACCTGCTGCAAGAGATAGAAAAACTGATAAACAGTGGGTTTCTATAATCCTGTTAATAGCTATATTACTTACACTGGGGATAACTGCGCTTTATCATGGCGCTAAACAGTTCAGAGGGGGTCTGCCGTTATTAGCTAATAAGATGGTTACAGAAACAGGGACTTGGGTGCCTGATGAGGTAGATGATGAGGTGTGGATACCCAGTCTGGAAAAGGCTGTTGAGAGTGCACCTAGCTATAGAAGGTATTTGAGATTAGGAGCCTTATATAGACTTCAGGGTGAAAAGATAGAGGGTGAAGTCAGAAAACAAAAGTTTGATCAAGCGATGAGCTATTATAAAGCGGCTGAGTTGAGACATCCATATGACCCAGTAGCAAAAATTAATTTAGCGATTTTACTAACTTATTCTAAAAATTTTGAGGAAGCAGATAATTATTATACTATGGTAGATGAGATAGCTTCGTCTCGTGAGCGATTATTTAGAATCCGTACTAAGTGGACGGACATGCAGAGGCAGTGGGCTGGCTCGTTATGGCTAAAGGGAGATACGGAGGGAGCCACACATCATTACTTAAGGGCGTTAGAGATTCTAGAAAATGGCAAAGTGCATGGTAGCGACACTGTTGAGCTGCGGTTTATGGTAGTGATAGAATACTGCAGAATGTTAGATTCAATTGATGAATATGATGAAGCAGGGGTGATGTTTGATGCATTGGAGAAAAAATCAAAAAACTATCATATTAACAGTTTGAGATCGAATATCAGACGTGAGATGGGAGAGCATTACCTCCGGCATGCTAAGTATTTATGGTATCAACGCAAACCAGAATTAGCATATCCATTACTCATTAAAGCGGAGAAAAACTACCATATTCATAATGTGGTATTAAAAGGTAAGGAGGATAAACTTGCAGAGCCTGCTTATCTGGAAGTAAAAGAGTTAGTTAAGTTTTTTAAGAAAACTGGGCTTGGACAATAATTTGTAGGTGGGAATGTTTTTATTAGTGAGGTGTAAGCCAGTTTTTAGTTACCTAAAGATTATCTCTAGCAGGACGAATAAAATTAATCTGAACTAAGTATAGTATGAGTAGAGAAAAAACAGTTTATGTAGGGATGAGTGCGGATCTTATTCACCCTGGCCATATTAATATAATAGATAAGGCTAGGCAATATGGCAGTGTCACTGTTGGACTCTTAACGGATAAAGCAATTGCGAGCTATAAAAGGTTACCGAGTCTACCATTTGAGCAACGTAAGGTGATCATAGAAAACGTTAAAGGAGTAGCGAGGGTAGTGCCGCAAGAAACGCTTGATTATGTTGCTAACTTGGAGGCCCTCAGGCCTGATTATGTGGTTCATGGAGATGATTGGAAAACTGGTCCGCAGAAGGAAACTCGTAACCGTGTCATTGAAGTATTGAAACTTTGGGGGGGCGAATTAATTGAACCCAAATATACAGAAGGTTTATCTTCTACCGCACTTAATAACGCAGTCAAAGATATTGGAACGACTCCTGGGATTAGATTGGGTAAACTAAGGCGACTTATTGGATCGAAGCCGATTGTAAGAGTCATGGAAGCTCATAATGGACTCTCGGGACTGATTGTGGAGCACGCCAGTGTGCAAGATGCAGGTAAAGTGGAAGAATTTGATGCTATTTGGTTAAGTAGCCTCACTGACTCTACCGCGAAAGGTCGGCCAGATATTGAATTTGTTGATAGAACATCTAGAGCCCAGACTATTAATGAGATTCTTGATATTACAACAAAACCAATCATTTACGATGGTGATACTGGGGGCATTACAGAGCATTTCACTAAAATGGTGAGGTCTCTTGAGCGTATGGGTGTCTCAGCCGTAATTATTGAAGACAAGCAAGGACTTAAGCAAAATTCACTATTTGGCACTGATAGACGCCAGATTTTGCTCAAAAAGGAGGCGATGTGTGAAAAAATTCATGCAGGGAAGCAGGCTCAAGTAACGAACGAGTTTATGATTGTTGCTCGTATTGAAAGTTTGATTGCGAATCAAGGGATGGACGATGCCTTAGAGCGTGCTCAAGCGTATATTCAAGCTGGATCAGATGCTATTATGATCCATAGCCGGGAGCAAGACGGGGAAGAAATTAAAGAATTTTGTGATGCTTATAATAAATTTGAAAACAGGGTGCCATTGATTTGCGTCCCAACGACGTATAAACATTTATATGAAAATGAATTAGCGGATATGGGCTTTAGTGTTGTCATTTATGCTAATCATCTACTCAGAAGTGCATATCCAGCGATGAAAAACACTGCGGAAGTTATTTTGAAAAATAAAAGAAGCTTAGAAGCAAACGAGTTCTGTATGCCAGTTAAAGAAATTTTGAAACTGATTGAGGATTAATTTTTAGGATATATCTATGTTAGACTGTAATAAGTTTTTTGATGCTCTTTCTGATGAGGGATTGAGTTTATATACTGGCATTCCTGATTCCTTACTTAAGGAGGTCTGCGCGTGCATCACGGAAGAATCAGATGGAAATGAACATATTATTGCGGCTAACGAAGGTGCTGCGATTGGGCTTGCTGCGGGTAGCTATTTAGCAACAGGCAAACCGGGCATGGTCTATATGCAGAATTCTGGATTTGGGAATACTGTTAATCCTTTGCTTTCGCTTACAGATACAAAAGTATATTCGATTCCAATGCTACTGTTGATTGGGTGGCGAGGTGAGCCTGGAGTGAAAGATGAACCTCAGCACGTTAAACAGGGCGAGGTGACACTTGATTTACTAGAGACAATAGGGATACCTTATAAAATCCTCCCAAATGACGATGCAAGTGCTCACCATGTGTTAAAGGAAATGTTAGCGATGGCGCTAGATTTGAAGTGTCCTACAGCTTTGATTGTTCGGAAAAATACTTTTGCTCCATACTTAAGAAAGTTTACTGAGGAAAAACCGACTGGTATTTCTTTGAAACGAGAAGAGGCCTTGGAGACTATACTAAGCGAAATAGCAGCAAATGATGTGGTTGTTTCAACTACGGGAATGATTTCACGTGAGGTTTATGAATGCCGTGAGAAGAGAGGGCAAGGCCATGAGCAAGACTTTCTCACTGTGGGTAGTATGGGACATTGTTCTCAAATTGCCATGGGAGTGGCACTTTCAAAGAAAGATAAAAAAGTCTACTGCATTGATGGTGACGGTGCCGTAATCATGCATATGGGGTCACTTGGTGTTACCGGTCAGTATCAGGGGGGGAATCTTATACATATTGTTGTAAATAACGGGAAGCATGACTCTGTTGGAGGGCAGCCTACTGTAGGTTTTGATATCGACATACCTGCTGTTGCAAAGGCTTGTGGATACGTGGAAGCCGTTAGTGTTAATTCGACTGAGGGAATACGAAATGAACTCAGACGCGTAAGGAATTTGGGGGTAGCTTGTTTGATTGAGATTCGAGTAATGTCCGGAGCGAGGTCAAACCTAGGACGCCCTACAACCACTCCTATTGAAAATAAAAAAGATTTTATGGCTCATTTGATGAGCTAAGTTATAATGAGCAATGATGTTGAAAAAAGAAGTTATATTGGGGACGATGGATGGGGGAAGCTCGCTCACTTTTTAGATGCTAACTTTGTTAAATCTGTTCTGCTAGTTACTGGCAATAGTGCTTATTCTTCTTCCGGGGCGGAAGTCTCCCTCGGCATTGTGCTGAAGGATGTGAATGTGCGTAGAGTTTACGAATTTCAAACGAACCCCAAAGCGGATGACGTTGTCCAAATTTTATCATCTATAAAGAGCGACAGAACTTATGACGCGATCATTACCATTGGTGGCGGGAGCGTCATAGACATGGGTAAATTACTTAAGGCATTTTGGCATAGTGACAACCCTGTTTCGGATTATTTAAAAGGTGTTGAGGATTTAGTGCCTGCCGATGTGCCGCTCGTGGCTATTCCCACCACGGCAGGATCTGGGAGTGAGGCAACACATTTTGCAGTTGTCTATCAGGGGAAACAAAAATTTTCAGTAGCTCATGAGAAATTACTTCCTGATTATGCTGTAGTAATTCCGACTTTGTTACAAAGTTTACCGAAGTCGGTAGCGGCATCAAGCGGAATGGATGCCCTGTGCCAGGCTATAGAGTCTTACTGGTCGATTTATTCAACTGAGCAATCACTATTGATAGCAAAAGAGGCTATGTCGTTAGCCTGGTCGTCTATGACAGAGGCCGTTAATGAAAGAACCCCACAATCACTAGAAAAGATTGCACGAGCATCCCATTTAGCTGGAGTGGCAATCAATATAACCAAAACAACTGCGCCGCATGCAGTTTCATATGCATTGACTTCATTCTATAATATACCTCACGGCCATGCTGTGGGATTGTTAACACCTCATTTTTTAACATACAATATGGAGGTGAACGATACGGACTGTATAGACCCCCGTGGAAGCGAATGGGTGAGATCACGATTAAAGGAGGTCATCGATATACTAGGATGTAAAAATGCCTCAGAAGGGGCAGAAGTACTGATTCAGCGGCTTAATGAAATCGGACTAGAATCAGACTTGTCTAGATTGGGAGTAGAATCATCTCAGGATATAGAGGTGATTTTAAAAAACGGTTTTAACCCCGAAAGAGTTAACAACAATCCTCGAAGGTTGACTGAACAAGGTCTGATGGAAATGCTTAAAAAAATGATCAAAGAGAGATGAAGGAAGATAGAAAATATAGATATCAAGACTTCTGGGAAATGCGAGGGAGACAGACAATTTGGGTTACTCGGAATTTTAGCTACCGGGTAGGCGCGGTGGTTGCGTACCTTGCATCAAGAATGGGGGTGTCACCGAATATGATTTCTGTGATATCTGCAGCGCTTACGATTACCGCTGCGTGTTTAGCCCTATATGTTGGACAAGGAACTGTGTGGGCAGGTGTGTTTCTTATTCTAGGGCTACAGCTTGGCTATGCGTTTGATTGTGCCGACGGCCCGCTTGCTCGAGCGACAGGCCAGGAGACTAGCTTTGGTTCACTTAGTGATAAGATGGCAGATTTGAGCTCGGGTATGATATTACCTTGTATTTTAGCATATGGAGTTGGGGGAATATGGCTAGGGGATTATGATGTATCCCTTGGGGTAATAGTTCTTTTTTTAACATTTCGTACCGTCTTGTGTGTATTGATGTGGCTGAAGGAGGAGGTAATGTATAAAACTGATCGTTTGCGAGAGGATACAAGAAAATATAATTTGTGGTGGCATCTAAAAAAGGCAGTAAGCTTATACATTGATGAACCGATTTACAGATTTTTTATAGGGCTAGCATGGGCTGTGGGTATGTTTTGGGAATTCATTGTTCTTTATGGTTTGGGAGTTTTTGTGATAATGGTTTTGTATATTTTATCAGCTAAAAAAGAGATGGACACTATGGATCGCGAGAGCTCTTATCCCCTTTAAAAAAAGGGTGGTTTCATCTGATTTATCAACTATGAATAATCAATTTAAATACAGTAGCTACGCGTTACCTTTAATGGCTCTTAGCATTGTGATGGTCGTATTTTGGGTAATTCTTCCGGTTTATCCAAATAGCTCTACGTCCAATGAACGACTTTTACTCTACATGGCAGATTCTTGGAAAAGAGATTTTATACATGGATGGGCTGTGCCCGTGCTATTTATAATGTTTGTAGGATTAGCCTTGCCCAAGATGAAGCAGGAGCCTGTTAAGGGAGATTGGGCAGGGTTATTGGGTGTTGGTTTTGCGATATTACTTTATATAGCTTCGGTTAGGACACTTCAGCCACGCTTGCCCTTGATAGGGTTACCCTTTTTGATACTAGGGAGTGTGGTGTATATCCGTGGTTGGGGTGTAGCTAAACATATGATATTTCCGGCTTTTTTCTGGTGGTTCGCAATATCGGTTCCGGGCCTACAACAAGCAACAAATGCATTACAGATCCTAGTGACACAGTCCTCTTACACGGTTGGTACAATGTTGGGAATGAAGCTAATTAATTCAGGGAATGAAATTCGTTCGGCCACTGATAGCTGGAATTCTTTAAATATTGCAGAAGGCTGCAGTGGGATACGTTCACTGATGGCATTGGTAATGATTTCTGCTGTATATGCCTATTTTACTCAAAATAGGCTATGGAAAATGGCAGCTTTGTTTGCGTGTTCTCTACCACTGGCGTTGGTTGCTAATTTTTTCAGAATTTTTACAATTCTTGTTCTGGCTGAGATGGGTTTTAGCGATTTTGCTGCAGGAGTTTATCATGACTGGGCGGGCTTGTTGTTTTTCTTCCCCATTGCATTAACGGGGTTATTTTTTATTGATCGTGCCTTTAACAGAAAACAAAATTACAAGGTAGTTAGAAAAAGGGTGCAGTAGTTAGAGGGAAGGCTATATTGAGAGGAGCATACTAATGAGTTCTACACACAAACGTATTTACATACTATCTGCTATTTTGGCAGTTGGGTATTCGATGATTTGGTTATTGCCGAAATCGGAACGGATGAAGGGGTCCAGATTAGTGCGGGACTTGCCAATGGAGTTTAGCACAATGAGGGGAAAGCGGGTTTCGATTACTGGCATTGAACTTGATATTTTAGCAAAAGATACAGAGTTTGCTCGTGCGCAATATATTAATTTAGCTGTACCTTTGGCACCTGCAGTAGAGGTTTCAGTAGTTTTCTCAGGAAAAGATCTTAATAATAGCATCCATAGACCTGAGCGATGTTTGCGTTCGCAGGGGTGGAACTTGTTAGTTGAAAAAAAGGTATTACTTAAAAATGTTTTAGGAAGCGGTTTTGATATACCGTTTCGTACAATTGTACACTCTAAGCTGGTGACTCTTAAAGATGGTAGAGAAATTAATGTGCAGCGCCTTCAGTATTATACATTTTTTGGTCATGAAACGATTACAGAAAGCCATTATACGAGGACGTTTACAGATATGAAAGACCGTTTGTTCAAGGGCTATGATCAACAGTGGGCTTATGCTACTTTTTCGATGCCCGTTACGCAAGTGTATGCTGATCAGGGTTTAATCGATTCATCGCAAGCGCTTAATTTAGAACAAACAGAGCAAATTCTTGAAGATTTCATCAGAGAGTTAGCCCCACTTGTAATTGATCAATAATCGGGGGGGCGATTAATTAAGTTCAAATTAGTGTCAGTAAGAATTATCGGACTGACTATGTTTTACATTATATAAGTAATATTTATGCTAGGTTCTAGACAAAGAGAGTTATTTTCTATCCAGGCATTACAGATATGTGATGCCTTTCTGGTTTTTGTTGCATTTTGGCTAGCAGATAAGCTGCGACCTATCCTGCGCCCTCTATTTGGTATGGGGGAGGCTAATGAGCTGGGGCTCAATGAGATTTCTTGGTTGCTATATATAGCTGTGCCCTTCACGCCTCTGGTTTTGGAAAAATTTGGATTTTACCAAAATATACTGAGGAAGACGGTGCCGGAGCTATTGTCTCAGATGCTACGGTGCTTTGTCGTTATTGGTGTAGCCGTTGCTGTGATGGTTGTGTTTTTCAAAATGCCGCCTTCTAGTCGTCTTGTGTTAGCCGTTGGTTTTGGGCTGACTGCCGTATTGCTCTTGATTAGAAGTTTAATTGTTAGGCAAAAGTTGAAAAACTCTGCACGAGAGGGAAGTGGACTTAAAGAACGGGTTATTATCACTGGCACCTCGCTGGATATTGAAAAGCTGCTAAAAGCGATGCCTCATACCGTCACCGATTACTGGGAGGTGGTTGATAAGTTTAATTTAGACTCTCAGGATTTTGAGGAACTAGAAGGCTTACTTGTGGATAACTCTGTGCAAAGGGTGATTATTGCATCTGGAGATACTGCGTTTAGGCAAATTTCACGAGCTGTGGAGCTTTGTGAAAAACAAGGTATTGAGGTGTGGGTATCAGCCGGGTTTATCCGTACGCAAGTATCTCGGCCTATGTTTGATAATTTAGGAGGAAAGCCAATGCTAGTATTACGCACCACACCCGAACTTTCATGGGCACTATTATTTAAATCGGCGATGGATCGAGTAGGGGCCTGTATATTTATTCTTCTTACATCTCCAATTTGGTTATTTGCGATGATTGGTATTAGGCTAGCTAGTCCAGGAGCATCAGTATTTTTTCGGCAAGAGCGTGCTGGGAAATATGGTAAGTCTTTTAAAATGTGGAAATTTAGGACGATGGTGGTGGATGCTGAGGCGAAATTAGCTCAGGTAAAAGAGGATATGGGAAATGAGATGAGTGGGCCGGTATTTAAGCTGGAAAATGACCCTCGTGTTTTCCCATTTGCCAGGCTTTTGAGGAAGTGGAGTATTGATGAGTTCCCGCAAATGCTTAACGTTATCTCTGGTGATATGAGTTTAGTAGGCCCGAGGCCGTTACCTGTTTACGAGGTTGCGGAGTTTGAAAAATCTGAGCACCGGCGTAGACTTAGTGTAAAACCTGGTATCACTTGTACTTGGCAGGCAGGTGGGCGTAATATGATTACTGAGTGGGAAGACTGGGTGAAGATGGATCTAGAATATATCGACAATTGGTCACTGTGGATTGATATGAAGTTATTGATTATGACCATTCCTGCTGTTCTTTTTGGCAGAGGGGCGAAATAATTTAATATAAGGACTCTTTTTTAGCCTTTGCTATTGTCATGTCATATTCCTGTTACATGATCTGAACTAGCAGAAGTTAACCCTAATAGACCAAGATGAAATTATTCAGCGGAAAGGCTCATAGAGAGCTAGCAGAGAAGATAGCCACGCACCTTGGGACGGGGCTTGCGGATGTGAATGTAGACTCATTTCCAGATGGAGAGACGTTTGTTCAGATTAATGAAAATATCCGTGGAGAGGATGTTTATTTGATTCAGCCAACTTGTCCGGCCACTAATCATAATCTGATGGAGATGCTCATTATGGTTGATGCGGCAAAGCGCGCTAGCGCAGGTAGAATCACTGCGGTGATACCGTTTTTTGGCTACGCCCGCCAAGATCGAAAAGATCAACCAAGGGTGCCGATTACAGCGAAGTTAGTGGCAAACTTGATTTCTGCTGCAGGGGTAGATCGAGTCCTTACTATGGATCTTCACGCCGCTCAAATTCAGGGCTTTTTCGATATTCCCGTAGACCATCTCTACGCCAAACCAGTTTTTATCAAATACCTTCGTGATAAACATGGTGAAGACGCCAGTAATCTCACGGTGGTCTCTCCAGATGTTGGGGGTGTTAAGATGGCACGTTCCTATGCTGATAAACTTGGTGCAGAGCTAGCTATAGTAGCTAAGCACCGCGTCAGTGCTACAAAGGTGGAGGCGATGAATGTAATAGGTAATGTAGAGGGACGAAATGTGCTACTTGTGGATGATATGACAGAGACAGCTGGGACACTCTGCGCAGCGGCTCAAATTCTTCAAGAAAATGGAGCAAAGAGCATTTACGCCGGAGTTTCCCACGGTGTGCTTGGCGAAATGGGGCGTAAACGCATCGCTGAATCTGCTATTAAAGAGCTACTTACAACAGACTCAGTACCTCAAGCCTATGGGGAAAAAGTAACGACTATTTCGGTAGCCGGGCTTCTCGGAGATGCTATCAGCCGCATCCATGATGGAAAATCTGTTACTTCTCTCTTTGACATTGAGGTCTAAAGTGGTAAAGACCCGCCCGGCAAAGACGCTAACATACTCACTTACTACCAGCCGTTAGCGTTTTTTCGGACTGCTCCATCTCGATCAATTCATTTAACTAATTTATAAAATGGCTAAACCACAAACTTTAAAAGCCGACGCGCGTGCTCGCACCGGTTCCGGTGTTCTCAAGCAAATGCGCCGTGAGGGCTACGTCCCATCTGTCATCTACGGCGGGGGATCAGATAATAAAAATGTAAAAATAGACGCAAAGATTCTTCGCGATATGCTTAAGAATGCCGCGTCTGACTCCATCCTTGTTAATCTTGATGTCGAGGGTGACAAGCCTCAGCTCGGATTTCTTCAAGACATTCAGCACAATGCCCTCACTGGTGAAATTCTGCATGTTGACTTCCTCGCTGTTGACGAGAAGACAGAGATTAACGCGAATATTCCTCTTGAACTTGTAGGTGAGCCAGCTGGTGTGAAAGCTGGTGGTGTTCTTGAGCAGATGCTCTATAGCCTTGAGGTTCGCTGTCTACCTAAAGACCTTCCTGAAACACTCAGTTCTGATGTTTCTGAGATGGAAATTGGAGATATTCACAATATCGGAAATCTGAACCTTCCTGAAGGTGTTTCAGCTACGCTTAATGATGATGTTGTTATCGGCATCGTTGCTAAGACCCGTGTTGCTAAGAGTGCAGAAGGTGCTGAAGAAGGATCTGAGCCTGAAGCTTCAGCTGAGAAAGCTGCTGAAGCATAGGTCTCTCTGAGAAAAAATAATTTATCCCAGCTCGGAGCCTTGGCTTCGAGCTGTTTTTGTCTCTACACTATAACTCATGACAGATATCAAGCTTATCGTAGGTCTGGGGAATCCGGGTAGGAAATACGAGTCCACGCGGCATAACATAGGCTTCTTAGTCATCGATCGACTTGCTAGTAGCTATGGCGCTGATTTGGCGGGCCATCTACGTTGGCGTGCGCATGTGGCCAAAATAGCAGGTAAGGGAGCGATCATGATCAAGCCGCAAACCTTCATGAATGAGAGCGGCCAGTCAGTAGGTGCGGTACTTCGGTTTTATAAATGGCAGGCCGAGCAGGTACTCGTGGTGTATGATGATGTGGCACTACCTTTTGGTAGCTTACGTTTCCGTATGACCGGTTCAGCCGGAGGGCATAATGGTATTAAGTCGATCATTAGTCATCTTGGAACAGATCGGTTTCCTAGATTGAAAATAGGGATAGGATCTGCGGATCCAGGAGGTATGATAGGGCATGTTCTTGGGGATTTTTCCAAGGAAGAGCGTAATCATTTAGAAAACACGCTTGCAACTGCAGCAGAAGCTGTTCAGCTTTCGCTTTCTGAAGGGGTCGAAGCAGCTGCCAACACCTACAATTCAAGGAAAGAAGATTGATGAGCTTGTTTTTCTAACAAACATCAGTCATCACATTTTAAAATCAAAATATAGCACAGTAATGAGCAGAAAATACGAAGGCCTAATTGTTCTCAATTCTAAAGGTCAAGAAGATAGCATTAATGATCTTGTGTCCGCAGTGGCCAAGGAAATGGAAGCAGGTGGAGCAAAGATGGACGAGATCCAGCAGATTGGTCGTCGCAAGTTTGCCTACAATGCACGTCACCTCGAAGGTGGTCACTATGTGAATTACATTTTTGAAGCTGAGCCTACAGCTATTGAAGAAATTCAAAATAAGCTGACGCTAAACGGTACTGTGCACCTTCAGCACTACCAACGCCTCGCATAGTTTTTTTCCTATAGCTTGGCTGATACAAAATATCAGCCAAGCTATGGAGTGAGTTCTGCATTGCAGAAACGCTCTTAATAATATTAGACTCTAAGTTATGGCTAATCTAAACAAAGTAATGCTCATGGGAAATGTGACCCGTGAGATTGAGCTCCGTTACACTCCTAAGGGCACTGCAGTTGCAGACATCGGCTTAGCCGTTAACCGTGTGCGTAATGGAGAGAGTGGTGAGCGTATCGAAGAGACGACCTTTGTAGATATAACACTGTGGGGGCGCACAGCAGAAGTTGCTCAGCAGTATTCCGGAAAAGGTAAGCCCCTCTTTGTGGAAGGCCGCCTTCACATGGACTCTTGGGATGATAAAACTACTGGGCAGAAGCGGTCCAAGCTTAAGGTAGTAGCAGATAACATTCAGTTGATGGGTTCTTCTGGTGGTGGCGCTCCACAATCACAAGGTGGAGGTCAGCCTCAACAGCAAAACACAGGTGGTCAGTCACAGCAGCCACCTCAAGGAGGTTCACCAGCGCAAGGTGGTAACTTTGAAGATAGTGATGATATTCCATTTTAGGAAATAACCACAGGCGATTAATAATTTCAGCGACTTTCAGATTAATTTCTGAAAGTCGTTTTTTGTAACGAGAGGCCATGGCCGAACTTTACCTCTATAGAGGTTCCTGAAACAGAACTGTGTAGAATAGGGTTCACCAGATTAGATAAGAATTCATCCATATTAGGAAATCGAAGCAGTAATTGATAATGATCACACTTGCGAAATACCTAGTAGCAGCTCAGCATTAAATTTATGCGCTTATTCAGCACAAATAACCCAGAAAAATATGTGGATTTTGGTGAGGCTATACTCCGCTCGTTACCTGCTGACAACGGCCTCTACATGCCGGAAAATATTCCCGTACTAGGTGATGGTTTTTGGAAAGATTGGAAAAGTCTAGATTTTCAAGAAATGGCTTACCGAGTCGTGTCCTGTATGCTTCAAGGTGCTGTGCCTGAGTCTGAGCTATCCAAGATAGTCAAAGAGGCTATTAATTTCCCAGCTCCAGTTATTAGGCTGGATAACTCATGCCATGTGCTGGAGTTGTTTCACGGGCCTACGCTGGCTTTTAAAGATTTTGGTGCACGGTTTATGGCGCGCATAATGGCGTGGCTGAGCCGTGACTCTGAAGGCACTCTTACCGTGCTCGTGGCTACATCAGGTGACACCGGAGGGGCAGTAGCAGACGCGTTTCATAACGTGCCTGGAACCCGCGTGATTATACTCTACCCTACTGGGAAAGTTAGTGGGCTTCAGGAAAAGCAGTTAACAGCACTTGGCGGTAATATTACAGCTTTGGAAATAGACGGTAGTTTTGATGACTGTCAACGTATGGTAAAAGCCGCATTTCTTAATGAAGAAACTTCCAAAGCATGTAATTTAACATCTGCTAACTCGATTAACATCGCTAGATTAATTCCGCAGATGCTCTATTACTTTGAGGCTGCCCGACAGTTCGAAAAGCCCCCGGTTTTTGTTATTCCAAGTGGTAATTTCGGGAATCTGACAGCCCTTTTATTGGCCACCAGAATGGGACTAAATATAGACCATATGATAGCAGCTACTAATATCAATGACATCGTACCTCAATATTTGAGTAGCTCAAAATACGAGCCCCGACCATCAATACCTACATTATCAAATGCTATGGATGTGGGGGCGCCTAGTAACTTCGCTAGAATGAAAGAAATTTTTGGTGGTGAGTGGCATGCTATGAAAGAAAGTATCAGTGGATTTGCCTATAATGATGAAGCAACATGTGCTGCTATAAAAGAGGTGTATGAGAAGTTCGACTACGTTATAGACCCCCACGGCGCAGTAGCTTACTTAGCGGCCCAAGCTTGGTTAACGGAGCATCCAGAAGATAATACTGTGATTCTAGAGACTGCTCATCCTGCTAAGTTTCCAGACACTATTATAGAGCAACTAGGTAAAGATATATTAGAGACCCCTAAACGTCTGGCAAGACTTGCAGAAGAGGAAAAAGTATCCATTCTCATGCGCGCGGAGGATGAAGCACTTACTAGTTGGCTCCAAGATCACCCTAGCTGATAAGAGATTACCCAATAGCTACTCTAATATATTAGAGAGTATACATCTTTCGAGTATTATAGATCTTGATGTCTAAAAGATACTGTATACTCCACTTTCAAAAGTAGCTAGGCATGATTGCCGTCTATTACTTGGAGCTTAGCCTCTAAGAGGCATGTTTTTTATAATAGTCATTGTAGGATTCTCAAATAAATGCGACATTATACAAATGCCTTTGAATAAACCTCATAACCTTAGCGTTCTGAATCGCTCCACTCCACGTGCCTTACTTGTTGCAGGGGCTTGCACATTAGGCCTGTCATTTTCCGCTACTGCTATTCATGCGCAGATTAAAGACAAGAAGGAATTTACTGAAAAAGAGCTTATTGCCGCTGCTCGTAAGGTAGATGTGCATATAGCCAAGATTTATAAGCGGAAGCGTGCAAGTATACCTAAGGACGCCACTGATGCTGTATTTTTACGCCGTAGTTTTCTTTTAGCTGCTGGGCGTATACCCACAGTTGAAGAGGCTAGAGTATTTCTGGAATCAGAGGATCCCAATAAGAGATTACTGCTAGTACGTTATCTCATGAAATCAAAAGGCTATGATAGCCATATGGGTAATTGGCTAGTGGACATGCTTAGAGTCCAAGAAGATTTTGAATCGCGCAGGACAGCGGCACCTTACATGGCATGGGTACGCAAAGCAGTACGTGAGAATATGCCATATCATGACATGACACGCGAGCTGCTCTCTGCACAAGGTTCTATCTGGGAAAATGGAGCTGTAGGCTACTATATCAGGGACAAAGGTATGCCTCTTGATAATATGTCCAATACCATGCGCCTTTTCCTTGGCACACGTATGGAGTGTGCGCAGTGCCACGATCATCCATTTGATAACTGGGAGCGTATGGACTTCTACCGCCTGGCAGCCTTCTCTAATGGGCAAACAGACATTAAGAAAAAAGTATGGGGTGAACTCTGGGGGGATATGGGCAAAAAGGGCACCCAAAATACGCCGCTAGGGAGGTTAGTAAGATACCTAGGTGACGAGGTTTACTATAGCTCACTCACCGGGGCTGGCACAGGCCGCATAAAACTACCAGATGATTACCAATACAGTGATGGTGATCCTAATGAGTGGGTGGGAGCTAAAACTCCATTTGGAAAGTCTGTGCGCATGTCAGATCGAAGTAATGATTCTGATGGCATGGAGCGTTTTGCAGCGTGGGTGGCATCACCTGAAAATATTCAATTTACCACTATCATCACTAATCGCATGTGGAAGCGTATCATCGGAACGGGTCTTTTTGAGCCTATTGATGAATATGTAGAGGCAAATCGTACTACATCACCAGAGATGACAAATTATCTTGTGCGCCTGATGCAAGACCTAAACTATGATCTAAAGGCATTCCAACAGGTGCTTATGCTCACACGAGTGTATGCTTTTGAATCGTCTAATAAGCCACCAGCATTTGGTGAACAGCCGATCTTTGATGGTAGAAAGATCGAACGTATGAGTGCAGAACAATACTGGGATTCACTAGTTACTCTCATATCCGGTAATCCAGATAAACTACCTACACGTGGATCAGCAGATGATATTGTTTTCACAGGTAAGGTCATCCGCGATGGACAAATGACTATGCAAGAACTTCAGAAGGAAGTGCTTGCCCTAGATACACCACAGGAACTACTTGAATACACTAAGCAGTTAATGGATGATATGAATAATAGCAGCAAATCGTCTAATCGTAAAAGAGAAGACTCACGCGTTGCCATGAAAGGGATTGCGCGTGCTTCAGAGCTAGAGTCACCGGCACCAGCAGGGCACGTACTTCGTATATTTGGACAATCAGATCGAGTTTTACTAGACTCCGCAACTAGAGAGTCAAACCCAACTCAAGTCCTTTCTATGATGAATGGTCAAGTAGAGAAACTAGTGGTGGCCAATCATAGAGCACATATCCACAAGCTATCTAAAGGAACCGAGCAAGATCGTATCCGCTCTCTGTTCATGGGAACTCTCTCACGGCTACCCACTGATAGTGAAATGATAATTATGCAGGAAGAAGTGAAAGAGCGTGGTGACGAGGGTTATCGTAACATTGTTTCAGCTCTTGTGAATACTAGGGAGTTTCTATTTATCCCTTAAAGTTAATAGATTAATAAACACCCGATAAACATAAAATATATTCAATAATGAAAGAGCTAAACAAACAAGACGAACTTTCAAGACGTGCATTCATGATGAATGCTGCCCGCACTTATCTTGGTGTCGGTCTAGCCCCCATGATTGGAGGTAGCGTTGCTAGTAGTGCCTTTGGTCAATCATCTCAGCAATCAAAGAACCCGGCGGAAGCGGTTATATTTCTTAATATGTCAGGAGGAATGAGTCATATCGATACCTTTGATATGAAAGCTGATAAAAAAGAGGTCCAGGGACCGGTGGAGGCTATTAATACAAGTGCTGATGGTATTCAAATCAGTCAATATCTTCCAAAAACCGCTGAGGTAATGGATAAGGTATGCCTCATACGTTCAATGACGTCGATCAATGGTGCCCATGATCGGGGTCAATATATGCTGCACCGTAGCTATGCTCCACGGGGGACGATAGTTCACCCTACTCTTGGAGCGTGGACGATGAAGCTCAAGGGGCGTAAAAATAAAGAGATTCCGGGGTTTGTAACTGTAGGTACTAATCCTGCTGACGCCTCTCCTGGTTTTTTTGAGACTAAGCATGGAGGGGTTCCTCTAGGGAGAGCTGATGAAGGCCTCAAGGATAGTGTGCGTGCTTCATCTGTAAGTGCAGAAGATTTTGATAGGCGTCTGAGCCTTGCTGATAAGCTTAACAAAGGGTTTCATGAAAAACATAACAATGCAGCAGCTGACTCTTATGATTCGCTCTATAAAGAGGCTGTAAGTTTAATGAAAAGCAAGGACCTAAAAGCTTTTGATATTAATGCTGAGCCTAAATCAGCGAAAGAAGCCTATGGGAAAAACTCTTTTGGGCAAGGGTGTCTACTGGCACGCCGCCTAGTAGAGCATGGCGTTAGGTTTGTAGAAGTTAGTCTAGGCGGCTGGGATACACACTATGATAACTTCAAGGCTGTTGAGGCGCGTTGTAAAGTGCTGGATCAGACATACGCTGCACTGATCACAGATTTACATAATAAAGGTATGCTGGATAGCACTCTTGTAGTACTCACCACAGAATTTGGCAGAACCCCTAGTATTATAGAAAGGCATAATAATGGCCGTGACCACCACCCATCTGCCTATTCTAGCCTCTTAGCAGGAGGTGGAATAAAGCAAGGTATGGTATATGGATCTACAGATTCTAAGGGTAATAAAGTAAAAGATAATAAAGTTACTGTTCAGGACTTTAATGCCACTATTGCGAAGGCTTTAGGCATGGATACGAGTGCTATTTTACTCTCCCCCTCAGGGCGACCATTCCAGGTGGCTCATAAAGGCAGAGCTGTAAGCGAGATCTTTACATAAAAACCTAGGGTAAATCTTATTTTTACCTTGTCAGTAGAGTTGTGTGAGCGTATTTAATCACCCGTCTCACGAGAGACCCACACACAACCTACTGGGTAGGTGGCCGAGTGGTTAAAGGCGGCAGACTGTAAATCTGCTCACGTAAGTGTACGAAGGTTCGAATCCTTCCCTGCCCACCATCAATAACCCCAGTCCTCAATGAGGACTGGGGTTATTGATTTTTTGTCCATATAGCCAATATTTTGACGGCTACACCAAAGTTTTGGGATAAGTCATTTAATGACAGTAGATCTTACTGAAGAAGGCTACAGCAGCTTGAATATGTCTGCCAGTTGTGCTATAATACTATCTTTTAATCGAGATTCTGCAGCGGACTATATAGTCTAGCGCTAGACAAAAAAGCCCGCCGTGCTTGGGAGCAGGGCGGGCTTTGTAGATTTGGTAGTTACTTAGGATTAAGCACCGATGCTGAAGCGCGCGTAGCGTGCGATGTCTACAGTGTCACCTAGCTCCTTGCTTTTAGCTGCTAGGAGCTTTTTGATGCTGAGTTCAGGATCTTTAACAAAGGCCTGATCAATGAGGCAGGACTCTGAGAAGTATTTGTTGATTTTACCAATGAGGATCTTTTCGATGATCTCAGCTGGCTTGCCGTCAGCTTCTAGTTGCTTACGGTTGATCTCATTTTCCTCCTCAATAGTGGTGGCGTCAATGTCGTCACGAGTAAGGCCAGCAGGGTTAGATGCGGCGATGTGAAGACAGATATCACGTGAGAGCTCTTGGAAGATAGCGTTGTCCTTGGTGTCAGCATTTTCAGCACTGAGTTCAAGTAGAACACCAACTTTACCACCCATGTGGATGTAGCTGGAGACTGCACCGTTACCGCTAGCGTCAAAACGTGTAACTTGCTTGATTTTAATTACTTCACCAAGTTCGGTGAACTTAGCACCAAGTGCGTCTTGCACGGTACCATCTACGAAGGGAACAGCACCTGCGGTTTCTGCATCTGCAGCGTCAGATTCAGCAACAGTTTTAGTGATGTCTGTAACAAATGCGCCAAAGGCTTCGTTTTTAGCAACGAAGTCAGTTTCACAGTTTACTTCAGCAAGTATGCCGCTTTTAGCACATTCTGCAACATGCGCAGATACGAGGCCTTCTGATGTTTCACGGTCTGAACGACCTGCTGACTTAACAATACCCTTTTCACGAAGTAGCTTCACTGCGGAATCAAGGTCGCCGTCAGTTTCTGTGAGGGCTTTCTTACAGGCCATCATGCCTGCATTGGTTATTTTACGGAGCTCTTGAACAGCTGATGCGGTAATAGCCATGGTAATATTAGTTTAGGAGATAAGTGATTTAGTAAATGGATCAGTCCTTAGCAACGGCGATGGAATCGACGAGGTTTTGGAGGATGAGGCGGATGGAGCGAGTGGCGTCATCGTTACCTGGGATTGGGTAATCTACTACAGCAGGGTCTGCATTAGTATCTACAATAGCGATTACTGGGATGTTAAGACGGCGTGCTTCTGCAACGGCGATAGTCTCACGAGCGGAGTCTACAATAACCATGGCGGCAGGAAGTTTGTCCATCTCACGCACACCACGAAGGTTGCGGAAGAGTTTATTACGCTCACGACCGAGTGCGGAGAGTTCTTTCTTGGACATTTTTTTGAAGTCAGGTGACTTCTCGATGTCTTCAAGGTATTTGAGACGCTCAACTGAACGACGGATGGTGGAGAGGTTAGTGAGTGTGCCACCAAGCCAGCGGTGATTCACGTAGTATTGGCCGATTGCTTCTGCAGCTTCGCGCACTGAGTCTTGTGCTTGGCGCTTACATCCTACGAAGAGGACTTTTTTGCCCTTGCCGGTGAGTTCACCGATGAAGTCAGACGCTTTATCTAGGCATTTAACTGTTTCTTCGAGGTTGATGATGTAGATCCCTCCTTTGTCCTTCATGAGGTAAGGCTTCATCTTCGGGTTCCACTTGCGAGTCTGGTGTCCGTAGTGAACTCCAGCGTCGACCATTTCATTAATTAGTTCGTTGACCATTGTATTAGGTAGTTGTCCTCCCTTAAACCAGGGGGGCTCAATTTTGGTTGGGAAATCCGCCGCTTTTATAGCTCTGTGAGGAGCTAAGTCCTTTAATTTCCCTTAGTTGGTAAGGCGGCGTGTCAAAGGCTGCTGGCTTCCTAAGTTATGGTGGGCCATTTGACAAGGTGTTTTTGGTTCTGCTGGGAGAAAATATCTTATGATTTCTGTAGGGAGGGGGCGAGTTTGCTTTTGAGCTTAAATGATTTTATTTTTTTGCGCTTAAGGGCTAGCTGGTGGATGCTGGGGGTGAAGGGATGAGGAAGTGTATTCACATAGATATGGATTGTTTCTACGCGGCGGTGGAGGAGCGCGAGCAGCCTGAGCTTAGCGGGCTGCCAGTGGCTGTAGGAGGCTCTAGCCGCAGGGGGGTGATCTGTGCAGCGAATTATGAGGCGAGGAAATATGGTGTATGCTCTGCGATGCCTGGTTTTAAGGCGGTGAAGTTATGCCCGCAGCTTGTTATGCTGCCGGTGCGCTTTGATTTGTACCGGGCAGAGTCTGCTAAGATTCGTGCTATCTTTGGTAGATTTACGGAGTTAATAGAGCCGTTGTCGCTGGATGAGGCGTATCTGGATGTGAGCCATTGGGGGAGCTCGGGCTCAGCTATTGCACGGGAGGTGAGGGCACAGATTTTTGAAGAAACAGGGCTCAGTGCATCCGCTGGTATAGCACCTAATAAGATGTTGGCAAAGATTGCGAGTGATTGGAATAAACCTAATGGGCAGTTTGAGGTGAGGGAGGAGGGTATAGCTGCTTTTATGTCTGAGTTACCTGTGGCAAAGCTCTGGGGAGTGGGGAAGAGGATGCAGGAGAAGTTAAGTAGGATAAAGGTGGTGACGTGTGGAGATTTACAGAGGTTGGATAAATTTGAGTTGTCACGGAGGTTTGGTAAGTGGGGTATTGAGTTACATGGTCTGTGCCGCGGTTTTGATGAGCGTGAGGTGAGGCCTCACCGTAGTAGAAAGTCGATTAGTAAGGAGAATACTTTTGCTGTGGATGTGGTGAATTTGGCGGAGTTATTACCAGTGATGCGGGGTATGTATGAGGGGGTTAGTAAGCTGCTAGATGAAAGATACCGTGATCGTCAGGTGCGAGCACTGGTGGTGAAGCTAAAGTTTTTTGATTTTAGTAGAACTACGGCGGAGAGTGCGCAGGTGAGGATGAGTGAGGGGGTTTTTAGAGACTTGTTAGACGAGGCGTGGTCACGTGGTGCTGGAAAGGCTGTTAGGTTATTGGGGATAGGTGTCAGGCTGATGGATGAACGGGATGATCCTCAGTTGGAGATGTTTGAGTGAGTTTACAGTTTGCAGTTTCTGGGGGAGTGACTTAGATTCTAATTGTGCCTGCTAAGAAGAAACAGAGTAATAGACCTCTCACAGGTAAGGCTCTGGTGAAGGAGGTAAATAGGCGTATCCGCTTGGCACGTGGGCACTGGGACGCGCATAGAAATAAGGCGTGCCGTCGTGAACGTGACACGGTAATGGCTCTGTATGAGACGCTGACTAAGGAACAGCGAGAGCAAGTGCCACAGACTTTACGTGTGTGGCTGAGGTACCGCAGTGAAAAATACTTTGGTGGGCACCGGACGAAGCCTGGTGGCTAGAGTTTTTATTGCGGGTCTTATTTCTGAAAAACTACTGGAACTGGGATGATGCGCACTTTGGCTGGGCCATTTTTGTCCTTACGGGTAACAGAGGTGATGGTGTTATTCTCGAGCTCTAGGGTAATGCGTGATGTTTCCTCGGTAGTAATATGGGAGAGCTGGCGGTAGGGGTTACCGGTGTATGGATCTCTGATAATGCGGTAGTGCTTGTGTTCTTCTTGTACGATATAGTGCCATTTTCCTGATTCACCTTTACGTGTTTGTTTGACCTCAGTTTCAGTGGGGTTGCCTATAGATTTGAGGGCTTCTTCTGTTGTCATACCTATGGCGATATCGTTCTTGGCGATGATTTCTTTAACGATGAGTTGGCGAAGGTAGAGTTTTTTGAGATTAGCGATGAAGTCTTTGTCTTTGGATGCAAGAGACTTGGGGTTGACCCATCCAGTGACACCAGCATGGCTGGCCTGACCCTTAACACGGTAGGCTTTATCTGTGATGGCTAGCAGTTCCACATTGGTGTTAGCCGGATATGCGCCGAGTCTACGTGTGCCTTTTTTGGTGGCGTAGACTGTGGTGGGCTTGGTGGTCAGAAGGTAGATTGTTTGATCGATATGTTCGTTGATGTAGATTACGTCTGGGTCTACATCGAGTAGGGATTTCGTAGGCTCAGCTTGTGTGATGAGTGTACTGAAGATAATGCAGAGCATGGTGGTGTAGATTTTCATCATGTTGTGAAGTTAGTTGTAAGATTAGA
>JALZUC010000037.1 GCA_023301765.1 Akkermansiaceae bacterium | reverse complement strand
TCCATGTAGGTGATGCCGGTGACCTTTTTTGTGCCAGTTTTATAGGTCTCTACATTCATTTTTTCAAGGGTCTGGACGTCGCCTACTTTCATGGTGTTTGTGACGTGAAAGCGCTTCATAAGCTCTCCTTTACCGTTATAGCCAGAGACTTGCATGAGGGCTCCGTATTTCTGATGCACCCAGATGTAGACGATGTTGTAGCTGCCACCTTTGCCTGGGTTTGTTAGGCGGATTTTATGGCACTTTTGAGTTTTGATTATTTCTGAGCCCTCAATTTTGGGGTTGGGCCAGTAGAGAAAGCGGAATGCCAGATCTTCATAGGTGAGATCTGTTTTCATAATAGGCTCACTCAGTTTGGCATCCGGGAACTTGAGGGTTTTTTCATTAATGATTTCAAAGAGGTCGAAGTCATTTTTCTTCAAGCGCATGTGAAACTTCTGCCAGGTATTTTTTTTATAAAATTGGAACTGAATGTTCTCACCGCGTAAAAAGAGCCCGATGGGTATACGGCTGCCTTTTTTCCTTAGATGACCTGTTAAATTGTTTTGCTGCAAAGTGGCAGAAAGGCGCACGCCCTCGAGTATTTTATCAGCTTGAGCATCAGCTTTTACCTGATGGGAAAAGGCGAGAGCGAAGGTGAATATCAGAGCAGTGATGTAAGAGGGGCGGGAAAGAATACTCATGCAGAAAAAATAACACTTCATACTTAAGTAGACGGCAAGAATTAAATAGTTATTCACAAAAAATCATTTTTTATCTGAAATTTTAAAAATGATGCTTGAGCGAAGTAGTTTCAGTGCATTTGATAGCGGCAGGTTCCACCTATCTTTTTTATAATTATTATGAGCTTACGCAAGCAACTCTCCGACGCCTTACCGGAATACCTTCCAGCTAACCCTAAGGAGGCTATCAAAGGTACTGAACTTATCCGTCTGATCCGTATGAAGCTGGAGGGGAATTACTCGGATGCATCCCTACGTTATCATTTTTCAATTATGTCGTGTGACCCTACTTCACCGATAGCGAAGGTGGAAAAAGGTCAGGGATACTACCGCCGCACTTCCCCTGTGCCGGCACTTTCCAGTGCGCAGGAGATATACTCTCAGTATCAAGGACGGCTCGATGACATTCAGGGTGATCAATCAGAGGTTGATCATGCAATGATGCGTATCCGCAAGTTCCGCGCGATTGTAAAAAAGTGGTGTGATGTGAATGGCCGTTTACCCTTTGCCTTTCGTGAGCCTTTTAGTGCTGACGCTCCAGTGGGTAATCTTTGGAAATTTCCAGAGATGCTTCTAGTGGATGGTGAGCGTAGTGGTGATGATGAGCTGGATGGGCCATTACTGAAGCTGAAGTCTCATCTGGGACTGCCGCCGTTTCGCCTGCATGCAGCACGCCTCCGTATTCTCCCGTCACATCATTCATTCCGTGAGGATTTTTTTCAGACGCTAAGTGCCTCAGTATGGGCGCAGGGTGGTGAGCTGATCTATGCTGCACCGATTGAAGATGAGGCTCTCTCTGATGCTATCCGCCGTCTGAGTATCACTTTTGGAGTAGGTGTGACTACCTTTGGTCTAACAGCTGAGATTCTAGATGATCTACCGCGCCCTGCTAATATTCTTAATGCCCTCCCAAGGGAGACAGAGGCACTGATGGAGCGTCTGGATGTAACAAAGATATCTTCTGTAAAGTCCCGCCCGCATATTGACTGGCAGGCGCTAGAGTCCATCCGTGGTGATAGTGAGGATGTTGATAAGCTCCTCGCTTGGCTTTCTGAGAGCGCGGAGTCTGGCCGTGTACTTCCCTACCAGGATGATGCGAACTAGGGGGCTTACTTTGCCTTTACTTCAGGCTTTTTTGCTGGTGGTGGCGGTGGTGGGTCTAGGATGTTGATGAGCCCGGCTACGGATTTGACCTCGGGGGCATTTTTAAAGAGATTGCGGGCTTTTTTGAGCGTGGCTATGGATTTCTTTTTCTCGCCTAAGCTGCGCTGAATATCTGCAATGTAGATCCACTGGCGTAGGCGGTCAGCTTCTTTGATGTGTTTTTTACTAGCTGTCTCAAAGAAAGCGCTGGCGATAGCATGTTGCTTACGAGCAGAGTACCAGAGGCCAAGGTATTCGTAAAAACGTGCATTACCTTTATCAGCGGCGGTGGTGCGGAGTTTTTTAACCATGGTTTCTGGCTCCTTGCCCCAGCGCTGGTTTGCGACGCGTATGGCGCGGAAGTCACGGTCATCATAGTCTACCGTGCCGGTGCCATTCAGGTGTAGGAATGGGCGGTAGAGAGGGTCGCCGAGCACGACGTTCTGCCATGATAAATAGGGGATGGCCATGTAGGCGGCTTCTACAAGTGTGTAACCTTTGAGTAGGCTAGCGTGAAAGATATCAAAGTGATGTGTGAGCTGTAGGTAGGGTTCATAGACATTACCCAATGTGGCAGCGGCACCGTGAGCTAGGATGGAGCCTGTCCATTCTTTATGAGGGTCACGCAAGTTTTCAGCACTGTATGAGTGTAGGTGCACGGCAATAGCGCCACGGCGGAATTTAAAGGTAGGGTGGAGTAGTGGGCCATTTTTATGTCTGGTGTACCAGCCGAAGTAGAGTGCGGCATCATTCATTGGGTAGTTAGTGGTAAAGGTCTGTTTGTTAGAGTCCATTACTGTAGGGATACCCGTGCTATCATTAAGACGTGCGATGTTATCTAGCCATTGATCACCGATAGCGTAGGCTGAACCCTTTAGGGCTTTGTCGAGATAACACATGCCCCATAGACCTTGCTGCTCCGTTGCTATGGCATCAGAGATCATTCTTTTACATATACTATAACTTGGTCCATCAATTCTACCTACTAACAAGAGGTGGGGGAGCTGAGCCTGGGTGATACTTTGGTTCTTTTTGAAGTAAGGGTTATTAAGTGGGCCAAGTATTGGGACACCGTTGATACCTGACATAGCTAGCTCTGAGTCAACGCTAGCTTCGGTAGCCTTGGCAAAGTGTGGTGGGAGCTTCTGCGGGTGTTGTTTTACCACTTCACTGCGTTTGATCTTAAATGGCACTCCACGCATGCAGACTAGTGTGCTTATTTTACTGTTAACAGGGAGGTTTATACCGTGGTTGTTTTTCCCCATAGTCCAGTAGCCACGTGCGGTGAAAATTTTACGCAGAGGGTCTCTGAGTGAGAGGTCATAGTCTAGTCTGCTAATTTCGTCGTTAGCGGTGAGGCTCAGGCCTATCAAATTGGCTGTGGGGATCTTTCTAGCCTTGGCGTAGTATTTCGCTAGGTCCTGGGACTCTGGAATGTCGCTATTATAGAGAATTACTACTTGCTCCGGAGCAATGGGGGCTGCTTGAGCTAGTGAGGTGATAAAAAAGAGGAATATAAGTAATTTATACATAGTTAGATCAGGAGATGGAAAGTTTTAGGCCGTCATGTGCGAAGCTACAATTTAGCGGTAGACTTACATTATGCACATCTAGCTCATGGGAGATGTGGGTAAGGTAAGTTTTCTGCGCACCTAGGCTCTCTGAGGCGGCGAGAGATTCCTTTAGACTCATATGAGTGGGGTGCTCGCGCTCGTGTAGGCAGTCAATAATGAGTAGGGGGATGTTTTTTAATAGTTCAGCGCTTTCCTTAGGGATGGTTTTTACATCAGGGATGTAGGCAAAGCTGGGGATGTCTGGGTAGTCAAAACGGTAGCCATGGGTCTCCACGGAGCCGTGAATAACGGGGATGGGGGTGACGGTGAGTTTTTTAAGCTGCACAGGGCCTGTAATTTCTTTGGGGTCAGGCTTGATGTAACCTTTGTAAATATTGGTAGGTGAAAATGCCCATTCGAAGATGCGGCGTATTTCACCTAGGCATGAAGGTGAGCCGTAGAGGGGGAGTGGATCTTCGCGGTGCCAGCAGAATGCTCTTAGCTCATCAAAGCCGGTGATATGATCTAGGTGTGCATGGGTGTAGATTACTGCATCTACCTTGGCGAGACCCTCACGGAGTGCCTGCTCACGGAGGTCTGGCCCGCTATCTACTAGTATGGACATATCACCTATTTGGAGATGGATGGATGAGCGCGTGCGGATGAGTAGCGGATCACCAGATGTGCAGATGGCACAGGTGCAGCCGATTACAGGTACACCAGTGGAGGTACTGGTGCCGAGAAAGGTGAGTGAAATTTCAGGTTTCAACTTGGCTCTAGCCTTGCATAATTACCCGTGTGTCGAAAGAGTATAAAAACACAGCATGCTAAGTTTACTAAAAATTAATAATCTCGCACTAGTGGATAAGCTAGTATGGCAGTTAGATACTGGCCTTGTAGGCGTAACTGGGGAAACCGGAGCGGGTAAATCCGTGATTGTAGGAGCTCTTAAACTCGTTCTTGGTGAACGTGCCGATAAGGCGCTAATCCGTACTGGCGAGGAGAACTGCACGGTGGAGGCGGTATTTGATCTAGCTGACGCACCTGCGGTGAGTGCCATTTTAGAAGATAGTGGCATAGACTCCTGTGATGATGGTCAGCTGATTGTTAAGAGAGTGATAGGTCAGGCATCTAACAAGCAGTTTATCAATAACTCTCCAGCGACATTGGCGGTGCTGAAGCGTATGGGGGCGTATTTGGTAGATTTACATGGACCTCATGATCATCAGGGGCTGCTGTCAACGGAACGCCAGCTATCTATGTTAGACGCTTACGCGGGATCTACCGATCTGTGTGGTGATTATTTTCAAGCATGGCAGCAGTGGCGAGTGGCGGAAGATGCGCTGCGTGAATTTCAGTCATCTGGAGTAGAGGGTGAGCGAGAGTTAGATCTATTACGTCATCAGCTAGCAGAGATCGATGAGGCGCAACTTAATGTGGATGAAGAAGAGGAACTGGAGCGTAGCTTCCAGCGAGCTACGAATAGCTCACGTCTATTAGAGCTGGCTGGTGGTGCTATGCAGCTTATTTCCCAAGGTGAAGATACTTTGATAGATAGGCTGGGGCAGCTACAGAAGCTCTGTAGAGATTTAGAAAAGCTAGACCCTAGCCTTCGAGATGCCTTAGAGGGGCTGGAGCGCGCGGTGATGGAGCTACAGGAAATAGATGGTAGCTTAAGTGGGTATCTAGAAGATTTAAATACAGATTCTAGTGAGCTGGCTACGCTGGAGGAACGAATCAATACGCTGGAAAATCTAAAGCGGAAGTATGGGCCTACTCTGACGGATGTGCTATCACACCGTGAGGAGGTAGCTGGTAGATTAGATTCTGTAGAAAACCGTGATGGCCGTCTGGGTGAACTTGAAAATAATGCAGTATTGGCACTGAGGCTGGTCAATACAGTGGGTGGCAAGCTGAGTGACAAACGGAGAAAGGCAGCTCCTAAGCTAGCGAAGGAGATTTCACGGCACCTGAAGGAGCTAGGCTTTAAACAGGCTGCTTTTGAGGTTAGATTAGTGGCTCATAGTATGCCTGAGTCTGGTGGGGTAGAGGGCGTGGAGTTCGAGTTTGGGCCAAATCCAGGAGAGCCATTAAAGCCTTTACGTAAGATTGCCTCTAGTGGTGAGATTTCTAGAGTGATGCTGTCTGTAAAGAGTGCGTTGGCAGATCAGGATGCTACACCTTTGATGGTGTTTGATGAGATCGATGCCAATGTGGGGGGGGAGATCGCCAGGGCTGTGGGGGAAAAAATGGCTCACCTAGGTGAGAGGCACCAGGTGGTAGCTATTACCCATTTCCCTCAGGTGGCGGCGGTAGCTGCGCACCACTTTGTAGTGAGTAAGGAGGTGCGTGATGGCCGTACTTGCTCCCAGCTCGTGCAGGTGGACGGTGCAGGCCGGATCGATGAGTTAGTCCGTATGTTAGGAGGGGGTGGGGACCAGGTGCGCGCAATGGCTGAGAGTCTTCTGGAGTAGATTACCTAAAATTACTTTTTGATGGGCTCTACGATGGTCTCGATAATTTTTTTGAAATCATCGCTGCGGCCATTGAGCGTGGCTGACTCCAGTATCTGCACTCTCCATAAGAGGGTGCGGTCTATTACGTGGGCGTTAAAGGCTCCTTCGTAGCTAAAGCCATCAGTAGCGGTGATCTCAATACTTTTTTCCCCATTACTAAACTGACCATTGTTAATTGGGATGGTGAGAGGGTCACCTACGTTTTCTTTGTCGGAATTACGAAAATAAATACGCATGGCTCCGGAGTCGCTACGGCTCTCGGAGATGGATATGTTTACGGCGGGGACAGCAATGGCTTGGCTATTGGTGTCGGGGAGGTCTTGATTTTTTTTCCAGAAAGTATCAAGGGAGCTGATGGTGGTGTATTCACCTTTGATAGGGAATTTTAGTTCTGGTGTGTCATCTGCCAGTTTGTTTTGCTTTCTAAGGAATGAGTAGCCCCAGATGGCTAGACCGAGAAAGGCTATGGCCAGTGTGCTGAGGGCTATTTTTTCTACAATACTGAGGCCTGATTTTTGAGCTGCATCAGGGATGGTCTCGGGGGTGTCCTTTTCTGGATGAGGCTCTGGCTTAGCGATGTTATGATTAGGTGTCGGTATGTTCGCAGTATGAGGTTTTGCTATTTTCTCTAAGAGATCAGGCGTCTGTGCGGGAAATGCTGTGCTAATGGTGGGCTCGGAAGTCAGCTCTACAGGTGCTGTTTCTTGCGCTTGCGCGGGTATGGCCGCGATGAGTGTTGCAGGTGATGGCTGCTCAGCGGGTGTGACCTCCTCGGTAGGTTTTACCTCTTCTTCATCCCAACTACTATCTAGATCCCAGAGTTCATTTTCCTCTACGTTACTGGAGAATGCTCTCTTTGTGTGTGTGGGGCTGTTGTTATTATCCATACTAATAGTTTTCAATTTGGAGGATGTATAATTAGCTAGATGGCTGCAAGTTGATTTTTTTACGATACTTTAATATGGGTTAGGTCTGAGAAGGTTTTTTAAGAATAATTTAGAGGATAATATTGTCCTCTGTGACCCTGTTAGGCTACGGGGTTCGTTGAGTGTCAGCGAGAGGTGGGGGAGCGTGCTATCTACCTGCACCTGGGTTATCAGAAAAGAGAGCTTGTAATAATCAGGGGATAAAAAAACCCCGGCCAGTTCCCTGGCCGAGGTTTTTAACTATGAAACTACAAGAGAGTTTTGTAATGCTCTGACTACTTTTTAAGTGTGTCGATGAGCTTGATGGCTGCTTCAGGTTTAATGTGGAAGCTATTGTATTTAACGATGCCGTCTTTACCAATGATTATGGTCCACGGTGTGCCGCGTGTTTTAAACCCACTCATAATAGTGGAGGGTTTTTCCTTACTACCACTGTGACCAACTGGGATACCGGTTAGTTTATAGTCTTTGGCCATTTTTAGAGCCTTCTGAGTGGTGTTGGTATGAAAGCCTTCAAAGACAGTTTGAATGGTGATGCACTGCACATCTTTATCATCTTTATAATGTGTGCTGACTTTCTGAAGTGTTGGAAACCCTGAGCTATGGCATCCTGGGCACCATGACTGAAAGCAGTAGAGGTAGACGATTTTACCTTTCAGAGACTCGGGTGTGGGTGCTTTACTGCCCGGAGGTAGTGATACCCATTTGTCAGCAGTGATGGCTGGGGCCTCTTGGTTAAGGATACCACCTTTAGTTTCTTGCGCCTGAGAGGTGCAGGTGGTGATAAGGATGGTCAGAAGAGCTAAATACTTATGCATAATCTTAGGAGTGATTATACTAAGGTTCTATTGCATTTAATTTGTAAAAATGTGCTATGAGGTAGAAAACTCTGCAACGGTCTCACAGAGGACTTGCATGTTCTCTGGTTTAGCTGAGGGGAGGATACCGTGACCGAGGTTGAGAATATGACCGTGACGACCTTTCATTTTCTCTAGTAAAATACGTGTTTCGCTACGGACGACGTCAGCACTGGAGGTCAGGATGAGGGGGTCTAGGTTTCCTTGCACAGCGACGTTGTCAGGCAGGGAGTCGTAGTAGCTGGGTAGATCAATCGTCCAATCTACACTCAAGACGCTAGCACCAGTGGCGCAAAGGGCGTCTTTCTGGTGTGCCATTCCTTTGGCAAAGATAATGACGGGGAAATCATCTGGCAGGGAATCTGTGATTTTTTTGATCCACTTCAGTGACATGGCCTCATACTGATGGCTGGGACAGAAGGCGCCTGCGGAGTCAAAAATCTGAACGGCATCTATTCCGGCTTCGATCTGCATTTTAAATAAATCGATGACGGCATCGGTCACCTTGTGCATGAGTTTCTCAAAGAGGGCTGGCTCTGAATAGAACATGGACTTGAGGGCTGCTAGGTCTTTGAGGGAGCCTCCCTCTGTCATGTAGGCGGCAAGTGTCCATGGTGAGCCGCCAAAGCCGAGGAGGGTTTTATCTTCACCGATTTCCTGCCTAGTCATACGCAGGGCGGCGGGGAGATAAGCGAGTTTTTCCTCGATGCCTGAGCCATCTAGGGCGTCGATTTTAGCTTCAGAGTCTAAGAGGTAGTCCATGGCGATACCTCCGCCTATAGATTTGTCACGGAAGTGGTAGGGCTGGCCGAGTGCTTCAGGGATGATGAGGATGTCTGAAAAAATAATGGCAGCATCAAGAGGGAACCGCTGTAGTGGCTGAAGGGTTACTTGAGTGGCTAGCTCGGGAGTCTGAGCCATTTCAATAAAGCTGTGTTTCTCCTTGAGGGCACGGTATTCAGGAAGGTAGCGGCCTGCTTGGCGCATTACCCAAACTGGGGTGCGGTCTGTGGGCTGGCGGCGGATGCTGGCGAGGAAGCGTTCTCTAGATGTCATGGTAAGAAAGTGTAGCTACTTGTGGCTTACGGCAATATGGGCAGATGAGGCATTAGTGCAAAGGGATAATTTACAGGATTACAAAAGGTGGCAAAATGCGGTGCTGAGGGGCTGATTCAGCTTGCGTGCTGGTGTTTGCGGGGTTATCGGGTATACATGATTCCGAGGGCAATGATTTTACTGGTGCTCACTACATTCATAGTTTCATGTGGCGAGGATCCTGAGGCTATTGAAGTGACGGATACTCGTGTGCTCACTATGTGGGATACGGGTGGTGATTCGTTGGTAGTGCCGATGCCTATGGAGTGGCGTAAGGTGCCTAGCACACAGCAGCGTGTATTTAACTACCGCTTTGGTGAGGGTAAGCGTAGTGGGGAAGTTTATATTAGCCGAGCACGCGGGGGTGTCCTACCGAATGCAAACCGGTGGTTAAAGCAGTTTGATCAGTCGGAGCTGGCTAGTGTGGATGAGCTACCAACTGTGAAGTTACTGGATATGGATGGAGTAGTTGTTTTTGCTTCTGGTAGGTTTGCTGGAGCTATGGGGAAGTCCGCACAGGATGATGCCGCTGTGCTGGGAGTGATCGCAGGTAACGCAGATAGCTTGATTACTGTAAAAATGATTGGTCCTGCAGACCTGGTCACCGCTGAGCGAGGCCGGCTACTTAAGTTTTGTGAAAATATTCGCCTAAGAAAGACTCATGATGATGGCTCCGTAAGCTCTGAGTCGGGGGAGTAACTATCATTTTTTCTACCTAATAAATAACGTGGCTATAAAAACCAATCTCAGCTGGCCTGTCCGTATTTTCCGGTTTTTCTCCGGGTATGGTCTCGCCGTATCTTGCTTGCTTATGTTGTTAGTACTTACATGGTTAAGTACGCTGGAGCAGCCGTTTAAGGGGCTTTATGAAGTGCAAAAGCGTTATTATGATGCGGAAGCATGGTATGTGGTGCCAGATCTTCCATGGTTATATCTGCCAGATTTTTCCTTTTTAGGTGGTTTTGCTGGTAAACAGATAGTGATTCCTCTGCCGGGTGCTTATCTTGTGAGTGCTATCCTCTTTGTAAACCTTTGCTTGGGAGGTATCATCCGTATTCGTAAGGGGTGGAAAAATATTGGAGTGATTATTTCCCATTTTAGTATGGTGAGCTTACTTTTTGCCGGCTTTGTGGCACATAAATACTCTAAGGAGGGTATTATGTTTGTAATGAAGGATGATGTCTCGGACTACGCGCAGAGCTATTATGATTATACCATCGAGGTATGTGAAATTATCGATGGTGAACTAACGGCTCCTTATGTAGTGCCTGCTGAGCCTCTGAAAAAATTAGGTCCAGCTGATGTACAGCGTGTAAACCTTCCCAAGTTACCATTTAATCTAGATGTCTCACACTGGATGAGAAATAGTAATGTGGTTAAGGCTCCTATGGGGGATGATAACCCATTAGTGGTGGACGGCTTAGCCTTACAGGTAGCTGAAAATGCCACTCTGGAGGAGGAGAATGCGGCTGGATGTTACATTGATATACTTCCTAACTCAGCCGATGGTAGGAAGGTGCGATTATTACTTTATGGGCCAGCTGGTGGTGCTGTTACGGCGACTATTGATGGTAAGATTTATGGCTTTACGCTGGTGCGCGAGATTTGGCCAATGCCATTTAGAGTGCGGCTGAATGAGTCCGTGGGTGAGTATTATCCAGGGACCAGTAAGCCTAGTTTCTTTATGAGCGAGATTACGCGACTCGCTGATAACGGGGAGAAGAAGTTTACTATTAAGATGAATGAGCCGATGCGATATGGAGGATATACTCTCTACCAGGCACGCTGGTCAGGGGAGACGGAACGGCCCCAGTCTGGCTTTGCTATTGTAAAGAACCCATCTGATCAGTGGCCAAAATACAGTCTCTATATTTCCATGTTAGGTCTCTTTATCCACTTTGGTATGAAGCTCTTTGGTTATATGACCTCATCATCTAACAAAAATAGAAAGTCAGCAAGTAAGGCAGCTTAACCTACTCTGAGATTATGCAAGATTCCCTAAAACAAAATCGCAAAAAGCTTTCTACCCTTGGGCGGTGGGCGGCTTTTTTTCTCGTGCTCACTTTTATAGGTGGCTTTGGCCTTCTGACGCTTAGAAAAAATATAGTATCAGAGACACCGGCGGAAATTTCTAGCTACAAGGTCTGGAAAGAAGAGGCTATCTCAGCATCTAGTAATCTGGGTGTGCAGGATGGTGGCCGTGTGAAGCCGTTTTCCACTTGGGCTGCATTTACTATGCTTAATTTGCATGGCTCGAGGAGTATGACTATTACTGTCAATGGCGAGAAACATAGACTAGGGCCAGAGGAGGTATTGCTAGATTGTTTATTTCGTCCTGCGTTAGCTAGAGAGCTACCGCTTTTCCGTATTGATGATCAAACGGTTATTACCAGTCTGGTGGCAGGAGGTCTCTCAGCAGAGGCAAAACAACATTCCAATGTTACGAGTGAGCAGATTCATGCTGCTATTGAGAAATTAAAGAATGAAAAAGACAGACGTGACCGGTATAGTTTTAATGACTTGCAAGATATTGCTCCTATTTTGTTAGCAAAGGGGCAGGAGCTACGTGAGAAGCAGCCTAACAAGGCAATGATGACGGCGGACACTCGGCATACAGTGGATCTTGCTGAAAATGTGTGGCTCTTTATGCAGCTAATGCTCCACATGGATTTTGCCCGTGCTGATGTAGAGATTAAAGAGGGAACTCCCGCTATCGATAAACAAAATATGCGGCGAATGAGTTATTGGGTGCGTGCTTTCCCCATGCTTGCTCAGGCAGTGCGGCAGATGGATCCATCAGGCCAGGGGATGCCATTACATTTACGTGATCTTTTTGGTGATTTAGAGACTAAGATGCGTAGAGCATCTGAAAATATCCGGATAGTACCATCTTATGATGAAGCTGTGGAGGAGTGGACCCCGATGGGAAAACGTATAGAGAGAGTAGTCTCAGGTGACCGCACGCATGCAGACGCACTGATCGAAGATATCAAAATGTTAGAGGATGCCTGTATAGCACTTGAGGACCACGGTCAGATCAAATTTGCTGAGGCGCTCGGCGGGTGGAAAGAATCTCTCCACACTAGGCTGGGATCAGAAAGGGTGGCGATGCTGGATACAGAGGTGAAATATAATAAGATGAATTATTTCTTCCGTGCCTTGGTTATATTTATCATCGCCTTTGTTTTGATTATGTTCGGCTGGTTAGCTCCACGAACTTTTGGCGCACGTATTTGTAACTGGATTGCGGCAGCTCTGGGTGTGATAGCTCTGCTACTAATGGTTGTGGGGATTACTCATCGCTGTATCATTATGGATCGCTCACCGGTGGGGAACTTATATGATACTATTATCTTTATTGGTTCTACTGGGGTGTTTGTTTTACTTCTAGTAGAGCTTATGACAAAGCGTGCCGTAGCGCTGGGCCTATCCATTTTTATGGGGATGGCATGTATGTTTCTGGCACGCCGTTATGAGATAGGTGATGGTAAGGACCACATGGACCCGTTAGTGGCAGTTCTGAAGTCTAATTTCTGGCTTTCTACTCATGTGGTAACCGTTGTTATTGGCTACATGGGGGGACTTGCTGCGGCTGGACTCTCTGCTATTTACATCTTTGCCCGTGTATTAGGTATTGATGAGGGGGATAAGAACTTCCGCCGTGCAATGACACGTATTGCTTATGGGATGGTTTGTTTTACCCTTTTCTTTAGCCTTATAGGCACAGTGTTAGGAGGTATCTGGGCGAATGATTCCTGGGGACGTTTCTGGGGCTGGGATCCTAAGGAAAATGGAGCATTGATGATAGTGCTCTGGTGTCTTGCCGTACTACATGCGCGTCTGGCGGGTTATATCCGTGAGTGGGGCATTCACATAGTAGGTGTATTTGGTGCTAATATTGTGGCGTTCTCATGGTGGCATGTAAACTCACTAAGCACTGGTCTACACTCCTACGGCTTTATCGACGGGATCGGCTTTGTGTGGGTGTTCTACGGGCTAATGACAGGTATATGTGTCTTAGGCCTAGTAGCATCCTTTATCACAAACCGAAGGAGATCTCCAAAGCCTAAACTTACTGAAGATAAATCAGCGGCCTAGGTAAGGGTAGCAGTTTTACCTGCTTATCTACCTACTGGGGTGGAGTTTGGGTTAGTGGTATTGGTGCCTGATTTCTTAGCCCATGGGTCTTCTATGTAACTACTGCCCTCTACGCCAAAGAGTTCTTCAGCAGTTTTCCCAGCTGGAGCACAGACTACAAGCGGCTTTAGCTGCTGACCTTGTGCATCATAGCGGTGGCGTAGGCAGCGGACGGGCTTTTCTTTAAAGACAGCCTTGTTAGTAGCTGGGTCAATCTCAGCATCTCCGCGTTTTACACGGGCGTCAAACATATCCTCAGCGACGAGTTTTCCAGAGGTACGGTGGTAGCCATAGACTACACGGTAGAGGACTTTACCACTGCCATCATGAATTTTTCCACTGCGTAGTTTACCATTTTTATCCTTACGGTAGATGATGGTCATGATCAGGACGCGGTCTCCAGCACCTCCTTGACGGTCTGCGTAGGTACGGCGTTCGATGATACGCTGGTCCGGGCTACGGCGGAACTCGGTGAAGGAGCCGTCTTCGTTACGCATGATTCTTACATTGTTGGCTTCCGAGTCTTTGGGTTGCGCTGTACCTACGGTTGTTAAAGCTAGTATTGCACAAGTACCCGTTAATAGAGCCTTTTTAAAGAGCTTGGGAATTTGGATTTTTTGCATTGTTTTCATAGGTGTGTCCACAGATGCTAGCGAGGCTGGTTAAAAACTCAAGTTATCAATAATGCTCTGGAAAATACGCGGTCATAAAATGAATTTTCTCTCGAAGGAAAATTCGGAAGGTGTGCTGATGGGTATTCTAAATACTACACCAGACTCTTTTTCAGATGGAGGGAAACATGCTCAGGTGTCTGAGGCAGTGATGGCGGCTCTGGAGATGGAGAATGCTGGGGCTCAAATCATTGATATCGGAGGTGAATCTACTCGGCCTGGGGCGCGAGCGGTGTCTGCTGATGAGGAGGTGATGCGGACAGTGCCTGTGATACGGCAGTTAAGGGCGCAATCAGATGTGCTTATTTCTATAGATACCTCAAAGGCATCTGTAGCAGCGGCGGCACTTGAGGCTGGTGCGGATATTGTTAATGATGTCACGGGGCTTAATGGTGATGCTGAAATGGTTACAGTATGTGCTGATGCTCAGTGCGGTGTGATTGTTATGCATATGCAGGGGAATCCACGCACAATGCAGGTAGCCCCGCAGTATGAAGATGGTGTACTACAGGAGACTACGAGTTTTTTTGCGGAACGAGTAGACACGCTCACACAGGCGGGGATAGACCCTGAGGCTATCTGTATTGATCCTGGTATCGGCTTTGGTAAGTCTGTGGAGCACAATATTAGTTTAATCAAAAACCTAGCAGATATTCAAAAACAGATAGGCCGTCCTGTACTTCTGGGCGTTTCTAGAAAGTCTATACTGGGAGCACTTACAGGCATCGAGGATCCTGAGCAGCGAGATGCCATCACTGCTATGATTACCGCCCTCAGCTTTAAGGAGGGTGTTTTACTGCACCGAGTGCATGATGTTATGTCCAATAGGCAGGCGCTAGCATTAGCAAGCTCCATTTACGGTTAGGTATAAGAGAGGAAAGGTATTATTACGTGAATAATCTTTTTGATAAGACATTGATCACATTGATTAATTTACCAGACCCAAGAATTTTCAAACCAGAACTGGTGTAATTCATCCAGGCTGCCGTTATAGCCATTACGCTCTAGAGGGCGGTCTATATTACCAAAATACTTAGGTGTCTTCCATGACCCGTTCCTATAGCTGTGTGGCTGGGAGCGGCCATGTTCCCACCAAACACCACCATACTGCCAAATACTCCAGTCTGACCAAATACCAGAAGCTTTAGTGAGCTGTTTAGGGGTTTTTATTTTTTCGTGTTTAGTGGAATAAAGTGCCAGCCAGTATGGGCACTTGCGCATGATTGATTTTTGAGACCTACTCGCATTACGTAGATTTTGGCGGAGAGGGTCACTATTCTCTAGATAGATCACTGGGTATTTACCTGTTAGGTCTTTAATTTTACTCACAAATGCGACTATTTCTGCTGGCTTACACTTGGTATCAATGTCAGCTACTAAGAGGATTCTGTCAGCGCGAATTCCTCGGTTGGCTTTAATTTCACGAAGTCTATTAATAAACCGGTGGGCGTGGTAGTCGGCTGATGAGCCGGGGAGAAAATAGTAGTATGAGCCTAATAGCATACCTTGGCGGTCTGCACCTGCTAGGAAGTCTGAGCATTTGGTATCGAGTGCAGAGCCTTTAGCGCAACGGGCAATCAGGGCGTGTGCCCCATTTGCCTTGAGTGCAGACTGGTCACTGGGTGAGTAGGAGCGCCCGCTGCGTTGTTTTTCCTTAGGGTCATAGTCAGATACATTAATGATCTTAGGAGACTCTTCATAGGTCACTTTACCGTATTGAGCGCATGAGGAGATAAGAAGTGAGAGAAGTAAGAAAGTCAGTGGCGTTGATTGCATAAGATATATGAATCAATAGATCTTCTACTTATCTATGAGAAGGTAAAAAGCCAAAGGACTAGATTTGTCTGATTCTGGGCGTTTTACTATCGAGGGTATTCGTGAGGGTGGAAGTGGTGATTTCCACGCACAGGTTGATTAAATACTGAATGGGATTTCGCAGAAGTAGTTCTAGCTGTTTTTTTCAAAAGTCTTGCCGTGAGGGCAAGGCTTACCCTCATCATCGAGGTTAACAAAAACGATTTTCTCGATGGATAGGACAGTCTGCTTAGTATTTTTATTCCTTGCTAGGCAGGAGAGAGTGATAGAGCTCCTGCCCATAGCTTGAGTTTCAAAACCTATTTCTACTACGTCACTATACCGAGCGGAGCTGATGAAGTTAATCTCTGAGATGAACTTCGTGACCATGTTTTTACAGCCTACTTGGCACATGGAAAAGATAGCGGCGTCTTCATCTATCCATGATAATAGACGCCCACCAAAAAGTGTGTTGTGAGCATTAAGATCCTCAGGTTTAATCCATTTACGCGTGTAGAATTTCATAACAGTGAAATTCATTTTGCACGTGCTGTGCCAGAAATGTAAAAAAGCTATAAGTTCCTCTATGATGCAGAGGCCCAGCCTGCTACCTGGTTCATCTCATCGGAAGAATCAAAGGACTCCAGAGGCATCCATGAGTAAGATTTTTTTGCATGGTAGAGGAGTAGCCCTTTTTTAGTAGGGATGACTTCAAACAAGGCACTCCATTTTACCTTACCCTCTCTGTCTTCGCCTAGGATACTAAAGCCTTCCTCAGTGAAGGTGTAGAGGACGGTCTGACCATAGCCAGGGAGCTTTCTGAGGTTACGCGAGTGCATAACCTTCCAGATGACAGGTCTTACGAGGGCAAAGGTGCCTATCATAAGCATGAGTATGGCCAGTGGGGTAAGGCCCTCATTGATGATTAAAATAGCCCCTGCGAAGATAATGGCAGCACTGAGTATGGTGCGGATCATCAGCCAGGTGCGGTAACGGTGCCACATGTGCAGTCTAAAGGCTCCGAGGTGTGAACTCTCGTCAAATACGACTTTGGCTTTAATTTCCATGATTAAAAAGTAGCTAACTAGTTGAAGCGCGGCGGAGGGTGACATGCTTGAGCGATGGGGAAAAGGTGAAACCTTCCAGTTTCTTATTGCAACAGAGTCTCAATTGCGGTAAATTGCGTCTGAGCATGATCGTAGATATCGCCAGAGATTTAAAAATCGACAACGCCACGACCTTGAGTCAGGCGAGCGCTGGTTGTCAGCTGCGTATCAGACAGCTGGAAGGAAAGGCGTGTAAACGTCTGCGTGAGATTGGTTTCTGTGAAGAAATGGAGATCAGCAAGATTTCAGATGGTAGGAATATGATCTGCTCAGTATGTGGCACGCGTATGGCACTTAGCCGTAAACTGGCCGATCAGGTGGTGGTAGAAATGGTTTAAACCACGCCATATAATATTTAATAGTTACCTCGATGGAAACGATCGCTCTGGTAGGGAACCCCAATAGTGGGAAAACAACACTTTTTAATGCTCTCACTGGGGCCAATCAAAAAACCGGTAACTACGCTGGTGTAACTGTTTCTCGAGTCTCAGGTGTGCTGCGTACACCACATGGAAGTAAATTTGAACTATTAGATCTTCCTGGTTGCTACTCGCTATCACCTAATTCTGCGGATGAGAGAATCACGCGTGATGTTTTATTAGGTGATCAAGAGGGAGCCGAGTTACCAGAGGCTGTGATCTGTGTGGTAGATGCCTCGAATCTGGAGAGACATCTATACTTGGTCTTGCAGGTGATTGATCTCGGGCTACCGGTGGTGTTAGCGTTAAATAAAGTGGATCTAGCTGAGAGGCAGGGTATCCGTATCAATGTAGAGTTTTTATCCAAGGAGCTAGGTATTCCAGTGGTGGCCTGTCAGGCTAATAAAGGTAAGGGGGTGCTGGATATTAAACATGCTATGAGGCATCCATTTCCGCAGATTGCTAGTCGTAAATGGAGTGCTGACGAGAAGGTGGAAAGAGGGATAGCTGAGTTAGCCACTAGGTTAAAATCTGAGAATGTTAAAAATCCAGGGGCACATGCTATTCATCTGCTAGCAGATAGTGTATATAGGGCGGAGCCTCAACCGGGTATAAAACATGGTGTGCAAAAGGTAGCCACAGAGGTGGTAGAATCTGTAATAGGTGATAGATCTGGACCTGATGAGAGTATCTCGCGTGCGCGGACTAAGCGTGTACAGGAAATCTGTAAACTAGCTGCACGTAGACAGGAGGCTGGTGGGCTTACTCAGAGTGACCGGATAGATAGTGTCTTACTCCATCCTATTCTGGGGTGGGTGATATTTGCCTTTTTTATGCTACTGGTGTTCTGGACGATTTTTCGCGTAGCGGAGTATCCTATGGGCTTGGTAGATGGTGCTGTGGGAGCGCTAAGTGACTGGGTATCTGGTATGATGTCTGAGGGTGATGTTAGAGACCTTATCGTAGATGGTATCATAGCGGGGGTGGGGAGTGTTGTAATTTTCTTACCGCAGATATTACTACTGCTGTTTTTTATAGGGTTGATGGAAACCACGGGCTACATGTCACGTGCCGCCTTTCTAATGGATAATCTCATGAGTAAGGTGGGACTAAGTGGTAAGGCATTTCTTCCTCTACTTAGCTCATATGCCTGTGCTATTCCGGGGATTATGGCTACGCGGACGATGGATAGTGCTAAGCAACGGCTGCTTACTATCATGATAGCGCCGTGGATGAGCTGTACCGCTCGGCTCCCTGTGTATGCGCTACTTATTGGTATGCTGCTGGCAGGTCAGGGGGCGATGGTGCAGGCACTAGTACTAGCAGGGCTCTATCTACTAGGTACGGTGACTGCATTCATAGCGGCATGGCTGCTAGCACCTAAGGTGAAGGGGACGGAGGAAGTGGCTCACTTTATGATGGAGCTACCTGCGTATACAGTTCCAGATTTTAAATATATCATGCGGCACCTGCTAGAGCGTGCGTGGTCGTTTATCTACAAGGCTGGAACGGTGATTATGGGGATCTGTATTATTCTCTGGGCACTACAGACATATCCTAAGCCTAAAGAGGGCACACCAGCGGCGGAGAATGCTAGCTTGGCTCTAGAGCAGAGTTACATGGGGAAGATAGGCCATGGTATAGAGCCTGTGGTGAAGCCTCTGGGGTATGATTGGCGTACTGGCACCGCTCTGGTGGCGGCCTTTGCTGCGCGTGAGGTTTTTAACTCAAGCCTGGCGATCTCCTATTCTGTAGATGAAGATGCTTATGAGGAGGGTGATGACTTTTTAGCCCAGCTGCGGGCGCAGATGGCAGCGGCTACATGGCCAGATGGCAGGCCTGTTTATACACCGCTGACGACTTTGAGTTTATTGATATTCTTTGTCTACGCGCTACAGTGCCTGCCTACTACTGCGGTGGTAAAGCGGGAAACAGGATCGTGGAAATGGGCGCTTGGCCAGCTAGGCGCAATGTCTGCCTTTGCGTGGTTAGCGGCCTTTGCCGTATTCCAGATAGGTAGCTTATTTATTTAATGCAGGGATAAACTTGCATCATAAGTATCTTCACCGAGTCTAGCTCTATGGATTTGCAAAATTGGCAAACATACGCAGCACCAGTTATCGTGTTCTTTGTGATCGGTATATTTATCTACCGAGCGGTAAAAAAGAGTGAGGCGAACTGCTGTGGTGGTAGATGTGGCTGTGCCGTGTCTAAGCGGAAGAAAAAAAAGCTTAGCCGTGACTCCAAGGTATAAAAAAAGCACCCTGATTGCTCAGAGTGCTTTTTGATAAAGTGTATTAGAGAGAGGTGGTTATGCCTCTGTATCTTCAGAAGGCTTATCCCTCTGAAAACGCCAGCGAATAGCATGACGCTTAACTGCTGTACGCTCTTTACGCTGCTTGCGCTGTGTTACAGTTTCAAAGGAACGGCGGCGGCGCATTTCTTCGAGAATGCCTTCGCCATCAAGAAGTGACTTAAGACGCTTAAGAGCACGGTCTACCGGCTCGTTTTTTTGGATTTCAATGCCTCTCATGAGATTTATAAGGTTGGGAAATGATTACTAGTTCGAATGTTGGACTCCTGTGGCAGAGTGCGTTCCACTCGTGACGGGACGCGGAAACTAGGAGTAGAGAGCGTAGTGGTCAAGCACGAAAGAGTGATTATTACTGCGAATATAAACCGCTACTGGCTCGTTTTCGTTAAGAATAGCTGCTAGTTATTAGGTAAGAGTTTTTTTAGGCTCTGATAAATAGGGCGGCCTGTCAGCCTACGGTTAAAGAGGTAGAGGGCGACGAGTGAAAAAAGAATGTTTGTAGCCCATGCTGCAATGGCTGGTGGGAGCTCGCCAGCCTCACCAAATGTTAGGAAAAAACTGGAGGAGAAGAGCATGCCAGCGCAGAGGAATAAGGCGATGGAGACACCTCCACCTATACCACGGCGGCTAAAGACGATACCAAGTGGTGCTGCGATGAGTATGGTCACTAGACAAATTACTGGCTGTGCGAAGCGGTAGTGCCATTGTGTTAAGTAAGGTCTGCGGTTCGCCCATTCCACTCCATGGTTAGCACGTAGCCAGCTATTAAGCTCCGGTACGCCGAGGTGGCTTTGGTCTAGACCGGGCTTTACGATCTGCCATGGAGTTTCTTGCCAGGAGCGGGTGATGGTATTTCCTGTTTTAATTCTTACAGGGACAGGGGATGCCTGTAGATCGATGAGCTGAACTCCGCTAAAGTGCCAGTGCTTATTAACTCTAGACCAAGTAGCGAGATCTGCCTCCAGTTTAGTAGTAGGGTGGCCAGCTTCATTAAATGACCGAACCGTGACGTTCCGCAGTTCACCAGTTTTTTCAAATTGGTAGGGGAATGCTCCTACTAGCCAGACGCGGTGTGACTTGATGTCTCTGTAGAGAACGGATCTGGCTTTATCTGCCTGACCATCTTTGGCGACATCTATGATGAGGTCTTTATGGCCATCTGACCATGGGCCCCAGTGGTAGTTGAAAATTAGGCAGATTAGAGAGCTGAATATGCCAGCTACCATAAGAGGAAGCACTATACGGAAGACGCCGCGCCCCGTCTGAATCATCGCTACTATCTCCTGATGGCGTGACATTTTCCCCAGGCAGTAGAGGAGTGAGAGTAGTAATACGTAGGGTAGTAGAAATACAAATACGGCAGGGAGCTGGATGGTGTAATAGCTAATTACCACCTCCTTGGCATTTTGGGTCTCACGAAAGTCTGACATGTTATTCTGCAGGTCAGAGAGTAACATTACAGCGAGTAAGGCTCCCATAGAGAGGGCGAAGGAGCTAAGGAACTGGCGCGCCATGTAGCGGTCTAAAGTGCCGGAAGCAAGGTAGATCCAGCTACCTATGGCAGGGAGCATACAGAGTAGGCCTAGTAAGTAAGGGCGCAGCCGGTGGCCGGGGATATCGGTGTCTGGAAATCCTAGGATGTGTTCCTCTACAGCAATGATTTCCCGAGGGACTATCAGGGTGCATAGAACTACACCTAACACCGTTAGAAGAACGGGCCAGAGATAGCTTTTGAGGTGGGACGCACCTGCCATGCATGGATAATGGGTTAGAGCTGTGGTGGTGTCGAGCCACGAGTCATGCTCAAATGAAGAAAAGGTTACTCTTTCCATTTGGCTAGCTTGCGGTGGTGATTAATACGTGTTAAGGCTGTGTTTAATTATGGGCTTCGGAGACCGTCAATATCATCAACCAGGCATGCAGATGCAGCGTCCGCCATCGCGCCTTGCTGGTTGCCCAGTGACCAAGTGGCTATTGATTAGTAACATTGCGATTTATTTCTTAGATATACTGTTTTTTGGAGCCGGGCCTACTACGGATGGTTATTTATCTATCTGGGGGCATTTCAGCGTGGAGCTGGGAATTAATCAGTATCAGGTATGGAGGGTGATAACTTTTCAGTTTTTACATGCCGATGGGATGCACTTATTAGGGAATATGATGGGTGTCTTTTTCTTTGGTCCATTTGTGGAGAAATGGTGGGGGAGTAAGAAATTTGTGGTGTTTTACTTAGCTAGTGGAGTGGCCGGAGCACTACTCTATATGGTGTTATTCTTTACTGGCTGGTTTGGTGGAGAGTTTATTCCTGGGACAGAGATACCTTCGTCCTATATTCCTCTTGTTGGGGCTTCTGCGGGTATATTTGCTATTTTGGTGTGCACTGCAGTGATTGCTCCTAACCTCCGGATATTACTCTTTTTTGTAATCCCTATGAGTATGCGGACATTTGCTATTGGAGCCCTTATATTTGCGTCTCTGATGATTCTGACTAATGGTCATAACGCTGGTGGTGAGGCTGGGCACTTGGGTGGAGCAATCCTTGGATTTATCCTCATGAAAAACCCACGCTTACTTTCGTTTCTAGATCCTAGAGCTGGAGCTGGAGCTGGAGCTGGAGCTGGAGCTGGAGCTGGAGCTGGAGCTGGAGCTGGAGCTGGAGCTGGAGCTGGAGCTGGAGCTGGAGCTGGAG
>JALZUC010000036.1 GCA_023301765.1 Akkermansiaceae bacterium | reverse complement strand
TGACTACAGTAGCTGCTCTACTTCTTGGCACTGCCGGGGCGTTTGCGCAGAATACCTCCGCTTCGGCTACCACTGCCCCTGTGGGGTTTGTAACGCATACATTGCAAAGTGGGCAGTTTAACTTAATTGGAGTTACTCTTCACCAGCCTATCCTCACAACGGGTACATTTACTGCTACTGCTGCAACAACGATAACTAATACCAATACAAATTTTTCTAACATATTGACCACAGGGGTAACTTATATTCTTGAGATTACAGAAGCCACAAATACAGATTTAATAGGCGTTACTCAAGATATTACAACGTGGGCAGGCTCAGGTATTACGACTGGTGACAATCTTGCAGCTCAGGGATTAGTTGCAGGCGACCAATATCAGATTCGTCGAGCAGCTACAATTGCTGATATCTTTGGGGAGACTAACAGCGCAAATTTGCCGGCATCTGCTTCAGTAGCTGCATCAGCTCAAATTCTAATCCAAGACCCTGCTTCGGCAGATGGATTCTCCAGGTATTATTATAACACAGGTGGATTTGGGCAAGGTGCAGCTTGGCAACAAATTCAACCTAACGGAGGGGCGGAAATTATTGTTGAGGCAGATGAGGTGGTGATTCCATATGTAGATGCTATTTTCGTCCAAATGCCCAGTGGTGTAGATGATGTTGATATTGTAATTACAGGTAGCGTGAAGCTTACGGCTACAACAATTGCACTAACAGGCAACTTCAATTATGTATCGACGGGATTTCCAGTTGGTTCTACTCTACAAAACAGCGATTTAGAAGACACATTAGCTGTGTCTGCATCACCTGCTGGATCAGATATCATTTGGATCCAACAGGCGAACGGTTCTTATTCCAGATATTACTATAATTCAGGTGGCTTTGGTGTTGCTGCAACTTGGAGGTTGATAAACGATGATGGTAGTGAGACTGATATTGATGAGGATGTTGCAATTCCAACTAGTATTATCATACAGAGAAATGGTGAGGCACTCAATGTAAGTGTTGAGCCTGGCTACTAATCTAAATATTTACTCTATTATTTAATCAATATTTTACATACTCAAAATGAAATCATTAATATTTTTACTGGCCACTATAGGAATTGCCAACGCCTCGACCACTATCAGTGTTTCAAATTTAGATACCGCTGATACTTTTGATAGAGCCATTGTTGATAACTCTGGTAGTATAATAGCTGTTGGTGGTGGGGTTGTATCCGTTGGTTTTTTTGAAACTTTATCCACTGTCGGTGATTTTGGTTCGGCGACACGGACTACTTTATTAGATGATTTTGAGCAGTTTGGTTCATCCACATCCACGGGATTCCAAAATAGCTTTAATGCTGAAGGTTTTTTTAGTGCTTCATTTACTGATACTATCGCTGATGTTGGTAGTGTATTTGTTGATGAAACTTTATTTACACTAATCGGTAATGGTGACACTCTTGCGTCTTCCTCTGAATTCCTTGTTTTTCGTCATGATGGAGAAATATTACAGCCAGAGGTTGCTGGTATTGGTGGAAACAGCGGTTTAGTCAGGCCTGGAGATGGAACTCTTTTACTAGGGCAAGATAATGGTGTTATAGATGTTTTAGGGATGCAAGTTGGATCATTTAGCACTGCTATCGTTTCAGTCCCCGAGCCATCTTCATCAGTTCTTTTAGGTCTGGGAGGTCTCGCTTTTGTCCTGCGTCGCCGTCGATAAGATCGATCTGATTATTTTTTTAACGGGACTCAGCGTGCTGAGTTCCGTCTTTTTGTGCCTAGCCTAATAATAGTAGAATAGGGTGCTAGCCCTCAGTGGGTGGGGTTATTCAGAAAATTGGTAAAGCTTGTCTTGTACAGTTACGTTAGGTGGAGTTTTTTTCTGCTCAAACCAATGGTAACCTTGCTGGAGGTTTTTCCAGAAGTTATACCATTTTGACTGAGTTTCTTGAGCTAGCCTTTCATCGGTCATACGAAATGGGAAGATGTGAACACGGAAATAGGGCTGGCCACCTTTGAGCGCCTGAGCGCAGAGGGTGTAGATTTCCTCTATCCAGTAATCAGTCATAGCAAAGCAGCCGGCTGAGACACGATTGCCATGAACCATAATAAATGATCCAGTGCGTTGGTGTGCACGATCATAGGAATTTGGGTAACCGATGTTAAAGGCTAGATGATAGGCACTATCGGGCTTCATCTGGGTTTGAGCTACGTAGTAGAAACCTTCAGGGGCCTGTCTATCACCTTCTGCAAGCTTAGGTCCTAGGTGTCCAGACATGGCTGCTATTTCCCATGTGTGTAAATACTGAAATTTCCCGTCTATTTCGTTTTGTATCCATATTTCTAGCTCTTTACTTTCTTTGAATATGCGGATGAATACAGGGGCTCCTTGTTTAAGGTCTTGTGTCTGGAGTAGGCTGTTGAGTCTAGGTGAGCGCCGTGTGATGGCATCTTGTGCTCTGAGTTCACCTTGTTGGTATTCTTCTGCGCTAAGTTGACTGATGTGATCCATGGGTATTTCGGGTAAGCGTGTATAGATACCATACCAGAGCGCTCCACCAAGGGTAGAGGCGGTACATATTGCGATGATAATAGCGAGGCGCATATGGGATGTAAGATTAGGGTTGGAATTTTAGAAGGGAAACTTAGAGTTCCGCCGTGCATTACTTAATGAAGAATATTTTCAGGGGAGTATTGATATTACTTTCTCTTAGCTCTGTCTCATGTCAATGGATAGGTAGCACGAGCCCTTCCTGGAAGGTGAATAAAAAGTTGTATAATAAGGCTGAGGCGGCGGAAACAGAGGTGGTAGTATCTATCTGGGATCAGAAGGCATGGTTACTAGATGCTGAGGGGATGGTGATTTTAAAAACAGATGTGTCCACCGGAGTTCCCGGTAAGGATACGCCGGTGGGTAAGCATAAAGTGTTAGAAAAGATGAAGCAGAAAAGGTCTAACAGGTATGGTAAGTATGTAGATATAAAAACGCGTAAACCTGTGGTGGAAAAGAGCTGGTTACATGAAGGGCCAGTTCCGGCCGGCTCTGTCTACGAGGGTACAGAGATGCCTTATTGGATGCGGCTTACCTGGAGTGGCGTAGGTGTGCATGTGGGTGATTTTAAAAAGCGCACACGTGCAAGCTTTGGCTGTATCAGAGTGCATGAAGATGCCCAACCGCTGATATTTGGCAAAACTCTTGTCGGTACGGGGGTGACAGTTTTTGAAAAGAGTCTACTCGAAAAAATGGCTGAAAAAGAGAGTTTCGGCTGGGGGCTAAATTATTAAATAATAGAATTATGAGTGCAATAGGTATCATCGGAGGTAGCGGTCTTTATGAGATCGAGGGATTTGAAAAAACAGAAGAACGCCATGTGGAAACACCTTTTGGTGAACCGTCTGACGCTTTAATTGGAGGCCAGATGAATGGAAGGCAGGTATGGTTTCTACCGCGCCATGGTAGGGGGCATCGATTACTACCACATGAAATTAATCATAGGGCTAATATCTGGGCTCTACGTAGTTTAGATGTACGTTGGCTGATCTGTGTCACTGCCGTAGGCAGTTTAAAGGAAGCATATGAACCGCGTCACATTGTGCTACCTGATCAATACTTCGACCGAACTAGCCGTAGGGAGCATCATACTTTTTTTGGCAACGGTATTGCGGCGCATATAGGTTTTAGCGAGCCTGTAAGTTCTGGGTTACGCGCTATTCTTGCTAATGCCGCAAGTTCTGAGGGCAGTGTGGTGCATGATGGTGGTACCTATGTAAATATGGATGGTCCTGCTTTCTCTACACGTGCTGAAAGTGAGGTGAACCGTAAGCTGGGGTTTGATATCATCGGTATGACAAATCTTCCTGAGGCTAAACTAGCGCGGGAGGCCGAGATCGCGTTAGCTACCTTAGGGATGATTACGGACTATGACTGCTGGCATCAGGAGGAGGAGGCTGTGAGTGTGCAAACCGTTATTGAGCATTTAATGGCAAATTCCGAGAAAGCAAAAAAAATCATCGCGCGTGCTGTTAGTAGCGTGCCAGAGTTACCTAATTGGCCTGAGCATGACGCACTAGCTCCAGCATTGATGACGCCTAAGGATCACTGGCCAGAACAGACTGCTAAAAATCTCAGGCCTCTCCTTGAAAAATATACATAGTGGATCATTTAACGTCCGTTAGCTGGAGATAAAGAGCCTTGTTTTTATGGGCCTTTTAGGTAGGTGGCAATTACTTGGCACCAAGTATAGTCTGTGTACTATACTTATATGTCTAGGCAGATGATGTATATCTTGGTTATAATTTTAATGGCAGTTCTTGTAGGTGCTGGGGCTGGTTACTTGGCTTTGAAGGGGGTCAAAGATACGAAACATAAGGAATTTCGTTATGAGGGGCAGATTACGCTTCTTGAAGAAGGTATTGATCCAATAGATTTCAAAAATGCTATATTAACGGATGAGACTCTCGAGCATACGATCCAGGAGCACGATCTTGTGAAACACTGGAATAAACAGAGTATGGAGGATGCAAAGGCTCATATACGACATAAGTTTGATGCTAAAGTGAATGGATTTCAGGTGACCATCAGCTATCTGGATAGTGATCGCGCGCTGTCAGAAAAGATTCTACGATCTTTACTGGAAAATTTCAGGCTGAGTCATAGCCCTGCTCCCCAGGAGGGAGGTTAGGGCTCCTATCTTATGGTTTAGATATGAGGTTAGATACTACCTAATACTTGATCTGGAGCGTAGCGCACTTTGGCTAGCTCTGCATATTTATCATCTGTAGAGCGGTATCCCATAGCGCAGGCTACTGTGGTTAGGTAGCCACTACCTTCTGTCCCGATGAGTTTATCATACTCGGTAGGGATGATACCTTCCATAGGACATGCATCAATATCTAGAACTGCAGCGGTAGCCATGAGCTGTCCCAGGGCGATATAGACTTGGTGTTTGGCCCATGTGAGGGTAGCTGCTTCATCCATATGGGATATAAAACCGCGCATCATACCTGCATACTCATTAAGGCTCTCTTTATCTACTTGGCGTATTTCAGCCAGACGGTCTACCCAGGTATCGATGTCTGTATCTGTGACTGAAGATTTTGCACAGAGTACTACCATGTGGGAGCAGTCGACTACTTGGTGTTGATTCCAGGAGTGATCCAGCATGGCCTTCTTAATCTTGGGGTCTGTAACGGTAATGAACTTCCACGGCTGTAGTCCAAATGATGAGGGGGTGAGTACCATGGACTGCTCAATAGCTTGCCAGGTGCAGGTAGAGATTTTTTTCTGGGGATCAAAGTCCTTGGTGGCGTATCGCCAGTTAAGGCTCTGGAGTAGTTCGGTGGTAGTCATAGGAGTAAATATAAGAAATGAGATTGTTATTCACTATCCACTGAGAGTGGAAGGCGTAAACTGGGGAATTCTTTTAGAGTGAAGTTAAGTAAAAGGCTGTATTCCTTTTCGCTCCTTCTATTGTCTCTTACGAGTAGTCCCAGTGCTGCTGTCCAGCTGTCAAAGTCGTGGTGTAGGGTAACTTGTTGGACTTCTAGGGTGCTGTCATCAAGCTCCCAACGCTGAAAAAACCCGAAGCCCCACGCTTCATTAAGGCGAGTATATGCACGGAGGCCTATACGGTTACTGTCTTGAAGAATAGGGTGGCTGTCTAGCTGTCTGTAGCTGAGTGTTAGCTCCAGTGAGTCTGTGGGGAGAAAAGACATGCTGCCAGCAATCTCGGTAAAACCAGAGCCATTATCTAAGATGGGAAATTGAGTCTCAAGATTTAGGCGCATCCATGGTAAGGGCTGCCAGATAAGATCATTGTATAGATTAGAGGTGTCTCGATTAAACTCTGGATCATCAATAAAGACATCTAAGTAGGTATCTAGAGTGAGCCAGTCATGGGTATTACCATTACGCTTTGTGAGTAGGCGGTTACGTAGGCCAAGGCGTACTATAGACCAGTCATTAAGATCATCCACAGCGGTAAAGCGCCCAACCTCCAGAGGGCGTGGTCTGGTGGATGGCGTGAGGGTCTCGATACCGTTGAATGAGCTATCAAACTCATCAGTAGAGAGATAAGTGAGATTTGCGTAGGGCTGCAAGATGTGAAGAAGGCTATCGAGCCCCCATTTGTCATTAACGATATCTGGATAGAGTTTAGAGAATTTGAGCGAGGCATCGAGTCCCGCAGAGAAATGTGTGCGGCTAAATGAATCGGTATCGCCCTCAATATTCCAATAACGGGTATGGCCAAAGCCGGCGCGGGGGGCCAAGGCTACTTTACCTCCATGGTTTAACGGTAGGCTGAACTCATGGTATGTGTGAAAGCGGGCGTAATCCCTATCTGCTAGGAGGTTATTGATTTCGTTCTGCCTGGGGTCTCCCGGGAGCAGTGAAGCGGCCTCTGATTCGAGGTTGTCTTCGAAAAAATCGGCGAGCTGTTCTCGGTAAATGCCAAGGCTAGTCTGTCCTTCATGGAGGACGGGGGTTCCAAAGAGGGGGCCTTTAACTTGATCTACAAATAGCTCTGGCAGGCGTGTGTCCGTCTGATAAAAGTCATTGAGCCGGAGTCGTCCGTAGAGCCCGGCGAGAATTTTTGAATTTCTATGAAAAATACCGACTTCATTGTCAGGGTTCGGATCTAGTCTGAAGGTGCTGGGCTCAAAGTCTTCGAGAAAAAATCGGTCACTGAGTGCAGTGATGTCAAACTCAAGGTAAGTGCGGCTGGTATCTGATTTCTGAAGGTCAATACGGTGCTTTAGTTCTAGTTTCCAACGGTCTTCGTTGACAAAGCCTCGTTGTTCAGAGGTTCTCTCCAATGAAGCCTCAGAATCATTGAGGTAGTAGAACTTTAGCCAACCTAGATTGTCATTATCTAGACGGGTATCAAATAGATCTACACCTGTGCCCACACCACGGCGGCTCAGGATATCTAGATGCCATTTTGAGAGCAGCCATGCGCCTTCTCGTTCTCCTGTTTCCTCGTCTAACTGACCACCTAGCATGATACCGTAGGTGTTTAATAAATAAGCACCCCAGTTAGTTCTCGCACCGGGGATGAAGTGATACCCTAGATCTGCATCTAATGGCTGAGAGAGATATGGTAGCCAAAGTATGGGGGTATCCCCAGCGTATAAGCGGAGATTTTTAAAGATGACTTTTTCGCCAGGGAAGATCGAGGTGCGGCTTGAGCGTAGCCAGAAGTTAGGCTTTGCTGCATCATGTGTAGTGATGCCAGCGTTGTCGCCCACATAGACTTTTTTACCATTGGACTCTACAAGACGAAACCGGTCTGACTCAAGTAAGATGGGGCCTAGGCGACTGGCGAGGCCTTTGGTCTCTGTTGCGCGTGTGCCGTAGTTGTAAACAGCGCGATCACCTCGGTGGAGTGTGGAGCCTTGATAAATGCTAACATTACCGGTGAGGGTCACGATTTGCTTCTTAGCATCTAATAGAACATGATCGGCAAAGAGGTGGATTCCAGGAGCTATGGTGCCATCAGCTCTTTGCTTGGAGCTCTGTAGCACAGAGACATCTCTTGTGAGGGTAGCAGTCTCTGACTTAGCATTTACGATTACTTTCTGAGCTTTTAAGGTTAGTCCATTGTCGCCTTGCACGTGGACTTTTCCAGCAAAGAGATAGGTGCCTTTCTGGGAGTCAAACTCTAGTTGGCCGTCATTAGTGACTCTGATACTCTGTGGTATCTGAGGTAAGATGCCAAAGTCACTCTCAAAGGCTGTAATATCAGATGCTTCATCTGGATGAGTGACCTGAGTGCCTTCAGGCAGAAGAGCTTGAGCGTGAAGTTGTGCGGTTAGCACAGTACACAAAAAACCGAAGGGGAGGAAAACACTAGATTTATAGAACCTCATCGCGGGCACTTTGGACAATGTGTGCCCACTTAGTAAAGAGGAAACCGAGTGAAGGGCTGCTTTGTTTTAGCAGATAGTCGCTATCAAGAGGGGAGCTAGGGCTATGAACGGTTTTTTGGCTCAGATAGTGTTCCGTGACGGTTTTGTGCAAGGTGACTTAGCTGACCTATGGCGTAGGTTTTGATGCTGTTTTTGAGCCATTTTTTAGCAGTTGGCTTCAAGAGGGTTAGGATCCATCCTAAAGTCATCTGGATGAGTGTCTTACGTTTTTTTTCACTGCTTTTACGAGGGCGGCGAAGGATGAGGGTAGTGGCTAGTCCTACTACGGCAGATCCAGCGAAGATAGCCTTAGGCTTATGGCGAAGCACTGAGGAAACTTGTTTTTTAAAATTTAGCTTCTCTTTGAGTATTTTGCGCCCTTGGCTGATATCCTCACGCGACTGAGCCATTTGTGAGATAAGTGCCTTTTTGCGGAGAGCTATTTGTTTTTTTTGAGCCATTTTTTATCGTTTTCCAGTTCCTGACGAGAGAGCGCAAATAGGGCCTCGCGAGGTTTGCTTTTTAGAAGATATACACAGATCAAGGCGATCAATGCGTGAATGATAGCTAGGGCTAAAATTACCGCGCACCAGCCAGGTAGCCATGGAGTGTGCCCCTCTAGTAATCCTGAGGCTATTGGGGCAAAAATACCAGTAAGAGCAGCTAATACAAGGCACCAAAGAAAAAAGGCTGAACCGGCGAGTAATATTAATTGGATTACCTTTTTGGTTGCAAACTCTGCGGCTTCCTTGGCCTCAATGGCTGCCAACTCAGCGCGAGCAGCTAAGAAGCTAGAGATAGAATTTTTCATATTGCTGACGGGCCTTGGATAATCACTGTCCACTGGCTCAGAGGATAGTTTATGGCTATAATTTTCATTTTCCATAAGGCTGATTTTTGCGCGGAAATATCTGAGGTATATTAGCGAAAAACGACTCATGAAAAACCCATGAGCCGTCTTCAGAGTGTTTATCAATAAGGTGGCTAGCGGCGGATAATGAGTCCAAGTACAAAGCCGGCACCAAGAGCCGTGAGGACAGCTTTAGTTGGGTTTTGACGGATGTATTCCTCAGCTGATTCGTGTGCTTCACGTGCTTTCACACGGCTATGCTGAACCTGTTCGCCAGCTGCCTGCTTAAATTGTTGAGCTTTTACGCCGGCGTTTTCTTTCATTCCTTGTGCTTTGGTTTCTGCAAATTCTCGTAACTGTTGTGCTTTTTCTACTGCATTCTTCTTGAGTTGCTTAGCTTTATCTCCTGCGGCATTGCGGAGATCATCTGCGGCTTTAGAAGCTGGGGCATCAGAAAATGGTGAATCAGAAGTGGAATTCAGGGCTTCGTATGTTTCGTCCATGGTATTATTTGTGAGAGGTTGAGATTGCTCTTTTTGAGCGGGTTTATTTGAGCTACGGAGAGTAATTATCTATTAAAGAAAGGTTATCACTGTGGCAGCTAAATGCGTCATGCTAGTAGCATTCTGACATTAATTTTTCTCAAACGCAAGAAGGCTCGGTAGAAAATATATCAGTTGTAAGAATCATCTGCTTCTATTTAAGAAATGGATTGTTCTCTCGCTCACTACCGATAGTTGTCTCTGGGCCGTGTCCGGGGAAGACGCGCGCATTATCTGCTAGATTGAGTAATTTCTTGGAGATGCCGTCTAGGAGAAGTTCTTGATCTCCTCCAGGAAGGTCAGGGCGGCCAATGCTATTTGCAAACAGCGTATCGCCAGCAAAGACAAGTGTCTCCTCATCTGCAGATTCTTTATCAGTTGTAATAAAGACGATGCTATCTGTGGAGTGCCCCGGCACATATTCTATAAGGAATTTATAATTGCCTGAGGTAAGTTCTTCTGCTGCACCTAGGATATCATGGACACGATATGCGGTAACATTGATGGGGATACCCCACTCAGCCTTGTATGTTTCAAGTGTGAGCTCTGGTGAATAATCGGCATAGGCTCTTACTCTCACCCCTTTAGCAGACAGTTTAGCTGTGTCCTGAATGTGATCATAGTGCTGGTGAGTTAGGAGCACTTCTTTCGGAAGTTCACCAAGTTTTTCAAGCCATTCTGTGACCCCCTCAGGTGCATCTATGAGCACACAATTATCGCCTTCACCTAAGAGGTAGGCATTGGTCATGACCATACCGCCTGTGTATTTTCTGATTTTCATTACTGTTTGCAGATCATGTCCATGCAGAGTGATGTGTCAGTTTTTTTTTCTGAAAAATAGAGATATGAAATCATTTATAGTAAACGGCATACGTGGGTGTTCTCTACAACACTAATCTATTGAACACCTTTTTGCGTTGACGGAGAAAAATTTATTAACCATAGTCCGGAAAACCAAAAAGACCATTGTCATGAGTACCGCAAACGCTAAACCTAATTCCGCTAACACTTCGGCTCCTAAAAACGCAACTACCACAAATGATAGTGCCGCTGAAGCCACCTCAAAAACAAAAGCTGCACAGAAGGCAGCACCTAAAAAAGCCATGGCCTCTAAAAATACCAACGCTAGTGACGATAAACTCGCTGCCGCTCGAAAAAAGAATCTCGATCTTGCTATTTCCCAAATTCAAAAAGACTTCGGCGAAACTGCTATCATACGCCTAGGTGATGGCCACCGGGTGGATGTGGATGTCATCCCTACTGGTAACTTACTTATTGACCGTGCACTCGGAGTAGGCGGCTTTCCAAGAGGCCGTATCGTAGAAGTGTTTGGTCCAGAGTCATCTGGTAAAACAACGCTTACCCTCACAGCTATTGCACAGGCTCAGAAAAAAGGTGGTTTAGCTGCCTTTATTGATGTTGAGCATGCTCTTGACCCAGCCTATGCGGCTAAGCTAGGAGTGAATATTGATGACCTTCTTGTCTCTCAGCCAAACTCTGGTGAAGAAGCTCTCCAGATTTGTGAAACACTAGTGCGTTCTAATGCCATTGATATAGTGGTGTTAGACTCTGTAGCAGCTCTTGTTACTAAACAGGAACTTGCTGGAGAGATTGGTGATAGTACCGTGGGCACTCAGGCGCGCTTGATGAGTGCAGCTATGCGTAAGCTCACTGCATTTATTGCCAAGGCTCGTACTACTTGTATCTTTACCAATCAGATTCGTGAGAAAATTGGTGTTATGTTTGGTAATCCTGAGACCACTCCTGGTGGGCGCGCGCTAAAGTTCTTTGCCTCCGTTCGTGTTGATATTCGCCGTATTGCACAGATTAAAGCAACCGACGGCACCGTGCAAGGTAGCCGGACTCGGGTCAAAGTGGTGAAAAATAAAGTGGCCGCACCTTTTAAAGAAGCTGAATTTGATATCATGTATAATGAAGGTATTTCCTCAGTAGGCTCACTACTTGATCTGGCGCTGGAGTTCGACATCGTGCAGAAACGTGGCAGCTGGTTTAGCTACTCAGGTAATCAGTTAGCCCAAGGTAGAGACGCGGCAAAGATTGCACTTAAAGAGGACAAGAGTCTCTATGACGAGATTGAAACTAAGGTGAAAGACATGATGGCTGAAGCGAAGGAGTAATGACTTTCGGTGAAACCCGTAGCCTAAGAAAAACACGCTAACTTTAAAAATACGTCAGCTTCTTTGCGCATAAGATATGCGTAGATAAGTTGACGTTTTTTTATAAGCCTTAGCGGCCGCTATTCTTTTAGCGCTGTTTCCAAAACGGGTGGAGTTTTCTACTACTCGTCTAGTGAGACTTCTATTCTATAGAATCGCTCTGTGCCAGAGCTTGTTAGCGAATAAGTAATCTGTTCAAGCTCATCATTAATCGATGTAATAGAGCTAGCACTGATAAGTGTAGAGGCATCACTGAAACTGCCTGGGCTAAGATCAGTAGATGATGTTAACGAATAACTAAGAGCCCTCTGAACGTGGTCTTTACGCCGAATGTAAGAGATCGATTGATTGCTATTATTGTTAGAAAATTGTGGTAGCAATAAGGTGCTGCCTTCTTCGGTGAGCAAGGATGATACTTGAGGGTTTCCACCAAAAGCATATTCTAACAAATTAGATATACCATCGAGATCATCATCACCTGAGGAAGTTTGATCGAGAAGACCTGCTGACCAGCTTATAAAGGATTCAATTACATTGACGTTAAAATTTTGAATTACAGGAGGACTTTGATCAGAAGAATGAGTGATCGAATATGAGTAGGAGCCCTCTTGAGGAATAGTTAATGTGATAGAGTAATCAGACTCTGTTCGAGAATCAATAAAAGCTCTTCGTGATGAGGGGGTAGAGCTTTCGGTGAATGGTTGATCAAACCAAGGTGAAGCACTAATTGCGTTAATCTCAGTGTTCTCTTCAAAGCTACTCGTTAGTCTGATATTTTCAGCTACAGTAGCCTGGGTATTCTGCAGTGCCATGTGAAGATTGAAGCTGTGCCCTGCACGTAAAATAGTAGTTGGTGGCGTGTGGTTAAGTAACAAGTTAGTACTGCCAGGAATGGCCTTTGTCATGTGATAGCCATCTGCAATCATAACGGCATTAAGATCTACTACATAGTGAGGGATGAAATTGGCAAAATTTGTGAACGAGACTACTTCGGTGTCATCATCGTCCGCAGTGTTTGAGCCCACGAGGCTATTAGTACCTACGATGGCAGGATTACCAGCGTGACTGATAAAAACTGGGCTACCTGAATCACCTGCTTGATAGTAAGAGTCATCATTGTTTCCTGATGCTACCGTGTAATTCGATGTTATATTAATAGTGGGTTCTGTGGTTTCGCTGCTGACTAAAGTGACCTTGTCAGAAATCCCTGAGCCCCCGGTTACAGTGCGGCCTAAAATAATAAGAGGCTGGTTAAGGTATGCTCTGTAATTATTATTAGCACTGAGATTCAGATAGGGATAATAGCGAATATTATCACCTTCTGTAATGGCTCTATCTAGAGTGCCTATAAACAGGTCAGAGGCCGCACCAGCATCATTGGGAATTGTTGTTTCTTCTGTAACAGTATAGTCCCGAAGGACTCCATCAGCAGATAAAAACCTTATTGTAGAACCTACACCTATTTTTACATGATTGGCTCCTACGTAGTGTAGAGGGGAGACCATGGTCAGCTGCCGCTGTGTATTACCTATGAACCAGCCTACTCCTGTGAGGTCGTGGCTCGAGTGGAGAAACTGTGTGTTATGGGTAGGGTTATCTGGGAAATTTAAAAAGCGAAGGTGTCTGGTAGCATCAAAGGTACGGAGTACCAGAGCATGGCTAGATAATAGCCCTATACTACTATAGATGATTAAGTGAGTTATTGTACGTAATGACATGGTATTTTATATAACGTAACGCTGCGGGCTGAATAATCAAGAATAAGAACGGGATTACAATCTGGCTGAGGCTAGGGTAGAAAGTAATTTTTCATATCGGTATCAGGAATGAGGCATGATCTATTCTGTATCCCTGCATGGTGCCGGTGTTTGGCAATTAATTGATAAACTGGTGATTTAATCCAGCACGGTAGCCAATAGAGCGGCCAGAATATAGTGAAGACACCCCCAGATAAATATAGTGCGCGCAGTATGGCGTCAGCTCCACGCCAATGAATTGGTTTCTCTGTATTTGATGCTTCGGTAAGAACTACAGCACCCGTAGCACGTTGATTATCATCCATTAGCACCCGCCAAGCATTAGGTAGGATTTTTGCGGTCTCTCCTTGTAGAGGGGCAAAATAGAGATTTTTCTGTTTATCTATCTTGTGCAGTAGAGTGGCCGATTTTTGGCATAACACACAATCACCATCCAGAAAGAGAATGTGCCGAGGTTGATTTATAGATGGCAATGACATGTAAATATATACTAGTTATAACTTATAAAAATAGTGATGTCATGTATGGAATTATTCAGATCTGACTACACGCAATGCTTTGATAGCCTGCTGGCTGTTAATGCCTGTTTTTTGGTTTAGTGTTTTAGTGGGAAGATGGTGGCCTGCCCCCTTGTAAAGAAGACGTTTTAAAACTGTAGTATTGGATTCTACGACCAAGAAAACCAAAACTATGAAAAGAAGTCGATTTAGCGAAGAAGCCATCATCCGAATCCTAGGAGAAGCCGGATCTGGAAAGACGGTAAAAGAAATATGTGCGGAGCACAATATAAGCACGCAAACCCTCTATAACTGGAAACGGAAATACGGTGATATGGACGTAAACGAGGCTCGAAGGCTGCGAGTACTAAAAGATGAGAATGCGCTGCTCAAAAGAATTGTCGCCGATCAGACCATGCAGATTGATATTCTAAAGGAGGTGAACTCAGAAAAAGTGGTAAGCGTGAAGGCCAACTGAGTTTATCGCCTACGCGATTAAGGACTGGATGGAGGCACGAGGAATAAAAAAATCCACTACAATGCATCAGGTTCCCCGTGGGAGCAGCTCTTTGTGGAGAGCTTCCATGATAAGCTACGAGACGAGTTTCTAAATCGAGAGCTGTTTTATAGCCTCAACGAAGCTTGTATCATGGTGGAGGACTGGCGAAATTACTATAACGTTGAACGAATCCATAGCGCTATCGATTACAAGCCCCCTAATGATTTCGCCTCCTGCGAGTTGACTCCATTACGAGTTACGCCCTCCATTCCATCAACACGCAGGAATACCTTGCCAACAAGTAACAACAGAAAAACAATAAACCTATCCGAGATTACAGTTTAGCCCTGTCCAATATGCGGGGTCAGGCCAACGAGATGTGTTTGGTTTTTTTAATAGAGGGGGTTATTTTTCAAAGTTGTATTTACGCTAGCCTAGCATTTATTTCAGTCATTTATGCTGAGGGCATAGCAAGATGGTCTGAGGGATATGATATGCAAAAACGCTATGGTGCCAAATGGGAGGACTATCAAAAGGCAGTTCCTCGCTGGCGCTGCCGCCTAACACCTCGATTTCGTGACTTTCATACACCTGCTAGTCTTTATTATGCTGATAACTGTTCTGTGTGTAACGATATCGGCAGATGGTTTACCAAGCAACGGCCTGTAGGTCTGTTGTTGAAACCTGCCTCAGAATATACAGGGGGACGTATACAGCGGATCACTTATGTAAGTGCTAATGGAGAAGAACGTGCGGGAGTAGCTGCTATCAGTGCAGGGCTACAGCATATACACATAGGGTGGGCAATGTTGGCCTGGTTGATGCAGCTACCTGTGATCCGCCAGAGTATACAGCTGGCTATGGATGCGTCTGGTGCTGCACCAACTAGGGCTTAATAAACATGATTACCAAGCTTTCTCTTCGTCACGGCCGTATGGGAGCCATGCTAGTGCTACCGTGCGGATATCGATGTCTTTCTTGTAGGGTTTAATAATTTCTTTCTCAAGTTTTACTGTAGCTGGGTTAAACTGGGCATCGAGCTCGCCGATTTCATCTTTGAGTTCTGCCTCAAGGTCTGCAATGTCCTCTTCAAGATTTACAATTTTCTTTTCCGCTATTTTAACGTCGCGTCGTTGCTTATAGGCTCGGCCCGCACTGGATACAGCACTCCGTGATGAGCTGCGTCTACGGCCGCCTAGCAAACCTCCTAATAAGCCACCAAGAACTTTTGCACCTATATCCCATGTGGCGCTACTTGCCTCTGCTTCCTCTTTAGCAAGGGTGTTTTCTGCACGGTCTACCTGGCCTTCTTTGGTTTTGATTTTTGCCTCGTATTTATCACGGAGTTTATCAACGGCCTTATCTCGAACTTCGCGAGCTTGGGTGGCGAGTCTACCGCGGAAGACACCTTCGGCTTCCCCTATTTTAGAATAGGTTTTAAAGAGTGGGCAGTAGAAGATTTCTACGCGTTCGTTACGGTAAATAAGATCGGTGAAGTCTTTTTCTACCTGTGTGTAGTTGTCAGCATTCATAGCAAAGCCAGGGAGCTCAGCAAAGCCTGTATCCTTGCGAGGGCTGTCGTTGAGAGATTTTACCGGGTGTGTGCAGCCAGCGTCTGTATCCCAGTCAATACCATCCGCTGAGATAGCATTAGTAAAGCGCATGAGGAGTGATGAATCTATATCACATTTACTTGATGAGAAGTGTACGTTTGCTTCCCGAAGTAGGGCTGGACGATAGGTGATATCATCAGCTTCTCCGGCGAAGGGGATGAAATACTCTGTGACTCCAGTGCCTACCACAGGTCTCTCGCCAGCTGATGACTGCTCTGATGAGCTTGGCATTGCCATAGGATTGGCCGATTGCTTAGCGGTGCGCTTTTTATCCTTAGCTGAGGGGAATAATAGACGCTTAGGGTCCATGAGTTCCTTGATTTTAGTACGTGTAAGTGGGCCACAGAGGTAGCTCATCACCCAGCGGACGTGAAATACGACGGGCGCATCTTCATGTACATTGTTCATAAGGAAAACACGTGACCCTAGGCCGGCGAGAAGTTCTTCCATTTGGCCACGATCAAAGCCTCCTTCCTGTGATGCGGCAGCACCTTCGAGGCCATCTAACACACGTGCTTTATCGCGCTCTGTTTGTAATCTTCCTAGCCACCATGTACCGATGTTAGATAATGCTTTGTAGTCTAAATCTACAGGGTTTTGTGTGGCAAGTAGGCAACCAAGGCCAAAGGCACGACCTTGTTTTAGCATGGTCATCATGGGTTTTTTACTAGGAGGGTTAGCACTAGGCGGTAGGAAGCCGTAGATTTCATCCATATAGAGCATGGCGCGCAGGCTAGTGGTGCCACTCTGTGTTCTCATCCACCCTAACATTTGATTAAGTAGTAGGCTCACAAAGAACATACGCTCTGAGTCACTGAGGTGTGCGATGGAGAAGATGGAGATACGCGGCTTACCATCTGGGGCATGCATCATGTTCTCCATATCCAGAGCAGGGCCTTCCATCCAGGTGGAGAATCCAGGGGAGGCGAGCAGGGCGTTAAACTTAAGTGCTAGTTTTTGGCGTCCCTTGGCATTCATGAATGAATCCACATCAATGACCCCCACTTTATCAAAGGGTGGTTTTTGTAAATGGCGAATAAGAGCTTCCAGTGAGAGGTTTTGCTCAGCTTGCCAGCAGTGGTTAAAAATAGTGCCTAGTAGGACAGCTTCTGGGCTTTGGATGGGATCTGCATCTACTCCTACCAGTGAGAGTAGTGAGCTGACGGTGCTTTCTATACGGTCACCGAGTATCTCGCCATCGTCCATAACCTCAAATGGAGGGCATTCGAGAGAGCTGAGTATGGACACAGGGATACCAGCCTTACTACCGGGGGTGAATATATTAATGTCACATTTTGATTTGAATTCTTTAACCCGCTCTGGAGATTGCCCCCATGAGCCAATGCCCTCTTTCCACATATTAGCAGTTTTGTCAGCATACTCGTCAGCGGTGGTACCCTTTTTAGCGGCATCATCTTCATTAATCCAGGGGCGGAAGTCAGAGCCTTGAAAATCTGGAAATGTCAGCATGAGGTTGGCAATGTCGCCCTTGGGGTCGATAATAATTGCCGGAACGTTATCCATGGCGGCCTCTTCAAGGATGGAGAGGCAGAGTCCCGTCTTTCCTGAACCAGTCATGCCTAGTACCACACCGTGTGTAACAAGGTCTTTTGAGTCATATAGCACTAGCTCATCCTCTAGCTGGCTTTTTTTGAGATCATAGGCACGGCCTAAGTAAAATGATCCTAGCTTTTCGTAGTCGCTCGTTTTGATATCCATAGATGTATATGAAAGACATCTGAGCAGGATTAAAAGCCACAATTCATAAAATCGGAATAAAAGTTTTATAAATAAGATTTAGTATATCTGGCTTATTATGAATGAGTTATATATTTTATTTTAAAAAACACTTAGCAAAACTTAAATTTCCACTTGTCAGAACTAAATTTATTTAGAATATTGTGCGTAGTTATGAAAAAGTTAGCTCTTATATCAACAGTTTTTGCTTTACCGACGGCTTCTATATTTGCTCAAGGACAAAGTGATATCGATGTCCTTCGTTCACGAGTAGACTCTGCTGAGCGCAGGGTCAGCATACTTGAGCGTGAGCTAACTCATCTCCGAGGTATTTGCGTAACAGCTCAAGCTAAGCCTGCTGCATCTGGCTCCGGTATGTATGTGGTGTCCAAGGGTGATTCGCTTTCAAGCATATCTAAACGTCATAATATCACCGTGGAATCGCTTAAGAGTGCTAATGGATTAAGTCGTGATGATCTAAGTATCGGGCAGAAGCTCCGTATTCCAGGGGCTGCTTTAAGTGGGTCTAAAAATGTGTCTCACTCTCTTGTCACCAAAAAACCGGCTTCGTTTAGCACTAGGCATAAAGTTCAGAATGGAGAAACATTCTATTCTATTGCTCGGGCATATAATACCACTACTACTAATTTGGTAGCGGCTAACCCAAATGTAAACCCAACGAGCCTGAGAGTAGGGCAGACGCTAAATATCGTAAGTAATCATAAAAAACCGATTCTGAAGCGAGGGGTAACTAAATCAATCCCCAAGGCAAGTGTATCTGTTCCTACAAAGCGGGCCAGTGTAGCAGTGTCTGAGGCTGTTAAGAAGCAGCCTAAGAGTTCTCCGGTAAGCAAGGCAGTGAAAAAGACTGAGTCATCAATCCGTACTATTACAGTGAACCAGCAAATGACCTATGGTCAGTTTGCTGGTAAATATGGAGCTAGCACTACTCAGCTTAATGCTCTGAATGGCCTTAATTTGAATAAAAGTACGATGCTGGCCAAAGGTTCAGAGCTATACGTGCCTCAATATTAAATGGAGAACTCCATCTCCCTCTCCATTTTTACTGATGAACATCCTTATTGGAGAGGGGAAATCTTTTCCTTGAGAGTCTGAAATGTTGGAGAGAGGCTGACGCCTGATGATAGAGGATCTATAAGTAGCTTTCCTTATCACTGCGGATAGAGGGGATACTGTATTTGAAAAAAAGTGACCTGCGGGTTTGACATCATGGCAGGAGAGCCGCTTTAATCACTGAAAGATCATATTACTGAATAACTTATTTATCAGGTCATTCATCTTCACACACATACTAACAACTACGATCCATGAGCGACGAAAAACCTTTGAAAAAAACTTCCGCAGTGCCTCTCCGTAAGGAAACAGTACGTGTCACACTCAAGGCCATGCCCTCGAGTGGTAATGGACAAGCTCCATCTGTGGGTGGTATTAAACCTCCAGTTCTAGCTGTGAATCCACCATCAGCACCGCCTGTTGCCCAGCCATCAGCGCCAGCTGTAAGTAAACCAGTGGTGCCTACTTTAGGCAAGCCGCCAGCGCCAACTTTAGGTAAGCCTCCAGAGCCATCTGTAAGCAAGCCGGCGGCTCCTCCTTCAATCGCGCTTAAAACTCCTGGTGCAGATGCCTCTAAATTGCCAGCTCCAGCACCTACAGTTAGCTTGAATGTGCCAGGTGCCGGATCTCAATCAGGTATCCCTGCGCCGGCTCCTACGATGAAGCTCAACACCCCTAGCGGTGGAGCAGCGCCTGCGATGTCACGCCCATCTATTACTTCTCCAGCTACTGCAGCACCACCGATTACAGGGCCTATTACAGGGCCGCTTGGTAAGGCTGGCGGAAGCCCACCTGAGCCTCAACCTACTGTATCACTTCAGCCGGTTCAATCACCGGCTGCATCAAGCTTATCAGCGCAATCACCCGGTATTCTCACCGCTGAGGATGATGATGATACATCTGATGGCGAAGGCGCAGTCGCAGGGCTTGCCATTGCCGCTCTGGTTATAGTTTTGATTGTTCTCGGTGTTCAGCTAGGGGTAGCCAATATCTGGGTGAATGATGAGTCTAGAGATGGAAACCCAGGCTGGGGCAGGCTATTTAAATAAGCTATTTCTTGCCAACACTTTAGAAATCAAAAATTCGACAATTTTAAAATTTAATAATATGGTACTACAAATTATCTTACTCGTTATCGGAGGAATCGTTGCCTGGTTGGCATTTTCTACTGGGACGATATCCTAACATTAGCTGATCTACTTACCTGAATGTATTAATAAAGGTAAGTTTATAGCTTCAAAGTCTTGTTTAAGAGCCGTTCATGTATTTTAGCATGAGCGGTTCTTGACGTATGAGCAGAAGGGCTCATAATTAAGCTATGGCAAATGCGTATAACGAAGCTAATTTTGAAACCGAGGTAATTAACTCGGATAAGCCTGTTCTAGTTGATTTCTGGGCAGAATGGTGTGGTCCTTGTAAGATGATTTCACCTCTTATTGATCAACTTGCTGATGCTGTAGCCGGCACTGCAAATGTAGGTAAAGTAGAAGTGGATACAAACCAAGCGCTAGCAGCTAAGTATGGTGTTCGCTCTATCCCATGTCTTCTGTTCTTTAAAGGCGGTGAAGTAAAAGAGACGATCACAGGAGCTAATGTGACTCTTGATCAGTTGAAGTCTAAGCTAGAGGAATTAGCTTAATTTCTATTTTTTCACTCTGTATGCAGGTTTTCTTGTCGAGGGTGATTCATTATTGCGCTACGTGGCTTCCTAGGAAGTCCGTGGCGTATTTTTTTCTTTTTGTAGGGTGGCTAGTTGCCCTGTGGTTTTTTTCGGCGGGTAATCCATCGATTAAAAGTGGTCAGGAAATACCACACATCGATAAAGTATTACATTTTGGTTACTTTTTTGGTGGAGCTGGATTGATGGTAGCTTGGTTAGGTTTGAGTCACCGTGTAAGGGCCTTTAATTGGCCGTCATGGTGTCTGTGGCTTATTGTAGTGCTATTCGCTGGCTGCCTTATTGGGCGGCTAGATGAGTATCATCAGTCCTTTACGCCAGGCCGTTCTGGAAATGATACTGGGGATTGGTTGGCAGACATTTTAGGTGCTACAGTGGGTGCATGGGTGATGCTTATCTGTGTGTTGCCGCGGTTGGATTATTTGAGTAATGAGGGTAAGGAATCGTAAATGAGGTGGAAATATTACCAAATTCCCTTGACTGAAAACTGCTGGAGTGTATTTCTCGCCGCCCACAAGTAGCACTTACGAGTGTTGCCGCTATTTATAAGCAATTAATTTTTAGATTTAACATTTCAGTACAATGGCCAGAGTATGCAGTATCAGAGGTTCACGCGTCCGTGTAGGTGGAAGAATTCACCGTTCCGGTCTAGCTAAGAAAAAAGGCGGTATCGGTAGACACGTTACCAAAGTAGTGAAGCGTAGTGTTTCCCCAAACCTTCACACAAAGCGCATCTATGTGCCAGAACTTGGCCGTCACATTAAAGTGAAGCTTAGCGTTAAGGCTATTAAGACCATCAATAAAAATGGTGCTTATGTTACATTAAAAAAAGCAGGGCTTATATAGAATCCTGTATTAATATTATTTTTTGAACGACGGCACTTGTGCCGTCGTTTTTTGTTAAACTCTGTGGTAATGATGGCGGTTAACCAAGCTTGCTTATGATATGGGTATCCGCTAAAAAACTGACCAGCTAATTACAGCTAGATTTTGATTAACCATGAGGCAATTTTTGCCTTATTATAAATACCTCTATGAGGTGAAGTGGCATTTTCTCATAGCGGTGCTAGCTGGTATTGTATTTGGTGTAGCATCAGGCTGGGGGCTCCCAAGAATTTTAGAAAAGGCAGTTCCTGAGATGCTTAAAGGCTCTGAGCTGCCTCTATTGGAAGTGATAAAAGTGGCTCTACTGATCCCTTTAGTATTTGGTATACGTGGTATTAGTGAGTATGTTAATGGTTACTTGGTAAATTATTGTGGATTTCAGGTGCTTGAGCGTATTCAGGTGCTTGTGTTTAGGCGTTTGCAGATACTACCTCTTAGCTTTTTTGAGAAAAATAAAAGTGGGGACCTACTTAGTCGATTAATGGCTGATACCCAGATGATGCGTATGGTCATTGTGGATATAGCAAATCAGCTCATCATGCAGCCTATGGTTTTGATCGGCGCAATTTCATACCTTGCGATTAAATCCTTTGAGCAGAGTGAGTTTTTTGTCCTCCTCATTTGTTTATTTACTATACCATTATGTGTAATACCTATTCGTATCCTGGGAGGAAAGTTACTTAAAAAGGCGAAGCAACTACAGGCAGAGTCCGGTGAGCTGACGGCCTCTGTAACAGATAGCTTACAAGCACCACAGGAAATCAGGGCATACAATATGCAGGATAATGTGGTAGGTAGATTCCGAACAAACCTTGTCCAATTATTTAAATCACGCATGAAAGTGGTGAAGTATGATAAGTTGATGAGTCCTAGTATAGAGATAGTCACTTCATTTGGCATGGCCATTACTATTGTTTATGCTGGGAAGCAGCAGATGGATTTTCAGGCAGACCTGTTGCCATTAATGACAGCTCTTTATCTCTGCTATTCGCCTATTAAAAAGCTGGGGTCAATCCATGCTAAGATACAGAAGGGTTTGGCATCGCTAGACCGTGTCGAATTTATCTTGAAGCATGAGGATAATTTACCTGAGCCTGAGAGGCCTCTTTCGTTTGATGAGGTGAAGGGTGATGTGGCTTTTGAAAATGTTGATTTTGCTTATAATGAGACTACAGTATTAAAAAATATCAATGTCACTGTGCCAGCAGGCCAGGTAGTGGCCCTTGTGGGCCCCAGTGGAGCTGGAAAGAGTACGTTTTCAAGTCTCATCCCAAGGTTCTATGATGTATTAAACGGTAAAGTGTATGTGGGCGGTAAGGATGTGAGAACTGTCTCTAAGCATAGCTTAAGAGATAAGATAGCTATTGTAGCTCAAGCACCGGTGATCTTTAATGAATCGATTATTGATAATATACGAGTTGGGAAGCCCTCTGCATCCGATGCTGAAGTTGTCGCAGCTGCAAAAAAAGCACACGCAGACGGTTTTATCAAAACATTAGAAGGAGGTAAGGGGTATGAGACCTTAGTGGGAGAAAAAGGAAATAGCCTCTCTGGAGGTCAGCGGCAGCGTATTGCTATAGCGAGGGCCTTTCTTAAGGATGCCCCTATTTTGATTTTAGACGAGGCTACCTCAGCTCTTGATAGCGAGAGTGAGGCGAAGATTCAGGCGGCATTAGAGATCTTAGTTAAAGGTCGAACTACATTTATTATAGCACATCGTTTTAGTACGATTAAGATAGCGGACAGAATTCTAGTATTTGACTGTGGTGATATCGCCGCAGACGGTAGGCATGAAGATATCTACGAGAATAGCGTACTTTACCGAGATCTTTATGACCGGCAGAATGGCTAGTTTTCTAAGTAATTTTTAGTTAAATAGTGCCGCTGCGGGGATGTGTGTAGCCTTGTCACTTGTGGGTTCTTGCCACATGAGGGGTGAGGGTATGGCGGATCCAGATGATCGGACATTAAGTGTAAAAGGGTGCAGGCCAGCTTTAAGGTTGAGCCTTCTTGTTTTATGGGCAGGCTCTGTTGAGTCTGTATCAAGAACCAATATACCATGAAGGCGGAATACAGCTTTGGTATTCTGGCTGAGTGAGAACTCGTAGTGCCCATCAGCGTCTATGTTGATGTAGCCTGAGAACTGAGTATTTCCAGTGATGGAGTGAGTGCTGAGTGTGGAGGTTTTTTCAGCAGTTGATGAGGCTGGAATACGGATGGCATAGGGAGTTTTTCCTTCTTTTTGGCGACGGTGTATTCCTGCAGTTTTGGTCTTGGATGTGATAGCAGGTATGGGGATAGCATCGTATGGTCGTTCTGCAGATGATTCCTTACCATGGAGGCGCGCTACCGTGGTTTGCCAGTATATTTGAGGTGGAATGCCATCTTTGCCTGCAAGGTTGTGTTTTTCAGCCGGGTCTTTTATGAGGTCAAATACGAGGAATGGATCTGTGTGAGACTTGGTATTGTAGCGGACAGCTTTGAGGTTGCCTTCGCGTATTGCTTGCATTTGGTGTCTCTTTGCACCTTGGCGTGATTTGGGGAAGTCTGAGTATGATGGCGTGGAGCGGTGGTTATTATATTCTACATAAATAGTGGAGACAGGAGCATCAGCTTTACCGGTGAGGGTGGGTATTAGAGATACCCCGTCTGCTACTGCCGGTGTCTGGGTGCCTGCAGCATCACAGAATGTGGCAAGCCAGTCGTGCATCTGTGATGGTGAATTAGTTATTGAGCCAGGTTTAATCTTATCAGGCCATGCAGCGAGTGCGCCAGGGCGGATCCCTCCCTCCCAGCAGTCTCTTTTAATACCTGTAAATGGCCCGTAGGAGCCAAAAAACTGAGGGTCGAGAGGTTCTTTAATATAAGATTCTTTGGTGGGGCCGTGGTCACTGGTAAAGATGACAATAGTGTTATCAGCAAGGCCAAGGTCTGTAAGTGTCTGGCGAAGGTCAGCTACCGAATTATCTATGCGGCGAATAGAGGATGCGTGACGTTTCGGTGTCATGGGCCAATCTTTATCTGCGTAGTCTGGGTGAAGGTAGCTATCTGGTTTACCTCTGGCCGTATTGATCATTCTATCAGGCTCTCCTAGCCATTGAATACCACCGTTGACGCCAAAGCTTTCTGGATAGGGGGATGTGGCTATCTGAGTGGCTGCATGGGGGGTGTCATAGCTAAGGAATAGGAAAAATGGTTGGTCTGGGTAGTTTTTGTTATGTTCTATGATAAAGCGCTTGGAGGCTGCCGTGAAGAGGTCCGTGGTGTAGCAGCCTTTGAGGTTTTTACTTATTTCTTGATCTTGTTCCCAGATTTCCGTGCGCTTTTTATGATTATGAATTTTATCAAAGGGGTAGTGCTCATGTCCGTCTCTATGACGAACGCCTCCTAGGAAATAATCAAAGCCACGCTTATTAGGGTAGGCCTTCCAAGATTTGGCTTTAGAGCCTTTGCCCTGAAGGCCATATTTACCAATGAGAGCAGTTCGGTAGCCGGCATGTTGAAGTGTATTGGCTAGGTTTGGTTGGTCAGGGAGAGCTTTATCAAATTGGTTGTTTCTAATAGGCGAATTCCCCTGATGTCTACCTAGGAAAAGTGAAGCTCGTGAAGGGGCGCACACGGGAGCGGGTGCGTAGTGAGCGCGGAGCTGAATCCCATCATAGGCGAGTTTATCGAGGTGAGGTGTGCTTATTGCCGGTTTCCCGGTTTTAGCGCGTTCATTCTGATGGAATACGCCAATTTCACCATACCCAAGGTCGTCACAGAAAATGAATAAGATATTAGGCTTTCCACTAGCGGAGAGGGAACCTACCAGCAGGCTAGCTAGGAGTGCAATTTTGATTAAACTCATACTGTTAAAATAGTATAGCAGTGAGGTTTTGCAAGTGGCTTAGAAGGGGATATCGTCGCTAGCTAGGTCTTCAGGGGAGGGCTCTATGTCAGCGCTTCCACTGGATTGAGGTGCTGGACTATTACCATTAGACTGTGCTGATTGGATTTTCCAGCAGTTGAGATTTACGTAATATTTATCTTTATACTCATTGCCTCGGATATCAAAGTTCACTGTAACATCCTGACCGTCAGTGTATTTATCCAGCCATTCACACTTGTCTTTTACTAGTTCAAATTTGATGTCTTGAGGGTAGTTGTCATTACTTGTTGTGATGACAAACTCGCGTTTGGTGAACCCGCTGGGGAAAGTTTGGGTGGCAAAGATGATTTTAATTTTTCCTGATGCTTCGTACATAACTTGATACTATGAGCGAGCTACCGGAATGGCGAATGAAAAAAATGGAAACGAGAGACATCGAGCTAAACGAACGATACGTTCACTCTCTGGTGTTTCAAGATGGCCGGATTTTTTGTGTCAGTGGAGGGTGACAGGAGATACACTCAGATAGCGGCCTAGTTCTTCTTCAGAAATACGGAGTAGGTCTTAAAGTAGGCGGAGCTCCCTCATCGGGATGCCGTCACGTAGCTGCCCTACTAGGGGGGGGATTAGTAATAGTAGCCACCCTAAGGGTGTGACCCTCTGGTTTCTTGGCAGTTGCCTTTGGTAAGAGGGCGGTGACTAATGGTGTATCACTGTATTTCATATGATGAAAATATGGTATTTATATGAATATTGCAAATGATGGGTTTCTGTAGGGTGGGTATAAAAAACGCCCTACCTATGAGGGTAGGGCGTTGAATAGGTATATGGTTGTTCTCAATTAAGAGGAAGAGCTAGTAAGTTCTTCACCCTTCATGTCATCACCAGTGTAGCCATTTTCCTCAGCATACTTACGGACGTCTGCGGTGATTTTCATAGAGCAGAAAGTGGGGCCGCACATGGAGCAGAAGTGGGCAGTTTTAGCACCTTCTGCAGGGAGTGTTTCATCGTGGAAATCAATGGCGCGTGCTGGGTCTAAGCCAAGGGCGAACTGATCACGCCAGCGGAATTCGAAGCGAGCCTTTGAGATGGCGTTATCGCGCTCCTGAGCTGCAGGGTGACCTTTGGCAAGGTCTGCTGCGTGGGCGGCGATCTTGTAGGTGATAACGCCTTCACGGACATCATCTCTATTAGGTAGACCGAGGTGTTCTTTAGGGGTGACGTAACAGAGCATGGCACATCCATACCAGCCGATGTTAGCAGCACCTATCCCTGAGGTGATGTGGTCATAGCCGGGTGCGATGTCTGTGGTGAGTGGCCCTAGGGTGTAGAACGGAGCTTCGTGGCACCAGTCGATTTGTTTCTGCATATTCTCTTCAATGAGCTGAAGAGGTACGTGGCCAGGGCCTTCATTCATAACTTGGCAACCCTTAGCCCATGCTCGCGTGGTGAGTTCACCCTGAACTTCGAGTTCGGCTAGCTGAGCGTAGTCGTTAGCATCTGCGATGGAACCGGGACGGAGGCCGTCTCCGATAGAGAAGGATACGTCGTAGGCTGCGCAGATGTCGCAAATTTCATCCCAGTGAGTGTAGAGGAAGTTCTCTGCATTGTGAGCCAGTGCCCACTTAGCCATGATAGAGCCGCCACGTGAGACAATTCCTGTCATGCGGCGAGCTGTGTGTGGGACAAAGCGCTTTAGCACACCCGCGTGGATGGTGAAGTAGTCTACACCTTGTTCCGCCTGCTCGATTAATGTGTCACGGTAGAGCTCCCATGTAAGGTCTTCGATCTTACCGTTTACTTTTTCCAAAGCTTGATAGATAGGTACTGTACCGATGGGCACAGGGGAGTTTCTTAAAATCCATTCACGTGTGGCGTGAATGTTCTTACCTGTAGAGAGATCCATTACTGTATCAGCCCCCCATTTAGTGGACCATTGCATTTTTTCCACCTCTTCATCAATGGTGGATGCCACGGCGGAGTTACCAATGTTGGCATTGATTTTTACTAGAAAATTACGACCAATAATCATGGGCTCGTTTTCCGGGTGGTTAATATTAACCGGGATGATAGCACGGCCACGGGCGACTTCACTTCTGACAAATTCGGCTGTAATCAGCTTTGGTATTTCAGCACCGTAAGTTTGTCCGGGATGTTGGTGATTCATCACATTACGAGAAACCTGCTTCATGGGGTCTATCTCAGATGGACGAGGCATTTCGTAACCTTTTGGGGTAGAGTTTTGCAGCCTAACAAATTTTTTTATTTGATCAGACGCGTCATCTGGAAGCTCATCTAAGGTGGGGTAACGATCATGGATTGTTTTGAACTCTTCTAATCTGCCGTTATTTTCTCGGATGGCGATGTACTCCATCTCAGGGGTAATAATACCCTGATCGGCATACCACTTCTGGGTGACTGGATGAGATGTGGCCTTGAGAGGTTTACGCTTTAGTCCAGGGTATTCCTTAAGTTTGTTTTTAGCGGCTTTATTCTCATTGTATTTCTCTGCATGTGTGTCGGAGAGGTAGCCATTATCAGCGGCGGTGATTTCGCGGCCGTCATATTCCTCTACGTCGGCACGATCTATGATCCATTCTCTGCGCAGTGCTGGAAGTCCTTCACGGACGTCACCTTTAAAATCGGGGTCTCCCCATGGGCCTGAGCAGTCATAGACACGGATGGGTGGGTTTTTTTCGACCATACCGTTTGGGTGCTCTGTGTCAGATAGGCGAATCTCACGCATAGGCACTTTCACGGAGGGGTGGATTTTTCCATCTACGTAGATACGAGTAGAGTTAGGGAAAATAGTGGGATCTTTCTCTAGTGCGGCGAGTTCCTCCGAGTTGTCGATATTTTCGATGAAGTTACCGGTATAGTCGGTACGTTGGTGGGAGTTCTCTGGTGTGATGTCGTCGATCATGGTGCTGCTGGTTGTGTTGATTTGGATAAAAAACAAAAAACCGCTGCGGTCGGCACAGCGGAGGGGCAAATTTTCATAAAAGTGAAAAATGCGACTCCCTTCGCCGGTGCTATCCGTGGCAGGTTCGAAGGATGTTTGCCGCGCGCCGGCTACTCTCAGCCCCCTCGATCGAGAGGCTCTCCTGTCGTGATCTAAAGGTTGGTCACTATGACCTGCGAATCAAGGATGAATTTCCCTGTCTGGGGTGATCTGTATCTGGTATACATTTCAGAGTGGCGTAAAGACCAGAACTGTGTAGTGTTTCTTCAGACAAATGGTGACTGAAAAGATAAATTTTAGCGGTGTGATGGCCAGCGGTAGAGCGGTATCAGGTATAGCTTATTTGGCGGTATTTGTGCTGCTGGTATTTACCAATGTTGGTGCGCAGCCGGGCGATTCTGCATCTGAGGGAGAGGCTGTTATTAGTTCACAGACTCCTGTAGAGATTGAGAAGTCTGGATTGGAAGGGGCCTTGCGTGTGCGCCCTGATGCAAGAACGATGACACTCTCTATACCTGCACCACGAGGGTTGATTACGGATAGAAAGGGAAGGCCTTTTGCTCAGACTAAGGTTGTTTGGTATCCGGCCATGAAATTTCCTCAGTTTGAAAAGGCTGACCGAGCTTTTGTGATTGCGTGGGCTAAGAAACGGCTTGCTCTGGCGAATGATGTCTTTGGGATTAACTGGAATCTTAGTGATGATGCTATTTGGGATCACTATCGTCATCGCCGCTGGATGGCTATGCCCTATACCTTTGTGATCTCTACACAGGACAAAGCTGAGTATGAAAGTAGGCTTATATCAGGCCTCATCCTACACCCGGTATACATGAGGCATTACCCAGAGGATCAAACAGGCGCTCATATGATCGGGTACGTGGGTAGCTCTGGTAAATTGGCAAAAGGACCTATTAATTATGGTGATCCTATATTTGAGCGTTCTGAAGGGCGTGCAGGGCTGGAGAAAATATTTAATGAAGTTCTGACAGGGCAGGATGGAATACAGAGGATGGATTTTGATGCTGACGGAACTGAAGCTCTGAATAAATATGAACGTCGGCCACGTCCTGGTGGGACTGTGGTGACCACCTTGGATATGGCGTGGCAGGAGCATGCGGAAAAAGTTTTAAGAAAACATTGCTCGCGCGGTGCCTTTGTAGTGGTGGATATTCATAGTGGAGAAGTATTAGCGATGGCCTCGCGGCCAGGTTTTAATCTGAATGACTTCATCCCCTTTATAACCACAGAGAAGTATGCAAAGTTACGTGATGACCCAGGGACCCCTCTATTTGCCAGAGCTTACCAAGGAGCTTACCCTCCAGCATCTACATTTAAACCTGTAGTGGCGGTAACGGCACTCAGTAACCGTGATGTATTTCCGGATACATTGATCGACTGTCCAGCTAAAATCAAAATAGGACACCACTGGTTTAACAATTGGTCTAAAGTTCCAGAAGGTCCCATTAACGTAAAGAAAGCGCTCGCGAGATCTACTAATCCATGGTTCTACAAAGTGGGGATGAAAACTGGGCCTACTGCATTTTTATCAGTGGCTAGGCGACTTGGCTTTGGCTCAAAGACGGGGCTGCCACTAATAGGCGAGACTCAAGGCCTAATTCCCACTCATGAATGGATGAACAAGAAATATGGGCGTAAACTTATGGATGGTGATACCGCTAACCTTGCTATTGGACAGGGTGTGATGCTGGCATCACCGTTACAGGTAGCACAGGCGATGGCTGGTATAGCTAACGGTGGAGCTTTACCTAAGCTGCGTTTAGTTAAACAAGTGCAAGATGTCGGTGGGCGAGTGCTCGTTGCTAATCAGCCAGAACGTAGAAATTACCTTAATTTGGATCAAGGGGCCGTGAGGGTAGTGCAGGAAGGGATGAGGAATGTGGTGCACGCTAGCTACGGAACAGGTAAGCGAGGAAGCTTGAGCTATACTATTCTCTGTGGCAAAACCGGAACTGCGCAGTGGGGGCCTAAGAGTAAGGAGCAACGTCTCGCGTGGTTCTCAGGTTTTTTCCCACTTAAAAACCCTCGTTTTGCCTTTGCTGCTCTCTACGAAGGTGAGCCACATGAGACCCTGAGTGGTGGACGGATGGCTGCTCCTATGGTGCGCTCGTTTTTTGAACATTTTAAAAAGGATATTAAAAGAGCAATTGTGCCTCCTCCCAGGGCAATGGTGATCGAAGAAGAGGAAGATGAGGTAGTAGTGCTGGAGGTAAATGACAGTTCGCCAAAAGCTATACCTGTAAAAGATGATTCTGAGGAAAGTCCTTCAGATGAAAATCAACCTGAAGAGCCTCTTGCAGAACCTCGTGAGGGTTTTATCCCTAGTGATGATGCGCGCCCGTTACGTGCAATACAGGTGGAGGATGACTCTGAAGATTCTTAGCATGAGTGGGGTAGGACTTTAGAGAAATAGGTAGGTGGAAGGGGGCGGCTTTTTCCATAAAATTCTGCATGGTTAGCATGTGGGTATACCTACAATAATGGAGCTTTTTTTGGAGCGGTGAAGCTCTTATCAGAAAGAAAGGGTATCACTAGAAAGCATTGCGTAATGTAATTGTCTGATCCATATTTGAGAGACAATATATAATTTGTAATAATATTAATGAAAAATGATCACTCAGGCGCAGATCTAAGCAGTAAATCTAGGGGTGAAATAAAGCTCGTTAAGAACTCTGTTATCAGGCGAGTGATGGGTTTTTTGTTTACAGGTTTGGCTGCCGTCGTCCCAGTTATTGGAACGGTTTGGCTTCTGATGCTCATCTATAAGGTTCTGCTTCAGGTGGGGGATTTAATGCTGGAGTTCATACTTAGAGTTTTGAATCTTGTATGGCCTGGGGAGAGTTTAAGCTCAGAGTACTTTGCTTTTTACAGCTCTAACTTTGTTCGTTTTCTTATGCCGGTTGTCTTGTTGCTGGTGATTGGATTTGCGGTTGCAAACCGACCAGGGCGGAAGATTTTACATTGGCTAAACGGGTTAATGGAGGCGATCCCTTACCTTGGTTTTATCTACTCGGCCTTAAAGCAGTTCGTAGATGCTTTAAGGGATCTTGGCGGGAACAGAAAATTCAAAAGTGTAGCTTATGTGGAGTATCCGAGCCCTGGTTGCCGGATGTTAGGGTTTGTTACCGGAAACTATCATGATGCGCAGACAGGTAAGGATGTTACTACGGTGTTTATACCTACAAGTCCTAATCCCATGACGGGTTTTGTCATCATCATTGATGATGAGAGGGTGCACGATAGTGAAATGACTTTGGAGGAGGCTGGTAAGATGATCCTATCCGCAGGTCTTTTAGCACCAGCGTCTTTTAAGTCAGGTCAGGGGTAGAGAAGAGTTCCTCAGAAAAGAGGCCTTCCAAATACTCGGATGCTACATCTTCTACTTCATTTAATGAGGAAACATGACAGAGTCTCTGACGTAGCGGCTTAGCACCGGGGAATCCTTTACAGTAGGTCATGAGGCGCGAGCGCATGGCCATGATGGACTGGCGCTCATTACCGTAACGGTCAGAATTTACAGCCATCTGACAGTGACGTGTGATCATCTCCCAACGTTCACTAACAGCTACGGGTTCAGGTTGTTCACCTGTTTTGAGGTAGTGTTTGGCCTCACGGAATACCCATGGGTTCTGCATGGCGGCACGGCCGATCATTACTCCTGATACTGCGGTGCTCTCACGGCGTTTTTTAACATCCTCACCACTTTGGATATCGCCATTACCTACTACAGGGACAGAGACTTCGCGTGCGCAGGCATCAATGACATCCCAGTTTGCCTCACCCCGGTAACCTTGGGCACGGGTGCGCCCATGGATAGATATAGCTTGCATGCCTTCCTCTTGTAAAATTCGGCAGACCTCTGGTGCATTGATATGTTTTTCATCCCAGCCGATCCTTATTTTGGCAGTTACGGGAACAAGGTCACCTACGGCTTTGGCCACCCCCCTGGCGACACTGGCAAGAGAGTTACAGTCTTTCAGTAGCGATGATCCCCCATTTTTAGCTACTACTTTATTTACGGGGCAGCCGAAGTTGATGTCTATGAAGTCAGGCTGCTTCCAATCAATAATTTTTCTTGCTGCCTCCCCCATGCGTTCACCGTCGCCACCGAAGAGCTGCACTCCGCAAGGGCGCTGTTCATCAGTAAATTCAGTATATTTTCTAGTACGGTCATCTTGTCTGATGATACCCTCAGCTGAGACAAATTCTGTGACCATGACATCGGCACCTAGCTCTTTACAAATAGTCCGGAATACAACATCTGTAACGCCAGCCATAGGTGCTAGGTATAGAGGGAAAGCGTTATTTGAGAACCATGGAAGAGTAGACATTGGAGGTGAATTGTGGGTGACTTTTTATAAACTTTGATCTAACCTTACAAAGACGCTGCTCATCATCCGGGCAAAGAGAAGAGCGAATATCTGTATGTGGATAAACTATCCAACGTCTACCAATAGGTAAAGGATTACAGGTGATATATATAACGAAATCACGAACGAAATGAGTAAGGAAGTAATTTATAAGGAGTATGTGATAGGTAATGTCAAATGTAGGGTCTCACAAGACGCTGCAGATGTAGCTATCATGGTGGCACAGCGCATAGCCTCTATTATCAAGGAAAAGGAGGCGGAAGGAAAGCCAGCGGTATTAGGTCTGGCGACAGGTTCTACTCCAGTGCTCGTCTACCAAGAACTTATAAGGATGCACCGAGAGGAAGGGCTGTGCTTTAAAAATGTGCATAGCTTTAATCTGGATGAGTATCATGGCCTTAATCATGATCATCCTGAGAGTTATTACAGCTATATGCAGGCGCAGTTATTTTCGCATGTAAATATCCCATCTGAGCAGGCACATGTGCCTAATGGAATGATTCCTCGTGAGGATGTTGCTCAGATATGTGCAGCCTATGAGGAGCAGATTGCTAACCTTGGGGGGCTTGATTTTCAATTGTTAGGCATTGGACGCACTGGTCATATTGGCTTTAATGAGCCTGGCTCGCTAGTAAGTTCTAGAACGCGCCTCATTACGTTAGATCCAGTGACTCGCTTAGATGCTGCGCGTGATTTTGTAGGGCTCGAGAATGTGCCCAGAGCTGCTATTACCATGGGTGTGGGAACTATTATCGAAGCACGGGAGATTTACCTCCTAGCTTGGGGTAAAGGGAAAGCATCTGTGATTAAAAGAGCGCTCGAGGATACTCCATCAGAAGATCTTCCTGCAAGTTTACTACAGGGGCATACCAACCTTATTTTTGCGCTAAATACGGTGGCGGCATCTGAGCTGACTTGTGTAAAATCACCATGGACAGAAGGTTCGATTACTTGGTCAGAACGTATGATTAAACGTGCGATCCATAGCCTAGCGCATAAGTTGGATAAGCCGATCCTCAAGCTCGTGGATAGAGACTACCAGCTTAACGGATTAGAGGAGCTGCTTAGTCTTTATGGTTCTGCTTATGAACTTAACATTTTAGCGTTTAAGAAAACCCAATCAACAATCACTGGGTGGCCGGGAGGTAAGCCGGAGGTGAATGACCGGAATCGACCAGTGCCATCATCACCAGCGGAAAAAAAGGTGGTTGTTCTAGCTTCAGAGCCAGGAATGGAGTGTGCTGCTCTGGGAGGGACTTTAAACCGCCTTCAGAAGCAAGGACATCAGGTGACAGTAGTTTATCTAACTTCTGGATATCTTACCGTAGGAAAAGACTCAGTGCAGCGGCTAAAGAGTTTACTTTCTCTGATAGCTGATAGCGGTGATCTCCTGAGTGAGGGAGGTGATATTAATACCGAAATTTCTAAACTGGTTAGCAAGGTGGATGTAGATCTCACTATGGAACAGTCGGTAAGGGCTCTTATTAGAAAACATCATAGTAATTTAGCGATGGAAACATTACATCTTAAAGATTCTGTCCAATATCTAAATTTACCATTTTATGAATCAGGTGGGTATAGAAAGTTCTACCCCAATGATGAGGATGCGGGGCAATTAGTAGACCTACTTAATAAACTCGCTCCCCACCAAATTTATGTAAGTGGAAAGATGGATGACCCTAGCTCAGTAGAGGGTGTCTGTTGGCAGTTATTTGAAGATAGCATGAACCATTGGGGAACATGGGGGGATAGCTGCCAGACTTGGCTTTACCGAGCAGGTGGGCAAGCATGGGAGAGTTATGAAATTGATATGGCAGTGCCAGTAAGTCCTGATGAATGCGCCCTGAAGCAGAAAGCGATGGCTAAGTATCCGCAAGGGTTTTTCATTGGTATGGAAGATGATGCAGATTCCGTAGCGCGTGATTATGATGCTTTGGGTCTTCCTGAGTATGAGGAAATCGAGGCATTCCAATTACATAAAGCTCAGATCTAGCCATGAAGATATCGATGGAAAATGTGGAGTCTTTACACAGTAGACTTGAGCAAAGGCCAGGTCTTACTGAGGTAGAATTGTCTGTAAATGAGCGTAGGCATAAAATCTACCTTCCTGATCATGGGGATTTAAGTGAAGAAGATCAGAGCTATATTCTCCAGCAAGCCTCTAGCCTCAGATGGATAGAGGGCCCAGGTGATGTTACTATCAAAGGGCATGATGTAGCTAATGAGTTTCTACAAAGCCAGTATCTCACAGGAGGTAAACTTGCCTTCGAGCATGACCTTTATTCTTCTCTTGTTATTTCGCCATCACCTGAGGATGTAGAGTCTGGTGATGGTGTCTGCAGTCTGTTTATGGATATCGGCGGAAGTTCGCTCAAGGGTGTCCTTTTTAGTAATGGGCAGCTCTCTCGGCAGCTTTCTATGTCATGGGCGCCATTTCGCTTTAGTGAAATGCATGAACTCATTACTCACCTTGAGAACTTTTTAAGCGAGCTACGTGCGGAACGTAAACCTGAGGCAATTAGTCATATCGGCATTTCTTGCGCGGGGCTCTGCCGTGATGGAGCACTATTGGCATCTACCTTAACTCAAGGGATGAAATTTTCTGATGAGAGCCCTTATGATCCGTGGTTCTTAAAAAGAATGATTCAGCGGGATTTCACTAAATCGAATTTCCGCTTACTTAATGATGGTGCTGTCACCGCCTTACCGCATAGGGATAAGGCACCATTTGGTAAACGCCGTGTACTAAGCTTGGTGATGGGGTCTAATCTTGGTGGGGGTTATTACTCTGAAGAGCACCCCGGTGGCGTGCATGAGTTTGGCTTTATTCCTTTTCTGCTAAATAGCGGGATTAAGGATGAGTGGTCAGGCTATGATGGGACAGCTAGTGAGGTCTTTTCTAAAAAGGGTTTACTATGGATAGCTCTGGAGAACGGTTATGTTTTGGATGGTCGAAGTGAGAGGGAGCTGATTGACCAGCTGCACACTGACCTCAGGCATGGCCTGACGAAGGCACGTATTGTGTTTCAGAAGCTAGGCGGATTATTAGGTCCGTTTGTGGTATATCTTCAGAGGTTTTATGAAATTGATGAAGTGCTCCTTTCTGGCGGCATCCTTACCACAGCCGTTGTGGATGAAATGCGTGAGCCTTATCAATCTGCCTACTCTGAACTCTCTACAGCATCTGTGCCGTCATTGCGGATGTTAGTTGTACCTGGTGTTCTGCCTGAGTATAACCAAGCCTGGAGCTTAGCTCTGAACTATTTTGCTACTAATTAAAAATCATGAATGAGGTGTTAAAAAATCCTGGAGCTAGTTTGAAGTTTATCAGTGGGAGTGATTTTAAGTCATCACACTTGGGTATTGGTGCTCACTCAGATGATTTGGAAATTATGGCCTACCACGGTATCGCTGAGTGCTACGAGAGTGGGGAAGGTGTGTTTTCTGGTATCACTGTGACAAATGGTGTCGGTAGTCCGCAGAATGAAGAAGAAATGCTGGATACGGAGGCGCTGCGTCTGGTCCGGCAGGAGGAGCAAATCGCCGCGGCTGATATGGGGAGGTATGGATTTATAGCTCAGCTAGATTATGCCAGTGGCGAGGTGAAGGCGGAGAACCATGAGCAGGTGGTCATGGAAATATTGAGTTTACTAGAAAAAGCACGCCCTCGTGTGGTGTATCTTCATCAACCGGGAGATAAACATCCTACACATATAGCTGTACTACGTGCGAGTATGGAGGCTCTGCGGAGGATGAAGGAGGATGAGAGGCCGGAAGAGGTCTACGGCTGCGAGGTCTGGCGTGATTTGGACTGGTTACCAGATGATAAAAAAGTCTATCTGCCTACAGGTCTCTATCCAGATTTGGCACTGAATATCATTAGTGTCTTTCAAAGTCAGATTAGCGCTGGGGTGGCGTATGATCATGGCGCTATCGGTAGACGCCGCGCCAATGGAACATTCGCAGATCCACACGTGGTAAGAGATGGAGATTCTTTCACCTTGGCTATAGACCTCATGCCAGTGGTGAATGGTGAGGTGACTTTACGCAAGATGGTTCTTCAGGAGGTGGCAAGATTTACAGAGGATGTTAACTCTCTGTGGAATCTGGAGAGTGATTAGTATCTTCTGATATATCTACCTGTGGAGGTGTGTCAGCTGCTGTGGTGTCTGGCTGTTCCTCAGGTTTGTTTTGTCGACCGCCGTTTTCAAGTAAATCGGCAATCTCTTGCTGCACAGTTTCTATTTCTGAGAGGGGTATATTAGGGTCTTTAACGATAAATACATCACCTGTCTTACGGTGTTCGTAGATGCGGATGATGCCAGTATTAGTGGGCTGGGAGTCGGCTTCTACGAGTAGCTTCTTTCTCTCTAGCATCACGGCGAGGATGTAGCGGACATTTTCTGTATGCTCTTCATCTTCTTCTACTAGTCTGCGGAGTAGGTCTTCAGGGCTTTCATCGGTGACTTCTACTTTTTCTTCTTTTACAGGTGCTTGATAAATACTTCCCCAGAATGAGAATGGCTGCTCTGCGTCACTCGTCCGCTTTTCCCAGGCGTCTTCACTGAAGTCCTTGCGGAGGTAGCCGCTGGACTCTGGATCAGGGAATAGGGCGGTGTAGAAAGATTCGCCATCGATGAACTTTTGTTCGGTAATGCTGCATGTGTGTGCGCGAGATTTGATCGACCACGGTTCGGTAAGTGCCATGTAGGGAGTTTCCAGTCAGCTGTATTAAGTTTCAAGGTCAATGAGTGAACGGAGTAGTCTTTTTGTAAGACAAAACCTTAAAGCTATGTAACATATGGTTATGGAGCATCTTGATAATTCCCTGACCACTGAGTTAAAAGAGCGAATAATTATCAAGAAGTCTAAGGCATCATGGCTGTGGGCCTTGTTTGGGGGGCTCTCATTATTGATCGCAGTTAGTTTTTCTTGTTTTTATTACTATGTATCTAAACCGGCTGTAGCACCTGTGGAAAAGTTAGCAGAGGCACTTTCTGGTGTTTTAGGTAAAAAGGTAATCGTGAGTGGGTCCACTGCGGTGCTGGAAAAATCAGAGATTGGTGAATTAGCGCTGGTGCAACGAAAAACTCAGGCAATCACTAAGTTTGAAACGAGGTGGATGGGTAGTAGTAAGCTACTTATTGTCCGTGGAGATTTTCTTGTGAAGGCTGGCTTTGATCTCAGGAAGGGGGGGCAGTGGGGTATCTTAGAGGGTAAGGTGCAAGGAACTCTCCCTGAGGGGAAGGTGCTGAGTGTCGAGCCTATTGGTGATTTTGAAATCTATTACGCAGAGAGTGGTACGCTGAATCGCCTGGGTCCTGAGGACCATGCTTCTGCATTTAATTATCTTAAGAAGCAGGCACGCAGAGATGCTGAGCTCAGCGACATCGGTAAGGAGGCTGAGGGTGTTTTGTTGAGGCGCATTAGTGACCGAATGAGTGCACGGAATGCTGAGTTCGAGTGGATTCCTGAAATACGCCCGTAATATTGTTTGATGCGGAGCTTTTAGAGTTCCCAAGGTTCCGGTACACGTGTGAGGAACGGTAGGAATCTTTGTTTGTTAATAGATTTTTCAAAGGCGTCATCTGGATCAATACGGCCAGCTTGGAGGTGCTCCATGATAGCGTCATCGAGAGGGACATTACCTTTTTTCTTACCTACTTCGATCATACCTTGGATCTGGTGTATTTTACTTTCTCGGATAAGGTTTGAAATAGGGGAGTCAACCACGAGGATTTCCAGTGCTGCCACTCGACCTTTTTTGTCGATTCGTTTGAAGAGGTTCTGAGCAACTACACCCTTAAGTGTGTCTGATAGGGATGCTCGGATCTGGTTTTGCTGCTGAGCGGGGAAAACGTCAATGATACGGTCAATCGTTTTAGCGGCACTTGGTGTGTGAAGGGTGCCAAATACGAGGTGACCTGTAGCGGCAGCCTCTAGGGCGAGAGTGATTGTTTCAAGATCTCGCATCTCACCTACTAGAATGATATCGGGGTCTTCACGGAGAGCTCCTCGGAGCGCCGCGGTAAATGATTTGGTATGAATGCCCACTTCACGGTGGTTAATAAGAGCTTGATGACTTTGGTGAACAAATTCGATAGGATCCTCAATGGTGAGGATGTGCTCTGGTCTTGTCTTATTGGCATAGTCGATCATTGCCGCCAAGGTGGTTGATTTACCTGAACCAGTAGGTCCGGTTACAAGAACGAGGCCTTTTTTAAGTCTCGCAAATTTCTGGAAGGTGCCCGGCAGTCCTAACTCCTCAATAGTTAAGACCCTAGTAGGAATGGTCCGGAATACAGCGGCAATACCATATTTTTGGTTGAAAAAGTTTACCCTGAAACGTGATTTCTCACCAAATTCGTAACCAAAGTCGATATCTCCAGATGCCTCGAAGCTCTCTCTCTTTTTATCATCAGCGATTTCATAGAGCATTTCCTTAAGCTCTTCATGAACTAGGGGAGGGGCTTCTACTTTTTGGAGTTCACCATTAACACGTATTACAGGAACGTTCCCAGTTGATAGGTGTAAGTCCGATGCTCCATGGCTTAGCATGAGGTCGAAATATGTATTGATCAGAGGCATGAGAGACTACTACTAAAATTGAGATCAGGGGTCAACAGAAGCTGTTAATAAATTTACACGTAATTATGAGAATAAATGCTTAAATCGCTCAGTTCAGTTCTATGTATAACAAAATACGAGGAGCAATCTCTACAATTTCTATATACATTGTTCTTGTCGATATGATCCGAGGCAAGATTTGTTATGTATATATGGGGGTAATCGTCTTAAGCTGTATTTATAGGTCGAGCATTACGAGGACTTCCTCGTGGGTAAAGATCGAGAGGTCTTCAGCAGCAGCTGAGAGAGTGTCGTGCATAACGATTTTTGATAAATGCGTTTCGTTGGAGGTGTTAATTACTTGGGCCTCTGGTGCAGGGTGAGCTTCCGCCAGATGGGCGGTGTCTTTTTGAGGGGCGGTAGATGGGACGAAGAGTTGTGCCGTGAGTATTGCTACTCCACATGCTATGCTGCCTAGGGCTAATCTGGGCACTGTTAATAGGCTGGAGAGCCGCACAAGAAGGTTGGCACGATCTTGCTTAAGAAAGCGTGTTTCGCGGACTAAGTTTCTGACAAAAAAGACGTTTTCCTTAGTTTTACTGGCATTATCTAGCAGGTTCCACAAGGGGTCAGGTGTATTCCAGTCATCATCAGCTGACGGAGAGGTCTCTGAGTGTGATGATGGATGGGAGGATTGCGGCTGGTCTGCTGGCATGACTTCTATTTAACCCTGTGGTGTTGTGTTAGTTGCACTTTTTATCTCGAAAAATTAAACGCCTCGTTTACTGCCCCATAGCTGGATGTGGAGGCGATCGCTGAATCGGTAGTTTTTATCCCGGCAGAGATCAGCGAGCCAAAGGCGGCGGTGCTGGAGTGATACTTCGTCCCTGCCTTCTGGCATGAGGAGGATTCGGCTCTGTGGGATGTTATATTTGGCCTGGATAGCCACTACTTCCTCAAGGTCTGTGTCACTGGCAATAACGAATTTGAACCAGGCTTTTGGGGATTTAGAAAAGAAGGTTAGTGCCTCACTGCACAGCCGGTTTTTGGCGGGGTTACCGGAGTTTTCTAATTTAGGTGAGACATTATATTGGTGGATTAGTTTATCAAATCCTTCAGTGGGCAAGAGCGTGCCGTTTGTCTCTAGTTCAAAGTGGTAGTCGGCACGGCTGCGGAGAAGTTCTTCCATCAGTGCTTGCCATGCGGCATCTTGGAGTAGGGGCTCACCGCCGGTGAGAATGATGCGTGGGCATGAGTAGGCGTTAACGGCCTTTGCTACTTCAGAGATTGTGATCTCTGTAATGTATTCTTGTTTAGAAAATTTACGATAGTCAGGATCAGCATCGTTTTGATGTTTCCACGGGGTGCCCGTCCAGTTCCATGTGTAGTCTGTATCACACCAGTGGCAGTGGAGGTTACATAGAGAGGCACGGATAAATACTGAGGGGTAGCCCATGCTTACACCCTCACCCTGAATGCTGTGAAAGATCTCGGCAGCGCCATTTAGGCGTGCCAATTTCAGTGTAGTAGCAGCCATCGCTGGGTGGGGTGCGGGCGTTAGAAAGACTTAGAGCTGTGGTAGGACACGCTCAAGAAGCTTCTTGGTAGCGGCGATGCCTTCGTGCTCTGAGTGCTTTTTACCTTCGAACTCGATACCTACCCAGCCTTTATAGCCAGCATCAGCTACGAGGTTCATTGCCTTGAGGAAATCAGTCTCAACCTCTTCTCCCTGCTCGTTGAACTCACGGCTTTTAGCGCTTACACCCTTTGCGTATGGCATAAGTTCTTTGATGCCTTTATAGCGATCATAATTATGGAAATTACCGAAGTCTGGGAGTGATCCACAGTTGTCCATATTGACTCTTTTTAAGACATCAGCAAGCCATGCACCATCAGAGGAGTGACCTCCGTGATTTTCTACAGTGACATTAATATCGAAGTCCTTGGCGAATGTGGAGAGTTGAGTGAGACCATCGATTACATTTTTAGCGAGTTCTTCTTTATTTTCCTGTGGGCCACCAGCATTGACTCGGATGGTGTGACAGCCGATGAGTTTAGCGGCTTCCACCCACTTTTTGTGGTTTTCTACAGTCTGGATACGTGTGGCAGCTTCTGGAGCTCCAAGTTGGCCTTCACCATCACACATGATAAGGACGTTTCTTACCCCTTCACTGTCTGCACGGTTCTTGAGGTCTTTGATATAGTCCATGTTTTTGACATGTTCCTTAAAGTAGACGTTAACGTATTCTACACCGAGAATACCGAATTTTTCTTTGGCATATTGTGGGAAATCAATATTTTTGAGGCCGCCTTTTCTAATAGTGCGGTTTAGTGACCACTGTGCAAGTGAGATCTGGAATCTAGGCTCGGTTGGTTTTTTTTCGCCTGGTTGTCTTGAACAGCTTGTTAGCTGACTACCGGTGAGAGCTGCTGTGGCTGCAAGGGTGGTTTTGAGGAATCCTCTACGTGTATTATCCATGAGCAAAAATCTAGGAGGTCTAAAATTTCGTGCAAGCCAATAGCTGAGGAAAATGCTATGGCATAGCGCATGAGTATTATTACCAAGAGAGGTGACGATGGCGATACGGATGCGATGTATGGTGGGAGATTATCTAAGAATGCTCCTGGGGTGGTAGCTTGTGGTGATGTGGATGAGTTGAATGCGGCATTGGGCTTATTACGAGTGAGTGGCATTTCTACGGAGATTATTGAGCAGATCGATACTATTCAGGGTCATTTGGTGGCATTAATGGGCTTACTTTCTGTACCTCCTGAGAAGCGTGCAAAGTACCTTGCGGATGGGTTTCCTTCCGTAGAGGTTAAGGATGTAGAGTGGTTAGAGGGCGTGGCTGTGGAGATGCCGACGAAGTTTGATGGCTGGGCTCGGCCTGGTGCTAGTGGTGGTGAGCCTGCCGCACGTATGGATATGGCACGGACTATTTGCCGCAGAGCCGAGCGTAGTGCCTGGCTGGTGGAGGATGTTTCTCAGGATGCTTGTAGATTTCTCAACAGGCTCTCGGATGTGCTCTGGCTATGGGCGCGTAAATTAGAGTCGGAGGCCCAGGCGTAGTTCTCCTAGTTGTGGATTTTTGTTAAAATCTGGATTGGCCAGATTGCTACAGCTGCGGCTACGAGTATCATCAAGATAGCGGCCAGCAGCCATTGCCAGCCGCGTTTGTTACCCCAGCATGCCCATAGGCCGATAAAAAAACCAAAGACCATTCCTGAGATGTGGGCGGTATTACCAATGGGCAAAATATTACCCCAGCTGAGAAAAAAGCAGATACCTTGCCAGATGAGAAACCAGCGTAGTGTGGAGCCATTAAAGCCTTCTAGAAATCCAGTAAAGCGCGGCCAAGCTCCCCACATGAATCCACCCATTGCGTAGACAACACCTGATAAGCCAATACCTCCTGCTGGTGCCATCATCATCTGCCAGCCTGAGCTAACAAAGGCGGCGAGCACAAAGAAGCTGAGGGTTTTCATACTCCCAAGGCCACGCTCCATGAGGGTGCCAAAGCGTATTAGCCAATACATGTTAAAGAAGATGTGAAACAGCTTTACGTGTACACAGGAGGAGGTGATTAGCCCCCACCAACGGCCGTCGATGAGATCAGCTGCACTGGTGGCACCTAGCATATGCATGAGTGCACGCATGTCTACGCGGTCACTATCACTGGTATTGATTATGAAATAGACAGCTACGCACCAGAGGAGAACTCCGTAGCTCACCACTGGGAGTAAATCGGGGAATCGTTCATAGAGTCGTGACCGGAGGGTGGGGCCCGCGTCGGCAGGGTTGTCCGGGGGGAGCTGAAATTTCAGTGGGAAGTTCATAAGTCAGTGGTCGCTGGAGAGTTTTTAATGAGGGGAGAGGCTTGTCCAGCAAGTTTAGGGTTTGGAGTTGATCTATAGTATTGTAATCTCTATTTGTTAGTTATTAAATTATATAGAATGTTTAGCGTTAAGGGGGGGTATAGAGCTGGGATTGCTATGGTAGTTTTATCAGCCACTACTTTATCTGCTCGCGTATTTACTGATAAGGCTGGGAATAGTTATGATGGATCTGTGGTGAATATAACAGATTCTGTAGTTACGATTATGGTGCCAGCGCGCGGTAAGTTTGTTAAAGTTCCTTTAGCGAGCCTTTCGGCACAAGATCGTGCCTATGTAGAGTCTCTGGGGAAGAGGAGAGCAAACCCGAGAGTTGCGGCGAAGGCTGCTGCGAAGGAGGCTGCGGGTAAGACGGTGGCATCTAGGAGTTCAAGGGGGGCGAGCTCATCTAAATTGAAGGCTGAGTATAATTTGGTAGATAATTTTCTAACTCCGTGGCCGCGTTTTATTTCAGTGCCTAAAGCTGTCCATGTGAGAGTGGTGAGCCAAGATAAGGGAAAGAAGCGTTACGTTTACCATAGCCCTAGTTTTGAGTTTATTAGTGATGTGGCTCTATCTACCACCATCATCAGTGAGTTTGGTTTGATGTTTGAAGCTACACGGGAGTATTGCCGTAAACTACCGCTGTCTAACATGAAGGCGCATGTGCCTAAACATCAGGGGCGCAATAGGATTCTGCTGTTTGAAAGTGTGCAGAGTTACGTGAGGAATGGCGGTCACCCAAATGCGGCGGGAGTGTATGTGCCGAGTAGAAACCTTATTCTGATCCCTCTGCAGTCACTGGGGGTTAAGAAGAAAGGTGGTGTTTATAATTATGACTATCAGGTATCCAATAGTGTGCTGGTCCATGAGATTGTCCATCAGCTTACAGACCCTGAGTATTTTGCGCATGGAGGGCGTGGGTGGTTCTCAGAGGGCTTGGCACAGTATTGTGCAGAAACTAGGTATTCAAGGGGTGGTTTTTCTGTGAGTGGTGTGAGGGAGCGTATTAAAGACTATGTGGTGGGGACTGCTACACGCGGTGGGCTGGGTGCTAAAATTAATGCTCCAGATTTAGAGGCGTTTATGCTGCAGTCTTATCAAAGTTTTACTGGTAATGCTGGTGTGAATTATCGGTTAGGCACGATGATTACATATTACTTTTTTCATATGGAAAGAGATCGTAGAAACCTTGCCAGATTTCTACAGGCTTTGAAACGTGGAGAAACAGGTAGCCAGGCTTTGAAGTATCTTCTTAATGGTAGAAGTTTTAAGCAATTAGAGCGAGATATTCATAACGCTTGGAGGAGCTCTGGAGTGGTAGTTAATTTCCAGTAGCTAGGTAGGGTGGAGGTTGGCGAGGGGTGTTAGACGGCCTATGAAAAATAGCTCTTGATTCGAGGGTTTTAACGATTAAATTTAATGTCATGAGCAAGTTCATTCTCCCTTTTTTCGCCGTGATTACTCTGCCGATGTTGTCTTGTAGTTCAGTTAGTGATAGCGCTAAGCCAAAGCCTATCAGCCTGAACTCTGATGAGTCAGATTTACCGTGGAATCGTCCTTTTGGACCAGAGGGTGCTGGTGCACTAGGTGCTCTTGGCCGTTAGTAGTCCGGGGCTGATAAGAGCTTTCTAAATCCCCGTAGCTCTGTAGCTACCTATGATAGGGTTCGCCACGCTGGATAGTGGCCACTCGGTAGAGCTGCTCTAGTAGGACTACAAGTGCTAGCTCGTGCTGGAGTGTAAGTGGGGAGAGTGCCCAGATGAGATCGGCCTCTCTGCGAAGTTCTTCTGTGTGCCCATCCGAGGCTCCTATAAGGTAGCTGGCACGTTTTACTCCACGCATTTCCCATGCTTTGACTTTTGTGGTTAGCTGGGCTGTTGTTAGGCTTTCTCCTCGTTCGTCCATGACGATGCGGAGGGTCCCTGTACTTGCTTCGCGGAGGCGCTGGGATACATCTTCACTGCTGCCGTCTTTGATATGGCGCAGATCGTAGCTACCGTAGCGTGTGAGTCTTTTAAGGTAATCAGCGGTGCCTGTTTTCGCGTAGGCTAGAGCGGGCTTACCGGCTACGAGTATCTGGTGCTTCATTATAGATAGAGGTATTTAGATGAAGCTCCAGAGGATGGTTATTTTACCCAATCGTAATTATGGACTTAGACGATTCTGGCTAATAGCCATGGGAGTAGCTCACTGATTGCTATGCGTTCTTGCTCCATACTATCACGGTGGCGCACGGTGACGGTATTAGTGAAGTCTTCTCCATTAGGACCTTCTTCCCCTAAGGTTTCAAAGTCGATGGCGATGCAGAATGGTGTGCCTACTTCATCCTGACGGCGGTAGCGGCGGCCGATGGCGGCTGTTTCATCATAGAAGATGTTCATGTGTGGCTGGAGGAGATTTTTCACCTCTTGGGCCTTGGCTACGAGTTCAGGTTTATTTTTTAAGAGTGGTAGGATGGCGGCCTTAATTGGTGCGATGCATGGTTTAAAGCGCATGACGGTTCGTTCATCTTTTTTACCACCTTCTTTAGTGAGGTCTTCCACATCGTATGCTTCACAGATGACGGCGAGGATAGTTCTATCACAGCCAGCGGAGGGTTCCACTACGTGCGGGATAAAGCGTTCTTTAGTTTCAGCGTCAAAGTATTCTAGGTTCTTTCCTGAGTGCTCTTGGTGTTTACCAATGTCATAGGCACCTCGGTAGGCTACGCCCTCGAGCTCTTGCTGGCCGAAGGGGAAATCATATTCGATGTCGTATGTCTTCTGTGAGTAGTGCGCACGCTCGCCATCTGGGATGTCTAGGATGTGGAGCTTCTCACGTGGCACGCCGATCTCTGAGTAGAACTGGAGACGTCTCTCCAGCCACTCTTCTGTGAGGGTAAGTCCATCTTCCGGGCGGCAGAAATATTCAATTTCCATTTGCTCAAATTCACGTGAGCGGAAGGTGTAGTTCCGTGGGTTAATCTCGTTACGGAATGCTTTGCCGATCTGGGCGATACCGAAGGGAAGTTTTAAGCGTGTAGAGTCTAGCACGTTTTTATACTGCACAAAGATGGACTGCGCTGTCTCTGGGCGGAGGTAGGCCACTGCGTTTGGGTCATTAGCGTCAGCAGATGCGCCCATCTTTGTCTGGAACATGAGGTTAAACTCTTTGGGCTCGGTGAGTAGAACGCCGTTGTTAGGATTGTAGAGTCTGTCTGAGACTGGGCCAGGCTGAGTGGATCTAGTCTTTATAGAGTCAGTTTGAGTAGGTTTTGAATCATTACCTAAGATGGTTCTGTAGTATTGGTTAGCTAGTTTTTCCGCTGCTTTATCTTGTTTAGGGTTATCGTTCGAGATCAGGACAGTAAACTCTTTGTCCGTTGTTTTCTCACTATTGGCATCACCGGCACCGTAGAAGGTATACTCAGTTCCTGACTCAGGTGCTTCTATCTGATCTGATCTAAATCTATTGTTAGTCAGTGGACAGTCACTCATAGGGTCTGAAAATCCGCCAACGTGTCCAGAAGCTGTTAATACGGCTTGGTGAGTGAGGATGGAACCATCCATGCCAACAATATCCTCACGTTCGAGTACGTTTTTACGCCACCAGTATCCCTTTACGTTTCGCTTAAGCTCTGTACCTAAAGGGCCGTAGTCCCAGCATCCATTGAGTCCTCCGTAGAGTTCTCCAGATTGAAAAATGAAGCCTTTCCCTTTACAGAGAGAAACGATTTTTTCCATACGGTCGGTATCGGTCTGGTCTTTGTTGGCCATGGTTAGGAGATAAAGGAAGGAAGAACTAGGAGTCAAGACTTTCAGGTTGTCAGAGCTGGATAGAGAGGGGATAATCTGCGTGTGGCTGATTCAATCACGGTAACAAGACTGGTAAGGCGGATGCGCAATCTGCTGGAAATCGATATTGGTGAAATCTGGGTAGAGGGTGAAATTAGTAATCTTCGTAGGCAGGCCAGCGGACATTGTTATTTTACCCTGAAGGATGATGGGGCGCAGATTTCCTGTGTGCTCTTCAGGGGGACTGCAAGTAGGGCAAAGGCAAAGCCTGAGGATGGTATGCAGGCGCGCTTGTTTGGCGAAGTTTCTGTTTATGAGGCGCGTGGCCAGGTGCAGCTAGTGGTTAAGCAACTCGAGGATGCTGGTATGGGGGATCTTCAGGCACAGTTTGAAAAACTGAAGCGTAAGCTGGATGCTGAAGGGCTGTTTGATTCAGCGATTAAAAAAAAGCTACCAAGATTCCCTAGTAAGGTGGGGCTGGTGACATCACCTACAGGAGCTGCATTACAAGATATGCTGAATATTCTCAACCGACGTGCGCCATGGGTGCAGCCTGTTCTCTACCCTGTAACTGTGCAGGGCAAGGGGGCGGAGCGAGGTATCGCTAAGGGGATTCAGGAACTTGGTGATCCGGGTAAACATGGATTTCCAGAAGTTGATGTCATTATCATTGGCCGTGGTGGAGGGTCTATGGAGGATCTATGGAATTTTAATGAAGAAATAGTGGCTAGAGCGATACATAGCTGCCCTATACCAATTGTCTCTGCTGTGGGGCATGAGATTGATTTTACTATTTCTGACTTTGCCTCGGATGTGCGTGCTCCTACACCGAGTGCCGCGGCTGAACTTGTGGTGCCAGATGCCAGTGAGCTGCGAGCTAGTGTGAGGCTGTCTGGGGCAGCGCTCCAGCGCTCTATGGAGGGGCGGTTAAGGCATGACGCGGCTATTTTATCTGCTGCTAGAAGGGCGTTACTTCCGCGTGATGCTGAGCGGGCACTGCGCGATCCTATCCAAGAGCTGGGCCGTTTACGCGAGGATCTCCAGATTGCCACTGATGGACAGCTGGATGATTTACATATCAGAGTTAAAGAGGGCGCGGCACTGCATGCTGCGCACCATCCTAGGCGGGGTATAGAGCGGCGCGTTGAGAGGCTGGATCACACTCGTGCTTTACTGGAGCGAGCAGGCAAAAGTGCCATTGAGAGATCATCTGAGCATTTAAAGGGGATGGCTGCTATGATTAGAGCACTGGGGCCGGAGTCAACCTTTGCACGAGGGTTCTCGATCACTTTAGACAAAGAGGGGAATATTATCAGGAATGCCTCAGGACTACTAGAGGGGGATATGTTAGAAACACAGTTTGCCGAGGGTAAAGTGCGCAGTAAAATCACGGAGGGTGATCTATAGAGGCTGTTTATTAAGGAAAAGAATTACCGCTTGATTTATGAAGCTTAATTCAACAGTTTCACCGAGTAACACAAAGTTGCAGATCAATTGTGCTAACCACTATCTATGCATCGTCACCGCTCTTCTAAAGTCCTCCGTACATTAAATGTTTCTGCATGGCAGCTTATGCTCACTGTGGTTTTAACTGTGAGTGGTATATGTTTATTGGGTTATGGTATTTTACTGGATTTGGAATTTTGGCAGATAGTTGGAGCTGGTGTGTTGGGTGCCGGGGTACTATCCTTAATCATATTTTTTGCCAGAAGTTCAGGCATGCGCTGTCCTCTGTGTATGGTGCCGCTCTGGGGGAATCAAAAATGTCAGAGGAACTCTAAGGCAAAACCCGCTCTGGGTATTAGCTACAGATTAGGTGTAGCTAGTTCGATTGTCTTCAGAGGGCATTACCGGTGTCCATACTGTGGTGAGCCCTTTAATGCACGAGAGGCGCGAAAGTAGGTTTCATAATCTGTAGAGATCGCGCCTTGTGGTGTAGTGTTATTCATGTTTTACCTTGTAGGTGACTGAATCAGTAATCGATATAGAGGAGGTGCGGAAGAGATACCGTGGTGGAGTGGAGGCTCTGCGCGGAGTTTCGCTTAAAGTCCCCAAAGGCCAAATCTTTGGTCTACTAGGTCCTAATGGTGCAGGTAAAAGCACATTGGTTAAAATTTTACTTAGTATCGTGCGCGCTACTGAATGCCGCGGAGAGATGTTAGGTAAGCCAGTGGGTGATAAGGCTACACTAGCACGTGTAGGGTATCTGCCTGAGCATGCTCGTTTTCCTGAATATCTTAAAGGTGAAGAGGTTATCCGCTATGTGGCTGGTCTGAGTGGAGTGCCTAGGGCAGATGCAATAAAGAGAAGTGGTGAATTACTTGAGGTGGTGGGCATGAAGGACTGGGCGAACCGTAGGATGGGTAGTTACTCAAAAGGGATGAAACAGCGTATAGGTCTAGCACAAGCTTTGGTAAATGATCCTGAAATAGTCTTCTTGGATGAACCCACTGATGGGGTGGACCCTAAGGGGCGTTTGGAAATGCGCGCGGTTCTTAAGATGATGAAGGAGCAAGGGCGCACAGTATTTATTAACAGCCATTTATTAGGAGAATTGGAAATGATCTGCGATAGTGTGGCGATCATGGACCAAGGTAAGATCGTGCGGCAGGGAACCATTGCTGATTTAACAGAAAAAACCCGTCACTATGAAATCAGGGTGCAAGAAGCACTTGGTAATATGTTGTTGGAAAAGCTGAAACCTCATGGTGTGGAGTGTCAGGGAGAGTTACTCACGATGTATCAGCAAGATGCCGGGCGCGTACAGCCAGTGATCGATATCTTACGGGCAGATGGCGTGACTATTACCTCCATGAGTGAGGCCCGTCAGTCGCTAGAGGAGTTATTTATGGAAACAGTAGGGAGCCATGGACCGGGTGCGGCAATGCCACCAAAAATCAAACAAAAGGAGAATGTATAATGAGACAGATATTAACTATATTTAGTGATTCTTACCGATTATTAAAGGCAAAGAAGTTGTTTTGGGTGGCTTTGAGCTTCTCGATCATGATCGCGCTCCTGTATGCCTCTATTGGTATAGGTGAGAATGGAATATCAGTATTATTTGGAGCATACTCGCTGGATGGTGAAGATTATCAAATGTCTCCTATGTTGGCTAAGTTTCTTTATCTGATGGTTTTTACTGACTACATGGTGCCTTATTGGTTAGGGCTTTTTGCCATAGTATTAGCCTTGATTTCTGTGTGTTCGGTATTTCCTAACTTTTTGGAAGGAGGAGCGATTGATGTAGCTGTTTCCAAGCCAATTAGCCGAGTGACTTTATTTTTTGCAAAGTACGTGAGTAGCCTACTCTTTGTAGCTATTCAGGTGTTTGTCTTCTGTCTGATTGTATTTATTGCTTTTGGAGTACGGATGGAGTCTTGGAATCTGGGTATCTTCTGGGCCGTGCCGTTGATTGTCTTTGTTTTTAGCATGATATACAGTGTGGCGGTGCTGATGGCGGTGTGGACAAAGTCTACATTGCTGTCTCTATTTATGGCATTATTGGTGTGGGGGATGAGCTGGGCTATTCATGGGATAGAGAGCCTGACTTACAGAGCGGCCTACACGGCAGCGGCTCAGGGTGTGGCCATTAATTATGCCACTGGAGAGAGTGAGGTGCTAGACGAGCCACAAGAGGCAAATCAATCTCTGGTAAATATCCACCGCGGAATTAAGATGGCGGGTATCCCTCTACCAAAGACACGGGACACAACGTATTTTCTTAATAAATTGATTAAAATTGAAGGGAAAGATCTCACTCAAAAGAGCGCCTTTTATGCTGAGGCAGAGGATAGCTATAATTTAGACATGCAGGATTCAGTTGAAGATTACGAAAACAGGCATTCTGTGGGCTATACTATTGGCACCTCGCTGGCCTTTGAGGCAGTAATGCTCTCGTTGGCCTGCTTCATTTTTGTGAAGAGAGATTATTAGATAGCTTCCTCGGTGTTGGAGTGGCCGGTGTTCGTGACTGTTGCTGCTCCAGCCGCCGTAAATTAAGTTGGGATATTATAGGATGGTGCGTTGGTTTGACATATTTTTTGGCGTGGCTCCACTGGTGATTGTGCCAGCAGTCATTTAGGGCGTTTTTTCTCCTTAGTTTGAAGTTGGATTAACGGAGCGGAGGGTGCATGTTCTTGCGCGTGGATCTGATTATACATTTTCTATGGCTTACGGGTGGCTTGGCCTTACTTTATTTCGGCGCTGAGTGGCTGGTGAGAGGTGCTTCTTGTTTAGCTCTGCGGCTGGGGATTTCCCCTTTAGTAGTAGGGCTGACGGTGGTGGCTTTTGGCACAAGTATGCCGGAGTTATTGGTGTGCCTGAAGGCGAATTCACCGGATATTATGTCGCTGCCGGCGGTCTGGTGCGGCTTTCAAGTAGATTATGTGGCTGCTAGTCCTGATATAGCATTTGGGAATATCGTAGGGTCTAATATTTTTAATATAGCCCTCATTCTCGGAGTTTCTGCCATGATTCACCCCATAGTAATTAATGCACAGTTGATACGCCGTGAGATGCCTATTTTGATTGTTAGCTCAGGTGTGTTTCTCGTAATGATGATGGATATGAATTTATCACGCTGGGAGGGAGGGGTGTTAGTCTTGGGGATATTGATATATCTAATGATGAGCTTCCGGATGTCTCAGAAGGAAAGTGGACTCGGGCAGCGCTCAGAAATGGAGGAAGAGGTTATGGAGGAGGCCAAGAAGGGTGGAGGAAGCCCGCTGGTGAATATCCTGCTCATCACCGTGGGTATAGGGGCCCTTGTATTAGGTGCAGGCTGGCTGGTGAATCATGGTGAGGCTATTGCTAGGGTATTTGGTGTACCTGAGGTAATTATCTCCCTGACATTGTTTGCTCTTGGTACTTCTTTACCAGAGTTAGCAACATCGGTCGTGGCAGCCTTGAAAAAAGAGGGGGATATCATTACCGGAAATGCCATAGGGTCTTGTATTTTTAATCTCTTAGCAGTCATGGGGGTAACTGCTGCTGTCAATCCACTGCGGGCCAGTAATGTATCTTGGGTAGATCTAGGCGTGATGATGGGGTTAACCGTTTTGATTCTGCCATTTATGTGGTCTCGGATGAAGATTAGTCGGGTGGAGGGCGTTATCCTGACAGGTATTGCTATATCATACTCTGTGATGGTGATTGTAGTTCAGAGGTAACGCTGGTCTGCGGCAACGCTATATTTATTTGCGTGAGATTACCTGATAGGGCGTAAGCTGCCGCATAATAGCGAAGTAGTAAATTTTACGTAAGTTTATCGTTTTGATGTTGAGATTAGGGCTTTTTTTTGGGTTCTATCTTACTTATTTTTAGTTTCTTGGCTGGTTCAAGCCTCTTTTTCCCTTGCCAAAAGGAATGGATATAGATAAAAGATTTCTTAATTGTATTTACTATTTTTATGAATATTTCGATGGCCCAGCCCCAAATTGAATTAACCAATGGTTTAAGCATTGGTTACAAAGATCAATTGGCTGTATCTGATAGTGAAATTAAACTAAGCAGTGGAACTCATTATCTTTTAGCGCGAAACGGCCGTGGTAAAACCACTCTACTACGCACGTTAGCTGGAGTTATAAAGCCTCTCGGTGGCAACTTTACCTGTAAAGGGCGCTGTCAGCTCTTGAGCGAGGATCTTACTTTTGATCGTGAATTGTCTGCTAAAGTTATTTTTAAAAGTATGCTGCCAAAAGCTAGTTGCCGTGAGGCACTGGTGCTAGCGGGTAAGTTAGAATTAGATTTAAAGAAACCTTATGGAAAGCTATCCACAGGTAATAAAAGGAAAGTGGCGCTATTAGTGGCTGAATTTTCCGTAACTGAGAACAGCTCTGATATCCTTCTCCTTGATGAGCCATTCACGGGGCTTGATGCCTTTGCGCGTGAGATTTTTCAGGATTTATGGGCTAACCAAGATAGCGGTGTTCTGAGGTTAGTTAGCTGTCATCCAGATTTTGACAGTATGGAAATGAAAAGTTCCATACTCATCAGTGATGGGGAAATTAGCCACTTGAGTGGCGGCAAAACTCCTCGTAGTTGGGGTGATTTAAAAACTCAATTAAACTAAAATGCAGCTTTATCGATTAACCTTAGCCACCATCATTCAGCGTAAAGTCTGGATTGTAGCGCTTTTGAGCGTTATAGTTATGCCTATTGTTCTGCCCTATCTAACACCTTATGAGAGTAACCCTGTTTTGATAGAGCCCGCGCGTGCGCAAGCTGCGTGGGTCACATTATGGGTAGTCTCAGTAGCTTGGGTGCTGTTTCAGGCTTCAAGATTTGGTGATGAAACTTCTCGCTCAGGCATGGGAGCTTACTTTCTAAGCATGGGAGTTAGCCGGATTAGTCAGATGTTTCAGATCTGGGTAGCATGTATGATGTTCTTACTCCCGCTAGTTATACTTACCGTTGCTGTATGCTTGATAGGGGCTATGCCTGGCGGTGAAGAGCAAGCAAAGATGTGGGTGGCTACTAATTTACAGTATGCTGCACTATTCTGTCTTGTAATTGCTCCACTTGCTCTATTTGCCATTGCGCTTGGTAGTCGTTTTGGAGGCACCGTGGGCTATATCATCCCAGTGGGCTTTAGCCTTTATGGACTCTACGGTGTTGGGTATCTTGGTATGATGACATCTGTTCAAGAAAACGCTTTCTTAGATTGGCTTTTTGTTCTTTCTCCACACTACCACCTAGCAGATCTGACCCCGCGCCTAGTTTTTAAGCAGGGCAGCATGATAAGCTCAGAGTTTTTCCATTTAGTTGTCTATTTTTTCGGCCTGAAACTAGTGATTTCGACACTTTCGAGCTTGTGTTTCCGCGCAAAACAAGCAGCCTAAATAACAATATCTACTCCTTATGAAGCGAACAGCCTACCGATTAATCACCTGCTCCACCTTACTCTTAGGTGTGGGGCTGTGGGTAGGTTCATCAATGCGCTTTGAATCTACAGATAAGTTGTCTTACGAGCCTAATGTTGCCACGATGAAGGGCAGCCCGTATGGTAAAGTGTTAGCATTAGCGATGCAGGGACCCATTGATAAATATTGGCATAGCGGTCAGTCACATGAACATGCTGAGACATTGAATGCTAATCATGAGCATCAGGATGGGACAAGCCATTCACATGCAGACCATGAGCCTGATCACAGTGATGGGCATGCTCATGATCATCCACATGAGCCTGTCACCACTAAAGTGGCAAGTGTAGAGGTATCGAGTGAGGATGACGGCGAGGATCTACGAATAAATGCTCAGCAGAAAAAGCCGCTGCACATACGTGCGAGAAAGAAGCTCAAGCTAATGGA
>JALZUC010000035.1 GCA_023301765.1 Akkermansiaceae bacterium | reverse complement strand
AGTGAATCAGGTGCTGGTGTTCCACCGAGCCCTCCGCTGAGGGTGACGGTGGATGCTGTTTCCTGTGCCTGGCAGTTATAGATGAAAATCCCTGCTAGGGCGTAGATGGTGTGCTTCACCAGCATGATTCTAGTGCTATGATTTTTTACCAGGCATAGGCACTGGTGCCACAGCAAAGCTGTCTTCGAACTTGAGGGTGTCTGGAGCTGCGTCTTCATCAGATTTGAAGAGTTTCTTCCATGTGAGGCGTTTGCCAGTGTGGGTGGCTTCACGGCCGAGAATGGCGTGGGCAGTGGACTTGGCCATGTATTCACCTTGATTGGGAACTTCACCTGCGCGGAGTGCACCGAAGAATTCATTGTGGCAAACTTGATACATGTTTAGCTCAGCTCCTTCTTCTGGGCGGTAGCGCCATGAGGTCTTGCCTTCGCTGTCGATAGCGCGCGGCTGGGCTGGGCCTACTATGGTGCCTTTTTCACAGAAAATACGGTCGATCACTTCTGTGTGACTACGGCTGAACTGGCGTGCACCTAGGTGGCAGACTACGCCATTTGGGTATTCGTAGGCTACGGAGTAGTGGTCAAAGACGTTACTAGGATCATCACGCTGGATACGGCCACCGGTGCCGACTGCTGCGATGGGGTCAATGTCTCCCATGGCCCAGGCGATTTTATCAGTGGCGTGGATGGACTGCTCAAGAATGGGTGAGCCTGAAAGCCAGGCGTAGTTAGTCCACCAGCGGACTTGCCATTCTACATCGCCCATGCCGGCAGGTTTAACAGCGTCTTTTGGGATAGGTTTGTAGACGCTGGCCATGTAGGTACCGTAGACGGATGTGACGCGGCCGAAGTCTCCATTGAGTATTTTGCCGTAGGCAGCGCGTGTGCTTGGTGCGTAGCGCCAGCAGAATCCGTGTTGTATGGCGACGTTGTTTTTCTTGGCGAGCTCAGTGGACTCTAGCACAGATTTTACACCGGCCATGTCTACGGCCATTGGTTTCTCTGCGAAGGTGTGTTTTTTACCTTCTACTGCAGCGCGTAGGTGCTGAGGGCGGAAGCCTGGAGGGGATGCGAGGAGTACTACGTCTACTCCGGAGTCGATTACTTGCTGGAAGGCGTTTAGGCCTACAAATTGTCTTTCTTTAGCAACTTCACTGCGCTTGGCAAATTTTGTAAGTTGTTCGAGTGATCCTTCAATCTGTGAGTCAAAGGCGTCTCCCATGGCCCAGAGCTGGATGTTAGGGTCAGCGGCGAGTGCTTGTGCTGCGGCTCCTGTGCCACGTCCACCACAGCCGATGAGGCCTACTTTGATGGTTTTGCTGCCAAGGTTCTCTGCTCTTACGATGCTTGGCATGCCGATGATGGGTACTGCGGAGGCTACAGCGGTAGTGGTCTTGATAAATGACCGACGATTAGTGGAGGTGGGTTCTTTGCTCATGATTTTAAGTGTTTTTATTGCCTATTAGGGTAAGTTAAGTTCATAATTCATCTTAATCAAAAGATATTTTTAATGATTCACTGGTCGTTTCCCAGCGAGTGATGAATTTTTTACAGGCAGGGGGGTGATTTTGTGCTTATCGCTCAGCAATCGGGGGGATAGGCATGGTTTCTTCTGGGCCCATGTATTTGGTAAGTGGGCGATAGAGGCGATTGTCTTGTAGCTGCTCAAGTACTTGTGCAGTCCAGCCAGCAGAGCGTGCAATGGCAAAGATAGGGGTGAAGAGGTCAGTGGGGATGCCGAGTGAGTAATAGACTGTAGCGGAGTAGAAATCTACGTTAGCATTTAGCCCTTTGCGCTCGCGCATGATTTCGGCAATGCGGTTTGACATGTTGATCCATTTTGGCTCGCCTAATTCTTCGGTGAGCTTGATGGCCATTTTTTGTAGGTGTGGGGCACGTGGGTCTAGCACTTTGTAAACGCGGTGTCCGATACCCATGATTTTCTTTTTGTTGACCAAGCAGTCTTCTACAAATGCGTCTACTTTATCTTCTTCACCGATGGCTTCGAGCATCTGGATGACGCCTTCATTAGCACCGCCGTGGAGTGGGCCTTTGAGTGTGCCTACTGCTGAGGTGATGGCAGAGTACATATCACTGAGTGTTGCTACGGTGACACGTGAGGAGAAGGTGGAGGCATTCATACCGTGATCGGCGTGAATTATGTAGGCGATGTCTAGTGTGCGTGCGACTGCTTCACTGGGGACTTCTCCATTTACGAGGTAGAGGAAGTAGGCTGCCTCGCCGAGGTCTGTGCGGACTTCTGGGAAGTCAAGGCCCTGGCGGGAGCGGTGGAAGTAGGCTACGATGGCGGGGATCTGAGCTACGATGGATAGTGCTACTTCACGGTTTGCTTCATGGTCTGGCTCGCCGATTTTAGCGCGCTTATCAGTGAGGCCTAGCATGGATACGCCTGTGCGGATGATGTCCATGGGGAGTGCGTCCTTAGGAGCTGATTTAAGGAAGTCGATAACACCTTGTGGTAGCTCACGGCGGCTGCGGAGGCTGGTGGTGAATGCGTCTAGTTCTGCCTGATTAGGGAGGTTTCCGTTTTGCAGGAGGTAGGTGACTTCCTCGAAGGTGCAGCTTTCTACGAGGTCATCGATATCATAGCCTAGATAGGATAGTTTGCCTGCCAGGCCTTCTACTTTACTAAGGGCGGATTCGTTAGCGATGACTCCTTCGAGTCCTTTGGCGTAGTCACTCATATAATGATAAACGGTTTTAAAAGTTAAGATGTGCGTGATTCTTTGATTTTTCAGAGAAACTTAATAACGCGAGAGCAACTAAGCGGCTGGATGGAATCATTGCAAGTAGGAATGCGAGCTCTTTACTGAAAAGTATTTATTTTTGTCTGGAGGGGTATTTTTGTGGTCTTGTAGGATTCTGGAATTGGTTTTTTTTCTGTGTTGGTTAATAGTTATGCCGTGGCAACTGATAATACCTTACCTTTTGATTCTTCTGCTCAGGCGATCCTTGCTATCGAAACGAGTACGCCTGCTGCGAGTGTGGCATTGTGGGTGGATGGATCATTTATCTATCAGAAGGACTTCACTAGTGACCGTAATCATAATTCTATGATTTTTGAGCCGCTGGCTGAGGCTTTGGGGCTGCTGGGCGAGAGGGGGCTGTCATGCGTGCTGGTGGGTACTGGGCCTGGTAGCTATAGTGGTGCACGCACTGGGATAGCAGCTGGTCAGGGTGTGGCTCTTACGCATGGTTGTGCGGCAGTGGGGCTTGGTTCTTTGGCGGCTACTCCACTGGTCCGTGGAGTGGAGTATGCGGTGGCTGTAGGTGATGCTAGACGGGGGCTCTATTACGTCGCTGAGATTACTGATACGGGGGAGGCTGGTGAGCCTGAGCTTATGGAGCTGGCGGAGTTTCAGACTTCTTTACGGGCGAAATGTGATGGCAGGGAGGTGGTTTTATTTACTTTAGATGATGCTTCAGGGGCGTGGTTAGAGGGGGTGGAGCTGCCTGGCGAGGTGGTGGTAACGGCTCCTCATGCCAGTGGGCTGGTTGATATTTGGGTGGGGCTTGATGGCTTACGGCAAACACAGCTGATGGAGCTGCCACTTGCTCCTACCTATTTACGCCCGCCATTTACTTCTAAAGCGAAGTCTGGACATCCTTTGATACGCTCATGAAGATCTTGATTCTACCTTATGGAATAGAGGTTGATTGATCTTGACGCTATTATTGGATGGTGGTGTTATGCGTCACTCAACCAAGTATCCTATTATAATAATGTTAAAAGGTTTATCCCATAGTGTTTCGCAGCGGTTTTTATTACTTGCTGGACTAGTCATGTTACTCGCCGGAAGTGGCACTGCTACTGCGCAGAGCTTTGAAGGAAAAAAGATCACTTCAGTGGGGGTGCGCTACGTGGGCCCGCGCACTGTGGATGAGGCACGTATCCGTGGTAATATGTCTACTCGTGCAGGGCTAAACTATAGTGCGGCGCGTCTGGATGATGATGTCCGTAGCCTTTATTCAAGTGGTCTGGTAGATGATGTGCGCTTTTTTGCTGAGGCTGCTGGTTCTGGAGTGAGAGTCACTGCTGAGGTTAAGACCCGCGGACAAATCGTTGCTTTAGGCTTTGTGGGGAATAGCAAATTTAGCGACCGTAAACTTGCTAATGTGTCTAAAATAGAAGCCGGGGGCGTGATGAGTGATGCGTCCATTCTCTCAGGTCGCCGTAACATTCAGGATCATTACCGCGGCTTTGGCTATGCAGATGTAACGGTAACACACCGTGTGCAGGGTGCAGAGGCGGCTGGTTCTTCTGAGCTTATTTTTGTAGTTGATGAGGGTTCACGTGCTGAGGTGCGTAAGATCGTCTTTGCCGGTAATAACTCAGTGCAATCACATATCTTACGTAATGAGATGAAGACTAAGCAGAAGGGCTGGTTCTCATTTTTCACCAAATCTGGCCGTATCGATGTTGATAAGCTGGATGAGGATGTGGACCGTGTATTGGATTATTACCGTAATAAAGGTTACCTCCGTGCTAGAGCTTCTGTTAGCCGCCAACCAGCTGATGATGACCGAGTGGATCTACTTATTAGTATTAATGAGGGGTCTAAGTATACCATCGCTAGAGTAGGTTTTGGGAAAATGACTGTTTTTAAAGCTTCTGACCTTTCTCCAGCGTTAACCCTTACTGCGGGTAAGGGATACTCACTTAAGAAGATGCGCGCGGATATTACTACTATCCGTAGTTACTATGGCTCACGAGGTTATGCTGATGCTGCAGTAAGCCCAGATATCGTAAATGTCACAGCTAATAGTATTGCTGTCACATACCGCGTCCAAGAAGGCCGCCGCTCCAGAGTGGGCCGAGTAACTATTGAGGGTAATGATAAGACTCAAGACCGCGTTATCCGCCGTGAGCTTCCGATGCAGCCAAACGAGTTTCTTAACTCTGTAGAGATAGAGACTACTCGCCGCCGTTTGCAGAATACTAATTACTTTAATGATGTGCGGGTAAATGCCTCACCTAGTAACCAGCCAGGGTATCGTGACGTTAGTATTCTTGTGGATGAGAAGAAGACAGGTTCAGTAAGCTTTGGCCTTGGTTTTAGCTCGGTAGATAGCATTGTAGGTTTTGTTAATCTTGAGCAGACTAATTTTGATATTTTGAATTGGCCTCGCTTTACAGGTGGTGGTCAGCGTTTTAATACCAGACTTCAGCTGGGTAGTGAGCGCACAGATTTCAGTCTCTCATGGACGGAGCCATGGCTCTTTGGTGAACGGCTTGCACTGGGCACAGAGTTTTTCTACCGTGATGCGCTGTTTTTGAGTTCTGAGTATGAGCAAAGCCAGGTGGGTGGTGCGGTGTCACTGCGTAAGCCTGTGAGTAAGCGAGCGTTTGTGCGTGGTGAATATCGTTTTGAGAGAATTACGATTGATCCGGATTCAGACACTTCTGCTGCATTCTTAGCAGAGGATGGTGATTTTACACGTAGTGCATTTAGTCTAAATTATGTGTATGATAGCCGTGATAGTAATCAGTTGCCACGTAAGGGGCATAAACTGGATGTAGGTGCGACTTACGCTGGTGGTGTGGCTGGTGGTGATGTGGATATCTTTCTCCTGCAGGCATCTGCAGCAAAGCACTGGAATCTATGGGGTGATAGTGTGCTGAATCTTGAGGGTGCTTTTGCGGTAGTAGACACTCATGGAAGTAGTGATCAGGTGCCAATCTTTGACCGCTTGTTTCTTGGTGGACCTAACGATATCCGTGGTTATGAAAACCGTGATGTAGGCCCACGTGACAGTATTACTAATGAGGTGTTAGGTGGTAATACATCTGCCTATGCTACTCTTGAGTATACCTTTCCTTTACTTGATCGTGTGCGAGGTGCAGTTTTCTACGATATAGGGTTAGTAAATGAAGATTCATGGGACTTTGACAGTGATTTTTACCATGATGTTGGACTGGGTCTCCGCCTGAACCTTCCATTTGGCCCATTGGCGATTGATTACGCTATACCTTTCAGCGCGCCGGATGAGGAGGCTGATCAGGGTGGGCAGTTTCAGTTTTACCTAGATTACTCTTTCTAGGGCTGGGGGAATATTGAAAATCTTCTAAGACCCTCAGGTAAGTTATCCTGAGGGTTTTTTGTGTTTTAGATGAGTAGGAAATGATGCTAGATCTTAATTTAAGAGTTAAAATTTTATCTAAAATGTATTACTAGGGGGTCTGCAAAGATTCAAATTACATCTAATCTAATAATTACAATAATGAGTGATAAATTTTCAAATTTTGGCCAACGCCTGTGTAATGGGAGTGGGATTGGTGAGCTGATGGATGATCTTGGTAATGCATTGGCTACTGGTGGGCCAGATATACGCATGCTAGGTGGTGGGCAGCCGGCGCATATTCCGGAGGTGAATGCACTATGGCGAAGGAGGCTAGAAGAAATTATGGCTGTGCCAGGGGGGGTGGATAAAATGCTGGCAAATTATGACCCCCCTCGTGGGAATCCGCTATTCTTAGAATCTGTAGCAAAGCTTTTTCGTGATGAGTTCGGCTGGGATATAACGGCTAAGAATGTGGCTATTACTGCCGGCGGACAGACGGCATTTTTCTTTCTATTTAATACTTTGGCTGGTGAATTTAAGAATGGCTCGGCTAAGAAGATTCTATTACCGCTGGTGCCTGAGTATATTGGATATGCTAATCAGTCTGTGGGGAGTGATATCTTCCGTGCGGTAAAACCTATCATTGAAAAAATAGGTGAGCACGATTTTAAATATCGGGTGGATTTTGAAAATTTAAATGTGGATGACGATATAGCGGCCATCTGTGTGTCACGCCCAACTAACCCTACAGGTAATGTCCTTACTGATGAGGAAATTTCTAAGCTCCGGGCATTAGCTGATGAGAAAGGAATTCCGCTGATTATTGATAATGCTTACGGAGCACCATTTCCGAATATTATATTTACAGAGGCTACGCCGGTGTGGAATGAGAATATTGTATTGACGCTGAGTTTGTCTAAAATTGGTTTGCCGGGTACTCGAACGGGTATTGTGATTGCTAGTGAGGAGGTAGCGGCAGCAGTGTCATCTATGAGTGCTATTGTGGGGCTTGCTAATGGCAATGTAGGGCAGGCAATTATGCAACCATTAGTGGAGAGTGGTGAGATTCTCAAGCTGAGTAATGATGTGGTAAGGCCGTATTATGTGGAGAAGTCTAAGCAGGCACGAGCTTGGGTTGACGAGTGTTTTGATGCTTCTCTACCGTATCGTGTACATCTTAGTGAAGGGGCGCTGTTCCTCTGGTTGTGGTTCGAGGATCTGCCGATCACTACACGAGAGCTGTATGAGCGCTTGAAGGGGCGTGGGGTGTTAATTGTGTCAGGGCATTACTTCTTTTTTGGACTCGGTGATACAGATTGGCAGCATAAGAATGAATGTATTCGGATGACATTTACTATGGATGAGCGTATTGTACGTGAGGGTATCCAAATCATTGCGGAAGAGGTGGCCGCCGCGTATGGAGAAAAGGGTGCTGGAGGGTAGACAAAAGGGTTTATTGGATTCGCTTTTTCTTTATGGAGGGAGGTTCATCTCACTGAGATAATGACTACTAAATTTACTGAAATATATAGCTTGATGGCAGCACTGCTAACAGTGTGTGCAGCAGGTGGTCTATGTGCTCAAGAGGTGCCTGAGCATGTAGTGTTACAGCGTGATGGATGGCAGCAGAATATAGAGGTGGCTAAAAAGCTGGCAGTCAGAGAGGGCAAGGATCTGCTTATCGAATTTACCAGAGCTAAAGGCTGTGGATGGTGCCTGAAGTTAGAAAAGGAGGTAATCTCTAAAAATGAATTTAAAGAGAAGGTGGCTAAAGATTTCATCCTAGTGGTGCTTAATTATCCGCACGATAGAAGTAAGCGGTCTGCGGAACTAAAGGCTAAGTATGATGACTTGCAGAGGTATTATCAGGTTCACAGATTTCCAAGTATCGTCTTTGCTGATGCTGGTGGACGTCCTTATGAAATGCTGAGTTACCGTGAAAGAAAACCTCGGAGTTATTTAAAAGATATTTCTGCGATTCAAGGGAAGCGTAATAGGCGCGATGCTGCGTTTAAAGCTGCAAATAGCGAGGCAGGTGCAGCGAAGGCTAGGTTATTAGAAAAAGGATTGGCAGATCTCAAGCGTGGCTACCACCGCTATTATCCAGAAATTCTTGCTAAGATTGCTGAGGCCGATCCAGAGGATGGTAGTGGCTTTATGGCTAAAGTTCGAGTGGACGAGGTGCGAGTAGGGCTAGGGGAACTGCTAAGGTCGCATTATGAGGCTAAAGATTATGAGGCAGTTGCTGGCGCTGTAGAGTTTTATATTATTGAAAACCGGCCCAAGGGTGAGGCTCTACAGATGGCGCTTCTTTATAAAATACAGGCACTCTATTCAGCGAAACATTATACATCAGCTAAGAAAGTGAGTGACGAGGTGATCAGTATTAATGGTGCTAGCCGCGCAGCTCACTACGCCTCATTACTTAAAAAGCGGATGGAGCTGCTATCCTCAGAAGGTAAATAACGCGGGGTTGCTATATTTGTAATAATTATGGGTGGGAGACTTGGGTGCATAAAAAGAGCGGCAGGCTTATACCTACCGCTCTTCACACCTACGATCCAATCCAAGAAATCATTACTGAGTCCTTAGATTGTGTATTATTTATATATGATTCTAGTTCAACGCCTCACGAAGAGGTGAAAGATTAGGATCCTCTTTTCTCTGTAATGTTTTACGCATTTTGGCAAGTGCAATGTTCTGTAGCTGTCTTATGCGTTCACGTGTCACGCCAAATTCAACACCGACTTCTTCTAAGGTCATGGGCTTTTTCCCATCAAGGCCAAAGCGTGCATCTATGATGCGGTGCTCACGGTCATCGAGTAGTTCTAGGAGGCCATCTAGCTCTCCATGCATACTTTTATTATTGAGGGCTGCGAAGGGGTCGACAGCGTGTTCATCACCGATGATGTCACTGAATTCCGAGCCGTCATCTTCATTTATAGGTGCATTAAGTGAGGTGGGGCGCTGGGCGGCACGCTTTAGTAATGCGAGTTTTCTACGTGGAATGCCAAGTTCTTCTGCAAGTTCAGATTCTGTGGGCTCATGTCCTAGTGCTTCTGCTAGCATGTTCGATATTCGGCGCATACGTGCGATTTTATCGACCATATGGACGGGGAGACGGATGGTTTTACTTTGATTGGCAAGAGCGCGTTTGATGGATTGTTTAATCCACCATGATCCGTATGTTGAGAGTTTGCCTCCTTTATTGGGGTCAAAGCGTTCTACAGCTTTCATGAGGCCGATGTTGCCCTCTGAAATGAGATCGGCAAGAGGGAGTCCGTAGTTACTGTAGTCTTGGGCGATTTTTACGACGAGGCGAAGATTGGCACGGATCATGTGAGATCGTGCTTGTTTATCACCTTTTTTGATACGTGAGGCTAGTGCTGTCTCCTCTGCTGGAGTAAGAAGCTCTGTTTTAGAGATTTCGCGCAAGTAAAGCTGCAGGCTGTTGTCTGATTCGAATTTTGACATGATATTTTTTGGTATGATTTTGTCGAATTATTCGGGTTTGTAGGATGGTGATAAGAAATTTTAAACTATCACCACTACCTATCATATATAACGGAGTTGATAGGGAATATCTTTCATAATAGTTACATAACGTGCAAAAATCTTATGTATTTATGAGATGATTATGAAGTGAGGCTTATTATGGATATTTTGAGCTAATCTATATTGTAAATGTATAGAAATAATTAGTTTAATACGGAATCTGGATGTGAGGTAAGTGATGTCTAGGTGTGTGGAACTGGGGAAATTAGAGTCAGGATTCTTTGGATTAGTTATAGATACGGGGTGAAGATATGTAGTGAGTGGGCTTTTTCAGACTTTACCCAGGTGCGAGTCACTGGATAATAGCTGGAATGATAGTAAGATTATATTCGTCTGCATTACTTGGAGTTGAGGGTATTGAGGTGGAGGTAGAAGTGAGTGCATTTAATGCAGAGAAGCCGGCTATCAATGTGGTGGGGCTACCAGATGCCGCGGTAAGAGAGAGTTCTCAGCGTGTGACCTCTGCGTTATCAAACTCTGCTTTAACGTGGGCTAAAGGGGTAAAGACGGTGAACTTAGCTCCAGCAGATTTAAAAAAAGAGGGGCCAAGGTTTGATCTGCCTATTGCGCTGGCTCTGGCCGAAACGGGTGGTGAGGATAGGGTGCAGGCACCTGAGAAATACTGTATAGCAGGTGAACTTGCTCTGGATGGCATGGTGCGCCCTATTCGAGGGGTTCTACCCATGGCTCTGGATGCTAAACGACGGGGGCGGACGCGCTTGATCGTGCCTGCTGCGAATGCCGCAGAGGCGGCCGTGGTAGATGGGCTGGAAGTATATGGTGTGAGTAATTTACGCGAAGCGTGGGACTTAATCACTGGGCAGAGGATCATGCAGCCGTATGATTTAGACCGGAAAAAATTATTTGATACCAGGCGTAGTTACGAGATAGGTATAGAGGATGTTAAAGGCCAGCTGCAGGTGAAGCGAGCGCTAGAAATAGCTGCTGCTGGTGGGCATAACCTCTTGATGGTGGGGCCTCCGGGCACAGGGAAATCAATGATCGCGAAGAGACTCCCTACGATTCTCCCCGACCTTACTGAGGAGGAGGCCATTGATGCTACGAAGATCCATTCTATTTCTGGTCTATTGAGTAAAGAAAATGCGCTGTTGGTGACTCGGCCATTTAGAGCACCACATCATACGATCTCAGATGTAGGTTTATTAGGTGGCGGGGCGAACCCTGGGCCGGGGGAGGTTTCCCTGGCACATAATGGTGTATTATTTCTTGATGAGCTTCCGGAGTTTCGCAGGCAAACGCTGGAGGTGCTACGCCAGCCGTTGGAGGATGGATACGTCACTATATCTCGTGCAGCTGGCACATTGACATTTCCTAGTAATTTTATGTTGATAGCGGCTATGAACCCATGTCCATGTGGTTACTATGGCGATGTTAAACGTGAGTGCCGCTGCTCGCCTCCGCAGATCGAAAAATACAGGCAACGTATTTCTGGGCCTTTATTGGATAGGATAGATTTACACGTGGAAGTGCCTTTGGTGGAATATCGAGAGTTAGCCTCTGAGGTGTCTGGTGAAACATCTGGAGTAGTTCGACAGCGTGTGGAGGCTGCAAGAGTGCTCCAACGAGAGCGCTTTGGGAGTAACAAAAATATTACATGTAATGCTACTATGCCGAGTAAGGTGATGCGTGAGCACTGTAGGGTAGATGCTACAGCCTCTGGCTACTTGGAGCATGCGATGACAGAGTTGAACTTCTCTGCCCGTGCACACGATCGTATTTTAAAAGTTGCTAGGACTGTCGCTGACCTAGCTGGGGTAGAAGCAATTGGAGCAGAGCACGTGCTGGAGGCTATTCAGTACCGGACTCTTGATCGAAAGTTAATGATGTGAGAATAGAGATTAACCACTGGACAGGATTTGGAATCAGCCTTAGATTCTTGGCGAATTACCTAGTAAATACTCACTTATGAAAAATAACAACATCATCTCTACTCTTGGAGTAATCGGAATCAGCAGTCTTGTTGGCCTGAGTTCAATCTTTGCACAGCCTGGTGCGCCGACGCCACCAAATGCTGCCGCAGCTCCCGTAGCACCTCAACTTAGCGATATGGAGGTTAAGGAGATAAGCTCTTACCTCTTGGGCTACCAACATGGTCAGCGTCTTGGAGGTTCAGGTCTTTCTGTAGAGGATGTTAAGAATGATGCAGTGCTAGAGGGTTTTCTTCAGGGGCTTAAGGGTGATAAGCCTTCTTATGAAGAGGATGAGATTCGTGCGGCGATGGAGGCTCTAGGTAGTGCTGTTCAGGCCCGTCAGGAAAAGCTAGCAACAGATAACCTTGCAGCAGGTAAGGCATTTCTAGACAAGAACCGTACGCGCGAAGGTGTTACTACTACCGCTAGTGGCCTTCAGTATGAGGTTATAAATAAGGGTAGTGATAAAAAATACACTAAGCCATCAGAGGGTAATCGTGATGGAGGTACTAAATTCATGGTAAACTACCGTGGTACACTTATTACCGGTGAAGAGTTTGATAAGTCACCAGAGGGTAAGCCGTCTCCAATGACACTTCAGGTTATCCCAGGTTTTCAAGAAGCTCTTACTACTATGCCAGAAGGTGCTAAGTGGAGGCTCTTTATCCCGTCTGAACTAGCTTATGGACCTCGTCCTGCTGGCCCTAAGATAGGCGCAAATAGCACATTAGTGTTTGAACTTGAAGTTGTTGAGATTCAACAAGCGGCGGCAGTACCAGCAACAGCAGCACCGACGGCTCCAGGCCGCCCGGGAGCTTCCGCAGTGACTCCTCCAGTGCCAGTTCCAGCAGCACCCAAGCAGAATAAATAAGCTGCTACTTGGTAAAGCTGTTAATCTTGCATTGCAAGAGTTTGAAAATTCATCAAGGCTGTCGGAGATACTCCGGCGGCCTTTTTTTGGTTTAAAATGCTGGTAGTTTATTTTTTAACCTCCCCAAAAAACTCAGATGTACCGCACCGGAATAGGATATGATGTCCATCAATTTGCAAAAGGCCGCCCACTTATTCTAGGTGGCGTGGAAATAGCACATACACATGGCCTTGCAGGGCACTCAGATGCAGATGTGTTAAGTCATGCTATTGCGGACTCTCTGCTAGGTGCTATGGGGTTACAGGATATTGGATATTATTTTCCACCTACTGAACAGAGTATTAAGGGTATATGTTCATTGAAAATATTAGAGAAATGTCGTGAGCTTGCGCAAGAGCGTGGTGCTGTGATTCAGAATGTAGATTCCCAACTTATTGCGGAAGCGCCTAAAGTTTTACCACACGCTGTGGCTATGAAAGTAAATATTGCTACGGCACTTGGGATTACAGAAGGGCAAGTAGGTATTAAGGCAACTACTAATGAAACAATGGGTTTTGTAGGTAGGCATGAGGGTATAGCCGCTATGGCCTCTGCCATGATTTATATCCCTGATTAATTTACACTCCTTATGTCTAAAATCCCTGATCTCCCTAGTAGTGAGCGCCCACGTGAGCGCCTGGCTAGGCTGGGGGCGGCCTCCATTAGTGATGCAGAGCTATTGGCTATCTTTCTAAGGGTGGGGGTGAAGGGGACTAGTGCGATAGAACTGGGTAGGAAGCTGCTTAAAAAATATGGAAGTTTAACGGAGCTGGGTGGTATGAGTGTTACGGAGCTTGCTATGGAGCATGGGTTGGGGGCTGCTAAGGCAGCGCAGCTATTAGCCGCCTTTGAGTTAGGTGCACGCTGCGCTAATGAGAAGATGCGGCGTGCTCCAATGAATACTGCAGATGCTATCTACGATGTTGTGGCACCACGTCTTACTCATGAACGACAAGAGCATGTGCTGATTATTTTGTTAGACTCAAAATTACGTGGTGTGCGTACCGTTGAGCTGGGTAAGGGGAGTGCAAACTCAGTTTCCTGTGATCCACGTGATGTATTACACCACGTGATTATGAATCAATGCCCAGCTTTTGTTATAGTGCATAATCACCCATCTGGTGACCCTGCCCCCAGTAGAGCTGATATACAAATGACGAGAAGATTATCTGAAGCGTCTAATATTATGGGGCTAAGATTGGTGGATCATATGATTATAGGACGACCAAACGAGGGTGAGGATAAGTCCTACTATTCCTTTGCTACAGAGGGAAGACTGTAGAATTAGCATTGGAAAATAAGTGCGTATCCGCTACGTTATTGCACATGCCAAAGATCCACCCAAGTGCCATTATTAGTGATGAAGCTCTACTTGCAGCTGATGTTGAGGTGGGGCCGTTTGCCATTATTGATGCTGGTGTAAGGATAGGCGCGGGTTGTAAAATTGGCGCGCAGGCGTGGATTACTGGTAACACGCTGATGGGGGAGGATAATTACATAGGTTATGGCGCGATTATCGGTGGAGACCCTCAAGATGTTTCCTTTGATACAGCTACTCAAAGTAATGTTGTGCTGGGTAATCATAATCGTATTCGGGAGTATGTTACTATTCACAGAAGTACAACTGAGGGAGGATGCACCCGTATGGAGAATTCTAATTTTCTAATGGCAGGCGTGCACATAGCGCATGACGTAGAGGTGGGTAGCTCTAACAGCTTTGCAAATAATGTGTTACTTGCTGGGCATATTCTTGTGGGAAATAATGTCTTTCTTGGTGGCGGCGGTGTTTTCCATCAGTTTTTACACATTGGGGATTACGCCATTGTACAAGGGAATGCTGCTATTAGTCGTGATGTGCCGCCTTTCTGCATGGCACATGGGTATAATGAACTAGCGGGTCTCAATGTGATAGGGCTGAGACGTGGTGGCTTTAGCACGGAGGAAAGAGCGGATATTAAACGTGCCTATCAGTTACTATTCCGCTCCGGTGGAAATCTTAAACTAGCTTTAGAGTCAGCTGCTGAGGCTGAGTGGAGTAGCGGGGCTGAGAAGATGTTAGCCGCAGCCCGCATGCCATCGCGCAAGGGGCTGATGGTGGGTTAGCCAAGTTTAGCTGAACGCCCTTAGCTCTAGCGAGATTTTTTATACTTGATGATACCCTCGCCAATCCCTTCGGCGAGTGACTGGCGGAACCATGCTTTTTTCATCTTAGCGCGCTCACTTGAGTTTGAGACAAAGCCGCACTCTACGAGGATGGCTGGGTGCTTAGAGTGACGGATGACATAAAAGTTAGCATATTTTACACCACGGTTAATGGTGCGGACTTTACGGACCATGCCACCTTGTACGAAGGTTGCTAGTTTCTTACTTTCTGCGGAGCGGTAGAAGGTCTCTAGCCCATGAGGGTCACGTTTCCAGCTGTGGTTATAGTGGATACTGACAAAGATGGCATTTTTGTATTTATTGCCATAGGCAGCTCGGCCTGGGAGGGAAATAAATACATCACTTCGGCGTGTCATCTTAGTGCTGATACCACGGTTTTTCAGGTAGTATTCCAGCCTTAGGGCAGTGTCTAGGGCTAGGTGTTTTTCATAGACCTTACCGGTGTTACCTCCTCGATCATGGCCGCCGTGTCCGGGATCAATAATGACGTAACGGAAGCTCTTGGCATGGGCATTACTAATGACTAGACACAGTGCTGTTAGGGTAATGAGGAAGAGAGTATGCGTTGATCTATGAGTCATGCAGGAAGGGTATCGGAGAGTGCTGAAAGTCTGACGTGGTGATGGCAGTGAATATACCCTATTTTATTTGTAAAGAAATGGCGGTCTATCAGAAAGTTTACGAATCCTAGATTTTTTAGCGGCTTCTGCCACGGGGTCATAGGGAGTGGTGCCGCCTACACGTACGTTACCATCACCAAAAGTGATGAGCCTGGGGGCACCTACTTTACCCCTTTTGTGATATTGTGCGGAGACTACATTGCCTTGAGGGGAAATACAGCAGTGGGCAAAGAGATCGGGTTTTACCTGATAGAGGGCATGCATATTATTGGCTCTATCTAATGTGGCTGTGGGGTTTTTAAAGGTCAGGATTTTCCCCATGGGGATGGTGGCTATTCTGCGTCCTGATTTTTTATCGAGCACTTGAGCGTAGAGATCTAATCCGTTATCACCGGTAAAAGTGACTAATCTGTATTCACGGACTTGGTCCGGTGAAGATGGGAGACCAGCATACTGTGTCCAGATGTTACGCCCACTGGTGATGGTGAAGTGACTTCGGTTAGAGGTGAATCCAGTAATCGTAGCACCTGGCATATTGATAGATGCTGAGGCGGTGTAGTTACCCACGGTGCCGAGTGCGTAGCTAGTGGTCATAACTACTTTACGAGCTACAGTTTGGCCAACGGGGATGACGGTGGGCTTATATGCTATCTTACGCGCAGGGGGGACAGTGCGGCCTGATTGACTGAGCTGGAAGTTTAGCCATGGGTTGATGTTGTCCCCTTTGAGCGTGATCTGACGCCCGGCATTATTGGTAATAGTGAGGGTGGCACTCACAGGTTCACCAAGGAGGTAGTTTTTCTTATCCATTTTCAAGTAAACAGAGACCTGTGCATGTGCTTGTAAACAAGCCAGAAACCCAAGTAGGACACTGATTAAGAGTGGCTTTTGTGGAATGAGGCTGTGGTAGTTCATAGGTGTCAAAAGGTGTATGAGATTACACGTAGCACGTCAATGAGACTCTTCTCTACTATCAGGGGCTAGCGTGTAGGTAGTGGTGGGCGGCTAGGATTATCTCCGTAAGAATCATCTATAGTGGGTAGTAGCTGCCCCCCATCATCTGGTAGACCCAGGGGGAATTGATCTATAAGGTCATCAGGAAAGGCTCCGGATATGGCGGGTGTGTTAGCTCCATGGATGCTGTGTAGGCGCCGCGGCTTTGCTTGTTGGTCAATGACTTCTCCTTTGTAGAGTAGCTCTACTACGTAGCCGTAGTACTCTCGTTTACCTAGAAGGTGGACGTCTGTTGGGTCTGCTTCAGGGATGGTATAGGCTACGTTGAGGGTTTCCTCATTTCCTTCTTCTTGCCAGTCTACTTTGTTATCTGCCCAGACGGGGGTGATAGTAGCGGTGGTATCTGCTTTTTTAATCTGGGTGCCGTTGACTCGGTCATAGAAATGCACTTGAACTTCTACGTCTTGGGCATGGACCTGTTTATCAGGCCTAGCGAGTAGGGTGATAGATACATCTACATGCTTGCCAGTTTGTCGCCCGGTAGCTTTACGGCTCTTGAGTGGACCGATAACTAGAGCGCTCTTTTGTATCCCTCTGCGCATACCTTTGATGAGTTTTGCTGAGGCTAGGCGGTAATAGTTACCTGCTTTGATGCCTATTTGCTGGATCTGCTGGTAATGGTTTGCGGCTTTGGGGTATATACTCATTTCCTCGAAGAGGAGTGCTTTATGGTAAATAACGGCGGGTTCACTGGGATCCAGACGTGTTGCTTCATCTAGTTTTAGCATGGCACGCATCATATCACCTTCTAATTGCAGCTGGCGTGATTCCTGAACAAGGCGCTCTACGCGTGGGTTTGCTATGGTGGAGTGCGGCGTAGGTGCCAGTGCCTGTGGACCTGGGGTGTAGTCTGGGCCGGTGGCGGGTACGCGAATTGGGTCTGCGGGTAATGATGATGTCCCGCCACCTACACTGGCGAGGATTTCTTCAATGCTCCGCGGCTGGATAGGTGCTTGAGGGGTATTTACTTGTGGAGGAGTGGGTTTGTCTTCCTTGACTATTGGAGTGCTCTCTCTACGCACTGTAAGTGCTGTGCCCACTGTAATAAGCTGAACAAATGCAATGAGAGCAAGCAGCCAACAGGCTATACCAAATGTAGGTCTGGTATGGCTAGAGCCTGAGGTGATCACTGGAGGCTGCTGATCAGTGACTTGTGCGGGTGTCGCGTTACTCATAGAGGAGGTGGTGATCCTATTGCAGGCGTTTATTAGGTGTCAATGCGGGAAACCGCTTCCCGGTGCTTATGGCGTAAACAGAGTGAATAAGATGATTAGTAAATACTGTAGGCTTTATCATACTACTTAAAATGCACTTTACCTTAAATATCTGATTGAGGTTGCAAAAATCATATCGGTCCTATCTGTGCCGCAGCAGATTTCCCTATTCAGTTATTAGCTGTGGGATGAGGCTTGCGCTCGTGCGCCTTTGCACGTTCATTGGTGTCCCGATGGCGAATCATGGAAATGGATCTGTTGCAGCGCTGCATCATGTAAAACTAGAGTATAGCCCCGCTGAGGTTGCGGCCGCTCTACAGCATCTTCCTGGGATGGTGTTTTTTGATACCTCCGGGAATTTACCGTCGAGTAGTCATGCACCGGTGTCCATTATAGCAGCACGCCCAGTGGAGGTTATTCGAGGAGACATTATGAATTTCCAGCTATTACGTGAGGCGATCAATGACTGGAAGGTTCAGACACCATCGCTTGGGTTTCCTACTGGTGGGGCGTGTGGGTGGATTGATTATGAGGGTGTATTCTGCTTTGGCATTTATCCAGAAATGCTTATCTATGAACATGACCGGGAGCAATGGTGGCAGTGTGGAGATTTAACCAGTGAGCTAAGCAAAGTCACTACAGCGCCCCAGTCAGTGTCTATGGGAGAGTTCAGGGCTACGATGAGCCGTGAAACATATGAAGAGGGTGTTAGGAAAATTCATGATTACATCGCGGCCGGCGATATTTATCAGGTAAACCTCACTCAGAAGTTTACAGCTGAGGTAGAGGGCGGAGGGCTATTCCCTTTGTATCTTTATCTCCGAGATAATACGCCGTCACCACTGGCGGTGTGGATGAAGTTGGAGGAGCGTGAGATTCTCTCATCTTCGCCAGAGACGTTTTTACGGATGAGTGGACGTAGTGTAGAGACTCGCCCAATCAAAGGGACACGACCTAGATTTGATGATCCACAAAAAGATGCAGCATCCGCTAAGGAGCTATTAGGTTCTGAAAAAGAAAGAGCAGAACTCGTTATGATCACAGATCTGGAAAGGAATGATTTAGGGAAAGTTTGTGACTTTGGTAGTGTGAGAGTGGAAGATATGCTTGCGTTAGAGAAATTAGAACAAGTTTACCATCTAGCATCTACCGTGACAGGAACGCTCCGTGAGGAAATAGATCACTTAGCTGCGCTCGAGGCATGTTTTCCCGGTGGGAGTATCACTGGCGCGCCTAAAAAGCGTGCTATGGAAATCATCTCAGAGTTAGAGTCAGAACCGAGGGGCCTCTATACTGGGGCAGTAGGGTATATTGGCTTTAATGGTGAGAGTCAGTTTAATATTCCGATACGTACACTGGTGAGAGAAGGAGGTGAGCTACATTATCATGTAGGGGCAGGCATTGTCGCAGACTCTATACCTGATAAAGAATTTGAAGAAACCATACAAAAGGCAAAAGGTATTCGCCAAGCTTTGGATGAATTTAGTGAAAGCCAAGTAAGTTAGCAATATGCCTGCCTGACCCTGAACTAATTAAACGTGTTATCAAATTGACCTTATAAAAGCAGTAGATATTATTAAAGGGACAATAACCTATTTATGAAACGTTCTATCACACTTATCTGCGCCGCTGCTATGCTCTCCATGACTTCTTCTTGTGGTCTGATTACCGGACTCCTTTCACTCCCTGGAAGTATTATCACTGCAGCTGCAAGAACAGCAGGGCTTGGCCTTACTGATGAAAAATCTCAGCCTGAGCTAGATCAGGAAATTCAGTCAGTAGAGCAAAAGTCTCCAGCTTCTCCAAATGCTGCTGAGTAATTAGCTTATATATTTTAAGAAATCAAAAAAAAGAGCGCGGCCAGATGACTGGTCGCGCTCTTTGTGTAGATTGAATATCTGTTAGTAAATTTAGCTGCAGCCACAGCCACCACCGCAGCACTTAGCCGCAGAGAAGTTCTCAGAGACTACGTCCCAGTTTACCACATTCCAGAAGGCGCCGATGTAGTCAGGGCGCTTATTCTGGTAGTTTAGGTAGTAAGCATGCTCCCATACATCAAGTCCGAGGATAGGCTTACAGCCACATGCTCCTACAAAGTCACCCATGAGTGGGTTGTCTTGATTAGCAGTAGAGCCTACATCTAGTGTGCCGTCCTCTGCGACTACTAACCACGCCCAACCTGAGCCGAAGCGAGTGGCCGCCTTCTTAGCAAAAGCTTCCTTCATGGCATCGAGTGAGCCGAATGCGCTATCGATTGCCTCAGCGAGGTCACCGGAAGGAGCTGATGCGCCCCCAGGTGCGATAACTTTCCAGAACAGACTGTGGTTAAAGTGACCTCCACCGTGGTTACGTACCGGTGTCTGGATCTCAGCAGGTAGTTTATCAAGATTCTGGATAAGAGCATCTACAGAGACGCCTTGTAGATCATCTTTACCTTCGAGTGCACCATTAAGTCCAGCCACATAGGCATTGTGGTGTCTGTCATGGTGAATCTCCATAGTCTGTGCATCAATGTGCGGCTCCAGTGCGTCAAAAGCGTATCCGAGTTCAGGTAATTCGTGTGCCATAATATTTAAGTTAGATGAGTTTTTAGGTTGTTGGGTTGTCATCGGTAGCGGCTGGGATTATGCTGGTATATTGCATGCCGGGGGGCCGATGTGGGAATTATGGCGCAGCTCTCATTCTCCGCAAGTAAAACCCTCTACCAGTATATAACTCCTTTTTTATTTTTATTGTGATCACATCTGAAATCATACCTTACATCGTTGCCTGTGCAGGTATTATCCTTGGTATTATTATGACTTGGCTTGTTATGAGCTCTAAGGCTAAGGCGCAGTCTGGCATAGCAGCAGAGAGATTATTTTCTTCAAATAGCCGTAGTGAGAAGATCACCCAAGATTTAGAAATTCTGAGTAAAAAGTATGAGAGCCTCAGTATAGCAGAGTCCAGTCTACGCCAGAATACCACAGAGTTAGAAGTAAGGCTGAATGAGGAAAAAAAATCTGCTCGTGAAAAACAAGCCCTACTGGAAAAGGCCGAGACCAGGCTGACAGATACTTTTAAAGCCCTCTCTGCAGATGCCCTGAAGTCCACTCAGGATCAGTTTCTGTCCATGGCTAAAAATAGCTTGAAAGCCCAACAGCAAGAAGCCACCAGCGAGCTGGAAAAACGTAAAACTGCCGTTGAGCAGATGGTAAAACCCATTTCCCAAACACTGGAGAAAGTGCAAAACCAAATTAACGAGAGTGAAAAACATCGCGAGGGTGATAAGGAGTCACTTAAGCAGCAGATCGTTAATATTACGGAGGCGAACATCGGACTACAAAAGGAAACGCAGAAGCTGGTTAAGGCTCTGCGGCAGCCCACAGGCCGTGGCCAGTGGGGCGAGATGCAGCTACGCCGCGTAGTAGAAATGGCGGGTATGCAGCAGCACTGTGACTTTGAAACACAGACTACCACTACCAGCGATGATGGGAAAAAACTCCGTCCAGACCTCGTAGTAAATCTCCCCGGTGGCCAACAAGTAATAGTAGACTCGAAGGCCCCCATGGATGCCTATCTGGATGCGATAGAAACGGACGATGACAGCGTGCGCGATAGCGCCCTGGCGCGCCATGCTAAGCAAGTGCATACCCACATTCAGCAGCTGGGTAATAAGAAATACCAGCAGCAGCTTGAGACCACACCTGAGTTTGTAGTGCTCTTTCTCCCTAGCGAGGCATTTTTCTCCGCCGCTCTCACGCAGGACTCAAGCCTCATTGAAAAAGGTGTGGATCAGAATGTTATTCTAGCTACGCCTACTACACTCATCGCCCTGCTCCGCTCAGTTGCCTTTGGTTGGCGTCAAGAAGCTCTGGCGGAAAATGCGCGTGAGATATCAGTATCTGGTAAGGAGCTCTACACTCGGCTGGGAGCTTTTGCTGGTCATGTGCAGAAACTAGGCCGTAGCCTGAACTCAGCTGTGGGAGACTATAATAAAACTGTAGGTTCTCTAGAAACTAGAATTCTTCCAAGTGCCCGCCGCTTTGAGGAGTTAGGGGTAGCACCAGAGACGGCCGCTTTTTCAGATATCACTGGAGTAGAAAGTCTCCCTCGCGAACTCCGCACAGACCTCCCATTAGTTCAGGAGCAAACCATTCCTACTGTCGGTGAATTCACCATGGAGAAAGAATTGCAAACTAGACACTAAATCCGGGAGCTTGATCTAGGATTTGTGTTTGAGTATCTTTAATCTAGAAGGTTCTCGTCTTTTTCAGGAGATGGAAAACGCCGTTGCCGTGTCTTAGTTGTTTGAGAATTTAGCACTCCACGACATTAACTGCTAGGCCGCCGCGAGCTGTTTCCTTGTATTTATCCTTCATGTCACGCCCGGTCGCCAACATAGTTTTGATGACTTTGTCTAAAGAAACATAATGTGAGCCCTCCGCAGAGAGTGCGAGCCTAGAGGCATTAATCGCCTTAACCGCACCCATGGCGTTGCGCTCGATGCAGGGGATCTGGACCAGGCCACCGATTGGGTCGCAGGTTAAACCGAGGTTATGTTCCATCCCGATTTCGGCAGCGAATTCAACCTGCTGCGCTGTGCCTCCTAGAAACTCTGTTAGTGCAGCAGCGGCCATCGAGCAGGCTACCCCAACCTCTCCCTGACAGCCGACATCAGCACCCGATATCGAGGCATTCCTCTTATATAAAGTCGCAATTGCACCTGCAGTAAGCAGGAAGCGGTGAACCCCATCTTCGTAAGGTGAGGTGCGAAAACGAGTAGCATATTTAAGCACTGCAGGGATAATCCCTGCAGCCCCATTCGTGGGGGCTGTCACCACGCGCCCTCCGGCGGCATTCTCCTCGTTAACGGCAAGAGCGTATAGATTGACCCAATCTAGGACGGTAAGTGGATCGTCCTCTGTAGATTGTTTAGCCCGAGAAATGAGAGCCTCGTGACATGCGTGAGCTCGACGGCTAATTTTCAAACCTCCGGGGAGAACCCCCGTTGCCGCCATCCCCTGAGCGATGCAGTCATCCATCGCTTGCCAGATTTCATCAAGTCGAGCTCGCACTTGCTCCTCCGGTAGTAGGCTTGCCTCGTTTGCTAGACCGATTTCAGAAATCGAGATGCCAGCCTGAGTAGCGTGCTCCAAGAGTTCATTGGCCGTGCAGAATGGATATGGAACCTCTTGGCTAGTCTCAGATGCTGTAGTGTCCCAGTCAACTTCTCGTAAGATAAAGCCGCCTCCCACGGAGTAAACTATTTCATCTACGATCACCTCGCCCTTTTCATTAATGGCAGAAAAGTGCATGCCATTAGGGTGCCGTGGGAGAGTCTTACCGCGAGCAAAGATAAGATCACGAGACTCCACGAAATTAATTAACCGACCATCAGGAAGGTGTAATCGCTCTGATTTCCGAATCTCTGTGAGAATTGAGGGTATGGCCGCTACATCTACAGTCTCCGGGTCCTCCCCCAAAAAGCCCACCACGACGGCTTTATCCGTGCCATGTCCCTTACCAGTGTCTGCTAGAGAACCATAAAGAGAGCAATGGATTTGCGAGACCGGTTTCCCTGCCAAAGATCTGGTGAAGTTAGCCGCTGCACGCATTGGCCCTACGGTATGTGAGGAGGATGGCCCGATGCCAATGGAAAACATGTCGATAAGGGGGATGTATCTATAATAGCTCACTCATTTTTTATAAATTACGGGTAATGGTTAGGCTAGAATAAATAACCCCGATAAGCTCAAATGAGTATTTGGTCACACCACCACGCCTCCTAACTCTGTAAAGTAATCTCATGGAAACACTTCATGAGCCCTTTGACTAGTTCGTTACCTTGGAATCAAATTTCTTAAGTAATTGCTTAAGTTTTTTATCTTATTCTACTATGTTTTTTGTTCATTAGTCGCAGTTGACATACCCGAGTCAAAAACACGATTTTCTACACCGCTCAATTAACTACATAAGATCAATGGCTAAGGAAGCTTATAGGGATAACATACTCTTCTTAGCTGGGATAAACCTGTATAATAGTTTCAAGCTTTCTACTAGCTAGATGACCCTCTAAGTGATAGAATCAATCAGGTAGACAATGGTATTGTCACTGTTTGATTTCTCAACGATTTTTCCATCTTAGATCCTATGCAATCAGATCCAATGATCAAATTCGACTGCCTTAGCTGCGGCTTAAAACTCCAAGTGCCCCAAGATATGGCGGGGATTTCAGGAATATGCCCTCAATGCTCAGTGGTTATTACGGCTCCCATGGCCTCTACAGTACCAGTGTCAGAGCCAGTGGTAGAGTCTGAGGAATCGTTGGTTGCCCCCCCGCTTCCTCCACTTCCTCCTACAGGGCAGGAAGAGCAGGCAGAACAGGCAGAGCAGGCAGAGCAGGCAGAGCAGGCAGAGCAGGCAGAGCAGGCAGAGCAGGCAGAGCAGGCAGAGCAGGCAGAGCAGGCAG
>JALZUC010000034.1 GCA_023301765.1 Akkermansiaceae bacterium | reverse complement strand
TCCACGGTGAGGAGGAGCTGGTCACACGGATACAGTGGCTTTTATCAAACTCGATGATTTTTAGTTGTTCGCTAGCGAATGCTTTGTTCATGACGTTGAGATTAGACTCGTCATTGATGTAGAGTGAGCGGGAGTCAAAGTTCGCCGAGCCGATAGATGAAAACTGACCGTCTACTACCATGACTTTACTGTGCATCATGGCCTTTTGGTATTCGTAAATATGGACGCCCGCCTGCAGTAGTTCATGGTAACGGTGGCGGGAGAAATAGCGAATGAGCCACGAATCGATGTATCTCCCTGGCACAATCAGCTCTATATGCACACCGCGCTCTCTAGCGGCTAGTAGCTCACGAGTAATGGCTCGGTCTGGGAGGTAGTAGGAATTTAGAATGGTGATGTTTTTCTGCGCTGAGGCTAGCACTTGTCTGTATAGATGCGGTACGGTGTAGGCCTTATCCTTGGGGCTGGAAATAAAGTTTTGCGCGCGGAGGTTACCGGTTTTTCTGAGCGTTGGGAAATAGTCAGTTCCTGTGAGTGGCTGGCCACCTGTGTAGACCCAATTATCTGCAAAATCACGCTGGAGCTGTGCTACTACTGGGCCTGTCACTTGGTAGTGGTTCTCGCGCCAGTTTTGTGGCGTTTCGGTATCGCCACTCCAGGCGTCTGCAATGCCGCAGCCACCGGTGAAGCCAATTTTACCATCCACGACCATCAGCTTTCGATGGTCTCTAACAATGTAGCGGATAGGGCGCCTGAGAAGCTGATCATGATAAAAGTGCACACCCACACCGTGGTTACGCAGGCGTGCGATATTATCTTTACCAACGTCCTCTGAGCCGTAGGCATCCAATACCAGATGGATCTTCACTCCAGCTTTAGCTCGATCACAAAAGGCGTTTACAAACTGATGGGTAACGGTGCTGTTCACCATAGCAAAGGTCTCAAAGGTGATACTCCTCTGCGCTGAGTTTATAGCCTTTAGCATAGCGGGGTAGAACTCACCGCCGTTGACATATGAGGTGATGTGATTTCCGTCTACCCATGGGCTTTTTACAGCCGTGGTGGTGGCCTTTTCAAAGAGAGGGGTGCCAATAGCCGCTTGTGGCTGGAGTGGCTGGGTGCGAGCTATTCTTGAGCCAGGTGAGCAGGCGCTTACTACGAACGCGGATAGTAGTAAAAAGATAGTGGCGGCAGGGCGGAAAGTCATGGATGGAAGAAGCCATAAAGATTATACATGAAATGGCAAGTCTAGCCAGTAAGGCTCTAGTCTACTGTAGCTCCAGTCTACGTGATCTGACAATCATTCTGGCATTATCCAGCTATCTACCTCACTCTCCCGCTGTGCAGGAAATTGTGATTAAAGGTGCCCGGCAGCATAACTTGCGTGGAGTTGATGTAAATATTCCTAAGGGGAAGCTTGTGGTTATTACTGGCCCCAGCGGTAGTGGGAAGTCTTCTCTAGCATTTCATACGCTTCATGCTGAGGGGCAGCGGCGTTATGTGGAGAGTCTTAGTAGCTATGCGCGCCAGTTTTTAGATCAGTTTGATAAACCAGATGTGGACTCTATTGAGGGACTGAGCCCTTCGATTGCCATTGAGCAGCGTACAGGTGGAATGAATCCTCGCTCTACCATTGCTACTGCTACGGAAATTTATGATTACCTGCGCATTCTTTACTCTGCCACTGGTGTACCTCATGACCCGGTAACAGGGGAGCGTCTGGAAAAAATGACGGCAAAGGATATCATCGATGCTCTTTCGGCAAGACCTGAGCGCACCAAGGTAGTGCTCCTGGCACCCGTGCCCAAGGAGGAGGCTGGGGATGTAGCTTCATTGTTAGAAAATCTACAGCGTCAGGGGTTTGTCCGCCTCAGAGTGAATGGAGACTTGTTAGAGTTAGAGGAGGCTGCTGCACTATGGCCTAAGAGGGTGAAAGCACTGGAGGTGGTAGTGGATAGACTAGTAGTGCGTGATGGCGCAATGAGCCGATTAGCAGACTCCGTAGAGACTGCATTACGCATATGTGGTAGCCAAGCTCTGGCCTTGGTAATGGAGCCTGAGGCTGAAGAGTGGGATGAGGTTTCTTTTCTAACTAGCTATCGGAATCCCAAGACTGGCTTTGAGCTGCCAGCACTTAGTCCTAAACATTTTTCCTTTAACTCCCGCAGTGGTGCGTGCTCGGCCTGTCATGGTCTAGGTACGGAGCTGTCATGTGATCCTAGGCTTATAGTACCAGACGAAAGTAAATCTCTCAATGAGGGCGCTATTACTATCTGGAAAAATAATAAGAAAAAGAAGGGTTGGCAGGATAAAAAAATAGCCGTTCTAGCTAAGCAGTTAGACGCAGATTTAGATACGCCATTTTCTGGTTTGTCGGCTTCCTTTAAATACGCTCTGTTCTACGGCACTGAGGGCGGAGAGATTGGTGAGGTTCTGGCAAAGGATGGATTTCAAGAGTTAGTGCTACAGGTATTCGAGGGGCTTTGTCTTACGGTAGAGAGATTTTCACGTGAGAGTAAAAGTAATGCGGTGAGAAGGAGTATGAGTAACTTTATGACCTCACAGAAATGTCTGAAATGTGATGGAAGGAGACTCAAGCCAGAGATCCTAGCCGTTACACTGGAGAGTTCTGCTAAGCTCGGACATAAGGAGCTGGGCATTGATCAGCTCTGTGGCCTTGCTGTGGAAGATGCTCTGCCGTGGTTAGAAAAAGTTACTTTACCAGAAGATCGTAGTCCAGCCCTCCAAGGCGTATTAGATGAGGCTCTCAGAAGGTTACATTTCCTCAAGGATGTAGGTCTTTCCTATCTAACACTTGATCGTGGGAGTAATACTCTATCAGGTGGCGAGGCCCAGAGGATAAGGTTGGCTACCCAGATCGGAGCGGGGCTTTCCGGTGTGGTCTATGTGTTAGATGAGCCTAGTATAGGCTTACACTGTGCTGATAATGCCAG
>JALZUC010000033.1 GCA_023301765.1 Akkermansiaceae bacterium | reverse complement strand
GCAGCTACACTCATTGCTCCACAGCTTTAAGGAGCGTCATACATTGTCTGAGTCGATGCTCACATTGATACTATCAACTTGCATGCGCACTACCTAGATAGCAGAGTGGTAGTGTGAAAAAGTCATCTAAGTTCCTCATCTACTCAGCCCTAGTATGCCTAGTCTACTTCGGCTCTATTTTTGCCTTCTGGAAATCACGCACACATAACCCCTACGAACTAAAGGACGGTGACATCGTATTTCAAGAAACTGATAGCAATCAGGCTAAAGCTGTCAAGGCAGCCACTGGATCACGCTGGTCACATGTCGGTATGGTATTCCACCAAGATGGCAAACCGATGGTGATAGAGGCATTACAGCCCGTGCGCATTACTCCTCTGAGTAAATTCATCGCACGTAATCCCTCCTCATTCTACGCCATGCGGCTCAAGGATTCTCACAAAGAAATCAATGACAACACGATCGCCAGAGCCAAAAGCTACTGTGATGAACAGCTTGGCAAGAACTATGATTTTAAGTTCCGCTGGTCAGACGATAAGATCTACTGCTCTGAACTAGTCTGGAAAATCTACAAAGAAGCCGCCGATATTGAACTCTGCAAACCACGTATATTCAAAGACTACAATCTCACCCACCCCACAGTAGAGCGCATCATCAAGCAGCGGTACGGCTCGATCAAAAACCTTCCGCTTAATGAACTCCTCGTGGCGCCATCTGACCTTGCACAATCTGACTTGCTATTAGAGGTTCCGAGGAAAGCCCAAAAGTAACCCATGAGGCTCCACACCTTTTCACCACACTCCCATGCGCTTACCCCTACTCATATTTCTAACATTTTCACCACTACTTATAAGTGCAGCTGAGGTCTCAATCACCTCTGAGGGTAAAACACTCAAGGGCACACTGACAAGTGCCACGGAGAACAAGATTCGTATCAAGAATTAGCAATAACTATGGTTTTATTTATCGAATAAGTGGAGCGTTCTACATTTACCCAAGCTTTTACAAAAACCTTCGTATTTTACCATCGTCATCGTAGATCTATTGTTTCAGTATCCCGCCTGTGATTCCTCAGTTCCCATCTGCCTTTCAGCGTAAGACGCTATGGCGCGCCCTCACGGGTGTGGCTATCTTTATCATCGGCCTCCTCTTAGTAGGTCTCATTTGGCTATTAGGTCAGGTACTAGGCTACCTACAGCCAGTATTAGTGCCCCTTGCAGTTGCGGGCATAGTCGCCTATCTGCTGGACCCTGTAGTGAGCTGGTTACAGAAAAAAGGTCTCTCCAGAATTAAAGCCGTCATTACCGTATTTGCATCATTTACACTCATGATCTGCCTCGTGGCATGGATGATTCTACCACCCATGATCGCCCAGCTCAGTGACTCCCAAAAACGTGAAGCTCTAGAAAACAACGTGGTCAGCATGATGCACGGTCTACAGGAACAAGAATGGGTAGCCTACCTACTCGAGCGCGTAGAAATACCAGAAAATAATCATCTAGCAGCCGATGATGTTACAGCCAAACAAGAGACGCTCAATACTACGGCTACTAGCACAGCTCCATCTACTGTTAATACTGCCACAGAAACCCTTGAAGCTAATACAGCGGAGGAGGTTCCCTTTTCAGAGACCCGCCTAGCCTCCATGCTCCCTGAAGATATAATCAGTAAGATTCTGGACTGGATAAAAGGTGGCACCACCAAGCTCTTTGGCCTTTTTGGCCTCATGCTAGGTTTTGCCATGTCCCCGATCTACCTTTACTATTTCCTTAAAGAAAGCTCTGGAATCAAAGCTCACTGGCATGAATACGTACCACTAAAAGCATCTCAATTTAAAGACGAAGTCGTAGAAACGCTCCAAGAAATCAACGGCTACCTCATCTCATTCTTCCGTGGGCAGATGCTAGTAGCCTTTATCGACGGTGTATTGGTAGGTATTGCACTCTGGATATTCGGTCTACCCTATGGCCTCGTCATCGGACTCTTCATGGGTGTTCTCGGTGTCATCCCCTACATTGGTAATATCCTCTGCCTCATCCCCGCTTGTATTATCGCCTTCCTACATTTCGGACAGGTGGATAACCAAAACTTCCTTGGTTCCAGTCCATGGATATATGTTGGTGCGGTAGTGGCTATCTTCCTCGTCGTGCAGCAGATTAACTCACTAGTCACAGCACCTAAGATTGTGGGTGACTCTGTGGGCCTACACCCCATGACCGTCATTTTCTCTATGTTATTCTGGTCCCTCCTTTTTGGAGGCTTCATCGGTGCATTACTAGCTGTCCCCCTCACAGCCGCTGTAAAAGTATTAGTTCGCCGCTACGTATGGGAGAAAAAGTTTAACGATCTCCCCCAAGAAGAGGCCCTTGTGTGAGGGTGTCCTAACTTAATTGAAGATAAATCTGTTTTTTTCAGGAAGAAACTCGCTTCTTGGCGCTCTTAGGTAAAGAATTAAGCCGCCTAAGATAATGGCTACACTCATACCCCACCCTCACTATTTATGAAATCAATCATCTTTCACCTATTGATTGTTGCTGTCAGCATCACATCCATGGCCTCCGCAATAGCCCAAGGAGGCTTCGGTTCCTTTGGCGGAGGCGGCGGCAGAGTCGCGACGAGGGCCACACTTATATCTGAGCAATCAGTGATCGCTCCCGGTCAGCCATTTCAGGTAGCACTCAGACTTGAGATCGCTGATAAATGGCATGCCTACTACATAAATCCAGGCCTCATCGGTCAGCACATGAACTTCAAATGGGAACTTCCTGAGGGCTACACCGCCAGTGAGATCCAGTGGCAGACACCACATATCTCTGAGATGTTTGGCATGAATACTTACAGTTATTCAGACACCTGCTATTTCCCTGTTACCATCACTCCGCCTGCCACCATGGAGGCCGGACAAAAAATCAATCTAAACCTCAAAGCTCGCTGGCAAATTTGCGATGACCAAAACTGCGTAAATGAGCCAGGAAGAGGTAAAGATGGCGATTACTCAACTTCCGTAATGACTGGTGAAAACACTGCAGTAAATACCAATACTGCAGATGACTTTAAAAGCATCGTTAAGCACGCCCCCATAACATCTAGTGACTGGAAGATTACCGCCACTGACGTAGATAAGACCATTACACTTAATATCACACCGCCTGCCGGAGTAACACTAGAGCAAGGTAACATCTACTTCTATGATAAAGACGGCCAGGTAGACGCACAGGCAGAGCAAAAGCTCACTAAAACTGACGAAGGCTACACCTTAGCCATTACACGTTCTGAGGGTAATGACTTCGTTACAGATCCCGGACCTATCTTGGAGAAACTCCAAGGAATCCTCTCCCTTAATGGTGGCAAAAAATCCATCACTGTTAGCGCTGACTTTGGTGCCAACAATTCGGGCATGACTGATGAGAATGCAACTACAGCCAACATGGCTCCAGTAACCCTCGATGGCAAAACTGAGAAAAAGCTCAATATCTGGTCAGCTCTAGGATTTGCATTCTTAGGTGGCATGATTCTGAACCTGATGCCATGTGTATTCCCAGTGCTTGGTTTAAAAATCATGGGCTTCGTCCAGCAAGCTGGTGAAGATCCAAGAAAAATCAAGATTCACGGCCTAGTATTTGGCGCAGGCTTACTCACCTCGCTATGGATTCTAGCAGGAGTCTTAATTGCTCTAATTACCTTTGGTGGCAAAACATTCGGTTGGGGCTTCCAGCTAAATGATCCTGTTTTCCTTTCCGCCATGATTGTGCTAATTTTTGTTTTAGGCCTCAATCTTACTGGTGTCTTTGAGATGGGAACATCCCTTACTGGTGTGGGAGGTGAACTACAATCCTCTAAAGGCTATAAAGGCTCATTCTTCTCAGGAGTGCTCACTACCTTAATTGCAACACCATGCACAGGCCCCTTCCTCGGAACAACAATGGGCTACACCCTGCAGCAACCTCCATTCATAGCCCTGATCATCTTCACATCCTTAGGCCTAGGAATTGCATCTCCATATATCCTACTCTCCTTCTTCCCAGCCCTCATCAAAAAACTACCAAGACCAGGGGCATGGATGGAAACATTTAAACAGGTAATGGCATTCCCCCTCTATGCTACCGTTCTATTCTTCCTCAGTGGCTTCGGCTCTCTGACGGGAACATCAGGGCTCATATGGATGCTCGCTGCACTCCTTATTATTACCATCGCACTTTGGATATACGGTCGCTGGTATACCCCTATGAAAAGCAAGCGCGCACGCGTTCTCGCTGTCATATTCACACTCATATTCCTAGCTCTCGGAACATATACTATCAAACATGCGCTAGCGCAGAAGAATACCGCCACCAGCACAGCAGCACATGATGACGAGCTATTTGAGTGGGAGGAATGGAGACCTGATGTAGTTTCTGAATTACAGAATAAAGGCCATATCGTGTTTATGGATTACACCGCAGACACATGACTAATCTGTAAAGATAATGAGAAGCGTGTCTTCTCTTCAGCAGGTTCAGATAAAGTTTCAGCAGTATTTAAAAAGCACAATGCTATCCCAGTTATAGCCGATCTTACAGGTAACGATCAGCGCATCTGGAAAGAACTACAAGACATCGGCAAGGCCGGACTGCCAGTTAATCTTGTATTCCCAGCAGATCGCAGTAAACCGCCCATTATTTTACCAGCTAATCTTACACAAGGAATTGTAATCGAGGCCATTGAAAAAGCGGCAGCGCAGTAAATCACATTTTTTATCAGAAATCTCATATTATGCGTGCTTATTCACATCTAGATAATGTAATTGATATTTGTGAGTAATGACACCCCCCTATTGGTAAAAAATGATCCTTGGCTAGAGCCATACAGTGATCTGATAGCAAGGCGGATGGTCCGCCTTCAGGATAACCTCACTGAGATTGAAGCTAAGCACGGGAGTCTGGAGGCTTATGCCTCTGCTCATAAATATGCCGGTGTAAACTATCACCCCAAAGACGATACTTGGATAATCAGAGAGTGGGCGCCAGAGGCTAAAGCTGTATCTCTGATAGGTGATTTCAATACTTGGAATCATGACAGCCACCCTATGACTCAGGGAAGCTACGGCCTGTGGGAAATTAAGCTACCAGGTGATACACTTAAACATCAAGATCCAGTCAAACTCCACATCGTGGGTGCTGATGACTCTGCGCGTGACCGCATCCCTGCCTGCATCCAGCGTGCTGTGCAGAATAAAGAAACCCATGACTACTCTGGCCAGATCTGGCAGCCTGAAACTCCTTATGTATGGGAACATAGCTTTGATCCCTCCAGTATTACTTGCCCTCTGATCTATGAGTGCCATGTAGGCATCTCTGGTGAAGAACCTCGCCTGCACAGCTATCGTGACTTTACCGATAATGTGTTACCTCGCATCGCAGCTCTGGGTTATAACACTATCCAGCTCATGGCCGTGCAAGAGCACCCCTACTACGGATCATTTGGCTATCATGTATCATCCTTCTTTGCCCCCTGCTCCCGCTTCGGTACACCTGAAGACCTAAAGCACCTAATCGATAAAGCACATGGTCTTGAAATAGCCGTGCTCTTGGACATTGTTCACTCTCACGCAGTTAAAAACCTAGCCGAGGGCTTAAATAATTTTGATGGTTCAGGCCATCAGTATTTCCACCTAGGTGCACGTGGTGATCACCCACAATGGGACAGTAAGTGCTTCGACTACAGTAAGAGCGAGGTCAGGCAGTTCCTACTCTCTAATGCTCGCTACTGGATAGAGGAATTCCACTTTGATGGTTTCCGCTTTGATGGTGTAACCTCCATGCTTTACGAGCACCATGGCAGCGTCAGCTTTGATCACTACGATAAATATTTCACCGATGGCACAGATGAAGACGCCATCCTCTACCTTGGATTAGTAAATACCCTCATTCACAAGCTCCGCCCCGGTGCCATCATCGTGGCAGAGGACATGAGTGGTATGCCTGGGCTTTGCCGCCCAATTACAGAAGGCGGCGTAGGCTTTACCCACAGACTCTCAATGGGCATTCCTGATTACTGGATCAAGCTCCTCAAACACAAAAAAGACGAGGAGTGGAATCCAGAAGAAATATGGAACGTCATGAGTAACCGCCGCTCTGGCGAGGCAAATATCGCCTACTGCGAAAGCCATGACCAAGCACTTGTAGGGGATAAAACACTCGCCTTCCGCCTGATGGATCAAGCCATGTATTGGCACATGTCAAAAGATGATCAACACCCTCAAATAGAGCGCGGTATCGCCCTACACAAGATCATCAGACTTTTCACTCTAATCTCCGGCGGAGAAGGCTGGCTAAACTTCATGGGAAATGAATTTGGCCACCCAGAATGGCTAGATTTCCCACGTGAAGGTAATGAATGGTCCTACCACTACTGCCGCCGTCAGTGGTCATTAGCCGATCATCCAGAACTACGTTACCAGCATCTAAACCAATTTGAATCCACCATGATTCATCTAACAAAAGAGCATTCACTACTAGCCTGTGACCCAGCCCAGATGTTATACGTGCATAATACAGACCAAGTATTAATAGCTGAACGCGGCTGCCGCATCTTCATATTCAATCTTAATCCCACCCAGTCATTTACCAACTACAGCACTCCTATGCCCAGTAATGTAAAACCAGGTGATCAATACCGTATCATACTCGATAGTGACACGCCCGAACACGGCGGACACTCACGTCTTAATCACAGTGTAAACTATCAAGTAGATGCGCTCAGTAAAATCAACCTGTATATCCCCAGCCGCACTTGCATAGTTCTGGAAAGAATAGACTCATAACTCCATCATACTCTTTACTCTATTTGAAGGTGATTTTCTAGCATTCACGGTTGCAAATCATGACATCCACCGCTAAATCGCGCACATGTCTAAGCAAACATCACTAATCCTCTTTAAACCAGACGCAGTAGAAAACAAAAATGTAGGTTCCGTTCTAGCCCGTTTTGAGGCTGAAGGATTCTCTATCCGCGGTATGAAAATGATGCAGCTAGATAACGCCATTCTTACCGAACACTACGCCCACGTTGCTGAGCTTCCTTTCTTCCCAGATATCGCAGCCTTCATGAGCAAGTCTCCCGTTATCGCACTGGCACTCGAAGGCGATAACGCCATCAGCCGTGTGCGTGACCTTTTAGGGCCTACAAACTCTAAAGAAGCCCCTGCTGGCACTATCCGCGGTGACTTTGGCACAGATATGATGATTAACGTCTGCCACGCATCTGACGGTGAGGAAACAGCTGCTGCAGAGCTACAGAGATTCTTCCAAGACGGTGAACTCTTTTAAGTAAATAAACTCCCCTCCCTTTTAGTTATCGACCTTGCTAGTACGTTTTAGCAAGGTCGGTTTATTTTAAAATTCCTCTGTTGGTTCTTGATTTCCATCAAGAATCCATATAACATATCGCTGTAAACGTTTTTACATTTTTTCATGAGCCCATCATCTTGTTCAATTTGCCGTTTCTGGCACTCCTCCATCGGCAAAAAACTAATCGTTGCCCTTACTGGTCTTTTCCTAGTTATATTTTTAGCTGGGCACCTCGCTGGTAATCTCCTTATTTTTCAAAGCTCTAGTGATTTTAACGAATACGCAGAAATGCTACATACCGCGCTGCATGGCTGGGGTGTGTGGGGATTCCGCATCGCTATGCTCGTAGCTCTAGCCCTACACATCATGGCTACAGTGCAGCTAACAGCAGCTAACAGAGCAGCTAGAGCTACACGCTACCAAAAAGAAGCCACCATGGTAGCTAGTAAGTCCTCACGTATGATGATCTGGAGCGGTCTTACCGTCCTCGTCTTCTTCGTCTTTCACATTCTTCATTACACTGTCCGCGTAACACCAGAGTTAAAGGAACTAGCCGAGTTTGGCCAAAACTGGGCCATGGCTATTAAAGGTTTTCAGAACCCTCTAGTATCTATTTTTTACATCATTGCCATGGCGCTTCTCTGCTCACACCTCAGTCACGGTGTAGCCTCTATCTTCCAGACACTTGGTCTACGCACACGTAAAACATCAGGCCTCATCAACATGCTTGCTAAAGCCTACTCACTTACCATCTTCATCGGCTTTATCTCCATCCCTATTAGCGTCTGCTTCTTTGGATACGGTAAAAAAGAACTTCAGGAAACTGAAGACCGCATCGAGCAAGCTAAAGCTAACGGCCTTGACACCATCGACAGCCCTAGCAGTCAGCATTAATATTTTAAAACCTCAACCTTTACCCTGATACCATGTCACTCGACAGTAAAATTCCAGACGGCCCAATCGCAGAGAAGTGGACAAACCACAAGATGGACTCAAAGCTCATCAACCCAGCGAACAAGCGGAAATACAGCGTTATCGTAGTAGGCTCAGGCCTCGCTGGAGGTGCCGCTGCCGCATCACTCTCTGAGATGGGCTATCAAGTAAAATGCTTCTGCTACCAAGACAGCCCACGCCGTGCGCACTCCATTGCCGCCCAGGGAGGTATTAATGCAGCTAAGAACTACCAGAATGATGGTGACTCTGTTCACCGCCTTTTCTATGACACCATCAAAGGTGGTGACTTCCGCGCACGTGAAGCTAACGTTCACCGCCTAGCAGAAGTTTCTAATAACATCATAGACCAGTGTACAGCACAAGGTGTTCCCTTCGCACGTGAGTATGGTGGACTACTAGATAACCGCTCATTTGGCGGAGCTCAAGTATCTCGTACATTCTACGCACGAGGCCAGACAGGTCAGCAGCTCCTTATCGGCTGTTACCAAGCTCTAGAAAAAGAAATTTCTAAGGGCGGAGTTACCATGTATCCCCGCACAGAAATGCTAGATGTAGTGAAGGTTAATGGCCACGCTAAAGGCATCGTCGTAAGAGACATGGTAACTGGAGAAATCTCATCACACGCAGCTGACACCGTAATCCTCGCAACTGGAGGTTACGGCAACGTATTTTTCCTATCAACTAATGCTATGGGCTGTAACGTAGCAGCCGCCATGCGCGCACACAAGCGTGGCGCATACATGGCAAACCCCTGCTACACACAAATCCACCCCACCTGCATTCCTGTAAGTGGTGACTATCAGTCTAAGCTCACCCTCATGTCTGAGTCCCTGCGTAACGATGGCCGTATCTGGGTACCCAAAACAAAGGAAGATGCTAAAGCTATCCGCGAGGGTAAAAAAACAGCTACAGATATAGCTGAAGACGACCGTGATTATTACTTAGAAAGAAAATACCCATCCTTTGGAAACTTAGCCCCCCGTGATGTATCATCACGAGCGGCCAAAGAAGCCTGCGACGAAGGTCGTGGCGTTGCTCCTACAGGTCTAGGTGTATTTCTTGATTTCAAAGATGCCATTGCACGTCTTGGTGAAGACACCATCCGTGCGCGCTACGGTAACCTTTTCCAGATGTATGAAAAAATCACTGGTGATAACCCATACGCCACCCCAATGCAGATTTACCCAGCTGTACACTACACCATGGGTGGTCTCTGGGTAGACTACAACCTTCAAACATCTGTCCCCGGCCTCCACTGTCTAGGTGAAGCTAACTTCTCCGACCACGGTGCTAACAGACTAGGAGCCTCCGCTCTCATGCAAGGGCTTGCAGATGGATACTTTGTCATCCCCACCACCATTGCTGTGTATCTGGCCAATGAAAAGCCAGGCACCATCAATACAGATATGGATGAATTTAAAGCCGCTGAAAAAGAATCCAAAGAACGCATCGATACCCTACTCAACATCAAGGGTAACCGCACTGTAGACAGCTTCCACCGAGAGCTTGGTCTAGTCATGTGGGATCACTGCGGTATGGCACGCACCAAAGAAGGCCTCGAAGAAGCCTTAGTAAAAATCCCAAAAATCCGCGAGGAATTCTGGAAGAATGTTAAAGTCACAGGCACTAATGAAAGTGTGAACGCAGAGCTCGAAAAGGCATGGCGTGTAGCCGAGTTCCTAGAATTTGCAGAAACCATGTGCTATGACGCACTACAACGTGAAGAATCCTGCGGTGGTCACTTCCGTCTGGAATATCAATTCACCGAAGACTCCCAAGAAGTCAAAGATGGTAAAACTCAGCCAGGGGAAGCCCTCCGCCGCGACGAGGAATTTGCCTACGTAGCAGCTTGGGAAAGCAACGGCGTCGGCAAGCCCCCTACCCTTCACAAAGAAAAACTAGATTTCGAAAACGTCCACCTCGCAATCCGCAGTTACGCCTAAGGAATAAACGAATTAATGATTTAAGAATAAACTATTGTTGTCAGGCACTCAGAGGCTCTCAAGCAGCGCACAGAAAGCTTTGCTCTCCAAGTCACTCAATTTGGTAAATGCCTTACCGAAAGATCCAGTAGCCACAACAATAACATACCAAGTCATACATTTACGAACCTAAGTAGCAGCGAATTATCACGCAGCATGTATCCAAAAATATCGAGCAGACTTTATTAATAAACTCAGGATATGTGCTGAAGAATCTGCCGAAAACTCAACTCTAAATCGAACTTCTCACTGAAGCTGAATTTTTACCACAAATCAAACTTCAACCATTGATTGAAGAATCCATCAAGATCACTTCGATTTCTCTTTCATCTATCAAAACCGCCCGCGACAACCAAAACTGATGCTTGCAGATCTATTACTCCTTCATTCTGCAATCTGAAATTATCCATTCATACACCATGTTAAATTTGACTCTCAAAGTCTGGCGCCAACAGAGCGCCAACAGTGAAGGCCGCATCGAAACTTATGATGCTCACGATATCCCCGAATCTGCATCCTTCTTAGAGATGCTAGATATCGTTAATGAACGTATCCTTAATGACGATAGTGGTGAACCCATTCAATTTGATCACGACTGCCGCGAAGGGATCTGTGGCCAGTGCTCCCTTACCATTAATGGTATCCCTCACTCAAAGGAGCGCGGTATCACAGCCTGCCAGCTCCACATGCGTAAGTTTAAAACTGGTGAAACCATCTGGATAGAGCCGTTCCGCGCAAAGGCATTCCCCCTCCTGCGTGACCTTATGGTAGATCGCTCTGCTTTTGACCGTATAATCGGGGCAGGAGGTTACGTCAGCGTGCGCACTGGATCAGCTCAAGATGCTAATAATCTCCCAGTAGCTAAGACCAGAGCAGATGCTGCGATGGATGCTGCAGCATGTATCGGCTGTGGTGCATGTGTAGCTGCATGTAAAAATGCCAGTGCTATGCTCTTTGTCTCAGCCAAAGCGGCTCACCTAAACTTACTCCCACAAGGAGCTCCAGAGAAAAACAAGCGTGTGCTTGGTATGGTGCGTCAAATGGATACAGAAGGCTTTGGTAACTGCACTAACCAGTATGAGTGTGAGGCAGTTTGCCCCAAAGAAATCAGCGCAGATAACATTGCCCGCCTGAACCGTGACTATGCTATAGCCATTGCGGATGAAGCCACTCTCTAGAGACAGCTAATACCAGTTCTCTAGTTTGAAATTAATATAACCCAAAAAAGCGCTCTCATTCAGAGGCGCTTTAAATTCTTTAAGGAACATACCTTCTCTATAAACCCTGAGTGTAGGCAGTTTGACCACGCCTTCACTTTTCATCAGAGCCTCATTACGTTCCTTTATTACTCTGGCAAAAAGCACCTTCGAGGGAAAATTTTTTAACTTATTGTTAAAATCATCAGATTGAAATCTAGTCACAGACGTTAGATCACTCTCGAATGATACAATGACCAGCCTTCCGGGCTCTCTCATCACTCTAACTAATGCGTCATGTCCATGGATAATACGCGTTTCCATATGATCCCCGCGGATCACAATCCGATCTATACCATTCTTGATGATTGCAATTGATCGGTACACTTTTTGACGTGCATCCTTAGACTCAATAAGCCAAGCAATGCCTACGATTAGGCCAAGATAGAAAATCTTTTTCATGCGTTATCCACCGATGTATTTAGATAGTATCTTTCAAACTGATTATAAAATATCAACGAGAGATGTAACTTAAACAAAAACGTAAGGCTGTAAACACCCTTCACCTCTTTACGCCTATGCACAGCACACCACCAAAAATAACAACAAGTCACTATACATAAGTGACTTACTACTATTTGTGTAGTAACTTTATCCAGCACCTAGGATAATTACAGTAAATTTACGAGATAATGTTACAACTGAAGCTAACTCTATAAGAAAGAAAAACCTAAGCTCTTGATAGAGGCCCTCATCCCATCTTCACAACTAGGCGCGAATTAATACCCTCTATTTCTGATATAATAGCTCATCACCAACTACGGCATTTATCTTGATAAATACGCCTGTATATGAGATCCCCACATTCGACATGGCCGATAAGCGATTCCAATCCCTGCCCGGATTCCGAGATTTCACCCCGCGTGACTGCGCAGTGAGAAACTACCTTTTTTCTGTCTGGAAAGATGTAGCCCACCGCTACGGATTCAGTGAGTATGAAGCCCCCATCGTAGAGTCCACAGAACTTTACCTTAAGAAATCCGGTGGTGAATTAACAACGCAGCTCTTTCGCTTCGAAGATCAGGGGGGGCGTGACATAACACTCCGCCCTGAACTCACCGCCTCTCTGGCAAGAATCGTAGGCGCTAATCAAAGAGATTTCCCCAAGCCCCTGAAGTGGTTCGAAATTGGCCCCTGCTTCCGTTATGAAAAACCTCAGAAAGGACGTGGCCGTGAGTTCATCCAATTTAATGCAGATATTCTAGGTGAAAGCTCCCCCAGTGCCGATGCTGAACTCATCTCCATGGCTATCGACACCATGCTCTCTCTAGGCTTCCGGGAAGGTGACTTTGTCATCCGCGCCTCTGATCGTGAGAGCTGGCTCTCCTTCTGCACAGAGCATAATATCTCTGAACCTGCTGAGTTTTTACCACTCATCGATCGACTTGAAAAAATGAAGCCTGAAGCTCTCGAAGAGCAGCTCAGTAACTTCGGCATCACACGTGAGCAGGTAGACGCATTTATCAATGACGAGGCAAATGCCTCCCCTGCCTACCGTGAAATTCAAGCGAATCTTGATGCGCGTGGCCTTGGTAAATTCCTTGAGCTAGACCTCACCATCGTTCGTGGTCTCGCCTACTACACCGGTGCTGTTTTCGAAATCTTCGATATGAAGAAGTCCATGCGCGCCGTTGCTGGTGGTGGCCGTTATGACGGTCTACTCTCTACTCTATCAAATGGTGCCGCTGATCTACCTGCTACTGGCTTTGCCATGGGTGATATGGTCATCCGTAACTTTATTGAGGAAACACCTAATGCCCTCCTAGAAATGGAAGCATGGCTTGCGCGCAATCCCGCCTGTGATGTCTACGTAGTTATAGCAGATGAAGAAAAACGTAATAACGCCCTCGCCGTTATCACCAAACTTCGTAATGCCGGTATCTCTACAGACTACATAATGACACCCTTTAATGTGGGCAAGCAGTTCAAAAAAGCGGAACAATCAGGAGCTCGCTTTGCACTCGTCATTGGGGAAGAGTATCCTGAAATGCAGCTGAAAATCCTCAGTTCACGCACAGAGGCTACTATTCACCCAAACACAGACATAGTAGCTGCTATCCAAAGCCACCTCGACTCTCCAGACGGCCCACTTATCGCCTAATTACTTTTTCAAAAATCAAACTGCCTACTTAAAACTACCATGCGCACGCATCACTGTAACCAACTCAACGACTCTAACACCGGCAACACAGTTACCCTCATCGGCTGGGTAAATTCTAATCGTGACCACGGTGGTGTTAGCTTTATCGATCTCCGAGATCGCGAGGGTATGACTCAGTGTGTCTTCCGCCCGGAGGAAAACGCTAAGTCTGCTGAACTAGCAAAATCTCTCCGCAGCGAGGACATGATTCAAGTCATTGGTAAGGTAGAAAACCGCCCAGAAATTGATGGTGTCTCTACGGTCAACGAAGATATGGACACAGGCACTATTGAAATATCGGCCTCTGAACTCATCATTATTAATAAATCTGAGGTTCTTCCATTCCAGTTAGACAAAGATCTCTCTAATGAGGACCTCCGCATGAAGTATCGTTTTCTCGATCTCCGCCGTGCACGTATGACTAAGAACCTGCGGCAGCGTCACCGTATCACTAAGTCCACTCGTGACTTCCTTGATGAAGATGGCTTCTGTGAAATAGAGACACCCATTCTCTCTAAATCTACACCAGAGGGTGCCCGTGATTTCTTAGTGCCCTCACGCATGCACCCAGGAAACTTCTATGCTCTACCACAAGCCCCACAGCAGTATAAACAACTATTAATGTGTGGTGGTATTGAAAAGTATTTCCAGATCTCCCGCTGCTTTCGTGATGAAGATCTCCGTGCTGACCGCCAGCCTGAGTTTAGCCAAATTGATATCGAGTCCTCTTTTGTCAGGCCCGATGATATACACGCCCTCGTAGAAGGTCTTCTAGGACGCGTATTTAAGGATACTCTGGACGTAGACATCCCCGCTAGCTTCGAGCGTATGACATGGCATGAAGCCATGAACACCTATGGCTCAGATAAGCCTGACCGCCGATTTGGCTATGAGCTTAAAGACTTCACAGAGGAACTTAAAGAATGTGAATTCCGTGTCTTCTCTGGATCCATCGCTAATGGTGGTGTGGTAAAAGCATTTAATGCGAAAGGCTTTGCAGGTGCCACTCAGGGGCAGATTGAAAAGCTTACCCAAACAGCTATCGAAGCAGGATCAAAAGGCCTCGCCTACATCCAAGTGCGTGATACAGATCGCTCTACGTGGCGCTCACCATTCGTAAAGCGTATGACTGATCCAGAAGTAGAAGCCCTACGTGAAAAACTCGATATCGAGCCGGGAGATCTCATCCTCTTTGGCGCAGGTGAGTGGGAGTCTGTCTGTGAAGTATTAGGCCGTATCCGCCTCTGCTGTGCAGACCTCCAAGAGACTCTAAAAGACAACACTGAGCTTAATTTCCTCTGGGTCACAGAATTCCCTCTCCTCGGCTACGATGATGAGGAAGAAAAGTGGAATGCCGTGCACCACCCATTTACCCGCCCTATCCCAGAAGACGTGCCAAAGCTCATAGCAGCCACCACCGCTGAACTTGAGGACGAGAGCCAGCGCTATGCTGGTCTACGTGCTCAGGCATACGATGTAGTGCTCAATGGTTACGAACTTGGAGGGGGCTCTATCCGAATCCACGAAGGTGAACTTCAGTCTGCTATGTTTACCGCACTCGGTGTCACCGAGGAGGAAAAGGAAAGTATGTTTGGACATATTCTTGATGCCTTCAAATACGGTGCCCCACCACACGGCGGCATCGCACTAGGACTTGATCGTCTTGCCATGCTCGTCTGCGGTGAGAGCTCCATCCGCGAAGTCATCGCATTCCCTAAAAACAACAAAGGAATGGACATCATGTCAGCATCTCCAGCCAAGGTAGATCCTGACCAGCTGCGTGATCTCCGCATCAAGAGCACCGCCAAGGAAAAGGCTGCAGAGTAGATTTATATGGGAGCACCTCCGGTGCTCCCTTTTACTGTGCTCTCAGTTGATTCAGCGTGTAGTAAAATACCTCATTCGCTAATGGTGACCCATCAGTGAAAGTGAGCCCCTTTAGCCTAATTTGATAAACGCGTAGTGGTTCAAGTTTTCCCACATCAATAGCCAAACTAGTAGGGCTATTACTACGGACGGTAATAGCTTCTTTGCGCTTATCTAACATTGGCCCACCATACCTCTAGTTAGTCACGTATTTAAATGACCTTACAGAGCATTTTTTAAGGTCTACCTCCGCTGTAGGTCTTGTGTAGTTTAACATAAAGCCACTACTCTCAAGTTTTATCGTCTTTACATCAAACGGTGTTTTACCTGGCCATGTGATCCTTTGTAAGCCCTCAGCCACTTTACCCCATCCTCTTACGGTATGGCCCGTGTAGAGTGTCTTACCATCTGCTGTGAAGGCCACACGGTCCCCTCCAGATAGCACATTGGCATTTTTAATAAAATGGGTGCAGGCTCCCTGATATTCACCATTAACTTTATCTGACATAACTCGAGTTATTCTAGTCCCGTTATTATCAGGTATTAAAATTTGCCCAGCGTAAGGGCCAAGTTCAGCAGGGATTTCAATCAGCTCACTAGCTGAACGATTCATTTCTCTATGTGGAATTAAAACACCCGGGCGGGTACGCATGGCATCAATTTCTTCTAACGGCATTTTTAAGCGGGTCCTTCTCCTTAGGCCATTTAGGATCCCACACAAGACTGGATGGGTGACCATAGAAGTGGCCCTTACGAACGTGGTAAAGAGGGGTAGTTGCACGCCAGTCACCTTGATTATCTGTGCACCAGACCTCCCCCTTCGAATTTCTCATAATGCCGTTATGCATACGGAAGCCTTTGGCGACGGGTGAATCTTCACCGTCTTTCGTATAGTGCATTACCCAGCCTTTCCACTGCACACCTGAGAAGCTAGTGTTACATTTTTCATAAATGAACGTCGCCCAGTGAAGTGACCTTTTTCATCATCAATCATAATTATATCTATGCGTTATACTTAGAATCTTTTGATCATAAAATATGCCCCTCTTTCAAGTTTACTTATGATTTTTTACCGTAGGCGGCACTATATTTCCTGACGCTTGAAATTTCAGTGATTCTGGATACTGGCGATAATAACTCCGCACAGTTTGCGCTAGCTGCACACGGACCTCATTGCTGACTTCTCCATCAACAGGTAATACTACTAGAATATCTTCCAGTAGTTTCTGCTGAGCTTCTGGCATTTTGGTAATCCAAGATTGCAGCAGAGGCTTGTTAACACGCGACGGTAGAGACCCCATGATTCCTAAATCGTTTTCATCATGCACTAACAGACCTGATGTAGTCCCCCGGTCCAGAGTAAGCACCTGAAATAAATAGAGCGTATGGTAAGCTAATTGATTCTGCCTATCCTCATCACTCACCTCTAATTCGAGCCGTTTGGATAAAACTTCCAAGTAACGTGAGGTAACTTTTTCACCAAAACGAGTAGCTAGATTTAGATCATCCTCAGCAGAACTACTGCGATATTGCTCTAGATAAAAATGGATAGTCCCTCGGTGTCTTTCAAGCGCTGGAATATAAAAATATTTATCCCCCTGCGCTAAAGCTTCATCCAGCTGTCCGGGTGCAGTCTCTCGGAATACTTCGTAACAAGAATCTTGGTCCTCCTGCATGGGTATGGATGGATTAAGATCCGCCATCATGCGCCAGTATCCGCCGGCACCCTTCATCTCTGTCCAGCTGATATGAATATGGATAGACGGTGCGTGTGGATTCTGTGGGTGAATGATCGTGGATATCGCCGTGGCAGAAGCTAGCTTCTTATCAGGGTCATCAGCGTAGTGAATGTGTGAGACATTCACTGAGGCGCGGTTAAACACCATGTTGTCTTCCGTAAAGTAGCGTGAACCACCACCATTTTTACCACCATTTCTCTGCCACTCAGTCCATTGAAACTTTATGGGACTATCTCCACTCAGCTTGGTAGCACACTCCTCCAGCCCCGTGACAAAGGATTGCTGAAGGCTTTGCGCTAATAGAAGCGCAGCACTAGAAGGTGAATTCAATGACATGTCGACACACTACCCCACTGGTGCCCTGACCACAACGCGATATAGATAACTTCTCCGCCTATGAAAATACGCTACATTGGAGAGACATCTAACTTACCAGTTAGTAACATCATCTCTAGTCTCATCCCCAGAGTTATTAGCATTAGTCTCACCATCTAAACCAGCTGACCAGAGGTCAAATTCAGAACCTGGATTTTGCTGACCCGGAGCACGGTATCGAAGAGGGTTTTTAAACCCATCCACAAGGATATATCCGTCACCGCTTTCCTCTACGTTAAGAGCTGCAGTGTTTCCGTTTGGATTAAGTGTATCCAGATAAATAGTAGCATCATCATCAGCTATACCATCACCATCAGAATCACCAAAAAGTGTATCATAAAGTATTGCGGAGCTCATTTCTGAGCCATCTGCACCCATTTCAGGATATTCTCCCTCATCTAAACGGTAAGAGTCCAGCGCCTGTGAAACACTGGCCACCAATACCTTACCCTTATTATCCTTTGTTTTGTTTTGGTAAAAACCTATCGAACCAACCACGACCGTAGCCAAAACTGCGATGATGGCCATAACCACAAGAATTTCAATAAGAGTAAAACCTTTTGAACTGTTACCTTTCGTAAAGTGGTGTACTTTCATAATCTGCTGTATATATTATGTATATTGAGTAGCTATTGCAAGTATCAAAAATTAAATCAACTTAGCTGCTAAGTTTGTAAATTACCTAATTCTCGTAATTTGAAAAGGGCCATTATGCGGAATTCTAAATGTAGTGGCAGAGTATCTTTATGTTCCACAATTTTTGACAAATAGCATTTGCCCACTACTATGAAAGGAGAAATGTCCGACATTACCTTTCAATCCCACACCCCCGGCTATTGGCCTAATGTTTCTAAGCAAGATTGGAACAGTCACACCTGGCAGCTCAAAAACCGTATCACCACGCTCGAAGGGCTGGAGAGCCACATAAACCTTAGTGATGAGGAGCGCGCCGGAGTTCTACTCTCCGGGAATAAACTCGCCATGTCTATCACTCCTCATTTTTTTAATCTAATCGATAAAAATGACCCTCATTGCCCTATCCGCCGGCAGGTCATCCCCCGTATTGAAGAGACCCTATCAGATCCAGCAGAAATGTCAGACCCCTGTGGCGAGGACTCCCACATGCCTGTGCCTGGCCTAGTACACCGCTACCCAGATCGAGTTCTATTTCTAGTTACAGATCGCTGTGCTGCTTACTGCCGCTATTGCACGCGTAGCCGTGTAGTCTCTGGCGTATCTGAGCAAAAACTAGAAACTCAATGGGAAGCAGCCTTTGAGTATCTGGAAAAAACGCCTGCCGTCCGTGATGTTTTAATCTCAGGTGGTGATGCCCTATTATTCTCAGATGCACGCCTAGAGAGACTCCTCTCCAGACTACACGCCATCCCTCACATCCAGTTTATCCGCATCGGCTCACGTATTCCTATATTCCTACCTCAACGTATCACACCCGCTCTCTGTGAAATGTTAAAGAAATACCATCCACTGTTTATATCCATCCACACGAATCACCCCAGAGAACTGACAACTGAGGTGAAAGAAGGACTTGAGAGACTTGCTGACGCCGGTATCCCTATGGGGAATCAGTCTGTTCTACTAAACGGGGTAAACGATAGCGTTACGGTGCAGAAGGAACTCTGCCAGAAACTTCTCATGTGCCGCGCACGTCCGTATTATCTCTATCAGTGCGATCTTATCGAAGGCTCAGCACACCTGCGCACTGGCATTCAACAAGGTATCGATATTATCGAGGGACTACGTGGCCATACCAGTGGCTACGCCATCCCCCAGTACGTGATCGATGGCCCTGGCGGCGGCGGTAAAATACCGATCAATCCTGACTACGTAGTAAAGCACGATGACGGTGGTATTACTCTGAGAAACTACGAAGGTAAAAAGTTCTACTACCCTGCGGCCAGCCCAGCGCCATTAATCAACGGTGAGGGATAATCAGGAGCTCCATCCCCTCTGTTGCAGACAAGCGTTGCATGCTAAAAGCGGGTATCTCAATCATCGACTCCGTTATCGTTATCACCAAGTCGCTTCGGTTATTTGCCGGTTCGTAACGGTTTTTAAGGCGAAACTGAGCATTTTGCTGATCTGTCAGTATGAAGCTACTCTCAGCAATCGCCATCATCATCGTCTCATATTCAGATTCACCATGCTTGGCTAACATGATATTCATAATATTGTCAGGTTTTGTAGCCAATACACTCTGGTAGGCCCGCTTACGTGTTTGTTTATCAGCTACATGATTCGCCAGCCAGTTTAGCGCCCCCTCTGGATCATGGTATGACCAGCCTGTGATATAGGATTTATCCAGTTCTTCTTTTACATCTCCATCCACGTTTTGGATAATATCTTGATAATCACCATGTAGTTGCTCCAGAGACCTCCCTTTAATGGGGTTTGAAAGAAACTGATTAATACGTGCCTGATAATTCAATGCTGGTTGTTTATCTAGCAGTAGTTTAGCGATTTCATAATCTTCGTTTACTAACGTCTTCAGGATACTTTCTGCGGAAACCCTCGTTGCTAAAGCACTCATACTGGGTGCTGAGTGTATACTCTGTCATCCACCCCATGGAGGGCATTTCTCCTTATAGACTAGCCACGCTCGCTCTGGGTCTTGAGCCGCAGCTGCGTTAATTGCATACGCATAAACAACACGCGTGAGCAGCATATCTTTTTGTAATACAGGCAATTCCTCGAACCAGTCCAGAGTATCAGTAAAATCCTGTTTTGACAGCCTTCCCACAAGTGCAGAAATCAACTTGCTATAGTTTGTTTCGAAAGCAAACAGTAATGCAGAATCTTTCGACTCCACACCTACAGGAGTTACCTTTTCAGCAAGAAATTCAACGACTAGAACTTTTATATCAGCTCTCGTTAATTTCGATAAGTGATGTTGTGCATTAAATTTAGACCACTGCACTTGCCGCCCATCCATAGGAGTAACCTCTGCTGCTGCACGAAGTGCCTTCAGCCCTAACTTACGCTCTACAGGAAAAGTTTGAGGACCTCGTCTAGCCACCATTCTTTTTGTCAGACGCACCTTATCTCCCCTTAGATGAGTTACCCCCTCTTCATCTCCTTGGCTAAACACTGGCACTACGCCACTAAGACCTCGGAAAATAAACACCGTTGCCACAAAAAAGCAAAGAACAGCTAAACACCTCATAACAAGTATTTTCATAGATGATACCCACCCTATAAGTCCACACTTCTGTAAAAAAACCATCTTTTTTGTAGCGATAGCTTGACCTAAAGCCCAGATTATGGCTTTTTGCGCCCGCGCCAATCTTGGTTAGCAAACATAAGTGCACCCGTAGCTCAGCTGGATAGAGCGCCTGACTACGAATCAGGAGGCCAGGGGTTCGAATCCCTTCGGGTGTACCATGTTTCTTTATTATATTTCCTCGTTCCTAGATTCGGAACTTACCACTCAGAGAGGACCCCAGCCCAGTGACCTCCCCCATCGGCATACTAGACTCCGGCCTTGGCGGTCTTTCCGTCTTTAATGAAGTGCGTAAGCTTATGCCGGATGAAAGTATTCTCTACTTCGGTGACAGTGCATGGTGCCCCTATGGTGCACGTGATGCTGTGGAAATTCAACGGCGAGTATTTAAGGTTACGGACTTCCTTCTGGAGCAAGGGTGTAAGATCATCGTGATCGCCTGTAACTCCGCTACTATTTCTGCTGTGGAAGCTCTACGTGCCTCCTATCCACTCCCCTTTATCGGTATGGAGCCAGGAGTGAAGCCTGCAGCCACCATGACTCAGACTGGCACCATTGGTGTGCTAGCCACTCAGGCCTCTCTCGCAGGAGAAAAGTTCCACCGTCTTGTCTCTACACACGGTGAAGGGCTCCGCATCATCACTCGGCCTTGTCCTCAGTTTGTAAACCTCGTTGAAGAAGGCGAGATTGATAGCCTCAGAGCACAGGAAATCGTTAAACAAGAAACTCTGCCTCTAATCGATGCCGGAGCAGATGTGCTCGTACTCGGTTGCACTCACTACCCCTTTCTACGCCCTCTCATTCAGAAAGTAGCTGGACCCGATATAAAAATACTAGACACTGGTGCCGCAGTAGCGCGCCATACTAAGTCTCTGCTAGAAAATCAGCAGCCTCCCTCCTCCGAGGCTACACACCAGATATTTACCACTGGTAGCCTTAGTAAATTGCAGAACCTATTCCCCATTCTCTGCCCTGATACTCCTACAGAACAAGTAAAACTATCACAATTAGCTATCTAGCTTTCTAGACCGTTTTGATTTCCGCTTTTCTAGTAACCCTTGAAAGAAAATCACCATCATCCATAGCACTCCCGTAATGCTAGTAATCCAGGGGAAAAGCCATCCCAACTTCGTATAAAAAGTGAGCTTTTGGATAACACCTACTTCCGCGGCCAGAATACCCTCTTCGATAATAGGGATAGACTTCACACAATTTCCGTATGGATCAATAACCTGAGTCACCCCTGAAGTAGCGGCTACCGCCAACCACCGTCCATTTTCTGCTGCACGGTGACGGAATAACTCGGCGTGCTGATAGTGCTCCTTATCGCCCCAATGTATGCCATCCATACTGGGAACAGTAATAAGCTCCGCACCATCACTCACCATACGCCGGATGACATCCTGATAGTCACAATCAAAGCAAATAGGCGTACCTAGCTTACCATGTGCCGTCTGCACAGATTTAGCCTCTTTACCAGCTACACCATCATCAAAGAAGTGCACTGTATTATTCTTGTAATGCTCACCTAGGACACCGCTCTGATCCAGAGTCAGAGCCGTATTATACCATTCTCCTGGGTTTTTACCAAATTCTGTCTGTGTCCCTACCACTAGAGTAACACCTTGTTTCTGAACTAGTAATTGTAGCTTCACCATGTCTTGTGGCTGTTTTCTAACATCATAGGACAGTGCATACTCAGGCCAGATGATGATGTCAGGTTTCACCTTCAGGTCAGCCTCCTCAGTTAGTTCAAGATAGCGCTCAAGAATAAAATCTTCATTTTGAACGGCTAGAATATTTACCGAGTCACCCTCAGGTGCCGTTCGATTTTTCTGAAACATCACCATACCTAACAAGCACGCCATCATCACTGCTCCTATCATGCAGTGACGCTTCTTCTGACAAATCAAGGTTGTCGCGAAAATAATAATAAAACTAGCGCCACTCACTCCCAGTAGAGGAGAAATACACGTCGGCCCCAGCCCCACACCAGGAGTCATCCATGGAAATTTCAAGTAATATATCTCAGCTCTATAAAACTCTAAGGAAATCCACCAGCAAGCAGTGAAGAGAGCCATTACCCAGCCCGGACTATAACGTCTCTGGGCCATGGCATAACCACGGGCAAAAAGTGCGCTAAATAACGACATAATGAGCACCAATGGCACCACAAGGTGCCCTGAATCCACAAAAATATCCCTTAACCAAGACATGGTAACACCAAAAAACACGGCCCCATGAAACAACCCTAGATAAAAAGCGTGAGGAGGCTTCAGTCCATTGAGAGCAAAAAGTAACGGTAACCACGCCACAATCGCAAAAACCTCCCATCCCACCGGTGGAAAAACAATAATCCCTAACCCAGCACTAAGTGCTACAAGTAATAAGCGATATACCCAAGTCATAGATGATCGTAGTATCCATCTAACATAATCTACAAATAGATTCGCTCGATGATATCATTCAATAAAATGATACTTAGCAGCAGTAAAACAAGCATCCCCCACATTGATAGTTTTCAAAAAGCCCGGCCTCGCTTTTTTTACATTTGTCACTCGCTCCATTTCCCTATTGATTCTTCCCCCACAAGTTTTCCATTACCCACTCTAAATTCTTTATTAATTAATTCCTATGATACCTAACGTCCTTGCCGAGCGCTACGCCTCCCCTGCCATTTCAGAAATCTGGTCCGCTGAAGGGCGCATCATCCTCGAACGTGAGTTCTGGATAGCAGTCATGAAGGCACAAAAAGACCTTGGCCTAGATATCCCTCAAGAAGCTATCGATGCCTATGAGTCTGTAAAAAACCAAGTAAACTTGGCATCTATCATGGAGCGCGAGCGTATCACACGCCATGATGTAAAGGCTCGTATCGAGGAGTTCTGTGACCTAGCCGGCCACCAGCACATCCACAAAGGTATGACTTCACGTGACCTTACCGAAAACGTAGAGCAGCTGCAGGTCTACCGCTCTCTTCTAGTAATTCGTGATAAAACTATCGCTACACTCGCTCAGATGAAGGAACGCGCTAATCAATGGCGTAACCTCATGATCACTGCGCGCACGCACAACGTAGCAGCTCAGCCCACCACCTTCGGTAAGCGTATTGCCATGAATGGTGAAGAACTTCTCGGTGCACTCAGCATGCTCAATCACCTCCTGGATACTTATCCTGTCCGTGGACTCAAAGGCGCTGTCGGCACACAGATGGATCAGCTCTCCCTCTTTAATGGAGATGAGGATAAAGCACTACAGCTAGAGGCTAAAGTCTGTGCACACCTCGGCATTCCAGAGGTTTATACCAATGTAGGTCAAGTCTACCCACGCTCGCTAGATATGCGCACCGTCTCCGTACTCACAGACATCGCGTCAGGTCCATCCTCACTCTGCCGCACTCTCCGCCTCATGGCTGGTCATGAAACCGCCAGTGAAGGATTTGCCAAAGGCCAAACTGGCTCAAGCGCCATGCCACATAAGATGAACTCCCGCTCCTGTGAGCGAGTTAACGGCTTCCACGTCATCCTTAAAGGATACGTCACCATGGCTGGTGGTCTCGCTGGTGATCAGTGGAATGAAGGTGATGTCTCCTGCTCAGTAGTACGCCGACTCATGCTCCCTGATGCATTTTTTGCACTCGATGGACTCTTTGAGACCTTCCTTACCGTCCTCGGCCAGATGGATGCCTACCCAGCCGTAATCGAAGCAGAAAATAATCACTACCTCCCATTCCTCATGACCACTACTATCATGATGGAAGCTGTGAAATCTGGTATCGGCCGTGAAGCCGCCCACAAGGTTATCAAGGAACACGCCGTAGCTACTGTCAATGATCTACGCAGCGGGGAAATCCGCGAAAACGATCTTCTCGCACGCCTCTCAGGGGACGACCGCCTACCACTTACCTACGAGCAACTCCACGCCCTCATGGCAGAAAGCCGCGAAAACACCGGCACGGCACAAAGCCAGGTAGACCACTTCGCAGGTATCGTAGGCGAGCTAGAAGCAGCTCACCCAGATGTAGCGGGCTACCGCCCGGGTGCTATTCTGTAATTTGTTCCCCGCAAATAATGAGAACCACCTAGGAAGGTATGTTCTCATTCACATGACCAGCGTATCCAAGCTATCATATCAAGAAAAACCGTAGGAGCTCACCAGCCCTACGGTTTTTTACATTTCCGATTCCCCCTCTCTATCTGGAGCGGCAAACGTAAAGGCAGTGAATGGCTCGCTTAGAATTTTCGCGCTGTTTCGCCGGATACGCCTCTACCTCAAAACCGGCTTTTTCAAGCTGCTTCTTAAATTTAGGAGCAGGCTCGGATAGCCAATAAGAAAGCTGTCCACCTGGCGTAAGCAGTAGCCTCAAATGCTGTAAAAACGTTTCCGAATAGAGCTTTGCATTATCACCGGTAATTAAATCATCCGGCGTATTATCTATATCAAATAATAATGCATCATATCGCCCCTTAGGCTGTGCTTTTAAAATTTGAAAAAGGTCCCCTTGAATAATACGTGTTCGAGGGTCTTCCAGAAGCGGCCCATTGTGCTCTACTAAAAAAGTTCGGTTCCACTCGATAATCGGTGGCATTAACTCCGCTACCTCCACCGTAGCAGGACTCCCTACCAGCTCCAGAGCCCTCTTTAGCGTAAAGCCTAAGCCTAACCCTCCAATCAAAACCCTTGGTGAGCGTGGTCGAGTATACACACATCTCTGCCCCTTATTCATCTTAGTATCCCCCCCTCGTTGCCCACGCCTAGCTTGCCGAGTTCCTCTCTCCCGACTTTCAGCACCACCGGCCCCTCCCGTAAGGTGAGCGCACCCCTTCTCCGCCAGTAGCTGCTCAGAATAAGTATGATTAGTACTCATAAGTTCATTACCATTATATTTAAGCACAAACTCGGAGCCCCTCTTATGCAGGGAAAAAACCGTGCCGTCCGCCATTTTCGACTCTCCTAAGTCCTCATAAGGAATCATACCTATAGCCTCCCCTAAATTTCAACACACACAAGCACGGATATTATGCCCCCCTCTTAAATGTTTAAAATAACTCTTAGCTGGTTGTTAATCCTCTCCTCAGTGTTACTAGTATTACCTGTGGATTTTGCACCACATGTCTTCTAAACTTTTGGTTACTTGATTTATCCTATTAGCTTAAAATTCTTTTATTTGTAATAGAATCAAGCAGCAATTAATAGCTTAGAACAGCTCTAAAGTAGAGTTCTATAACGGCATAGAGGTATAGCTAGCCTTCATTGTGAGAAATCTAGATAAGATCGTATCTGAGGACCGTTTCCCATTATGAGAGCCGCCTTTTTAAGAATATCTTCTCTACGTTGAAACTTTATAAGTCTCCTAGCGTAGGCTCAGATTCTGAGGGGGCTCGCTTTGAGCATTCAGATCGATTCAGTGGTAAGTAAAAAAAAAGAAATAAGACTCTGATAAGTTGACAATTATCATAACAGATCGAATGTCATACTCACCTAATAAATCTAATTGAATATTTGATTTCACGGATATGTTAATAAATGACGAAAACTAGCAGCTTGATAAAATTGATATAAAACTGAAACAATATGGCGAAATTAAAAAATTATTCAAAAAT
>JALZUC010000032.1 GCA_023301765.1 Akkermansiaceae bacterium | reverse complement strand
AGGTTTTCCACCAGAAATTACAGGGCTATCCATTGGCTCTACAGCAAACGCCTTCATATCACAGCGACTTTTCAAAACTTCACTAACTCCTGTCAGTGTGCCACCAGTACCCACACCTGCTACAAAAGCATCTACCCTACCGTCCGTGGCTCTCCAGATTTCCTCAGCTGTAGTTTGGCGATGCACCTCAGGATTCGCTGGGTTATCAAACTGACTAGGCCCAAATGCGCCTTCACCCAGCTCCTCCAACGTCTGCTTTGCCATAGCGATAGCCCCGCCCATACCTTTTGCTCCAGGAGTAAGGATAATCTCAGCACCTAGCATACGCAGCAGCATGCGGCGCTCCATAGACATTGTCTCAGGCATCGTTAAAATACAGCGGTATCCCTTAGCCCGCGCGACAAATGCCAGAGCGATGCCCGTATTTCCAGATGTAGGCTCCACTATAGTCCCTCCCGGCTGCAGAGAGCCATCTCTCTCTGCTGTCTCGATCATTGCGCGACCTATGCGGTCTTTCACACTAAAAAGAGGGTTAAAAAACTCACACTTCACAAGAATCTCGGCATGTAGCCCTTTCGTGACATGATTTAATCTCACCAATGGGGTGTTACCGACGGTATCTACAAGGTTATTTGCTATAGTGCTCATGATAATGGGATATATATTATTCTACCTGGCAGAACTCTCGCCCATACACCTCAGCAATCAAGCATCATTCACCCGATAATTTCGTTATGACCTTAAAATTCGTGCCTTTTCTAAAAAAGATGCTATACCCCTCCCGTGTCTGTTCTCGAAAAAAATACCACATCCCTTCTCGGACTAAGTAAAGAAGACTTAGAAGCATTCTTCGCCACCGCTGGGGAAAAACCCTACCGTGCTAAACAAGTTCAAGAATGGCTCTACCTGCAACGTGTACAGGACATTTCTGAAATGACCAATCTCTCAGAGCCACTCCGTAACCGGCTCAGTGCAGAATTTCACATCTCTGACATGACCCACGTAGAAACAAAGGGCTCAGAAGACACCACACGTAAATTCCTCTTCCGTCTACACGATGGCCGATATGTAGAAACCGTCTTTATCCCTGCATCCAAGGGACTTAATGGTAAACAATCAGACCGAAAAACCATATGTGTATCCTCCCAAGTAGGCTGTGCCTATGGATGTAAATTCTGTGCCTCTGGACTTGCCGGATTCACACGGAACCTAACAGCTGCTGAAATCATAGGGCAAATGATGATGGTAGAAAAGCTTACAGGAAACTCCATAAACAACATCGTTTTTATGGGTATGGGGGAACCCCTAGCTAATATCAAAAATCTCATTAAAGCACTGGAAGTAATTACCAGTCATTGGGGCCTAAATATCGGTGCACGCCACATCACAGTATCCACCTCTGGGCTCGCTCCTGCCATCAAAAAACTCGCAGAATTCCCCGTGCCCATACGCCTGGCTATCTCCCTACACGGTGCTACTGATGACGTCCGAGACCTCATCATGCCCGTGAACAAAAAATGGCAGATCAAAGAACTCTTCGACTCCCTGCACTACTGGCGCACATTTAAAAAACAAAAAATTTCTTTAGAATACATCCTCATAGAGGGGGTTAATGATTCCCTTGAGCAAGCCACCATCCTTGCCAAGCGAGCCAAGGGTATCAACGCCAAGGTTAATCTCATCCCCTACAACACTGTGGAAGGCTTAGACTGGGCCCGCCCCTCCGAAGAAGTCTGCTACGCCTTCCGCGACATCGTGGCCGACGCAGGAATTAATACCACATTACGCCTAGAAAAAGGCCACGACATTAACGCCGCCTGCGGTCAGCTTAGACTGAAAAAAGAAACTGCTGAAGGTATCATTACTGCGCCAATCAAAACTACTAGGTAAAATTCACCTAGTGATCAGGGCAGCTGCTATCGGTAGGTGCATCAGCTGGTGCCGCATTAGCTTTAACTAGATTTTTACTCACTAAGTATTCCTCTACTTCATCACCTGAGACATCTGCCAACATCTCATCATTGATCATCACGCAGGGGCTGAGTGGCTGGCCACTCTTCTGCTCCATCTCCCAGCGGAACGCCTGATTTTTGATGATATCTTTCTCGGTAAATTCAAGATCATACTTACGCATGATGGCTCGAACGCCCTCACTCCATCCACAAAAAGTTTTTAGATAGCAGGTTATTTTAAGATTAGTTTCACTCATAGTATATTAAAGATTAATTCTCTCCCTCCGAAGGGACTCTATTAGTATCATCTTTGCAACTGGAATTATTACCAATAAGTATGTCTAACACTTGGTGACACTGTATAAGGAACCAATCATAATCGATTAAAGTAGATCCCTACTTCTGGTAATAAAGCCCCCTATCAAAACACACAGAAAGTGCATTTACCTCACCTAGAATTCAGCGCCGTATGAGAAGAATACCTCTCATTCTTGCTATCACAAACACATACAGCTACTACTAGAAATTCACACTCTCAAACTCCTATCCTAGCCGTATGAATTCTCAAATTTTAAAAGCATCAATCTCAGCAGATGGCAAACTTACCTCTAAGCAATGTTTGGCAAGTCTCTCACCAGGCGCTCAACTGGAAATAACCATCAATGCTACACTCCTCATTGGAGGTCTAAATAGTAAAACCCTCTTAGGGTCTGGACAGCACTATTTAGCGCAGTCCTACCACCTCAAACTAAGAAAACTACTGCCACAGCCAAACGGCAATTATAAGCTCAGCTATACAGTGTCAGATTAGCCTGCTACCTTTTGCTCACCAGGGCGTTGATAAACAGCCCCTAGTATTTCACGGCATTCTGACACACTGTATTTGGAAACTACGGTAGCGAGAACAGCATCACCATACCCCTTACGAAGTAAGTTCATATCATCCACCCAGCCTGGGCAATTAGCCTCAGTCATCACACGGTGGAGACCTAGTAGCTTTGAGAACGCATCAAGATCCTTAACACAGGCGGCTTGAACAAGTCCTAAATAATCTACATTAGCCATATCCCGTGCAACGGTAACAGCAGGAGGAAGCTCATCAAGAGGGAGATCATTATATTTTTCAATTAGCTCTTCAAAATAGATATTCCCGTCTTGTGGTGCCAGAGCTACTAGCTGAGTGCGTCCATCAAGCTCCTTTGGCGGCTCATAACCTTTAGGCTCGCGCCGAGGGACAACCGTAGTCGTCACAGGATTGCTATTGGGTTGAACATGACCTATTGGGGCTTCTTTAGCCTTTTTATCCTGAGATCCCTTCTTCTGCTTGGAGGCAGAGGCCTCATCCGTCACACTGACAGCATTCTCCAAAGCTGTATCCTCGTCATTATTCTGATCCGCTTTAGAGCGTTTAAATATTCCTGTCAGTGAAGAGAACACCCCCTCTGATTTAGATTTGGATGAATAGAGCTGGCGCTTTACAAGACTATTACTTGATAAATCATTAACATCTCCATCATCTTCATAAGGCTCATCACTAAGCCCCTCATTATTACCCATATCAGAGCGCTGTGTTTCATCAGAAACTACGGGAGTATTACTTACTGAATTAGTCTCTAATGACGTAACAGACTCCTCAACTACGGGTTGCGTATTAAATTTCTCAGCTGCTGCTCCAGCTATAGCAGCCTGAACAGACTGCGCAGGGGCTGCTAGTACTACTTCAGGCACCCTAGCAACAAGTCCATCACTGGAGCTGGGCTTAAGCCCTTCAATAATTGCTGTAGCAGGTGTTGGCGGCGGCGTAACAGCTGTGTTTACATGAGTAGTCACTCTGTTATTTAGTGCTGGCACTGGCGCAGCTACAAGCTGAGTCACCACTGCTGGGCTCTCATTTATTGGCGCTGGTTTTACCTGTTCAGCAGGTTTTACTAGGGATATTAACTTATCATTTTCATTTCCCACAGACGCTGAAAGTTCAGTCTCTGGAGCAGGGTTACTTTTCTCATTTGTTGCCACAGTTTCAGCTGGAGCTGTAGGCCTAGACTCGCTGCCTGGAGACTTGGGAGGTAATACTGATCTTACAGCTTCTGTTTGGGCTTGTATGGGAGCCTTCAAAGGAACTCTCTGAGTCACACTATTAAGTAAAACCTCAGCGGCAGAGTTACCCTCAGCGGCATCATGAGTAGTAGCATCCTCGATAGTCATATCACGAGGCCCGTCCCAGGGAAAGTCATCCGCTGTCACAAGCTCAGCCCATGAATCATCACCAGTATCTGCATCTATCACTGCCATTTCAAACTCCGTATCTACCAGATTAATATCTTTGGCAGTAGCAACACCATAAAAGCGAAGCGCCTGTAAAGATAAACCCTCCCCCATCAAAGCCTTTGCAATATTCATGCACTCTTGAGGATTATCCTGATTAGCTTTGAGCATGGTTGTAACTAGGCGCACAGCACGCTCCGGCCTGCCCATAGAGACAACTCTAACAGTAAATGCAATTTCTTCAGTCACAGGGGGAATCTCAGGCGCACCCCATGCCAAATCTGCTGCTTCATGGTGAAATTCAGCATCATAAAGTACGTTTACCACCCTCTTTCGGGTTTCCCAGTCATCCGGACTTTGTTCTACGAGTTTGATGAGGAGCTCTTGTGCGCCGTCAAAGCCATTAATGGAATTTGTAAATGTCATATAAGAAAAGGTTTAAAGGAAAGGGGAAATCTAATAATCATAATTACCATCAATAAATCCCATATGTCAACCCTACATCTCAGAACCTAGTCTCAGGTGATCCAGCTAAGGAGCGTAAAGGGGCAGCCTAAAACTTTTCGCCGATCTAACTTACTTAATAAAAAAAATACTACTTCCCTTCCAGTTGAGCATGCCCCGGCTATCCCCATTATTCATCGTAACGATATAGAGATGGACGGCATCGATCGCGCGCATAATAATTTTTCACTCTACCACAAATTTGGCGGCGAGGCGCCCTACACAGGCTTCAACCAGAAATACAAATCAAGATAGCAAATATCCTCCTTGCAACATCACCAGCAACGATTATGAATTTAATTCATCATGAACCATCTCGAACAACTCAAGAAATACACCACTGTAGTCGCTGATACTGGAGACTTTACTTCCATGGAAGAATACCAGCCACAAGACGCCACTACAAATCCATCGCTCATCCTACAAGCTGCCGCCAAACCAGAATACAAACACCTCGTAGAGCAAGCTGTCAATGAACATCAAGGGTCAACTCTCGAAGACGCAGCACTACTCGAAAGTATTATCGACCGCATCCTCATCCTTTTTGGTTTGGAAATCCTTAAAATCGTTCCAGGCCGCGTCTCTACTGAAGTAGATGCACGCCTCTCCTTTGACACCGCAGGCACTGTTGCTAAGGCACGCCACCTCATCGGGCTCTATGAAAAAGAAGGTATAAGCAAGGATCGCATCCTTATCAAAATAGCCTCCACATGGGAAGGCATCCGCGCAGCTGAAGAGCTAGAGCGTGAAGGTATCCACTGTAACCTCACTCTTCTCTTCGCATTTGCTCAAGCCGTAGCCTGTGCAGAAGCTAAAGTGCAGCTTATCTCCCCATTTGTAGGCCGTATTTATGACTGGTATAAAAATGATACTGGTATCGATTACAAAGGATCTGAAGACCCAGGTGTACAGTCCGTCACGCAGATCTATAACTACTACAAGAAGTTCGGTTATAAAACTGAAGTCATGGGCGCATCATTCCGTAATGCCGGCCAGATCACTGAACTTGCTGGCTGCGACCTCCTCACTATCAGCCCCGGTCTACTAGAAGAACTTCAGAACACCGATGGCGAACTCGTATGCAAGCTCTCAGAAGACACTGCTCAAACATGTGCTGAAGAAAAAATCTCACTCGATGAGCAAGCTTTCCGCTTCATGTTTAATGAAGATGCCATGGCCACTGAGAAAACAGCTCAAGGTATCCGCAGCTTTTCAGCTGACATCGTAAAACTCGAAAACTTAATCCTCGAACTACTGGGTTAAAACCCAACTTCCCCCACTGGAAGCGTTTTTCAAAAAAATAAAATCACAAAAAACGGCACGTTTACACCAAAACGTGCCGTTTTCATTTTACAAATCACCCCCATTAGTGTACTTGTCCCTCGAAACGCTAATTTTCAATCAAACACAGCCCATGAGCACTCAAGAACTAGACGGAGCACAAGCTCTTATCAAAACCCTCGATAACCTCGGGGTCGAATACATCTTCGGATACTCCGGTGGAGCAGCTATCCCCATCTTTGATGCACTCGTCACCGTAAAAAGTAATATCGAGTTTGTGCTAGCTCGTCATGAGCAAGGCTGCTGTCACATGGCAGACGGCTATGCCCGCGCTACTGGTAAGCCAGCCGTAGTTCTCGTAACCTCCGGCCCAGGTGCCGGTAATACTATCACAGGTATTATGACCGCTCAGATGGATTCCGTACCCATGATCATTCTTTGCGGCCAGCAGGTTACATGGATGCTCGGTAAAGACGCCTTCCAAGAAGCAGACATCTTCGGCATCACCATGCCAGTTGTTAAGCACAACTACCTCGTAAAAGACACCAATGAGATCCCCCGCGTAGCACGTGAGGCCTACCATATTGCCACCAGCGGCAGACCCGGCCCAGTACTCATTGACCTCCCTAAAGACATCACCCAGGGTCCATTCTCTGGAGACATGGACCCTGAACTTGATCTCCCCGGCTACCAGCCAGAGAAGTCATACAGCGTAGAAGCCGCCCAGATTGATGAAGCCCTCCAGCTTATTCACAAGGCGCAGAGACCTCTCATCTTAGCAGGGCACGGCACCATGATCTCCGGTGCTGACGCTGAACTTAAGGAACTAGCCGAAACATTAAACTGCCCCGTAACATCCACCCTACTTGGTAAAGGTGTATTCCCTGAGGAGCACCCTCTTTCACTCGGTATGCTAGGTATGCACGGCACCGCTTACGCAAACAAAGCCATCTGCGGCTGTGACCTACTCATCAACGTCGGCTCACGTTTTGACGATCGTATCATCGGCCAAGCCGATAAATTCTGTAAAGATGCAAAAATCATCCATATTGATATCGATGCCTCGGAAATGGATAAGATGATCAAAACAGATATTAAAATCATAGCAGATGCCAAAACAGCACTAACAGAAATTAACAAACGTATCTCTGGCCTTCCCACTGAGTCATGGCTTGCTGAAATAGACGGATGGAAGAAAAAGTTCCCACTCTCCTACCGTAAGCAAGGAGGCCTCCGCATGCAGCAGGTTATTGATGAAATGTATCAAATCGCTGGAGGTGACGCCATCGTTACTACAGACGTAGGTCAGCACCAGATGTGGGCAGCACAGTTCTACAAAACAAATGCCTCATGGAAATGGATATCATCCGGTGGTGCAGGCACTATGGGCTTTGGCTTCCCTGCCGCTATCGGAGCCCAGCTGGCATGCCCAGATGAAACTGTTATTTCCATCAGTGGTGATGGCGGCTTTCAGATGACGCTCTTTGAACTCTCCACTGCGGCTATCCATAAACTCCCTGTAAAAATAGTAGTTCTTAATAACCACTACCTTGGCATGGTTCGCCAGTGGCAGGAACTCTTCTTTGATGACCGTGAGTCTGGTGTAGACTTGGAAGGGAATCCTGACTTCTGCAAGCTCGCCGCCGCATACGGAATACCATCATTTAACATCAAGCGCCCAGCTGATGTTAAAAAACAGTTAGAGAAAGCCTTTGCCATTAAAGATGGCCCAGTGCTCATCCACGCTGAATGTATCAAGACCGATAACGTCTTCCCTATGATCCCTGCTGGGGCAGCACTCGAAGACATGCTTACCGAGCCACCAAAGCACAAAATGGCCAAGCCAACTGGATCCACCTAGGCCTCCTAACGCTCATTTTTCATTTAGCCCATTTAAAACTAAAAAAAATTTACCATGTCTCTAGTAACTACTGACAATCCACCGGAAAATCTGACACCAGAAACCCCCATCCACACCCTATCAGTCCTCGTGAACAACAAGGCTGGCGTACTGATGCGTATCTGTCAGGTTTTTGCACGCCGTGGATATAACATTGACTCCCTCGTCGTCTCTGAAGGACGTAACAAAGAATTTGCCCGCATGACCATCGGCATCAGCGGTGACCCTGCTGGACTCGACCAAATCATCCTTCAGGTGAATAAACTCGTGGATGTCATGCACTGCTTTGAGCACAACAGTAAAGAATCCGTTGTTAAAGAACTTCTGTTAGTGAAATTCTTAGTTGATAAAGCCGAGCGCACAGAAGCTCTTCAAATCATCGATCACTACGGTGGTAAAACTGTAGACCTCACCCCTACCTCTATGATCGCTATGATCAACGGTGGATCATCCAAGGTAGACGCCGCACTCGCCATGTTCTCACAATTTAAAATCGTAGAAACAGTACGCACCGGCAAAGTAGTAATGGCACGGAGTGACACTCCCACCTAACACATTCACTCAAACTGATAGGCCGCCGCCACTTGCTCTAACAAGCTGGCATGCACATCAGGTAGCCCAGCTACCATCAGCCTATCAGTAAACATATTAAACGGCATACCATGGTGATTCGTCACCGTGATGCCGTTTTCTTGCATCATCAGCATACCTGCTGCAATATCGTAAGGCTGTAGATCCGTCTCCCAGAATCCCTGGTACCACCCCATGGCCACATGAGACACATCCAGAGCCGCACTCCCAGAGCGCCGGATCCCCCTGCCTAAAGTAAGAACTCCTGCCGCAGCCGTAAAAAACTGCTCTGCAATATCCGGCGATCTATAGGGGAAGCCGGTCGAGAACAGCGCATCTGACACCTCGGCCTCTGGATAACGAGGGCGTAAAACTTTTCCGTTATACGCTACCCCCTGCCCCCTGATACATGAGAAAACTTCTCTAGAAAATGGTTTATAAACTACACCTAATTCAGGCGTACCATCTTTTACCAATGCTACGGAAATTGAAAACTGATCTAGCCCACTCAGGTAATTCGTAGTGCCGTCCAGAGGATCAACTATCCACACCAGATCTTGGTTCCCTGATTTACCACTCTCCTCACCATAAAAACCTACATGATCAATAAGTGGTAACAGCCCTTCAGCCAGCATCTTTTCAGACTCCACATCAACAAATGAAACAGTCTCACGCTCCGCCTTCATATCACTCGCATCATCCGCCATCTGGCGAAAATATTTAAGCTGAAATGCCCCAACCTTTCTAACAAGATTAATCACCGATTCTAATGTAACAGTCAGCTCATTCATGGGCAATACCCTCGCCAAATCTGACGACAGCAAAAAGCACGAAATTAATAAAACAACAGTCCTTAGAACTACAACGCAACCCCTTGCCTATATCACTAATACGTGCTAAACGCTCTACAGTTATGCCAGTTGCTACACCAAAACAATACGCCGCCATGCTAGACGCCGCCCAAGAAGGTGGATACGCATACCCAGCTATCAACATCACATCTCTGACAACTATCAGTGGTGCTCTCAAGGCTTTTGCTGAGTCAGGATCAGATGGCATCATACAGGTTTCCACAGGTGGTGGTAGCTTTGCCTCAGGCACCGCCGTAGCGGATGAAGCCTTTGGTGCAATTATCCTCGCAGAAGCCACTCACCGTCTAGCTGAGAAATATGACATCCTCGTAGCTCTCCACACTGACCACTGTCACCCGAACAAAGTAGACAGCTTCCTCAAGCCACTCCTTCAAGCCTCGCGCGAGCGTATCGCAGAGGGTAAAGGCCCACTTTTCCAGTCCCACATGTTTGACGGCTCCGTTGTCGAACTTGATGAAAATATGGAAATTTCTAAGGAACTCCTCGCAGAGTGCGCAGAGCTAGACATCATCCTAGAAATCGAAGCCGGCTGCGTGGGCGGAGAAGAAGACGGCCATGATACATCCGGCCTCCCTGCCGAAAAACTCTACACATCCCCAGAGGATATGATGCAAGTTTATGAGACACTTAATGGCATAGGCCGCTTCATGTTTGCCGCCACATTTGGTAACGTCCACGGCGCATACAAGCCAGGCTCAGTTAAGCTAAAGCCCACCATCCTCCGCGATGGGCAAAAAGTAGTCATGGACAAATACGGTGCTGAAGCGCAAATGGACCTCGTCTTCCACGGCGGCTCTGGATCATCTCTAGAAGATCTCCGCGAGACTCTGGACTACGGAGTGATCAAAATGAATATTGATACCGATACTCAATATGCCTTCACTCGCCCTATCGCCACACACATCTGCGAGAACATCGAGGGTGTACTTAAAGTCGATGGTGAAGTAGGGAACAAAAAAGTCTACGATCCCCGCGGCTACCTCAAGAAGGCTGAGCAAGGTCTCTGTGACCGCCTCAAGGTGGCATGTGATGATCTACTATCCACTGGTAAGTCCATCTACGGAAAGGTCTAACCACAGAGCAACTACTTCTACAGCGGCGCCCACGTATCATACGGGGCGCCGTTACTTTTTACCCACCGCACTAACAGCATGTCCAATAAACAACAAGACAACCCTCTCGCTAACATCATGTGGAATGTTCTCATTCCAGTGGTAGCACTCAGCTTCTTCGGAAAAAATGGCGAACAATTCTGGAAAATAGGCCCTGTCTGGGGAATGTTAGTCGCCGTATCCCTACCCTTCATCTATGGGATACACCACTTGATTAAAACCAAGAAACCTAACTTTTTCTCCATCCTTGGAGTGGTTAGTATCCTTCTAACAGGAGGTATCGCCATCATGGCTTACCAAGATAACGGCACTGTCGATGCGCAGGCCCCACTCTGGTTTGCGCTTAAAGAGGCAGCCATCCCATTTGTCTTTGGCATCACTATCCTCATCTCACACTGGACCAAGACTCCTCTCATCCGAGTCTTTCTTTACAACCCAGACTTTTTTAACATCCCCGTAATCGAAAAACGCGTGGAAGAAAAAGGTAAAAAAACCGAGTATAACAAACTCCTACTCACTGGCACCCTACTACTTGCTGGTTCCTTCTTTATCAGCATGATCATGAACTACTTTCTGGCTATGTATTTTCTTCAAGGAAACACAGGCTCTCAAGAAGACTTTAACTCTGGTGTAGCCAGGCTCACCGGATGGGGCTTTGCCGTTATCGGTGTCCCCATGCTCGTTATCCTTATGATTACTATGTGGAAATTTGTCAGTGGCCTCAGAAAACTCACTGACATGGAGAATGAAGAAATCCTTCTCCCTAGATAAGCTCACCTCAAAAAAAGTAATACACCCTAAGTATATCGACGCTATTAGATCGTCTCAATAACAAGGGCATAAACACCCAATATTTCTAATACACAATATTGTCTATTCTCGAAGCTAGCTCAATATCGATATCCGTCACCCCCCTGGCCTCCTCCGTCTTCAGGCGCAGAGTTACCTTACAATCGCGAATATCAATTTCAGGGAAATGCTGTGCCTCCTCTGCGATTTCAGCGAGGATGTTTACAAAATCAATCCCCTCCATAAACTCTTCAAATTCAATAATACGCGTAATACTATCACCATCCCCCTCCCATTCTGGACATCGTTTAAGGGCATTGTTTAGTTCATCTGCTGGGATTAATTCTTCTGACATATCATTAAATAGTATATTTTACTTACCTTTATAAGATTGCAAATTTTACCACTCTGTTGGCAAGCCTGTTTATCTAACTTTTAAAGTTTTGCGCACCTAAATGATCATTTGCATCTATTCCAAAAAACGTTTAGAATCTGTAAAGTATGAAAACACTTTTACTTCTCAGTATTCCCTTATGCGTTCTCTTATCTAGCTGTAGTAGCACCCCTACCCAGCGGATCGAGAAAAACCCTGCCATCTACGCTGACCTCAGCCCCTCACACCAGAAACTAGTCAGTGAGGGAAAAATCACTAAGGGTATGACCAAGCCGGCCGTATTTTTAGCTATGGGCCGCCCAGATCAAAAAATAGCAGGCAACACAGATGGCAAAGACTTTGAGCGTTGGGACTATAACGTGCTAACACCTACTTATCATACCGGCTTTAGCTCATACTACGGTCATGGCTTTGGACACAGAGGTGGCTTTAGGCGCAGAGGCTTCAGAGGCGGATCACGCTACGGTATAGGCTTTCACCCCTCACTAAGTTACGTCCCTCGCAGAGGTGCATCTGTAGGCTTCACCACAGGTAAAGTTAGCAGCTGGAGTGTAGCTCGCTAAAACTACTAAACTTATCACAATCCTATTTACACAAAGAGACCAGCTTGCACTAGGCGAGCTGGTCTCTTATTGTAAATAGGTTCCGCTAGATATTACTCAGCGTCCTTCTTAGGAGCAGCTTTTTTAGCAGCTGTTTTCTTAGTAGCTGTTTTCTTTACAGCCTTCTTAGCAGCAGTCTTCTTAGCGGCAGTCTTTTTAGTGGCAGCTTTTTTAGCTACTTTCTTAACAGCAGCTTTTTTAACAACCTTCTTCGCAGGAGAAGAATCCTTACGCTCGATACTTGCCTTCTTTTGCTCGTTCTTACGCTTTAGATACAGTTTGCGACGACGACGTTTGATATTAGTTTTATGTGGCTTGCCCATGGGAAATAATAATTGTGCAGGGGAATTAACGCCTTGTGACATAGCAAGCAAGCTCAAAGTACCACATCTACCTGCTTTCTAGCTATGATGAAGGTCTATTCTGCCCTGTAAGTCGGAAGAAAGTATCGGTATTCACCTCACTAGCTGCTCTTATAGAGTCACCACTCATACTGTAGATCCGCTCTAAACAAGCCTTTTGCCCCTCTTCACTTGTAAACTCCATCCCCACCAGAGCACGCCCCACACGCTCTCCAGAATAACTGTAATTTACATAACACAAACTAGCTAGATCCCTCATCTGGTTCATAAACTCTAAGAAAGCACCTGCACGCTCAGGGAACTCCACATTAATAAAAAGAGGGAAACTGAAAAGCTCTGGAGAATAGTTAATAATGCGGTATCCCACATCCTCATCCATAGAGACATCGCTAGCACTAGCACCACGCTCAGCCAGTACCTCGGCCAATGCTAGGTAATCCTCTTCTGAACCGATAAAACCTATCACGGGATAAAGCATCTCAGACTCCACACGACCATACTGAAGATCCACGATGCTCATATGCTCAGGCACTTGCTTAAGAAACTTCACCAATGAGCCACGCCCTTCAGGAATAGGCACTCGTAAATACTTTCGGCGATTAGATCCTATCCCAGCTCTACGTGAAATACCGCTTAACTGAGCAAAGTCCATATTAGCACCACTGATAATTGTCAGCACCTTTTCCCCTGGCTGCACTTCTCCCGCATCATAATGTTTCTGAAATCCAGCTAGCGCCATGGCACCGCTGGGTTCAGGGATTACCCTTAGTGACTCCCATAATGTTCTAATCGAATGACACACCTCATCATTAGTCACGGTAATCACACCGTCTAATAAATTTTCACAGTACTTAAATGTATTTCCCCCAGCTTTTCTGACTGCAGTGCCGTCACAAAACACATCCACATAATCTAATTCTACTGGAGCCCCTCCCTCGATCGCAGCCTTCATGGATGCCTGATCAATACCCTCTACACCATAAATCTTAATACCAGGCCAGTAGCGCTTCAGCCAGCACGCTAGCGCAGCTGCTAAGCCACCACCACCAATAGCAACATAGGCCCGATCAAATGGCCCCTCACCACTCATCACCACCTCATCAGCTAATGTCCCCTGCCCCCCCATCACTGTAAAATCATCATAAGGATGAATATAAATACCAGAAGTCGTCTCACAAAACTCACGTGCTGCCATACTAGCATCATCATAAGTATCTCCTGTTAAACATATCTTTACCTGCTCACCTCCAAATCTACGCACCTCACGTTGTTTAACCTCTGGAGTAGAGCGCGGCATAAAAATAGTAGCCTTACATGACAAAGATTGCGCAGCTAGAGCCACTCCCTGAGCATGATTACCCGCAGACGCAGCTACAATTCCCTTACCTCGTTGCTCAGCACTCAGCGCCGCCATGGCATTATACGCTCCTCTCCATTTATATGCCTTAATCGGGCCTAAATCTTCACGTTTCACCCACACCTCAGCATTCATACCCACTAACGGTAGCATTTCTAAAGGAGTCGGATTACCCACACTGTAAACTCGCTCACGTGCTGCTAAAATCTCCTCAAAAAGTTGATCTCTCTCAGTAAATTGATTCGGGGGTATGATATCAGAGTTCATAAACGTAGTAGCAGGCCGTAGAGTTTAAAAATAAAAAACCCGGATCGCCATTTTAGCAATCCGGGTGGAAAAATGGTTATATTATAACTATCCGTTATAAATCCAGTAGGAAACACCTAATACTACAACGATAGCGATAAACAGCCAAAGGTAGACCATAACGCTGCTAGAAGCACGTTCTCCTGTATTCTGGAGGCGGTCATAGCGGCCTTTAATCTTACCCTTACGGAGGAAACCGTCATAGTTACGTTGAAGCAAGTGAGTTTCTACCTGACGCATGAAGTCAAGTAACACACCCACGATGATTAACAGACTAGTTCCACCAAAGAATGATGTCACCATAAACGGCAGCTGACTCCCGATGATTCCTCTAGGCATCTGAGATACCACCCAAGGAAGGATGAAAATAATAGTCAAGAAGATGGCACCAGCAAACGTCAGGCGCGTCATCGTGAAATCAAGGAAGTCTGCAGTAGGCTTACCAGGACGAACACCTGGGATATAGCCACCACTACGCTTTAAGTTCTCTGAAATCTCACTAGGCTGGAACATAGTAGCTACCCAGAAGTATGAGAAAAAGAAGATCATAACACCCGCAATAAGGTAATAGCCTATCTCTCCACCAGCAAGCATGTCTTGCAAATTCCGTGACCACTCTGCATCAGGGAATGCTGATTGAAGAATGAATGCTGGAAGCGAAAGAATAGCCGTAGCAAAAATGATAGGCATAACCCCTGCGTAATTTACCTTAAGAGGGAGATACTGAGTCTGACCACCGAGCTGCTTACGTCCCATCACACGCTTAGCATACTGGATAGCTATCCGGCGCTGCGCCTGAGTGATAGCAATAGTAGCTGCAATAACAAAGACTAAGAAAGCTACTAGGAAAACTAGGAACGCTGCAGCACCAGGGCCAGCGTTACCTGAGATCAAAGTCTGCCACGTAATCACTAGGGCACCCGGAAGTGCTGAAATGATGTTTACCGTAATGATAAGTGAGACACCATTACCAAGACCACGGTCAGTGATCTGGTCACCTATCCACATAAGCAGGAGTGTTCCTGTTACAATCGTAAGCACAGTCATCGCGATAAATGCGATACCATGGCCTGGCACTACGTCTCCAAATTTCTCAATACCACCTAGGCCGGGAATATTCCCTGGGTTTTTAAGACTAATAGCAAGAAGGTATCCTTGAACTATAGCAATAATAATGGTGATTACACGTGTATACTGATTAATCTTCTCACGCCCACCGTCTTCACGAGCCAGCTTGGAAAGTTTAGGCACAACAGCCGTCATCAACTGCATCATAATAGACGCTGAGATGTAAGGCATTATACCCAGAGCAAATACACCCATTTTCTGGAGACCTCCACCTGAGAAAAATCCCAGCATAGCACCAACTGCAGCACCAGCTCCCTGATCGCCACCCTTAGATTGCTTATCTTGGAGATATTCAGCAATGACGCTAGCGTCAACTCCTGGTAAAGTGACGTGAACTCCCAAACGAATGATAACAATCATCGCTAGGGTAAAAAGAATGCGCTCCCGGAGTTCCGGGACTTTCCATGTGCTCGCAAATGCGGAGATCATCGGGTATTAAATTATCAGTTAAATGTTAGGATTTACCAGTTTTACTGGTGCGCAGTGTTTATACGCATGGAGAGGAAGTGCGCAAGCACTTCCCCTCCACAATGATGAGTATTTCATTATCGCGAAGCAAAAATGCTTCTTAGCTAGCTTCAGCAATAGCGCCGCCAGCCTTTTCAATTTTCTCTTTAGCAGAAGCACTGACCTTGCAGCCTTCTAAAGTAAGCTTTTTGGTAAGCTCACCATCACCGAGAACTTTGACTGCATCATAGGTTCCCTTAACGAGGCGTGCCTCCTTAAGTGAATCCATATTGACAGTAGCGCCGTCTTCGAAGCGACCATCAAGGTCAGCTACATTAACAACAGCAATCTTATCTTGGAAACGAGTATTATTGAAACCACGCTTAGGAAGACGGCGGTGAAGTGGCATCTGACCACCCTCAAAGCCTGGACGAACGCCACCACCTGAGCGGGACTTCTGCCCCTTATGGCCACGGCCTGATGTTTTACCAAGGCCGGAGCTTTCACCACAACCAAGACGCTTCACACGGTGCTTTGCACCTGGGCGCGGTTTGAGATTATGCAAATTCATAGTATTAAAATTTGGTTTTTTATTTTTGAAACTTAGAGGTTATCTCTAGAGAGACTCTTTAACCTTTTTACCACGGCTTGCGAGGACTTCCTCACGAGTGCGGAGCTGGGAAAGAGCTTTAACAGTCGCTTTAACGACGTTTGCGTGATTGTTAGAACCGAGGCTTTTGCCAAGAACGTCAGTGATACCGACGGCTTCGCATACAGCACGGACACCACCACCTGCGATGATACCTGTTCCTGGGCAAGCTGGCTTAAGTAGAACTACACCGCCACCGTGCTCAGCCTGAACTTCGTGTGGGATAGTTCCGTTTACTAGCTTAACACGCTGAAGTGAACGCTTAGCATCAATGCTACCCTTACGGATGCACTCGATAACTTCCTGAGCCTTACCGAAACCGACACCGACTCTGCCTTCCTTGTCACCTGATACCATCAGGGCAGAGAAACTGAAGCGACGACCACCTTTGACAACCTTAGCACAACGGTTGATGAAAACGACCTTCTCATGAAGCTCTTTGCCATCATCTGTCATAGGCTTAGGTGGTGCCTGGCGTGGAGTACGTCCACGTCCGCGTCCACGTCCGCGCCCACGTCCACGTCCGTCATTACGGTCATCAGATGTAGGAGCGCCTGTAGACGCAGCATCAGTTTTTGGTGCTGCAGCTGCAGCTGGGGCAGCCTTATCGGCAACTTCTGGAGAACTTTTTTCTGTTGGATTTTCAGCCATGATAAATAGGTGTGTTAGAATTTAAGGCCAGCTTCACGGGCTGCTTCTGCTAGGGCTTTGATTTTACCGTGGTAAAGATGACCACCGCGGTCAAATACCACCTTTTCAATATTGGCTTCCTTAGCGCGCTTAGCGACAAGTTCACCAACCTTGGCGGCTGTTTCCTGATTTGATGCTGCCTTTTCGATGCCGCTATCGATGCTTGAGGCAGCACAGAGAGTGTTACCTGCAGTGTCATCAATCACCTGAGCGTAGATATGCTGGTTTGAATAACTGACAGCGAGACGTGGGCAACATGATGTGCCGGACACCTTCTTACGGATGCGGCGGTGAATGCGCCTACGAACTTCTTTACGATTGAGAGTGCTCATTTTCTTAAAAATAGTTAAATTATATTGTTAGTGATGTGGCACAGATTACTGGACGCTCTTACCAGCCTTACGGCGGACGCGCTCGCCAACATAACGGACACCTTTACCTTTAAACGGCTCTGGTGGGTAGTAACGACGTACTTCAGCAGAGAACTGGCCAACAAGTTGCTTATCAATGCCCTCTACCTTAATATTGGTAGTTCCATCAACAGTAACAGTAAGACCCTCTGGAATCGGGTGCAGAATCGGGTGTGACTTGCCGAGGCTGAGATCGAGGTCCTTCCCCTTCACAGCGGCACGGAAACCAACTCCCTGAATTTCAAGCTGCTTTACGAAACCTGTGCTAACGCCCTCGATCATGTTACTGATGAGACTTCGTGAAGTGCCGTGGAGTGCGCGCATTACACGGTGCTCGCTATCGCGCTTCACTGTGACTTTGCCGTCCTCTGATACGAGAGTAATGCCAGTTGGCATAGTCCACTCAAGTTTACCCTTAGGGCCTTCTACGGTAACGGAGCCAGTAGAGTCAGATTTAACAGTGACTTTCTCTGGCAGAGTAATATTTTTTAATCCAATACGTGACATGGTATTATCCTTCTTTGGTTATATATTTAAACTGGCGATGATTACCAAACGAATGCGAGGATTTCGCCGCCGAGTTTTTCCCTACGTGCATGAGTGCCTGTCTTTAGTCCTTTAGGAGTAGAGACGATTGAGATGCCGAGGCCATTGAGGACACGCGGAATTTCTCCCGCACCAACGTAACGGCGAATTCCTGGCTTGGAAACGCGCTTAAGATCTGTGAGAACAGCTGTGCCGTTATCAGAGTATTTGACTTTCACTTTAAGTTCTTTGAACTTACTGGTGGTGTCTACCTCGTAGTTCCAGATGTAGCCTTCGGCTTCGAGGATCTTGGCGATCTCTTCTTTAATCTTGGAATGAGGTGCGGTGAAAAACTCATTGCCTGCGCGAGAAGCGTTTTTTAGGCGGGTGAGAAAATCAGAAATAGGGTCACTTAAAACTGCCATAATGCTTGTAATTAGTTAAATGTTAAATTTTGGGTATTAAGGACTAAGCGGCAGCTTCGTCTTCGGTTTTCTTAGGCTCGCGGAACGGCATGCCGAGTGCTTTTAGTAGTGCACGGCCCTCACAGTCTGAAGGAGCAGAAGTAACAAAAATGAGGTCAAATCCAAGCTGACGCTTGATCTGATCGAGTTCGATCTCCGGGAAAATTGACTGATCACTGATACCTACTGCGTAGTTACCACGGCCATCAAAGCTCTTTGGTGAAATTCCACGGAAGTCACGAATGTTAGGAGCCGTGATGTTAATGAAACGATCGAGGAATTCCCACATGTGGTTACCACGAAGTGTAACACGGGCGCCTACAGCCTCACCTTCACGAACTTTAAAGTTCGCTACACTCTTACGTGCATAGGAGATAGATGGCTTCTGGCCAGTGATCTTGGAAATGTCTTCGATAGCGTCTTCAACTGCTTGTTTACGATCTGAAGCAGATCCAACGTGAGTAGTAACAACGATTTTCTCAAGTGCTGGCACTTGATGAGGATTGGTGTAGCCTTGCTCCTTAGTGAGCTCTGGTACTACCTTGTCCTTGTAGTAGGTCTGTAATGTAGGTTTCATAATAGCGGGTCAGCTTAGTATTGTTTGTTCGCTTAAGCGCGTTTTTGCTTTTAGTATGGAAAAGTAACTGCACTCTTCCATGCTGAGATTCTTGTTAAGAGATTTTTTTTACGTTCGAGATAGCAATAGGGCCATCTTGCTCGAGGATACCACCATCGGGATGCTGCTCGGACTTACGGACCGCCTTCTTGACGATGCGTACTCCCTCAACAACGACTTGAGCCTTTTCTGCATTGATGGAAAGCACTGTTCCCTCTTTGCCTTTGTGGTTACCAGCGATGACTTTTACCTTATCGCCTTTTGATACGTGTGTCTTTGTTCTCATGTTCTTGAGTAAAATTAGATGTTTAAAATTAGAGCACCTCAGGAGCGAGGGAAACAATTTTCATGTAACGTCTCTCGCGTAGTTCACGAGCAACAGGCCCGAAAATACGGGTCCCCTTCGGGTTACCGTCCTTATCAATAATAACGATAGCGTTACTATCAAAGCGTAATACTGAGCCATCTGCACGGCGCACTGGGTATGCTGAGCGAACCACTACGGCTTTAACTACTTCACCCTTTTTAATACTAGCAGTGGGGATAGCCTCACGTACGTGAGCAGTGATGACATCACCGACGCGAGCCACCTTAGTGCGCTTGCCAATGACACCAATCATCTTGGCGACGCGAGCGCCGGTGTTATCGGCAATTTGAACTTTGGATTCCATTTGGATCATGGCGAAAAAATGTTATGATTATTGTTTATGATTCGTAATCGTCTGTGTGCCCATAGGAGCAACACTGAGAATTAGTGAGTGAGGACCTCTTGGAGCATCCAGCACTTCTTCTTAGAGATTGGCTTTGTCTCGATGATGCTGACTTTGTCGCCTACTGCGGCCTCGCCTTTTTCATCGTGCGCATAGAATTTCTTAGATCTTTTGATGATCTTTTTGAAACGTGGGTGTGGCACGCGGTTGGTATACTCAACTACGATGGTTTTATCCATTGAGGTAGAGATAACGATGCCAACGCGGGTCTTGCGTAGACCTGCTGATTGAGTGTTTGTTTCGCTCATAGTGAAATGATTAATTATTAAGTTTGGTATGATAACCCTCGATTAGCCCTGTTGACGGCGCTGAGTAAGGATCGTCTGCACACGAGCTGTCTCGCGACGAACAAGGCGACGACGTGCTGTATTCTCAAGCTGACCTGTGGCCTGCTGGAGACGGAGAGTAAGTGCCTCTTGCTTGAGGTCACGGAGACGGCCGGTAAGCTCTTCAGTGGAGAGCTCGCGGATTTCAGTAATTGTTGTCTGAGCCATGGCTTAGAATAATAAGTTTGTGAATAGTGACAGTTATAATTATCCGTGATTACCACGAACGATGAAACGAGTAGGAACTCCAAGTTTGTATGATGCTAGACGGAGCGCACTCTTAGCAGCAGACTCTGAAACACCACCTACTTCGAAAAGCATTGTGCCAGGGCGGATAACTGCTACCCATGCTTCAACAGCACCTTTACCTTTACCCATACGAGTTTCTGGTGGGCGGCCTGTGATAGACTTATGAGGGAACACACGAATCCAAACCTTTCCTTTACGCTTGAGTTTACGATTAATGGCAACACGGCAGGCTTCAATCTGACGATTTGTCATCCATCCGCGACCGAGACACTGAAGACCGAAGTCACCGAATGCTACGGTATTTCCGCGCTGGGCGTTACCGCCGCGATTTCCGCGCTGTGTCTTGCGGAACTTCACTCTTTTGGGCATTAATGGCATGCTATTATTCTCCTAGGTAAATGTTAAATTTTCTTGTTTAAGCGGCTCGATTAGCGAGCATTATTACGGTCACGACGCTGACCACCACGTGGGCGACCTCCTCCAGAACCTTGCTGTTCTTTTTCTTCCTTCTTGTTAATCCAAGTTTTGATACCGATAATACCGTAAACAGTGCGAGCTTCAGCAAAACCGTAGTCTATAGGCACACGCAGTGTCTGTAGAGGAACTTTACCTTCACGATACCATTCAGCACGTGCAATATCAGCACCACCAAGACGACCTGAACAGCGGATACGAATCCCCTCTGCACCGAACTCCATAGCAGTCTGAATAGCACGTTTCATAGCACGACGGAAAGCAATACGGCGCTCAAGCTGGATAGCTACGTTTTCACAAACAAGCTGTGCATCAAGCTCAGGCTTGCGAATTTCGAGAATATCAATCTTAACCTGTGAACCACCGCAAAGCTTGCTGAGGTCATTTGTCATTTTTTCTATCTCAGAACCTTTACGCCCGATAACTAGACCTGGACGAGCTGTTGAGAGAGTAACACGAACACTATTCCAAGCACGCTCAATAATGACCTTGGAAATACCGGACATGTGTAAGCGCTTCTTAATGTAAGCACGGATTTTAAGGTCTTCGTGTAGCTTGTCAGTGTAGTCGCTTCCAGTGGCATACCACTTGGAACGCCAGTCCTTAGAGACGGCAAGACGGAACGAGATAGGATTGATTTTCTGGCCCATGGTTTTATATAAATTGTTAGGTATATGATGATTGGCTATTAGCTAGCTTCGTCAGCATCAGTGTTGTTCATTAAATCTTTGGCTTGTGCAAGCCAGTCGTCGCGCTCGATACGACCTTTGAATGAGAGAAGCTCATCGAATGCTTTAATATTTTCATCATTCCAGTTTGCGATCTGCTCGTATGTATAGATACCAAAGCCGTGAAGCTTCTCTTCGATAGCTGGTCCGACACCGCTGATAACCTTAAGATCATCAACCTTGTCAGGGGCAGTATCATAAACTTTTCCAAGTGCAAGATCTGAAACATCTGTATCAGTAGTTTCTGCTTTTACTTCAGCAACAGCTTCTTTTTTAGCCTTAGGAGCGGCTTTTTTAGATGCTTTCTGATCACGCTTCTTAGGCTTTGCTGAACGTTCACGTGGCTCTGGTATTTCCTCTTCATCGGTAAGAGTGATGTAGAGGTGGCTGGTGCGCTTACGGATAGCACCTGCAGATCCACGAGCCCGTGGTTTAAAGCGCTTAAATGTAGGGCCGTCACCTACTGTAGCCTCCTTAACTGTAAGATCATCAGCAATGAGCTCATGATTGTTCTCGGCATTGGCAACGGCGCTCTTGAGCGTCTTACCGATGAGCTCGGCTGCTTTACGAGGTGTATAAGCAAGCGCATCAAGAGCGTCTGAAACAGGCATTCCTTGAATTGCACGGGCAACATCACGGGCCTTCTTAGGCGAGATGCGGGCGTATTTGTAAGTGGATTTAACTTCCATCGGTCTAATTTGTAAAAAGTGAGTGTTATCGTGATTCTGTTTTAACGGATGCTATATCGCCTGAGCGAATCTGATCCTTAGGATTTTCTAGTTCCGTAGGTAGGAGTCCGCTAAATCCCTTGCGGGTTTCAGCGACCATGGCCTCAGCCACTTTGCGATTCCCACGTAGGATAGTGAAGGTCATACCGCGTCGAACGGACTGACTCTCACCTGCATTGACTACCAGCAAGCCGCTTTCAGCGTCTATACTAATGATCTTTGCGTGCTGCAGACTGCCGGAAGCTATCTGCGGGCGCGGCTTTTGCCCTAAACCAAGCGCCGCGTCAAGCTCTCTAAGAGAACTTTCTAAACGAACTCTGGTATCTGGGTCTGAAGCGATGGCTGTGCGGAGGTATTCACGCAAGTTAACCATCATATTGTGAACGGCTTTTTCTGTTGCTGCGCCTTGCTTACTGAGCACTTCCGCATTTTTTACAGCTTCCAAAAGATCAGCATCTCCTCCGTTGAGAAGATTTTTTCCAAGTGCTGCAAATCTCAATCTGAGATCTGTAACATTCTTAGTAAGCTCCGCCTCACGCTCTTTTGAAGCAGTGAGATCACGAGCTAATAGATTATTCTGGTTCTGCAGTTTCTGCAACTGACGTTCAAGTAAGCGTAGCTTTCTCTCATGATCCCCTGCTCCAGCAACTTGAGCCACACACATACCCTGAGCACCAAGGAGTAAAACTCCGGTGATAACTGAGGTAATGTGATTAGGAACTAGCATGGATAAGCAGGGTATAAAGAGAGAAGTTTTACTAGCGCTTGCCGATACCGCCGTGTGCTTTGAAAACGCGTGTTGGTGAGAATTCACCGAGCTTATGGCCTACCATATTTTCGTTTACGTAAACGGTAATGAAGGATTTGCCGTTATGAACGTGGAATGTGTGACCTACGAAGTCAGGAGTGATCACAGACTTACGGCTCCATGTCTTGATTGGCTTTTTGTCTTTGTTAGCTTCGGCTGCATCGATTTTAGCGAGCAGTTTCTGATCAACAAACGGGCCTTTTTTAAGTGAACGTGGCATTTTGTATTATGAATTAAAATTTAAAATAAGAGATGATCGTTGCGCTACTTTTTCTTGCGGCGAGACACGATGAACTTGTTACTTGGCTTGTATTTCTTACGTGTCTTTTGACCTTTGGTGTGACCCCAAGGTGACTTCAGGTGCTGACGACCACCACCGGACTTAGACTTACCCTCACCACCACCGTTCGGGTGATCAACAGGGTTCATACACATACCACGAACTGTTGGGCGGATACCCTTCCAACGTGAACGACCAGCCTTAGCTGAAACTTCGTTCATGTGATCACGGTTACCTACCTGGCCGATTGTGCAGCCGCAATTACCATTGAACTTACGGATTTCACCGGATGGCATTTTAACGAGTGCGTGACCGCCCTCTTCACGGTTAGAAAGAACTGCTTGCTGTCCAGCTGAACGAGCTATCTTACCACCTGTGCCAGGTGTCATCTCGATATTGTGGATAGCTGTTCCAAGTGGGACGTTCTTAAGTTTCATGGCATTACCTGGAGTAGGTGCTGCTTTTTCACTTGAGATAACAGTAGCGCCAACTTCCAGACCAACTGGGGCGAGGATGTAGCTTTTCACACCATCCTGATACTGGATAAGTGCAATGCGGCAGGTGCGGTTAGGATCATACTCAATGCTGAGCACGGTCGCAGGCACATCTACTTTGTTACGCTTGAAGTCAACGAGACGGTATTTACGCTTATGTCCACCACCTTTGTGACGGCAGGTAATACGGCCTTGGTTGTTACGTCCACCGCTTTTCTTAAGTGGGCGTGTAAGGCTTTTTTCGGGTGTAGTCTTGGTAATCTCCTCGTATGTAGGCCACTCTTTGTAGCGGTTTGATGGAGTTACTGGTTTGAATGTTTTAAGAGGCATGGTTCGCTATTGGGTTCGATGTTATCGTTTTTCAGCGGGATTGATTAATAATGTCTTAGTTATTAGACGAGGTCGAGTGACTCGCCATCTTTAAGACGGACAATGGCTTTTTTCCAGTTGGCTGTGCGGCCAGCGTCAGCGCGACGCTCGCGCTTCTTCTTACCACTGCAGTTCATGGTGCGTACTGTAGCTACTTTTTTTCCAAAGAGTTGCTCGATGGCACGCTTGATTTCGAGTTTGTTGGCTCCGCGAGCAACCTTGAACACGTATTCGTTATTCATCTCCTGAAGGAGGGTGGCTTTTTCGCTGATGCGAACTGTGTCGATGACCTGATAGATATCTTTCATTGTTATGAAAATGGGTTAGGTGTTTAGCTGCGCAGTATTATGCTGTACGGCGTGCTAGAGTTTCGTATGAATCCTCAACGAGGATGATGGTGTCAGCGTATAGAAGCTGCTCGATATTCATCTCTGATGCAGTGATGAGAAGCACGTTAGGCACATTGCGCCCAGCGAGGTATGTCTTCTCGTCAAACTTTTCAGCAACGATAAGTGTATTACGTGCTTCAGAGTAGCCTTTAACAGCTGCTACGAAAGACTTAGTTTTACCATCAGCAATGGTGAAACTATCGATAGAGATAACGTTCTCAGCTGAGATAAGGTCACCAAGAACCTTCCGCAGAGCTAGGCGGCGAACATTCTTGTTCACTGTCTTGGAGTAGTCACGTGGACGTGGTCCAAAGACGATACCACCACCACGCCAAACTGGGTTTTTGTTGGTGCCAGCACGTGCACGACCTGTGCCTTTTTGTTTCCAGAGCTTCTTGTTAGAACCTTTAACTTCACCGCGAGTTTTAGTGCAAGCAGTGCCACTACGGCGATTTGCACGGTAAGCAGTGACGAGATCATGCACAGCTTGATCACCTTTGTGACCTTCGATCACATTGATGTTTGCGGCTTGCGCATCTTTGATAGAGAGTGTTTTAGACATTTTCTCAGTAAATAGTAGTTAGTAGAAAGTAGATAGAGTTCTACTTGGCTGTCTTTTTAACAGCAGGGCGGATGGTGACGTATGCACCCTTGTGACCGGGAACAGCACCAGAAACTAGGACAACGTTGTCTTCAGCGCGAACTTGCACAACCTTGAGGTTCTGAACGGTGCGGTTATAAACACCATGACGACCTGGCATCTTCTTGTTTTTCCAAATACGACCAGGCCATGTGCCTGCACCTACACCACCAGGGCGACGGTGCATCATGTGTCCGTGAGAGTCAGGCTGACCTGCAAAGTTGTAACGTTTAACAACACCTTGGAAACCTTTACCCTTGGTCGTGCCGAGAACGTCTACCCACTGGCCAGCTTCGAAAAGCTCAGCACCTGGGTGTGATTCCTCTGTATTAGGCATGTCTGCATCGTTCTCAAAGCGAAACTCTTTAACGAGCTTCTTAGCTGAAACGCTGTGTTTGCCGAAATGGCCACGCTGTGGGAGATTGAGACGGAATTCTTTCTGGTCATCGTAACCGATCTGAATGGCTGAGTAGCCGTCAGTTTCAGTAGTTTTAGTCTGAAGAAATTCGTTACCTGCAACGCAGATAACGGTAACAGGGATAGATGTTCCAGCCTCGGCGTCAAAAACGCGAGTCATACCGATTTTTTTTCCTAGTAGTCCTAGTGACATGGTATTTTTGAGATTAGTGATTAGTATTAGTGATTCTTGAGTGGTAGCTAGCCGTTAGAGGCTCGCTGCCTGAGGTCAGATCTTGATCGCGATGTCTACACCAGCTGGTAGATTGAGCTTCTTGAGCTCATCAACGGTGCGTGCGGTAGGATCCATGATATCGAGCATACGCTTGTGGGTACGAATTTCGAATTGCTCAGCAGACTTTTTGTCTTGGTTAACTGAACGGTTCACGCTGAACTTTTCAATGCGGGTAGGCAATGGGATAGGCCCGGCGACTTTAGCACCTGTGCGCTTGGCTGTCTCGACGATTTCCATAGCGGACTTATCGATGGCGCGATGATCGTAAGCACGGAGGCGGATTCTGATTTTCTGCTGTTGCATGACGGATTTATATTAGATTGTGAGAGTTAGTTTAATTGGAAATTAACTGGCATATGCGTAATCGCTGGTGAGTGCATCAACGACGTTTTGCGGGACTTGATCGAAACTGGCTGGCTTCATTGTGTAGTCTGCACGGCCACTTGAGAGTGTGCGGACTGCTGTGGAGTAGCCAAACATTTCCGCTAGAGGAACGATTGATTTCAAAACTGCGTGTAGAGGCTTATTTTCAATCTCTTGAATCTGGCCACGACGGCGATTAAGGTCACCCATAATGTCGCCTTGATACTCCTCAGGGGTAACCACTTCAACATCCATGACTGGTTCAAGTAGAACTGGACCAGCTTGTTTGAAAGCATCCTTCATAGCGAAGATGGCAGCCATTTTGAAAGCGTTTTCGTTAGAGTCAACATCGTGGTAAGAACCATCAGTGACGTTTACATGAACATCGACTACTGGGTATCCTGCGATTACTCCATTAGTCATGCCTTCGCGAACCCCGGAGAGGACCGCATTAATAAATTCTTTAGGGATAGCACCACCGATAACTTGATTATCGATTGTAAGGCCTTTGCCTTTTTCTCCAGGAGCGACATCGAGCACTACGTGACCGTATTGCCCTTTACCTCCGGACTGCTTAACGAGCTTACCTTCACCACCATGTGGCTGGGTGATGGTTTCTCGGTATGCGATCTGTGGTTTGCCCACACCGCATGCTACTTTGAACTCACGCATCATGCGGTCTACGATGACTTCGAGGTGAAGCTCACCCATTCCTGAGATGATGGTTTGCCCTGTTTCCTCGTCAGTCTTTACGAGGAAGGTAGGATCTTCCTCGGAAAGGCGGGCGAGAGCGAGAGACATTTTTTCCTGATCAACCACTGTCTTAGGCTCAACAGCCATGGAGATTACGGGTTCTGGGAAGAGAGGTGGCTCGAGCATGATGTCGAACTTTTGTTCACAGATAGTATCACCTGTTTGAACATTTTTAAGTCCGACTATGGCTGCGATATCACCTGAGTAACAGGTTTCAATATCCTCGTGCTTATCAGCATGCATCTTAATCAGGCGGCCAATACGCTCCTTTTTACTGGTGCGTGGATTATAGACCATATCTCCTTTGGAGATGGTGCCTGAGTAGACACGGAAAAATACTAGTTTACCGACATATTTGTCAGCCCATAGCTTGAATGCTAACGAGCAGAACTGTTGATTATCGTTAGTTTCTGCAAGAACTTCATTCCCTTCATCACCTGGCTCGTGGCCTTGAGCTGCGGGGATATCGAGTGGGCTTGGTAGGTAATCAACTACGGCATCTACAAGAAACTGGACGCCTTTGTTCTTAAAGGCTGAACCACCAGCTACTGGCACTACTTGATTTGAAATAGTAGCACGGCGAAGTGCTGATTTGATATCCTCTGCGGTGATTTCTTCCTCCATGAGGAATTTCTCACCGAGTTGCTCATCACAATCACAGAGTGTGGCGATGAGCTCTTCACGTGCAGATTCAGCTTCGGCGAAATGATCACCTTCGAGATCTCGGATATCGAAAGTAGAGCCCATGGCGTCATCATCTTTATAGATGACAGCCTTCATGTTTACTACGTCGATTTGACCTTGAAGATTCTCCTCAGCCCCGATTGGGATGAGGATGCGGACAGCTTTGATACCAAACTTAGCTTTCACGTCTTCAAAGACGTTATCGAAGTCAGCTCCTGTGCGATCCATCTTATTAACAAAGATGATACGTGGAACTTGGTATTTATCAGCCTGACGCCATACTGTCTCTGTTTGTGGCTGCACGCCGGCAACGCCACAGAAGACTACGATGGCACCATCAAGCACTCTTAGTGAACGCTCAACTTCTGCTGTGAAGTCTACGTGACCAGGAGTGTCAATAATATTAATGCGCTCTTTTTGATTTTCAAAGAGCTTGAACACACCGTCATTCTTTTTCTGAACCCACTCACAGGTAACAGCAGCAGAGGTAATAGTAATCCCCCGCTCGCGTTCCTGCTCCATGTGATCAGTTACCGTAGCACCATCATGAACTTCACCAATACGGTGAATCATGCCCGTGTAAAACAGGACTCGCTCAGTAAGCGTTGTTTTACCCGCGTCAATGTGCGCAGCAATCCCAATATTCCGCGTACGCTCCAGAGGATATGGGCGTTTGGGATGATTGGGATTCTCAGACATGACGGCGGAGGTGGTATGGATTTGCGTAAAAAACCGCTGAAGGTTTCGTATTACCAGCGGAAGTGTGCGAATGCGCGGTTTGCTTGGGCCATCTTGTGCATGTCGTCGCGTTTGCGAACGGCATTACCCTGATTGTTGGCAGCATCTTTGATCTCGTTAGCGAGAGCAACGTGCATAGGTGTACCTTTTTTGTTACGAGCAAAAGTAACAAGCCAACGCATGGCGAGCGACTCAGAGCGCCCCGCATCCACCTCGAGAGGCACCTGGTAGGTAGCGCCACCTACGCGACGGCTCTTGACCTCTACCCGTGGTTTGGCATTTTCAAGGGCACGAGTAACGACCTCAAGAGGGTCAACGGTATCAGTGCCATCATTAGCTTTATCGATAGCGGAATAGACGATACGCTCAGAAACAGAACGCTTTCCGTCACGCATTACTTTGCTGATTAGTTTTCCGACTACAGGACTATCGTAACGCGGATCCCTAGTTTCAGGACGATTGTATACTCTTTTGCGGCGAGCCATGGTATTATATAGTTAAATTGAATTGAAAAAATTACTTCTTAGGACGCTTAGTTCCATACTTAGAGCGAGACTGACCACGCTTATCAACACCAAGAGTGTCAAGTGCACCACGAACGATGTGGTAGCGAACACCCGGAAGGTCTTTTACTCGACCACCACGAACAAGAACGATTGAGTGCTCTTGTAGATTGTGACCCTCACCACCGATGTAGGCGATAACTTCCTGACCATTTGTCAGACGAACTTTAGCCACTTTACGCAAAGCGGAGTTAGGCTTCTTTGGTGTACGTGTCATAACCTGAAGACATACGCCGCGACGTTGCGGGCAGTTATTCAGGGCGCGCGACTTAGATTTTGTCACGGGAGTCTTGCGTCCTTTGCGGACGAGCTGGTTAATGGTAGGCATATTCCTGCTTGGTTTTGGTTTTAGAAATGAATCGATTGATTGAGAAAGCTAACGAGCACTTATTAGTGAAAGTTAAAAAAGATGATGGAAAACTATAAAAACCACCGAGATACGCCCAAGAGGCACGAAGTATATAAAGTGACTTCGAAAACCGCCTCTTATCCGGAGCTACCCGATAGTTTAACTGCCTTCCTGCAGCTTTTATCTTTTATGTAAGAGCCCTGTTTATACCCCTGGGCTGCATCGGGGGGCGGCGAATATACAAATCAAAGGCCATCTGGCAAGACGTATTTGGAATTTTTTATACTTATTTTCTAATACCCCCATTATTCAGAACAAATTTGGCCTCATTCTCCTAGCGTATACAATTAAAGCCATCCAACTAAAGACTCTATTAGGATAAAACTTCAGGATTTTGAAATTTACTCTACGGCGAGCCTATACCGATTACTCAATTACAAGGTAGATATCTTACAATTAATAACATAATAACGGCGCTCCCTTTTGGAAAGCGCCGCTTTTATCTTAGTATATACTCCCGACCTTGGTAGCCTTGAAAGTTTCATCAAAGCTGAAGGCGAGAGAGTTTGAATGGATCTAATTCCGCTCTCCATAGACGGCAACTTCAGCCAATGATAGGTGGTTAGATCCATTTAGTTGCACTCTGACAGTTCGCCCATTTACCCCTCCCGTATCGATAGTAATCGATGGATTGGGAGTGTCTGCAAATGACCTCGAAAAGGTCGTTCGCCCCTGAGAATCAATCACTGAAACAGTGAAATTGGATAATCTTTCAGAGCAATAGTCGGTTCTGTTAAAAATGTCAATTTCTTGAATCTCGTGTGATGAGCCCAAATCAACTTGCCAGCTTGGCCTATTCGAAATAGCTGTGTGGGTGGTCGAACCAACTCGCCAATCGCCATTGGTATCACCATCAACTGCTCTCGAGGCGGAACCACCAAATACAGTTGATGACTGAGTAGCTGGCTTCCCAAGGGCAACGTTAATTACCTCAATGAGAGGTGGCGTGTAGAGATCTCTTACCTCCTGCGCGGACAACTCACTGTTAAAGAGCATCATTTCATCCATGGATCCATTGTAGTTTGAACCAAGAACGGCACTGGTAATACCACTCATATTTAGGCTCTTACCTGTTCCAGTATGAAATAACTCTCCGTTAACATATATATTCATCCTGCCTGTACTGGTATTTTTAGTAAATACCCAATGATTCCAACCTCCTTCGTAGAGTGACGCGTTAGCTGACCTATTGATCCGATCATATACTCGCCCTGTATTACCAGCGTCCCAGTAAACATTCGAGTTACTCCAAGGTAGGTGAATATTAAGTGTACGGTTACTCCCCATTAATGCTCTAAAATTTATATTATCAAGAGGCTGATTGAGTGACCCGTTAGCCCAGACAGCAATAGTTACTTCTGCATTTAGCCCTGTAAATGCAGAAACAGGCAGGCTTAGACCTCCTGAATTAGATTCAAACGAGAGCGCTGATCCTATAGCTCCATTTCTATTCCAGTTAGCTCCTGTCAGCACGGCGTCATGCCCATTGCCACTAACATCGCGAACGGAGTTCCCGCTACCCTCGTTCATTGCCCAATGCGCAATTGGCTCAGGACCAGAAGGGTTCCCAGCTTGAAGAGCTCTCATTTGCACGGCATAGCGCTGACCGAGTGTTTGGATAGCAGATGCCGTAAAGTGTGTCCTATCACTGGTAACCAGACCTTCTGCTGTGACAACGGCGGTATTGGGAACTAAATTGGGGAGTTGGAGGAGATTGGTATTAAACGTTTCATTATCGTCGCGTTCGTAGCTGAGCTGGCCAGCCACGAAAGGAACATTACCGAGTTCATCGCGCAGAAGCCCGATTAATGTGACAATCTCATCCATGTACCTTGATCTATTACGATTTGACTCTCCTTGGTGCCATAGAATGCCACGCAGGATAGCATTAGGGTTTGCAGCGCGTGCTGCCTGAACCCTCCTAATAGCTTCATCAAAATAAGTCAAAGGAGCAGCCTTATCAAGGACACCAGGGAACCAATGAGCAATAGATGTTGCACCTCGTGCATTAACTACCAGTTGGATGTTTCTGTTATTTGCAGCCCGCATGGACTGAGAAAAACTGTAGCCAAGGTTAAAGCCGACATCTTTGTTTGTATTCCGAACGGTGGAATGTACATTTAAATTGGGTAATGCAGGGACAAAATTACTATTACCTTGGAGGACTTGCACTCCAGTGAGCGCCGTTGGATTTGCAGGTAGATCACCTCGCCCAGCCGCATTTGACTGACCTATAATAAGATAGAGATCTTGCCCCTGTGCTAGAGTTAAGCCTGTGAGGCTTAGTATTATTACAGTTAATAATTTACATGTTAATTTCATACTCGGCGGAAGTCCCACAAATTTCATCATAATACAACGTAAAATCATCCAAAAAACCCGCAGGGTCATCCAGCTAGGGAGAGTAAGTTGTTCCTGTAACCCTCGTTAGCCATTGCTCTCATTTGCTTCATTGGCTGTGACTTCTTAATACTCGTATCAGCTTTAAGTAAATTATGAACCATTCGCCTTAGTATTGCGAAGTTACGAACGGCATTCTTAGCTCTGACTTGGCTGTGATCTTCTCGATACAATGTATCCAGAACCCAATGACAGCTGTTTTCGATACTC
>JALZUC010000031.1 GCA_023301765.1 Akkermansiaceae bacterium | reverse complement strand
GCGGCGCTGAGGCAGAGATTCACTTTTTGGAGGCAAAGAAGGACGGCGTGCTCTTTCGATCTTTAGAGGAGACTCTTGCGGTAGATGCTTTTATGGTATTGAGGCCAAGATTAAGTAAAGCCGAGTTGGCTCTGGCCCTTGAGCGTGCCATTAGTCATGAGGGGAAATTGTATGATTTTGTATTTGATTTTAGTAGGGCTGACAGATTGGCATGCACGGAAGTGATTTACCGTGCATATCACGGTGTAGGTCCGGTGAGTTTTGAGCTACGTTCACATGCTGGTAGGTTATGTATTTCTGCGGAAGACCTTATTGAGCAAGCTTTGCGGTCAGAGTGTTTTGAAAAAATTACCGATTATGGGCTGGAGGAAAATGTAGTGAGAGTTTTTTGAAAATTATTAGGGGTAAAGTTTTTGAACAGAATGGGTAAGGATACTGGGCTAGTGGGTTATGGCAAAAGGCTGCCTAAAAAGTTTGTGAAATATTTCACAAATAGACTTGCGCGCTATGTGCTGGCGGGATATAGCCGCCTCAGCCGATTAACTTATCGGCACGTTTCTATGGCTAGATTCATTTCAGCACGCACGGTTCTTCCAGCAATTTTTCTTTGGCTTTTCTCAGGGGTGGCTTCAGCTGCTGGGGGTGGTCAGTTGCCGCTATTTCCGCACTCACCATTTGAGGGCACTCCGTTTTTCTGGGTGAGTAACTCGATGTTAATGGTCTGGATGGGTGCAGCTCTCATCTTCCTATTCTGTAAGGCAGCTACTAGCAAGATGGCCATGATTCCTGCGGGGTTTCAAAATTTTGCTGAGTGGCTCATTGAGAGTCTTTATAATTTCTTTGGTAGTATCCTCGGTGAGCATCTTGTGAAGCGCACTTTCTGGTTCTTCGGTGGTACCTTCTTGCTTATTCTCATTGTAAACTACCTTGCGCTGATTCCAGGTGTAGGGACTATCACCTACGTGGCTGAAGATGGTACTACACAAGGTCTGCTACGTGGTGGTAATGCTGACCTTAATATGACAGCGGCCATGTCATTTACCTTCGCCCTTCTTTGGTTCTACTGGGCGATTACTGAGAGCGGACTTAAGAGCTTTCTTGCGCACATCTTTGCACCTAAAGGTGAGTTTAAGGGGGCTATGTTAGCGGGCATGGTGGTCATCTTCTTCCTTGTAGGTATTCTGGAGGTTATCTCGATAGCTATTCGTCCTGTAGCTCTGAGTTTCCGTCTTTTTGGTAATATTTATGGAGGTGAGCAGACGCTCGGTGGGTTGATGAGTCTCGTGCCGCAGTATTTATCTTTCCTTCCGGCTTTACCGTTCTACTTCATGGAGCTTCTTGTGGGTCTTATTCAAGCTCTCGTATTCACTCTTCTTAGTGCTGTATTCCTCAAGTTGATTTGCGATCACGGTGATCACGACGAAGGGCACGCACATTAATTTCATTTAAACACTTTTGGAAGTCAGACCATAGGCAAACAGTGGGGGCTACCGAAAACAAACAAAACCAAACAAACTAATACTATGTTCACAAAAGCATTCGCAGTAGCACTCGCCGCTCTCGCAGGCGGAATCGGAATCGGACTTCTCGGCTCAAAGGCAGCTGAGGCAACTGGCCGTAACCCAGGTGCAGCAACACCAGTTCTTACCATCGCAATTATTCTTGCAGCGCTTATCGAGGGTATCTTCATCCTTACAGCTTTCGCTGTTAACTTCGGTTAATCTGCGGAGTTAATAAATAACTTCTGGGTGCCGTAGTAGGCACGTTTCTCTACGGCACCTGTTTTTTTTAAAAGTCTCTTAATTTCAGTCCACACAGGACAATCTTTTCTAACTTCATCACAATATCATGTTTCCCGTTTATCTAGCAGTAGCAGCAGACACTGGCGCTGAAGCCGGCAAATCTGGCTTGCTCGAAACGTTCCACGTGAGCTGGCCTTATTTCATCGCTCAGGTTGTTAACTTCATCATTGTGATATTTGTGCTTAAAAGGTTCGCATTTGGCCCTATTCAGGCAATGCTTGAGCAGCGTAAGAGCCGCATCGCAGAAGGTGAGGAAAAGCTGAAGCGTATTGAGCAGCAGCTTGCAGACAGTGAGAAGTCTACCCAAGAGGCTATCGATAAGGCGAATGCTGATGCCCAGCGTTTGATTACAGAAGCACAGGAAAATGCCACTGCGCTCACTGAGAAAAAGGCACAAGAGGCAGCCAGCTCAGCACAGAACATACTTGCTAAAGCACAAGAAGCAGCCAAGGCCGAGCAAGGTGCTATGCGTGCAGAACTCAAAAAAGAGTTTGGCCGTCTGATTGCTACTACTACAGCGTCTGTTACCGGTAAGGTGCTTAATGACGATGATAAGAAACGCATTAACGAAGAGGCGCTCTCTAATGTATAAGCCTCAGCATCATTTTTTTAACTCTTTAATTTACTAACTGTGAAAGTCTCCAAAGATGCTTCCCGCACTGCACGCAGAATTTTCCGCATGTGCGCCCCTGATGGGATACTAAACGAGAACCATCTGAAACTTTCCTTTTCCAAGATTATTGCAGATCGTCCGCGTGACTTCCGTCAAATTCTTCATGAGCTTCACCGCTTAGTAAAGATGGATGTTGAAGGCCGCATTGTAATTATCGAAAGTGCTGCCGAGCTAGACTCCCTGCAGTGCCATCGCATCGAGAGTAATCTCGCCGAAGAATACGGTGAGGGGCTCACATACCAATACAGCATAGTCCCAGCTCTTCTGGGTGGTGTTAAAATCCGCGTCGCCGATGATGTCTGGGATGGTAGTGTGCAGGCCAAGCTCGCGAAGCTTACCAATTCTTTCTAATTTTTCTATTTTCTAACACGAACACTCCAAACTAACTAGCTATGAGCAGCATCCTTCAGGAACTTGAACAACAAATCTCAGATATTTCATCATCTGTGCAGCAAAGTAACGTCGGCACCGTCCGCACCATTGGTGATGGTGTTGCCATCGTAGAGGGTCTTAGCGACGTCGCGTTGAACGAGATGATTGAATTCCCTGGTGGAATCATCGGCCTAGCACTTAACCTTGAAGAAGGTCAGGTGGGTGTCGTTCTTCTTGGTGACTTTGCTGGCATTAAAGAGGGTGACGAGTGTAAGACTACAGGAAACCTTCTATCAGTTCCGGTTGGTGAAGCTCTTCTTGGCCGCACCGTTGACGCTCTTGGCGCTCCTATCGATGGTAAAGGTGACATTGAAGCATCAGCTCAGTATCCAGTGGAGAAAATCGCTCCTGGTATCATTAAGCGTGAGTCCGTGTCTGTGCCAGTGCAAACAGGTATCATGGCCATTGATGCGATGGTTCCAATCGGTCGTGGTCAGCGTGAGCTTATCATTGGTGACCGTGGCACAGGTAAGACTACCATCGCTATTGACACAATTATTTCTCAGTCAAATCAGAACCGCGCTGCCGAGCAAGGTCAGTTAGAAGGTCACAAGCCACTCTACTGTATCTATGTTGCAATTGGTCAGAAGCGTTCAAACGTAGCTGCTATTGCTAAGACTCTCGAAGACGCTGGCGCAATGGAATACACCACCATCGTGGCTGCTACTGCCTCAGACCCTGCAACAATGCAGTACATCGCGCCTTACACAGGCTGTGCGATTGCTGAATACTTAATGGATCAAGGTAAAGAGTGTCTCATCGTATTTGATGACCTTTCTAAGCACGCTGTTGCTTACCGTCAGATGTCACTCATTCTTAAGCGTCCATCAGGTCGTGAAGCATACCCTGGTGATGTTTTCTACCTTCACTCAAGACTTCTTGAGCGTTCTGCACGTCTTTCTAAGAATGCAGGCGGTGGATCACTTACAGCTCTTCCAATCATTGAAACTCAGGCTGGTGACGTATCTGCCTACATTCCGACTAACGTAATTTCCATTACAGACGGTCAGATTTTCCTAGAAACAGACCTCTTTAACCAAGGTGTCCGCCCTGCGATTTCGGTGGGTCTTTCAGTTTCACGTGTCGGTGGTGCTGCGCAGACTAAAACGATTAAGTCAGTAGCTGGTTCTACCAAGCTTGACCTCGCTCAGTTCCGCGAACTTGCAGCATTTGCTCAGTTCGGATCAGACCTTGATGAGTCTACTCAGAAGAAGCTAGATCGTGGTGCACGTATTGTTGAGGTATTCAAACAAAACCAATACAGCCCGCTTTCCATGCAGGAAGAAGCCGTGATTCTTTACGCGGTGCAGAACGGCTACTTCGACAAAGTCGAGGTTGAAGAAGTTCTTAACTTTAAGGCTAATATGGTGGAATTTTTCCAGACACGTAAGTCTGACGTTTTGGATCTCATTGCTAACGAGCATCCTGACCTTAAGAAAAAGTCTCCTGAGGCTATAGCTAAGGTGAAAGAAGCTCTTGATGATTTTGTAGCTACTCAGAAGTAAGCTCCAAATAGATCACAACCACTTAGAACGAACTCTAGAACATGGCCAATCTTAAGGACATCAGAAGACGGATTAAATCCGTTAATAACACTGCCCAGATCACTAAGGCAATGCAGATGGTTGCTGCTGCCAAGATGAAAAAGGCACAGGATCAAGCGCTCGCTGGTCGTGAATATGCTGATAAGCTAAATCTTGTTCTGACAAATTTGAAATCAAATATGGAGGGCTTAGCGCATCCATATTTAGAGGTCCGTGAAGAGGGGAAACATCTCGTTCTCGTTATTTCTACAGATAAAGGTTTATGTGGTGGCATTAATACCAATCTGCTTAAAAAAGTCCGCCTAGAGGTTACCGATGAAGCTGATTACTCTACTGTGGGTAAGAAGCTCAGAGAGCAGCTTATTAAAGCTGATAAAACCATCGTAGAAGATTTTACCTTAGAAGATCCTATCTCCTTTGATGAAGTAAAGCCTATTGCTAAGCACCTCGCTGACCAGTATCTGAACGGCACTTACAATAAGGTTTCCGTTTCCTTTACCAATTTTGTTTCTACACTCGTTCAAGAGCCACATGTATCTCAACTTTTACCAGTAGATCCTTCAAAACTCGCTGAAAAGCGTGATTACGAAGGCGTAGGGAAAGATGCAGTAAATGAGACAGATACAGCAGCAGCTCTGGAAAAGGAATACAGCTTTGAGCCAGATGCTAAGTCTGTGCTAAATGCGCTTCTCCCGCAGTATATTACTTTTCAAGTTTACCAAATGGTAGTCGAAGCACGTGCGTCTGAGCACTCAGCACGAATGGTAGCGATGAAAGCTGCTACCGATAACGCGGACGATCTAGCGAAGGATCTTAAACTGGAGTATAACAAACTCCGTCAGGCTGCTATTACCGCTGAGCTTCTTGAAATTACTACCGCAATGAAGGCCTTAGAGTAATCGACTATTCTTAACTCTTCTTTCTACCTATTTTTTTTTAATTTACCCACTTACAATCTCTCTTAATCTCAACGTAATCTAACCATGAGCAACAAAGGAACTATCGTTCAAATCATCGGCGCGGTTGTTGATGCAGACTTCTCTGCAGCTGACAACCTTCCAGAAATTTTCAATGCCCTTGAGGTCACCTATGACCTTTTTGGTGAAAGCTCAACTCTCGTTCTCGAGGTTCAGCAGCACCTTGGTGACGGGCGTGTCCGCGCAGTTGCTATGAGCACCACAGATGGTCTTCGTCGTAACATGGATATCATTAATACAGGTAAATCCATTCAGGTTCCTGTAGGTGATCAAGTTCTAGGACGTATCTTTAACGTTACTGGCGATCTTGTGGATGAGAACGTAGCACTCGCGGAGCCAGACAAGAGATCACAGATTCACCGCGCAGCTCCAGCCCTTGTTGATCAGTCAGCTACAGCTGAAATTCTTGAAACAGGTATCAAGGTAGTCGACCTCATTTGCCCCTTCCTTAAGGGTGGTAAAGTGGGTGCCTTTGGTGGTGCTGGTGTTGGTAAGACCGTGATTATCATGGAGCTCATTAACAACATTGCTAAGAACCACGGTGGTTATTCAGTTTTTGCAGGTGTTGGTGAGAGAACACGTGAGGGTAATGACCTTTACTGGGAAATGATTGAGTCAGGTGTTATCGCTGTAGAAATGGATGACAAAGGTCACCCAATCCTCAATGACGATGGCACACCTAAGCTGAAGCCAGGATCAAAAGTAGCTCTTGTATACGGACAGATGAACGAGCCTCCGGGTGCGCGTCTCCGTGTTGCCCTTTCAGCTCTTACTATGGCTGAATTCTTCCGTGATGAAGAAAACCAGGACGTTCTTCTCTTTGTGGATAACGTATTCCGTTTCTCACAAGCTGGTGCTGAGGTATCCGCCCTTCTTGGACGAACTCCATCAGCGGTAGGTTACCAGCCTACACTTGCTGAGGAAATGGCCGGCCTTCAGGAGCGTATTACTTCTACTAAAAAAGGTTCCATTACATCTCTACAGGCCGTTTACGTTCCTGCGGATGACCTTACTGACCCAGCTCCGGCTAACACCTTCGCTCACCTCGATGCAACGGTTGTTCTTGAGCGTGGCCTTGCTGAGCAGGGACTATTCCCAGCTGTTGATCCACTTGGATCATCATCTAAGGCACTCACTCCTGAGATCGTTGGTGAGGAGCACTACGAGGTTGCTCGTGGCGTTCAGAAAGTGCTTCAGCGCTACAAGGACCTTCAAGACATCATTGCGATTCTTGGTATGGACGAACTTTCAGACGATGATAAGCAAGCCGTTTACCGTGCTCGTAAGATTCAGCGTCTTCTAACTCAGCCATTCCACGTGGCCGAGGTCTTCTCTAACATCCCCGGCGTTCTTGTAAAAGTAGATGACACCGTAAAGGCATTCCGCGAGCTACTTGATGGTAAGTGGGACGATGTGCCAGAGGGTAACTTCTATATGAAGGCAGGCCTTGATACTGTTTCACGTGACGCTGAGTAAATTATTTATTCGATTTTAAAATCGAGGGTGGCGCTAATTAAGTGGCCATCCTCAATCTCACTACCATGATCAAACTCAACATCGTAACACCTGAAAAAAAAGTTTTCTCCGGTGATGTAGCGGACGTTTATCTTCCTACTGAAACGGGCGAGATCGGAGTGCTGGAGACACACACGGCGATGGTTACGCCTCTCGTTCCTGGCGAACTTCGCTATGCTATGGAGGGTAAGGTATATCCACTTGCAATTGGCTCCGGTTTTGCGGAAGTTGATCAGGAAAGTATCACTGTTCTCACAGACATGGCAGTGACTGCTGACGAGATTGACGAGACAAAGGCTGAAAAGCAGAAAAACGAAGCTTTAAAAGCACTTGAAAACCTTGATCACGTTGAGGATGCTGAGGAAATAGCTCACCTTCAGGCAACGATCGGAAGATCGACTGCTCAGTTGAAGATTAAACGTGGATAATCATCCAGTAGATTACATTTATTAAAACCCCAAGGTGCTTCTAGCTCTTGGGGTTTTGTGTGTAGTGGGGCTTGGTTGATGTCGATTTGGTGTCTGAAGATTCTGTTTAAGGTGCCAAGCCTTTAGAGTAGCGAAAGAAGATACGCTGTCCTTTTTGAAGGACAACCGTGGTTGATACTGGGAATTCGACACTACAGAGAATACCTCGATGATCTTTGCTGACCTCTCGGAATTTGCGAGTGAGAGCCGGGTCTCCATAGTGATCTGCTATAAGCTTCCCTGTAATGCCACAGCCTTCTTGTTTCACGAAGCCTGTCAGTGTGGCGAGGGGAGGTTTTGCAGGTTTAGTAGCACCATTTTCAGCGAGTAACATCATCGTGCCCACAGGGAGCTCAGTAATGGAGAAATCTTGATCATCATCGCGATCAATTAGGAGATTTAGTCCGAGCATTTCTGGGGTGATTTCTAATTCCATACGTCGCGAAAGTTCTTTAATATCTGATGTGCAGCTTACAAAAAGGTGACGGTGACTGCGGATCTCAGTTCCTCGTGGATATACCTTGAGCTCGCGTCCTCCTGATGGACGAGTGACAGCTTGGTGCCGCTCACCTACTATACCTCGGTGGTCTACCTCTAGTGACTCGACTTCATGTGTAAGGGAGTAGTAAGGAAAGTGGTCGTGTTCATTAAGCTCTGGGCTAGGTAGAAATAGCTTGGTTATGGAACCCTGGTCAGGAAGGTTGGCCATCTTTCTCTGTAGCATACGCTTATACTCCTCTTCAAAATATTCTTCGGCATTTTTATAAAATAACATGATGCTAGTGGGTATCTAGATTCTAGGTGAAAGCAGCTAACACAACTTATGTTAAGTGATCATAGATAGGTAAGTGAGTGTTTGGGAAAAATCAAACGGTTAATGGGCTCTATAGAGTAGATGTTATACCTATTTTTCACTGTAAAAAATAGCTGTTCTGTGGTCAAACCACGTCGGCGAAGTTCTCATTAATTACTGCGCCCTGATTACTGATCACTTTTGTACTATGAACGTTTCACTTAATTGGCTTAACGAGCACCTTAGCCTTGCTCACATGTCCTTACAAGAAATTGATGACCTACTTACTTTTGCCGGTGTAGAGGTGGAAGGTATATCCAGTAAAGGAGTGCCATCAGAGAAGATCGTAGTAGCTCAAATCAAATCTGCTGAGCAGCATCCAGATGCTGATAAACTAAAAGTCTGTCAAGTAGACGCTGGTGAAGCAGAGCTACGCCAGATCGTATGTGGAGCACAGAATTACCAAGTGGGTGATAAGGTGCCTTGTGCATTACCAGGTTCAGATCTTGGTGGCGGATTTGTTATCAAAGAAGGTAAATTACGAGGTGTAGCTTCTAATGGTATGCTGTGTGGTGCTGGGGAAATCGGTTTAACTGACGTGGAAGATGGCCTGATGATTTTACCGGAGGACTCTTTAGTAGGGCAGAAGCTACAAGACATATTTGATGCCGATACTATCATTGAAGTGGAGGTTACGCCTAACCGTCCAGACTTACTCTCTCATACAGGCATGGCCCGTGAATTAGCCGCACTTGCCGGTCTTGAGCGTAAAAATCTAGTTATTCCAGCATTAGAGACAAGAGTAGCTGCAGACCTGATAAATCTGAGGGCTACTGATTCATGCCCTTATTATTCAGCAGTAAAGATCTCTGGAGTTAGGGTTGCAGAATCTCCTGAGTGGCTCAAAACTAAACTAGAGGCTATTGGTCTCCGCCCTATTAACAATGTTGTAGATATTACTAACTATGTTTTACATGAGCTAGGGCATCCACTTCATGCTTTTGATGCCGCTAAGGTTTCCGGTGCGTTAGATATCCGTATGGCAGCTGATGGTGAGAAATTCCAGGCGCTCGATGAAGAGGAATACGTACTTACCGGTGATGATGTGGTGATCTCTGACGAATCAGGTGAAGCTCTCGCGCTAGGTGGTATTATGGGTGGATTAGAGAGCGGTGTTACTAGCGCAACGACAGACGTTATTTTAGAATCAGCCTATTTCACGCCGTCTAATATACGGCGTAGTTCGCGTAGATTAATTCTTAGCTCGGATTCTTCCTACCGCTTTGAGCGAGGTTCAGACCCACAGGCGGTGCTGAGATCTTCTGCTTTTGCTATAAAACTTATTTGTGAGATCGCAGGAGGGACTGTAGATACATCCACAGAAGTGGCTGGAGAAACACCTACTCTTACCGGTGAAGTGGCACTAGATGCTGCTAAACTAGATCAACTGATGGGTGGATCTATTTCACTGGAAGATGCTGAAGGTATCCTTACTCGTCTGGGACTTGAGAAACGTGAAGGTAATTTCTGGCAAGTGCCTAGCTACCGTCTGGACCTCCCTCGCCACATCGACTTAGTAGAAGAAATTGCACGGGTGCATGGATTAGATAAAGTGCCATCACGGTTTGCTGGAACCTTTGTGCAGCAGAGTGATGTGGATACGAACTATGATTACCAAATGTCACTGCGTAACGCTCTGACAGGCCTGGGTTTTTATGAAACACAGACCATTAAGCTAATCGCCGAAAGTGCTCCTGATGCTACAGTGGCGCAGATGGATACGGCCCTGCCTGTGCGTCCTCTACAAGATGGTGATATAATCCGTGTTGCTTTACCACTATCTGAAGATCACGCTATTATGCGTCCATCTCTAACTCCTGGACTTGTAGCTACGGCTGCGCGAAATATCCGTCAGGGTGTGAAGTCTTTACGGCTCTTTGAAATAGGCCGCCAGTTCCGCAATGCTGGTGGAGGAAAGGCCAAGGACCTTGAAGCAGATTCATTGGCTCTCCTGATGGGTGGAAATGCTACACCTAGTGGATGGAATTCTGAGAATAAGATAATAGACGCCTTTGATGTTAAAGCGGCCATCCAAGCTCTACTACCTAACAAAGCTATCCAATTCTCTCCACGTGATCGGGATGGCTTTATCTTAGCAGCTGATGTGATGTGTGAAGGAAAGCCTGTGGGTGCCTTCGCTCAGCTTAGCCCGGCTAAATGCCGCGAATTAGGAAGTGCTAGCGCTATCTATTTAGTTGAGCTGGAGTTGAAGAAGTGTCAGCAACTTAGCTCAGGTGTATCTCAGGTGGATGAGTTACCTCAGTTCCCTGGATCCAGCCGTGATGCGGCTATGGAAGCTCCTGTGTGTATGGCTAATGCCGATATTGAGAAAGCGATTAAAAAGCATAATGAACCCCTCCTAGTTTCTTGTGCCTGTTTTGACCTTTACGTGGATCCTACTGGGGAAAAGCTCCCCTCTGATAAAAAATCCATTGCTTATACATTCCACTACCTTTCACCGGAGCGTACGATGAAGGCAAAGGAAGTAGATCAAGCACACCAAAAGTTACTTGATCACTTAGCTGAAATTTTGCCGATTACTTTCCGTTAGGCGCTTTCTTAGGATGCAGTCAGTATACCTATTTAATACTTAACGTAATGGTCCACTCACATAAGAGTGGGCTGTTTTTTTATTTAGTAAATCAGTGTAATAGAAGTATTGTCAGCGTTTTTAGATTCATTAGTATTGCTGTAGATGAAAAATTACTTTGCAGGACTTGATATAGGGGGCACGACGATTAAGTGTATGCTTTTAGACTCGGAGGGCGAATCAGCCGCCGAGCTTATCGAGGTGCGTAGCCATGTGAAGGAGGGCTACTCAAGGACTTTTGAACAGCTTAGGTATGCGATGTCAAAGTTAGCTGAGCAGGCAGGAATTACCATAGAGGATATAAATGCAGTGGGTCTTGATGTTCCTGCTCCTTGCTCTAATGGCGTAGTCTGGGGTAAGGCAAATTTAGGAGATGACTGGGTAGGGACGGATATCCGCGGTGAGTTCTCTAAATTGATAGGTAAACCAGTATTTATGACCAATGATTGTAATGCAGCAGCCTTTGGTGAGTGGATGTACCGCCCTGAGCACCACGGTGGACTTCTTTATGTAGCACCTGGCACTGGGCTTGGAGGAGGCATGGTGCTTTCTGGTGGTCACCTTTATGAAGGTAGTAATGGTCTTGCCGTTGAGGTTGGAGACCTTTCCGTGCCTCGGTTTGAAAATGGTGAACTGCCTATTGATGGGCGCGGGAGAAGTGGATGTATGGAAGGCTGGGTATCACTTATGGCACTGCGCAGGCAGTTAGCGGCTGCATTAGAAAATCCTGAGTATAGTCAGCATCCATTGGCTAGATCAGACGCACCGATCTCGGAGAAAGCTTTTCAAGTGCGTGATTACGCTGAAGAGGGTGATAAGCTGGCTAAGGAAATCTTTGCCCTACAGGCTAATGTGCTGGGTCACGGTTTAGGGGATCTAGCGAGTATTTTAGATCCAGGGCTTATCACCATAGGTGGTGGACTATCTGAGACAGGATTCAGAGACTGGTTTCTAGATGAGGTGAAGAAAGGTTTTGCTGAGCGTGCAATGCCGCCATACCAGAGAAGCCCACTACCACCACATACTCCTACTACAGTTATTGAGTGGGCTGTTGGTGGTGATGGAGCTGCGGCATATGGCAGTGCTCGTAAGGCGATAGAATTAGTGCCGTTTGAAAATTAAGCATCTGCTCTTCTGTGAAAATGAAATTAGTTAGTTGTCTCTTGATTCTCTCAGTCACACTCTGTGCCTGTGTATCATCTCGTCATGATTCATTACCTACGGTTACGAATTTTAAACCGGAGCAATATGCTGGCCAGTGGCATGAGGTAGCACGATTACCTAATTTTTTTGAGCGTGGAGTAGTAGCTGCTAAAGCGACATACAAAGTGATGCCTCGTGGTGAAATTTCAGTTTTCAATGAGGGGCTCAAGGCCAGTGGGGAGAGGACATCTATTCGTGGTGCCGCTAAGATCGTAGGTGATACTCCGGATAGTGAAGCAAAGTTAGAGGTGAGATTCCACAAATTCCCCGCTTCGCTTTTTGCTGGTGATTACTGGATTCTAGATCTTAACGATGCTCATACGCTAGCAATCGTAGGTAGTCCTAATAAAAAATATCTCTGGTTACTGGCAAAAAATCCTCAGGCTACTCCGGCTAATTTTACGGCAGGGATTAAGAGAATGCAAAAATATGGTTTTGCCATGAATGAGCTGATTGTGAACCTGAAGAGAGTCGATTAATATAGGTTCCACTATAGCTTAGTTATACTTAGGAAAAGTGAGGCGTACTTGAAATAACACTATTTTACTTATGAGAACATTAGCGATTGGGGATATTCACGGCTGTTTAGTGCCGTTGAAGAAACTTTGGGAAACGATAGATCCACAGCCAGAAGATTGCATTATTTTCATGGGGGACTATGTGGATAGAGGGCCAGAGTGTAAGGCGGTGATTGATTTTTTGATCAGACTACAAATGCAAGATTTGAATATTATTTTTCTATCTGGAAATCATGAAGAGAAGTTTGCGCTCGCTAGGATAAATTACATAGAGCTAGAGCAGTGGAGAGCCGCCTGGGGAGGTACGGAGACATTGGAGTCTTATGGGTCTGGAGATATGAAAGATGTGTTAGACTCTCACTGGGAGTTTATCCGTACCTGTAGGCCTCATTATGAAACGGATACACACATTTTTGTACATGCTAACTTAGAGGCAGATGTGCCGCTTTATGAACAACTTCCTTTTACCGTTATCCATAAGAAATTTGGCAAACCAAAACCACATATGTCAGGTAAGATTATGGTATGCGGACATACGGCACAGGAATCACATGTCCCTCTTAATCTAGGGCACGCCGTTTGTATTGATACAGATGTGGGGCGTGGCGGCTGGCTTACTTGTCTACACGTGGAGACAGGTAGCTACTGGCAGACTAACTTTGATGGTGATTTGCGAGAGGGGTTAATCTAACAGGTATGCTACTTAGTCGATAAGAGGAAGGAGAGATTTTTTAATCCATTCTCCATCATGGATGGTAACCCCATCAGGGTCATCTATGGCCTTAGGTGATTCATCTTCACAGATGATCCAGCCATCGTATTCCTGACTGTTTAGCCACTTAGTGATGCCCTCGAGGTCTACTTTGCCCTCGCCCATAAGAGCAAAATCAGGATTTCCATCCCAGTCTTTATAATGAACGTGATTGATAAGTTCTTGGTAGTCTTTCATTTTATTGAGCGGGTCCATACCTCCATTGATGATGTGGCCTACGTCTGGAGTCCAGCCAGTGACGGTGGAGTCTAATTGCTCAATGATATTACAGTAGTCATCTTCTGTACGAATAATAGAGCCTTCAGGGGAGTTTGGGTGAAAGCTACATGGGATATCAGCATCGGCGGCGCGGCAGGAGACGGCGTTGATGTTGTTAATTAAATTCTGCTGGCGCTGGAATAGATCATGACGGCCAGTAGGCATTTGCACGGTACAGAGTACTGCGTCAGGAAAGCGGGAGAGAAGTTTAATAGCGCGGTCTGCGGCTTCTTTTTCTTCTGCAGTTTCTTGTGGTTGATTCCAGTCTTGAACAAATGCTAGTGCGGCAAGTTCGATACCATATTTATCAAGACATGCTTCTAGTTTATCTGCATCTGCTAGCTCACCCAGCCATGAAAAAATAGGCTCTATACCTGTCATACCTGCTTTGGCAGTAACTTCCATCATATGGGCTAGCTGGTTATCCCAGAAGGCTCCAGAGTCCTTCATAAACCATGTGTAGCATTCGTTTCCAAATTTCATTGTTTTATTTGATGTTATGTTTTTCGATCATTGCCTTGGTAAAGGCGTAACCATCACGGCAGATGTCCATACGGGGATTAAACTCACGCCAGACGTTTATAGCATTAGCAAAATCGAGGTCATCACGTGAAAATGCCTCAATGTAGTACCAGCCATCGTAGCCGGTTTTGGCGATAGCGCTGAATACTTCATCCCATGCTACGTTACCACTACCGGGGGTGCCGCGGTCATTTTCACTTATGTGAACGTGGGTCATAACAGGGGCAATAGTTTCAATAGCCTGCGCAAAGGATTTTTCTTCAATGTTTGCGTGGTGAGGGTCAAACATACCGCGAAGATTAGGGTGGTCTACCATATCAACAAGTTTTTTTAGCTGTGCCATGGTGTTTACGAGGTAGCACTCAAAGCGGTTGAGGGCCTCAGGGGTGAGGGTGATATCTGCCTGTGCTGCATATTCTGCCGCGGCGTAAAGAACTTCTGCACTACGTTTATATTCCTCTTCTTGTGGGGAGTTACGAGAGAAGGTTCCAAAGGCGGAGTGAAAGGGGCCACATATATTTTTACCTCCAGCGGCGTGCATGTTATCGATGGCTTCTTTAAGCTTATCTAAGCCGGCTTGGCGTGACGAGGGATCTTCTGATATGATGTTCTGTTCGGCATTTAGTCCAAGGCATCCGTTTACTTCGAGGTCGATAGATTTAAGAAAGTTACCTACCTTTTCGTAGCCAGAACGCACTGGGTCTGCGAGAAAGATCTCGATGCCCTCGTAGCCTATTTCTTTGAGTTTTTCAATATCAGAGAAGTGTTCTTCCGTTACATGAGTAGACCAGAGGTGCATGTTCATTCCTATTTTCATGAATATTTAGTCGTGTGTGTTAGGTTTTATTAGAGTGTGTTGATTTGCTGCATGGTACCGAGGATGGTATCCCAGGTGGTCTGCTCGAGCAGTTGTTTATTAGCGAGCATGCAGCCATCCCAGCAGATGTGCTGGATTTCTTTACGCTCGTTGCCGTGTTCGTCAAGTAACCAGTAGCTAGCGCAGCGAGTGATATTAAGTTTACCGTTAGGGTCATCAGCGGGGCAGTGGCGTCCAGTTTTATCATGTGCCCCTGTGCCGTGCACAGTGCCATCATTTTGCGCAACATGAAAATCGTAAGTCCACGGACGAAGCTGATTGGTCATGACCTTGTATGCTTCCCAGAATTCATCATCTGAGTAGTCATCTGGGAGGAGGCGGTGAGCAGGAGCGTTGTGCCCCAGCATGTAGAGATAGGTGTGGGCAAGATCAGCCTGAAAGCCTACTCGCTCTGGCATGGCAGTTTCTTCGAGTAGGTTTACCATATCTTGCCATGAGTGCATACCTCCCCAGCAGATTTCACCTTCTGCAACGAGAACTTCGTCATGGTCTTCTGCTATACGGCCACATTCTTGGAAGGTTTGTGCGATGCGTCTGGTACCTTCGGTGGGGTTTTCTGCCCATTGACTTACACTGGTGGCAGAATCTATACGAATACTTCCGTAACTGCGAACGCCATGATCACGGAGGATAGCGGCGTAGCGGCAAGCTTGGCGGACTGCGGCTACGAAGTTTCTCCGTTCTTCCACGCTTCCCATGGAACTACCGCCACCAGTTTCTTTCCAGATAGGTGCTACTAAGGTGCCTACAGATAGACCTCTATCGGCGATGTTATCAGCTAATTTTCTAATAGCGCTCTCCTCTGCATTAATATCTAGATGAGGAGAGGAGAGAAAAATATCTATACCGTGATATGTACCCGTGGAATTACGAGTATTTTGAGTATTTTGAGTAAGGTCGAGCATCCTATCCAGGCTGATAGGCGGCTGAGCTGAGCCGGGTTCTTTACCTACAAGACCTGGCCACATGGCGTTATGTAACTTCCAACTCATTGTCTGAGCCCATTATCGCAAAATAGGGTAGATCGACAAGTAAGTTCATTTTGATTTTATCAAATAACTAATGTGAGCTAGTGGGCATGTGAGGGGTGAGCTGCGGGGGTAATCTGCGCTTGTGAAAAAGTGGTCTGGGGGGTTATCTCTGTGTATGCCTGATATTTCTTGCCCTATTTGTACTGTAGATGATGTTTTAGATCACCCATTTAAGTATGAGTGTATGACCTGTGGCCACGAGTGGGAAAAGGAAATCACGGAAGAATTAGATGAGGTGCCAGTGGTGAAGGACGCTTACGGTAATATCTTAGAAACTGGAGATGTGGTGCAGATGATCAAAGATCTTAAGCTTAAGGGTAGCTCTAAGGTGCTTAAGAGTGGAATGAAGTCTAAGCCAATCCGCCTTGTGGAGGGGGATCATGAGATAGACTGCAAAATGGATGGTATGGCCATTGCTCTGAAGGCACAGTTTGTTAAAAAGGTGCAGAGTTAATCTCGGGATTCTACCACCATAGTACCGCGCCAGTCTCTGCGGAGGTAAATAGTTTCGCGCATGCGGTCCTTGGTTTTAACTGCGCCGTATTCTATAGTTACCTCAGCTGTGAGACGGCGAATGCTAACTTTTGGAAAGCGTAGCACGGGAGCACGTTTTTCACGTAAAAAGCAGTGTAGGGGGATGTCTAGCTGATCACCATTCCATAGATAAGTGGCGGGAGGAAAGTCGTCTAATTCGCTGAGAGACATGAAGACCTCTCGTAGTTCGGCCTCAGTGTGTTCCTTTTTTAGCCGTCGCGCAGCATTTTTGCAGCGCCATGTTTCGAGTAACGCACGTTGTGGGTCTGAGCGGTCTTCGCTAATTTCTTTAAGTGCTAGTAAAAAGTGCTGCCTCATACCCTCTAGCCACTGGGGGCGAGTAATTTTACCTTCTTGATACCAGCGGTAGAGTCGATTTGGCGACGGTGAGTGCTGGAGTTTCATGATTTAAAGTAGCTAGGGAAAGAGCGGATGAAGTGCTCATCAGCTGGCGCTTTAATAATAAGGTAATCACCAGTGACGGGGTGGTCAAAGGCAATGGAGTGCGCCTGTAGTAGCATACGACTGCCACTCCCAAGAAGTGCCCCTATCTCGTGAGATTGCTCAATGCCAGCATAGCGGTAATCTCCTGCTATGGGCGTGCCTGCATGTAGTAAGTGTCTGCGTATCTGGTGAAATCGGCCAGTGTGTGGAGTGGCTTTGATGAGACTAATAGTGGTTTCCTTAATCAGGGCTTTTTCTAGCAACTGAAAACTAGTGTGTGCTTCGCGGATAGGTTTGCCATGTTCTTTTTGGATAGGCTCGTGGCACTGCCATTGAGTGTTATCAGGGCTTCCTCTGACGATGGCTAGATATGTTTTTTTCATATCATGACGCTCAAAAGCGCGGTGTAGATATTTGGTGGCTGCGCTATCGAGTCCAAAGAGTAATACACCAGTGGTGGGGCGATCTAGCCGATGAACATTGTAAACCAAGCGCCCGAGCTGATCGCGCAGTATTTTCATTGTAACAAGATCATCTTCCTGAGGCTGGTCAGCGGGGTGGACGAGGTGGCCCGCTGGCTTATTAACTGCGACTAACCATTCATCCTGATAGAGTATTTCCAGAGGTTCATTAGGTCTAGAGGTCATAAGTGATACACACTTATTTATGGGATGAAGTGGATGAGGTGAAGAATTATTTGTGCAATACGAATAGTGGTTTGCTTTTTTGGAGGGTTTTAACGTTTTTTGTCAGCGATTTTACGGACTTTTTGCTCTAAATTTTCAGGTAGTCCGTAGCTGGATAATTCTTTACGAAAATCGGACCAATTTCTGCGTGCGCCAGACCCCAGGTAGGCGTTGAGTCTGGTGGCTACAGTGGAGTCTGCTAGTGACTTAGCATCTAGGTATTGTTCTTCTAGGAATGTACGGATGTCACCACTACGCCTGAGGTAGTATTTCTGGTGGTAGCGCTCAGCATAGGTAAAGGTATTGGCTGGGAGGATTTTGGTCTGAACATTGGCGGTATTAATACGAAGCTTAGTGATATGCTCTGAGAGTGATTTCTTGGCGATGGCGTGCTGGGTATCATTCCTGTAGAATACAGCATTCATATACTGTGTGTTGGAGTTCACTGAACTACAGCTATGGCCATTCCAAAAATAGGCGAGCAGCTTTTCGTAGCTAATTACTCTGGGGTCAAAATCAATGGAAATAGCTTCTGTATGATCACCCATACTCCGGTAGGTGGGTTTTTCTTTTTTACCACCGCAGTATCCTACACGGGTGCGAAGAACGCCAGGGATGCTTCCGAACTCGGAATCAGGCCCCCAAAATCATCCCATGCCAAAGGTGGCGGTCTGGTATGTTACTTCTGCCGTTTTTTTATCCAATGGTAGTGTGGTGGCTGAAATATTACCGTCTTCAGTAACTAGTTCTTCTGAACCAAGGATATATTTTCCGCCAAACATGACTAGTATGCCACTAAAGCCGATGTATATTATAGATTTAAGACTCATAAATTATTGATGTAAGAGGGGGGAGTATCGACTTTATTCCTTAATAGTTCTGATGCCGTCTTTTGCGATGGTAATTAGGCGTTTTTTAAATAAAGCGCCGGTTGCTCTTTTGAACGCTTTTTTACTAATGCCTAGTTCATCATAGATCATTTCAGCAGGGCTGGAGTCACATAGTTCCCAGTATCCTCCACGTGCGGTAAGTTCTTCATGAATACGGGTTTCTAGATCATTAATACCCATTTTGCCTGTTTGGTAGAGAGAGAGGTCTACTTTGCCGTCATCACGTAATTTGGTGATATAGCCGGTAGTTTGCTCTCCAGATTCTAGCGCTTGAAATACTTCATTGGAAAAAAGGACACCTGAGTATTCTCCGTTAATGATGGCTTTATATCCTAATTCGGTTTTCGCAAAAATTCTGAGATCTACCTTCTGGCCTACTTCGTAGTTTGGGCGCTCACTTTTTAAAAATCGACCAATACGGCGTGAGGCCGCTATACGTCCGCTCTTGTCGTCTACATAGACATATACGGCGTAGGATTTACCAACATCTAGGCGGCTCTGTTGCTCGCGGAAAGGGACGAGAAGATCCTTTGCTAAGCCCCAGTCAAGAAATGAGCCAATAGGTGTAACATTAATACAGCGTAGAGTGGCAAATTCACCGGGCATGGCGAGGGGGGACTTCATGGTAGCGATAGGGCGGTCCTCAGAATCGCAGTAAATAAAGACATCTATTGCTGCTCCTAACTTTATATCTCCTATGGTTTCATTACGTGGGAGGAGTATTTCCCCTAGCTCTCCATCAGAGTTAAGAAAATATCCGGGGCCACTTTCTCTAGAAACGGTAAGCTGTGCGCGTGCGCCAATTTGTGCCATGGGTGTAACGTTAGAAAGAAAGTAATATATTAGCGATGGAAATCCCTTTTTTTAACTCGATAATGGATAACGTGCCTATGATGTAGTTAGGGGATACGGGCTGCAGTTACTATTTACATTACCCCTTGGTGCGTGACACTGGTCAGGCAGTGTGGTGGAATGGTGAGTATGAAAGTGTTTACGCTGTGGCTGCTAATGGCGCCTATACTCTGTGCGGAACCACAGCCATTATGGCCCGGCCTTGCAACTGGTGAAAAGGTGGCAACGGAGGATGTGCTTAAAAAATCTGCCGATGGTAGGACTCGCTTAAGTAAAGTTTCGGTTCCTAGTCTTGAAGTTTTTCATGCGGAAAAAACTAAAGCATCAGGTGTAGCAGTGCTTGTCTGCCCTGGCGGAGGCTATAACATTCTAGCCATTGATCATGAAGGTAAGGAGCTCTGTCGGTGGTTAAGTAAAAACGGTATTACCGGTGTGCTTTTAAAGTACCGTGTGCCACGTAGAGTAGGCCGCAGTAAACACGAAGCCCCATTAGAAGACGCTCAGCGTGCTATTACTATCATCCGTGAAAATGCTGAGTTATGGGGTATTGACCGCAGTAAGGTAGTGGTGATGGGGTTTTCTGCTGGCGGGCATCTTGCTGCGGTTCTTTTAAGTAATCCTAAACGCAATTATACGGAGGAAAAAAAGTATCGATCAGTGAGTTCAAAACCAGACTTTGGCATCTTGGTCTACCCTGCCTATATCAGGGAAAATAAGAAGTCTCATACTGTAGCCCCCGAGCTGAAATTTACTAAAGATACTCCTCCAGTATTTATTACGGTAGCAAAATCAGACCAATTATATTACCCAGATAGCGCTTTACTCGCAGATGTACTCGTAAAACTGCGTGTGCCGGTAAAATACCATGTTTTTGACTCCGGTGGCCACGGGTTTGGCATGGGCACTACTACAGCTGGTAACGTGAGAGAGTGGCCAGGTATCTGCCTGAAGTGGTTAAAAGAGCACTCAATTCTACCAGAGTAGTGCTAATTATTTATCGAGGGCAGGTGATTACAGCTAATCAGTCTTTACCAAAATTCTTATATGCGATGATACCATCAGAGATAGCGCGTGCGCAGTTATCATGGTAAGAAGTCTGAATACAGCGCTGGCGTTCCGCGTGGTTACTAATATATCCACACTCTACGAGCACAGCTGGGCAGTCTGTACGCCTGAGCACAGCTAGATCCTTACGCTGACGTGAGCGACGGTCTTTACCCTTTAATAGGCTCAGCATACGTAGGTGGATATGAGCTGCCAGTTTACTACCTTCACCACCGTAATAGTAGGTTTCTATACCGTGGTAGCGCGAGCTAACATGAGCATTGAAATGAATACTGACAAAGACAGCGTTCTTGTATCGGTTAGCAATTAAGGCACGGTCTGTTAGGGTGACAAACTTATCACTACGCCGTGTCATAATAACAGGCATACCCTTTGCCTTTAGTAGTTTTTCTACACGTTTAGCGACTGAGAGAGCTAAGGTTTTTTCATAGACACTGCCGCGGTTTGCTCCGCTATCTTTACCGCCGTGGCCAGCATCTATAACCACGTGATCTATATTACGCGACTGTGCGTAATCACACATAGCTACTAGCGTGATAAGTATAAGTGAGAGGCGGATAATATGGGAGTTTATCCGTAGAGTAGTAGACATAAGAGCGATAGTGGGAAAGCGGATAGGCGGATAAGCGTAGAAATCAATGTAGATTATGGGAGCAATCTATTTTAGGTCAATGGGATAGGCGTGAGGTTTCTCTAAAACATGGATGAGTAGCACTACGTTATTTTCTTTTCACTCGATTCATCTGAATCAAGTGAATGTTCGATACTTTGTCTCCAGTTCTTAGAGATAAGTGGGCGAAATAATCCATAGACGAGATAGAGAGAGAAAATCATAGTTGGGGTGTACCACCGAGTATTTTCATTTAGTAAGAGGACTATAATGATAGCCCCTGCGATGATACTCAGAAACGTGCCCTTAGTCTGGAAGTCTACCTTTTTAAAGCTGGGGTAATTTACATTACTTATCATTAGTGCAGAGAGTCCAAGCATGGCGGCACCAAGTACGTAGTTCCAGTATCCTAGATCATCAGTAGTTTCATTCCTACTAAAATCAATTAGCAGAAAGGTAATGGATGCGATAAATCCGGCAGCCATGGGGATAGGAATACCTCGGAAGTCATTACTGTCTCCTGGCTGTTTGGGCATATTAGCTAGGCAGTTAAAGCGCGCTAAGCGCATGGCGCCGCAGAGTAAATAGATAAAGGCGATGGCCCATCCTATCTTACTCGGGAGGTTAAATAGCACAGCTTTTGAGACGAGTAGCGCTGGCGCCATACCAAAAGAGACAACATCGGCAATAGAATCAAACTCCTGACCGAAAGGTGATTCTTGGCCGCCCATACGAGCTAGCCTGCCATCTAATAAGTCAAATAAACAGGAGCCAAAAATAAGTAGAATGGCTTTTTCATAGAAAGGGTAGGCGGCGGCAAAATCATCCAGCTTCATACCCTGAAAGATGGTTAATACTGCAAAAAATCCACAGCAGAGATTACCTGCTGTCATCAAGTTCGGCAGCAGGTAGATACGTGGTTCGTTAGTATTCATAGGCACGGTGGTGAGGCGATTCTACCTACGGCTACCTCGAAATTTGTTACGTGGATCATGCTCCTCCTTAGTGGAGTCATCACGATAGCGAAGGATACCGTAGCGTTTGAGATTACGGACAAATTCCTTTGCATCATTTCCTGTTTTACGATCATAGGCCATGGCGCCTACAAGACTATCTTTGTTTTGTAGTGCGTCCATAGTATCCTCCGCTTTGCCTGCGGCTCTGCTGATGCTTTTAACTGCCTTAGGTAGGTCGCGTAGGGCAGGTTCTATGTTCTGAATTTCCTTTTGAGCACTGGTAAATAAGTTATCTGCCGAGTCGGCCGCTTTAGAGAGGCCGGCAATGGTTCTTTTGGCATCTGCAATGGTAGGTTTAAGGTCTTTGGATGCACTGGCAATATTTTTAGATGCGGCCTCAAAGTTAGAGATTGATGTGCTCAAACGATTTAAATTATCCTCTGAGAGGAAACTGTTATTCACCTTATTCATGGTGACGTTAAGGTTTTGCCCGAGAATAGTAATCTCAGTTAGTGCCTCATCTATCTTTAAAAAAGTAGTCTTTGCATCTTTGAGTAGAATACTGGCGTCTTTAGCGATATTTTCTGCATCAGTCTTAATGGCGTCAAAGCCTCCCGAGCCAGCCCCAGTTATGGTGTCACCAGACTCGTAGAAATCACCAGACTCTATTTCTGGAGGTTTAATATCAATGTATTTATCTCCAATAAACCCAGAAGAGCATATTTGAAATGTGGAATCCACTGGTATCATAATATCATCACGCAGGCTCATCTCCATCCTGACAGCGCTAGTAGCGCCTGCCGTAACAAGCTCTGGGCTAGAAGCTACATGGCCTACCTTAGCACCACGGAGCCTTACTTCACTTCCTTCAATAAGGCCGTCTGTATCAGGGAATTCAACGTAAAGTGGGTAGTGATCTTTAAACCTATCTCCCAAGTGGCCATACTGAAGGACTAGGACCCCAAGTAGTAAAAGCCCGATGAGAACAAAAAGTCCGGCTGCAGTTTCGCGTCGTTTCTCCCGTGCGGGCATAGTGATAGTTTTGCTTGGTTTAGGTTTAGATGCAAGAGACAATCTCGGATTACACGTAGTAAAAGTCTCGTAGAAGTGTCAGGAGATGAGGGGGGCTCCATACTGTAGCAAGTATTTTGTCAGTTTTATTAACGGTTTAAGCTAATGGTGAATTTTTTTACTGGGCGATTAGACGTTCAGCTTGAGGGGCGCCTCTCGGCAGGGCGCATAGAGAGTGATATTTCAGAGGTCGTTAAAACCTACTGTGGCTAGTTGTAAAGGTTCATACCATTTTGAGTTTAAGGTGCAATATCCTTCTCCCTCTGCATTAGCGGCCGGAGTGGAGGTGGGAGCGACATTTCGGAGATGGAACGAAGCCCGCCAATGCAGCAGACATCTCAGAGAGTAGTCGACGCCGTATCGCTGGTTAGCAATAAGGTAACCTAAGAAAAATCGCACTCATTACCATCATGCGAAAGTCCCTTTTGCCTCTTTTTTCTTCTTGTCTATGCAGCTACAGGCTAGCGTCTTTAATATGAAGACGGGGTTTATCATGTGATGGTGAGGAACCCTATCGCTCTGAAATAATTACCGTAAGGATAGTTAGCTCGCGGTGTGTAGTTACTTGGCGGTAGCGCTCTGGAAGGATTTGATGATACCTGCAAATTCTTTGATACTGCCGTAGGTCTCTTCAAACTCTTTGGATTTGGTGGCGACCTTGGGGTCGGTGAAATTTTGTAGGCTTTTCTCATGGGATGTTTTGAGGTGCTTGACTGAGAATTCGTTAAAGGTGATTAGGCCCTCATGATAAAGAACGTGTTCAGGATTTGCTTTAAGGGAATTGAGCAGTTGTATGTGACGACCTTTTTGTTTTGTTTCGAACTCAAAGTTTTCGCCAAGGAGAATTGCATTATGGTAGACGTTACCTGAAGGAGTTTCCTGCTCCAGCCAAGTAAGAGCCTTATCAATAAATTGAGAGGCTTCTTCGCCGTATTTGCTTTGTTTGTCTCCGAGGTGCTTGCAATGCACCCAGAAGAGAGCATCAATTTCTTTTTCCTTGCCACCATCGACATGTCCTCCAGGGACGAAACGGTGAAAACCATTATTTTTCATGTCTCTGGCGGCCAGAGCTACATGGTATCGGTTATAGTCAGCTGATCCAGAGATACCGTAACAGTATTTTAATTGTGGTTTGTATGCTGTACTTTTATATCCAATTTTGTTAATTACGGCTAGAGCCTTAATGTAGTGAGATATCTGGAAGGCGGTTGCAGCACCACCAGAGTTGCCGCCAAAAATGATACGTTTTTTATCAATGGGTAAGGTGTCTAGGAGATGATTAACACAGTTTTGACCATGTTGATTATTTACTAACTTGTCTTTGGACTTGGATCGGGCGTTTGCGTTACTAGCTTCTACGGATAATGCGATGATAGCACCCAGTAGCTCGGAGGTTTTCTGTAGGCCACTGATTATATTGCTTTTTTTGCCGCCGCCTGCGAGGGTTATCATGTATAGAGGGGCTTTACGGCCTTCGACGAGGGATGTAGGGACGTAGAGATGGTAGGATGACTTCTCAGTGGCTTGCACTGGCCCTAGGACTTTACCTTGCTCTACATCGAGGTTGGCAGCTGGATATGCTGACTTTGTGGTGTCTGGTTTGTAAGCGTTTTTGATAAAGGTTTGGTCCTCAGGTGAAAATCGATCAAGTGGGAGCTCAAAAGTGGCCCCTCTGGGTGTTTTGATTTTAACAGTGCTACCATCAAACATTTCTAACTTTGCCTTTAAGGGTTTACCATCGCTGGAGGTAAATTGTCTGAAAGCGAAGTCATTACCAATAAGTGACTGCTGTGAGAGCAGCACCGTGAGTAGCAGGCTTAATGCGATAGGCGATTTTTTCATGAGATAAGAAATGATAAAAGAGGGGTTTTGATCAAGTGCCGAATGACAGAAATGTGACTAAGGGTGAGTGTGAAAACCCGCACAATGTTGTTAATTAAAGGGTAAGCTAGCTAAGTCTTAGAAGGCATACAGAATTATTTTCGGCTAGCGGGGGGTAAAGGTATCATCACCTCAATGAGGATGAAGACGCCAAACAGTATAAGCTAATGCAGAAATATTAACTTAAAAAGTAAGAGATATAAATTTTTTGTAATGAGTTAATTATCATTTTGGCCGCTGTATTGTTAATCTGCGCTCCTGCTGCTCCGCCTCTTCCAGCTAGGATAATGTATCTGTGTCAGTAAAGGCAGATACCGATAAATATAGATAAACTGGTGCTACGGATATTACGATGAAGGGCTGCTCACATCGGTCATTGCACATATCATTTAGTATGGATAATTTCTTCTAAACTAATAGATGCCAGACCCCTATACAGACCCTGATAGCCAAGCTAAAACAGCAATCGAAGCCATGAAAAGCCGCTTAGAAGAGCGGGGCCAAAATGATCGTTTTCTGAGAATGATTAAAAATTATGGTGATACACTTCCGACGGATAAATCCTTATGTGTGCTGGATCTTGGCTGCGGCACTGGAGTTGTGATTAGACAGCTAGCCGAGATATTAAACCCTGATTCTCAATTTCATGGTGCAGATATCAGTGCTGAATTACTCCGCGAGGCAGAACGTCTATCAGGTAATCATATAATCCAGTGGCAACATTTAGACACAGGGGCCTTACCTTATGAGGATAAAACCTTTGATGTTATCACGATGCACACATTACTTAGTCATGTGCCGGATCCAGTGATGGTGCTATCAGAGGCGCGGAGGGTTTTAAAAAAGGGAGGTAAGTTAATAGTCCTAGATGCTGATCATGCGGGGACTACGTATAATCAACCAGACTATGAGAAGACACGTAGAATAGATTACCTTCTAACTACAGCAATTGCTACCAATCCGGATATTTGTCGGCAGCTTCCAAGATTGCTAAAAGCCTCTGGTTATAGATTAATGAACCACAGTGTGGATGTAATTTCTGAATGTGGGAAAGGGGACTATTGGCTCTCTAGTGTGCAAGGGTTTGCCAGATTACTGCCAACCTTAGGCGCTCTCCCAGAGGAAGAGGCAGATGCATGGGTAAGCCACATGCTCAGATCCCATGATGATGGAACATTTTTTGCATCAGGAGCATTCTATACATTTTTTGCTGAGACAGAAGGCTAGGTGGATGCTGAGCACTCCTGCTGATGACTAACTTACTAGCGGCGGTTCTTCATGGCTAGAAAGCGCATGATGAAGTAGAGCAGCTGGCCGAGTGATGCAATGGCGGCAACAGTGTAGGTCATGGCGGCCCAGAAAAGGGCGTTTTTAGCCTGACTTTGATACTGCTCTGATATTCCAGTTTCTTCGAGCCAGTTTAGGGCGCGGCTGCTGGCATTAAACTCAACGGGGAGGGTGACAACTGTGAATAATGTGGTCATGGCAAAGAGTGCGATGCCAATCATGAATACATAGTAGTTCCCAGTAGCTGCGAGGGCAAAACCAGCCATAATAACCCACTGGGAGAGCTTTGAGCTTATGTTTACCATGGGCACGAGTTTCGAGCGCATGGTGAGAAAGGCGTAGGAGGTGGAGTGCTGCACTGCATGGCCAACTTCGTGAGCGGCCACAGCTGCTGCTGCGATGTTGCGTTGCTCGTAGACGACTGTACTTAGGTTGACGGTTTTATCCCTTGGGTTATAATGATCCGTTAGTTGTCCACCTGTGGAGATCACAGAGACATCTGAGATATTACGATCTGCGAGCATCTTTTCTGCAACTTCGCGCCCACTCATGGAGATCGGGAGTTCGGAGAATTCTGCAAAGCGTTTCTGTAGGCGGCCGCCTACCCATCGGCTCACGAGCATCGCGAGACCGGAAATGATCATAAAGGGAATATTCATAATAAATTAAGGAAGGATGTGGAAACCGAATTGATGGGAATAGATTCGCTACTAAGGTATTAAAAGACAATATTTTAATGATTTACTATTGGCCCTGCTTTATGGCTGATTACGTATATATTGATAAATATTGTTTAGGTATACTTTTCAAAAATATTGAGGAGGGAAATGTTTATCTTAAATGAGGCCTGATTGTGAGGCTGGCCGTCTGTGGTGATAATTATATTATCGGCAAATCATATTTAATTGGCGGTGAATTTGATTAGTGAATCATGAAATACTTGCTAGTGTGTGGGCCAATGTCCGAGTCTAAGCCTCCAGAAAAGCAACATAGCACTAGTGCTAGGGGAAAGAAAAAGCAGCGGTCTAAGCCACTGCAGAATAAAAAGCGTAAATTACAAAAGTTTAAGGGGAAGCCTATCCCAAAAGGTAGGAGGCCTAGACGATCATAGTAGAGGGTTGGTGGTTTCTTCTTTACCGCTTATTTTTAAGTGTGTTTAATTCTAGAGAAGATTGAATTCAATTTGATCATTTAATAAAATAACTATGAAACTATTTAAAAACATCCTCTTTGTAGCAGCCGTAAGTGCGTTGGTATCATCATGCGCTACTGATAACAAAATCGTTCCTCAAGCCGTTGGTGATGCAGCTGTTGATGCAGCTACTAAAAATGTAGACCCAATCACAAAATCAGCTATCCGCAGTCAGACTGGCTACGGTACAAACCCAATTGAAAGTCAAGCAGCTGGCTTGCTTAAGTCATTATCACGCTAGGCGTAGGCTGTGATTATTTATAAGTGCACTAACGGGAGGCTAATTCTCCGTTAGTGCATTTTTTTTGTTTTCTACGTTTGCTGTGATACCGGCAGATATTTACTCTGTATGGGTAAGGGGGCTGGCTAGCTTATTTGGCGGCAGCGGCTAGACGTCCGTAGTAGGTTTCTGGGAATTCTGAGTTTAACTTAAGGAGTGATTTTTTGATGCGTGCGCGGCTGCGGGCATCATCAGCTCTGGCTGAGCGTTTCATGATGGACTGATAGTCTTTTTGAGCTTCTATTTCATTGCGAATCCATGGCTCCCGTTGTGTGGAACTAACTACTTGGCGGGCAGCTTTACCGTGTGAAGATGAGCCGTAGCTATCTGCTATGCCATTGAGCTTTAGGTATGCAGTATATCGATTTTTGTTTGTGGCATCGTTGACTTGGCTGGTGAGCTTGGTGATGCTGGTTGCTACTTTCTGTGAAATGGCAGACTTAAGAGTTTCTGCATTTTCGTTTCTGGACTTGTTAGCTAGCTTGAGGGCGGTGAGGAAGCGGCCTTTTTCAGCTGAGTCAATAGCGTCTTTAAGATCAGCATCCCATGCTTGGTCAGTGGGGAGAACAGGGGTGGCGTTCTGAGTAAAGAGGTTTACGATCTTAGGATAGGCGGCCTTAAAAGTCTTACTGCCGTCTTTAAGTGTGTAGAATCTGCTGGCTTGTTCGATTTCTCCAATGCTGCCATCTGGCTTGATCCATGTGTAGTGGTAGAGCTTAGTAGTACCAGCAAGGCTCTGGTAGTATGCAGCATTTTTATCGATACCTACTAGCCAGTTAGAGGTGTTGGCACGTGAGTCGAGATATTTCTTAGCATCAGCAATGGATCCACCGTCAGTTTTAAGTGCTACGATAATTACCTCTGGTTTATCTTGGTAGGCATTTTCGATTTGTTTAAACATTTTACCTGACCAGCCATTACAGATACCGCACCAGCTTTGGAAAAAGATGACGATAACAGATTTACCTTCTAGGTTAGTGAGTGAGGGGGCTTCACCTCTGTCTTCCCATGTAATAGAATCACCAAAATCTGGTGCCATACGTGTCTCTGCATGAGATAGCATGCCACTGAACAGTAGTATGGCAGTGATATGAAGTTTGATGTGATGGAGGAAATTCGTGCGCATGTGAGTTAATTAACGTATTTTTAGTTTTATGAGAAGGCTGATTTTAGCATCGCCGTGAGGTATTTATTGATTCTAGAAGTTGGACTTACCCGTAGTATATGTCTACAGAGTGAGTGATGAATGAGGTGGATGTAAAATTAAAGGAGGTGATGGATGAGTTCGGCTGTCAGACTGGTACTTTGCACCGGGCGGATGGTGAATTATTGGAAATTGTTAGTCACGCTGGTGTGCCAGACTTTTTAATTGAAAAAATTGCGCAGATTCCATTTGGCAAAGGTATTGCTGGAGTGGCTGCAGAGAGCGGAGCTCCGGTGGAGCTATGTAATCTGCAAGAGGACCTCGGTGGTGTGGCTAAAGAAGATGCCCGTGGAACTGGGGCTTCTGGTTCATTAGCTGTGCCTATTTTTTCACCCGACGGTAGTCAGGTAGTAGGGACACTGGGAGTGGGGAAGGTGGAGCCCTATGAGTTTAGTGATACTGAGAAAGAGCGGCTGGCGCTACTGGGAGAGCATATGGCAGCCTTTTTGTAGATCAAGTGGCACTAGATTTTAATACCCATGTAGGTTAATATCCGCTGAATGGAGCATCTTTACTCGGTGTCCCATCTTTTTTTGGATCACTCTGAAGTGGTGTATTTCCTCAGGAGATATGAGAGAGATAGCGTTTCCAGATGCTCCAGCGCGGCCTGTTCTACCTATACGGTGAATGTAGTCTTTCGGTGAGCGGGGTAGCTCGTAGTTTATCACACATGGGAGGTGATCGATATCGATACCTCGTGCTAAGAGGTCTGTAGTTACGAGGACTTTTAATTTACCTGATTTAAAGTCCAGCAGGATTTCACGTCTACCAGTTTGGCTGATTTTGGAGTGAATGGCATCGGCATCGATTTTATTTTTCCAGAGTTTACGTGTGATGTTATCTACCATGCGGGTGGAGGAGGCAAAGACGAGTATCTGCTTATACTCATTACTTTTTATCAGGTAGCGGAGTAGCGGGCCTTTTTTCTCATCAGGGGTAAAGTAGCCAAGTTGATGGATAAGATCTTTAGACCGATTTTCTGACTCACATGGGGTGTCTGCATTGAGCGTGGGCTGTGGAGTGGTTATTTTAACAATGGTAGGCTGATCTAACAGCATCTTATGAATGGAGCTAAGGTCCTCGCTTAGGGTGGCAGAAAATAGTAGGTTTTGGCGTTTTTTGGGAAGCCGGGCTATGATGCTGTCTATTTCTTCCTTAAATCCTAGGCTGAGCATTTTATCAGCTTCATCTAATATTAAGGTAGTGATGCTAGTGAGATTAACGGCATTTTTATTTACTAGGTCGAGGAGTCGACCTGGTGTGCAGACGAGGATGTCAGCTTTACCAACGGCTTGCATCTGTGGGTTAATAGAAACTCCACCGTGAACGGCCATAGAGTGATAGCGGTCTGTCAGTGCGGGGAGAAATTCTTCAAAGACACTGTGAACCTGCTGCGCGAGCTCACGGGTGGGGACTAGAGTAAGGATGGTAGGCTCGCGGTGTCGTTTTGGTTCTACGCGTGCCTCTAGTTTTTGTAGGGTGGGGAGTACGTAGCTGATGGTTTTCCCCGAGCCAGTTTCGGCAATGCCTAATACGTCTTTGTGTGCTAATACAGGGGGGATAGCACCTTCTTGTATAGGCGTGGCAGCAGAAATACCTTGGGCATTTAGGGCCTTGATGAGGGAGTGTGAGACACCGAGAGAGGTAAATGACATGTGGTGCAGAACATGACTGGTGGTGACAGAGATTCAATCACGAAGGTGGTAGTGACTTAGATTGACAAGAGCAGAACTATACCGCAGAAGTCTGGCCTGCCAAACCGCAGTGAGCTCTATGGAATCATTTATGATACTTTAGAGCATTTTATAGAAGTCTCCAGCTGCTCCGCTGGGGGCTTCTTTTTTATGGATAAAATACGTTTTTTTGTAATGGCAGTGGTGATTTTCTAGAAAAGTTATTGAATGAATTACTAACTTTAGGAATATATACTATTTAAGAATGAAGAAGATTATCACAGCACTCATCACAAGTTTAAGCATGGCGTCCACTGGTATGGCGGCTGAGAGACCTAATGTGCTTGTTTTTTTTATCGATGACCTTGGGGTGAAAGATATTGGTGTAAATGGGTCATTGTTTTACGAAACACCGCATATTGATGCGCTGGCAAATAGTGGTGTTAATTTCAAAAACGCTTATTCATCACATCCTGTATGTTCACCTACACGGGCCTCTCTAATGACAGGTAAAGCACCGCAGAGAGTAGGTATAACACAGTGGATTTCAGGTGATAAAGTTAGCTTAGACTTATCTGAGGTGACGATTGGTGAGGCATTTAAAGAGGCTGGGTACCGTACAGGCTATATTGGTAAATGGCACCTAGGGAAGGCTGATGCGGTGCAGCCTCGCCATCAGGGATTTGAGTATACAGTAGCGGTGAATCGGGCTGGTCAACCTGGATCTTATTTCTACCCGTTTGGATCTGGAAAGAGGCTTACTGGGGTGCCTGATCTAAAAGATTACAAAAAGGGTGATTACTTGACGGATGTTCTTACAGATAAAGCGATCAAGTATATTTCCCAGAAGAGTGATAAGCCGTTTTTCTTATGCTTCTCACATTATGCAGTGCATACACCTATTCAGGCACCTGAGGAGCTAGTTAAAAAATATAAGAGGAAGCGGAAAGAAAAGTTCGGGGATGCAGATTATCAAACTGTGCCGGATAAGTATAAAACCCGGATGCTCACACGTCAGGAAAACCCAGTGTACGCGGCGATGATGGAAAACCTGGACACTAACGTGGGACGTGTCCTTAAGGCGCTGAAGGATAGTCAGATGTTAGCGAACACGATAGTGGTCTTTACCTCAGATAATGGGGGGTTGACTTTTCACACTAGGTCAATAGGCCCTACTTCTAACGTGCCCTACAGGTCTGGTAAGGCCTGGACCTATGAGGGTGGTGTGCGCGTCCCTACTATCATTAGCTGGCCGGGTATGATTAAGCCCATGAAGAGTGATTTGCGAATGATCACCACGGATTTCTACCCGACTTTACTAGAGTTATGCAAAATTCCTCTGAAGCCTGAACAGCACCTAGACGGCATGTCTCTTAAAAAGATCCTGCATGGAGAGACTAATCAAGCGCTAGAAGATCGCTTTCTGGCCTGGACCTACCCACATAGGCATTCTGGTGGTCATCGTCCTTCACATGCCATTTTGCTCGGTGATTGGAAACTTATTCGTTTTGATAATAATGAGCCCACGGAATTATATAACTTGGCTAAAGATGTAGGTGAACAGAACAATGTCGCGAGTAAGCACCCTGAGACTGTGAATGAGCTAAATAGCTTGTTAGACAAGTGGCTGGAAGAGACTAGGCAGTAACAATACATGGATGATATGTGCGTAGTTTATTAGTTTTTTACTGCTGGATCTGTGAGGGTTCTTAAGAAAGCAATAAGTGCCTTTTTATCAGAGTTTGTGAGTCCGAGCCCGTGTGGGTATTTGGCAAGATTGGGATCTAGAGTCTGTGTGCGTTTCATAGGTCCATTATAGTAGTCTATAACCTCCTCAAGTGTGGTAAAGCGGCCTGAGTCCCGTAGTAGCGGTGCATACTGATACTAGTGTAAAAAATCAATGTGAAGAGGAGCCGCCCTACTGATGAGAGTGGCTAGTATGCTAAAGGTAATCGCCAGGAGCGGTGATGATATTATTGCCCTCATAAATGAAGACTACTAGGGCTTTAAAATATATATAGGGCGAAGGGGTTACTTGTATACTGGGGCAGAATTAGCCCCCGTGTCTATGCATCCCCTTAATGGTTAAGGGACGAAGTATTCTTTAATTTCTTTTAATATCTCCGTTTTGAGGACGAGTGGATCTACTTTACCAGATTTACGATAGACTATTTCTCCAGCTGTATTCACGATGATAGTGTAGGGTGTAGAACCATCCCATTTAGAATCTAGTGAGGCTATAAGATTGTCTATACTGGGATCTGTAAGTAGGTAGTTATTGGTGGTGCGGCCTTCACGCTTCAGTGATTGTGTGATGTTTCCTCCCGCTACAATTTGGTGTTTACCGAGGAAGTTTTTAACGTTCTCTATCCTGTTAGGGTTATCCAAGGAGATGGTGATGAGATCAAAATTTCTGCGGCTATAACGTCTGACGATTTTTGTGAACTCGGGCATTTCTTGCACACAAGGAATGCAGTCGGTGGACCAGACGTTAAACATGCGTAGTTTGTGAGTGCCATTGGCGCGGAGTTTTTTGATGCCGGCGGAATCAATTTTTTCAACGATGGCCTTTCTGCCTTTCCAGGCAATGTCATCTGCTATGACATATTGCTTCTTTTCACGCCATTTCGTAGAGCAGCCAAATGGGCTAGTAGAGGCTACAAGGACTGGTTGTCCTGCTAGTAGTGATTTGATGGCATTTTCTGCATCTGTTTTTTTTACGGTAGAATCATCACGAAATCTAGAATCATCAAAGCGGCCTACATATTGCAATTTCCGCTCTTTATCAAAAATGAATACGTGGGGAGTGTTGGTAACACCATATGCTCTTGCTGTTATTTGCTTTTCTCCATCATAGAGGAACGGGAAGTTCCAGCCGAGATCTTTGGCATACCTGACAGAGTCTTCAAAAGATTCTGTATATTTAGAGTAGCTGAATTCATCAGGGCAACAGCCATCGTTATGATTGGGGTTAATTGCTACTACGCCAAAACTTTGACCTTTGAGGTCTTTTACTAGTTTTTGCAGGCGCAGCTCTTGGGCATGAGATACTGGGCAGTGGGTGCCGGTAAAGTAGATCATCAAAACGTCTGGCTTGCTGAAATCAGAGAGGGTGTAATTTTTCCCATCTGTAGCAGGTAGATTGAAGTCAGGTGCAGAATCGCCGATGTTCAGTTTTTTGACATCCTTTGGTGTAATTCCGTAAATACTTGAAAAGCTTACGGTTAAAAGGATGACAGTGGATGCTAGAATTTTCATACGACAAGATTATTACATCATGAAGGAGCTCTTCAAGAGCAAAAAAGCAATAGTGACTGTATAGTTAGAAAATAGTTGAACTGAAATACAAAGCTTACTTTAGGGTGTAATGAGTATGATGTAAAAAAAATCTATTTTTCAGATAAAATAATGTGACAAATATAACTAGTTTATGCTTCATAAGAAATGTAACGCCCATGAAAATATTTATAGTTTCTCTATTAGCCCTGATCCTAACACCTTTTTTCTTCGCGTATTTTCAGAATGCGAAGTTTGAGAAAAAACTTAAACCCGCACTATTGGCAGAAATCGAGGGTGTCATAGGTGCACATGGTATCAGCGATGCCGTATATACCATGGATAAGTTAGATGTTAGTATATCAGGTATTGTTGAAGATAAAGATGGGGTGAGTGAGGTTAAACAGGCGATCGACTCCCTGGGTGGTGGGGCTGTGAGAGTGAAAGCCTCTGAATATAATGTGCAGGTCTACGGTGATGTAAATGTAAAGAAGGAGGGTAGAGAGATAGCATTATCGGGGAACGTTGGTGACCCCGACGGATTATTGAACAGTTTAAATAGCTCTGAATTTATTGGCTTAAATAGAGTAGTAGCCGCTAATTCATTGAACCATGATACTGTTTATCGTGACTCCAGTTTACTAAGGAATACAAAACTAGCAGAGTGGTCAGCGAGTTATCTTAAGTTAAAAGGTGATCGAGGTTACAGGATTAATGCCCGTGACAATACCTTGAAGGCATACGGACAAGTGACGGCGAAAATAAAAGATGGTATTTTGAATGCAGCAGAGGGAATGAATATTACTATGGATTCATCTGCATTTGAAATAGTAGATCCTACTCCTACTAAGTTAGCGTTGAGTAATGCAGGAGGGGTGTCAGCAATTAGTGGTAATGCTCCTAATGACTTTAAATCTGATGAATTGTTTAAGTCCGATGTTATTGAAGTGAAAACAGATGACTTTACTGAGCTTCACCCTTCTATAGCCACACCCGCATTTAGTAAGTGGGTAGCATCTTACTTTGGTAGTAAAGGTGCTAGGGGCATGAATATCATGCATGACGAGGTTACCTTAACTGGCCCAGGAACTGCGATGTTAGAGAAACAATGGCTAGCAGAACTAGGTAATATGGGCTTAAAGCCAGTATCAGGCCTAGAGTTATATTCATCCGAATATCATTACCCTGGTTACCAATCTGAGTCAAAGTTAGATGATACTGCGCAAAGGATGTTACTGGAGGCGTTTGCCCTTAATCAAATTTTCTTCGATAGCGGGTCAAGTGATGTGAGGGTGGACCAACAAGAAAAAATAGATGCTTTAAGCGCGGCTATTTCAAAAGCTGGCGATGGTGTCAGTTTTGTCATAGGTGGGCATGCAGATGCTACTGGTAATGCAGAATTCAATAGAAAACTGAGTAAGAAGCGGGCAAACTCAGTTGTCAGAGCTCTTGGAGCAAAAGGGGTTTCTGAGCAAAAATTTACGGTCGTCTCATTTGGCGCGGCCAAGGCTGCCAATACTGGTGGCAACGAAAGTGATCGCAAAGTCGAACTACGGATCAAATAACGAACAATACCTAATAAATTCTAAATACTAATACCATGGACGCATTAACTTACTTCTTTTTTAACCTAGGCCTTCAGAATGTGCTGCTTGCACTTGTCGCTTTTTTACTTGGATTACTACTCGGCTGGCTGCTCTGGGGTAAGTTTAAAAATCAGATCCAAAGCCACATTACTCGAGAGAAAGAATACGAAGCTAAAATAGCGAAGCTTGAAGCAGAAAGGCTGGAGCTACAGAGTGCTAGTGCCAACTCTGATGAACTCGATATGCTTAAGGTCAAATACGATAGCTGTAAATCTGATCGTGCTGCGATAGAGGCTGAGCGAGATAATGACCGTAAGATCATTGCTGAAATGCGTAGCAGAGCTCAAGAAAGTAGTAATAATCAAAATGATAGTAACCAGCTGGATACTGAATTAGCTAACTGCAGAAAGAAGTGTGCTGAGCTTGAAGTAGAGCGTTCTGGATTACAGGCTAAGATTACATCTCTATCTACTGTGGGTAGCGCGCGGATAGAAGAGGAAGCGCCAGCTGATTCTGAGCCTGACCCGGAGGCATTCTTTGCCGGTGCATTAGCTTCTGGAAAAATGACAGATGATGCTAAGTATGGCTTACTCTACACGTCAGCACCAGATGAAGTGGATGACCTTACAAAAATTAAAGGAGTAGCAGGGGTCTTAAATGAAAAGCTTAATGGCTATGGTGTCTATACCTACCGACAGATTGCTCTATGGTCACCGCAGATTTGTGAGGATTTCTCAGATAGGCTTTCCTTTAGAGGTAGAATTCAGCGCGATGACTGGATTGGCCAGTGTAAGGGTTTCCACGAAGTGAAATATAATGAAGTAATTTAATCTAATATCTTAGATTAACCACTGGTGGATAATTATCGCAGAGTGGTGTGAACTTTAATGTATGGGTGATGTAGATGTCTACAGCACCCATACTTGTGTCATAGAACTTAGTAATTGACCGCCGTGTATTTATTAAAAAATAAATGTGGCTCATAAAGCGGACTATGCGAGTTAGATTTGACCTAATGGATAGAAATGACCTCTTAGAAAGGTTAAGGGGGAATCATGGAAGCATTACAAGTAGCGAGCTGCTGCGAGCTGCTGGAGGTATGATGACACTTATGGTGTGTTAGCTACCACACGGGTGAATAGTTTGCCATTTGTGGGTATTGTTGATATACTTACAGACACTGTTTGTATTGAGCTAGCATTTGTATTTGTAATACGTTGTATAGCGTTGGCATCTACATTCCATGTGATGAGATCTGTAGATGTTTCTATGACGTAGTTGAGGCTACTGAGTAATGGGTTTCGCCTAGTGTAGCTGAATTGTCTATTAGTGTCAGGTAGAGATAAGTAGGGGTTGGATGATCCAGCATCATTAGGATTCAGCCCCCAGATACGTTCTGAGTTATTATCGATACCATCACCATCCAGGTCAGCAGTGAGCTCGCTGAGGTCTATATTGGGAAATAGGCTGGCCCAAGATGTATAATCAAAAGAAGGGGCTAGTAAGATCAGCATTTGCTCTGCGTAACGCTCTCCAAGTGTTTGGCTAGCAGCAGCTGTATAGTGCGTTCTGTCGCTTGTTGCCAAGCCTTCAGATGTGACGACGGCTGTATTTGAAACACGACTTGGTAGTTGGAGCAAATTGGTATTAAATGGCTCACTATCTTCTCGGTCACGAGCTAGTTGGCCAGCTACAAATGGGACATTACCGATTTCCGTGCGTAGGAGGGCAATAAATGCTGTAATATCACCAATATAATCATCCGCAAATCGGTTTGATTCACCCTGGTGCCACAGGATACCGCGAAAGATAGCGTTAGGGTTCGCTGTACGAGCTGCACGTAATCTTCGAACAGCTTCGTCAAAATACGATAGAGGATCGGCATCGTCTATGAAACCTGGAAACCAATGACGGATGGCAGATCCGCCGCGTGCATTAACTACTAACTGAATATTATTCCCATTCGCAGCGCGCATCCGTTCTGCAAAGGTGTAGCCAAGGTTAAAGCCTGCAAGCTGTCTAGTATTTCGAACACTGGAATGTATATTTAAATTGGGGAACGCTGGGACAAAAGTGCTATCACCTTGGAGCACTTGCACTCCTGTAAGTGCCACAGGATTTACTGGTAGCTCACCTCGTCCAGCAGCATTTGATTGACCTATGATGAGGTATAGGTCCTGTGCCTGCACGAGTGTGGAACATGAGAGGCTAATACTCGTGAGGGCTAGTAGTTTATGGGCTAATTTCATCTGATTACCATGTGGTATATTACCAGGTGCTTGTTGCGGTGCTTATCTTGATAGATGAGTTGGCGGGTGGCCTTTTATGCTTTGTTGGTTTTAATTCCTAGTTCTTTTTCAAGGAGGACATCAAGGTCAGCTGGGCCAGGTATGAGGCACTCGAGATTGCCGAGCTTAACAATTTGAACTTTTTTTTCCGTTTCACCTATTGCTAGAAAAATATAGGGGTTTTGTGCTAAGCCTGAATAACGGGTAGCAAATACGGTACCATGGAATCGTCCATCGCCACCTTCGCTGGTTTGCATTTCATCTGATTGGCTAGTAAAACCGTCAAAATTCGTTTTAATTGCGGTATGTATATGATCCTTAATTTCTTTGGTGGTCACGGTGACAGCTATAGTAAGATTTTACTTTATCACCAATATTAAATCCAAAATATACTCGTGTTTAAGGTGAATGAGTAAGGGCAAGCACGAGTTTTATTAAACCAGGCGTTCTATGTTTTTAGCTGACTAATTATGTGTTTGTTACTAATTTGTGAAATTGTGAGTTATGGTGATATAAGCTATGTTTGGTGTGCGTATTTTTAGCGCGCAACTATTCATTACCCGCAAATGCTATGAGAAATTATCAAAAATCTATTAGGCAACTTTTCTATCTGTATTTTCTACTCTGTTTTCAGACATTTCCCTGCTTTGCGAATAAAGAAGCGCCAGTCTCAGCAGCAGATGTAGAGGCCCTAAAACAGCAATTTGAAAACCTTCAAAAAACCAAAGAAATACTCTCAGCGAATATTGATAAAGAAGAGAAGGGTAATCAATTTAAGGCCGAAGATATAACTAGACTTCGCAATAGTATGAATCTCACCTGTCTCTATGAGCTGATGAGTATCGAGCGTGACCTAACCATCCTCGTAAAGCCTATTGAGCCAATTCTCGAGAAAGTTGATATTCTAGGACTTGATTTGCGCGATAATAAACGTATTTATGAACTACAGCTTGAAATCAGACAAGCAGAGTGTACCCGCATTAGACAAGGTATTGTGGCCGGACAAGCAAACTACGAAGGTGATAGATTTCATGAAAAGTTACTTAAGAAGGAGCTTAGTTTATTACAGTTTTACCAGCGTGCGACAAAGAAAGGGCAACGTGAAATTCTCAAAATAGAAAAGGAGCTCGCTAAGGAGAAAAAAAGTAGAATTATAGACCGTGAGCTGGTTAAGGAACTTAAAGAACAGCGCGATGAGCTCATTACGCAGAACAAGAAAATTGCTACACTAGTTTTTGGTTATGCTCTTGGGGCTGGTTTTGACTACGAATACATATCACCTAATCAGTCCATAGCAGATCTGCAGGCACTACTTAAAAAAGAACGTGAGAGGGTGGTGCAATTTCTCCGCACTGAGCAAACGAATAGGGGTGAGGGTGAAGAGCGGGGCGGTAGTATAGGAGGAACATTTATTTATTCTGAGAATTTAGGTGTAGTACTAGATATCTCAGGCAGCATGACGCCTTTTATTGAATCGCTTAAATATGAGATTGCGCAGTCGTTCCAAAGCCCTCACTACCGTGAAACATTTAATTGTGTCCTTCAGAATATACCCTGCCCACCCAGACTTGATTTGAATAAACTGCAGTATGGAGATACCATGATTAGCTTCGCGGAACTGTTAATTATAAACCAAGTAGATACACTCTACTGGTTTAGCGACCTCCGGGACGGACAAAGCCCCGCAGCTCTACGCAGATTATTAGATATGGTGCTTCGATCTGGGGCAGCACTTAACGTTAGGTCTGTTGGAGACCGTCCTTCAAGGGCTTTTAAGCCTATGATTACTAATTTTACAAAGTAGTAACTATAGTAAAAACATGCAACGATTAGTCTAATATGCCATCATCTAACAATGGATTGGATTACATAAGCGTTTTTTATTTCAAAAGCTTTTTGATTTCATCTGCGTAGCGTTCACCCAGCAGGAGCTGGCTTTCAGCATCAAAGTGGGTAGTTTTATCCCATGCGGTGGTTCCCTCCGAGGAGACCAGCCCTACTGTCTCACTGGCAGCGGCAGTGGCCTGAATGGCTGCGCGAGTTTTATCACGCTTGCCATTGTTATCAAAGACTTCACCCACTACAAACGGAAGTTCTGGAGACTTAAGGTCCTCGCGAAAACGCTGGATTAATACTTCTAACAATTTTTGGTAGGTTTGAGAACTCAGTTTCTTGTCTGACTCTCCTTGATGCCAGAGAAAGCCTTTGAGTGTATAAGTATGTTTTTCTCTTTCTAGTGCTTTGGTCGCTAATCTAACTGTTTCTAGGAGCATGGTGTAGAGCTCTTTTTGTGTTTCTGGTTTATCTAGTTCGCCAGGAGCCCAATCTCTACGGATACCTGTGCCTCCGCGGGAGCCTTTAATCAGGGCGATTTTCTGTGTAGGCTTGGCTTTATGCATAGCTTGGACAAAACCGATTTCGGGGCCGAATGTGGAGCTGGGCAGTGTTTTTTCTTTTTTAGGTGCAAAGCTGTATCCGGGCTCCAGTGCTTTCCAGCCATTACTTGAGCCAATAGGGTTTCTGTAGAAAATAATGTGGTGTTCAGATTTTTTTCTTAATTTGTTTGGGAGTTTGGAGACATCTCCCCGGCCATCCATATTGGATTGTCCAGCGAGAATGTAGAGATCGTAATGTGCAGCTGGGAGTATGCCTGAGAGGGCGAGCATGAGTGTGAAAATGAGCTTGTACATAAATTTTAATTAACACTGATATGAAGTTAGCACCATAACATTTGATTATTAAACCTATGGTTTAGATGCTTACAAGACTTCTGATACAGGTTGAGTAGCTGGAGATAATAAGTAATCACTTTAATAATATTAGCTGCTAACTACTAGGGTGAGGGAGATGAATAACAGCTGGGTGTTAGTGTATTAGTTCCTTTTGTTAGGTAATTGTGTCAGTAGCTATGGTGCTATTAGGTAGCGTTCTTGAGTTTGGTGCAAGCTTTCGGCCCGGGTAGATGGCAGTGTGGATACCAGTATGTGTGCCGTTTCCTATGATGGCTCCTAATTTTGTGCGGCCAGTATCAAGAAGTTTTCCATCAAGCATACTTTTATTGTTTCCCCCATCATGACGGAAATTTGAAGTGATGGTGCCTGCACCAAGGTTGACTTGCTCACCTAGTACTGAATCTCCTATATAGCTAAGGTGTCCTACGGATGAGCCGTGACCTATAATCGAGTTTTTTAGTTCTACCGCTTGTCCGATGCGGCAGTGATCACCTATGGTAGTAGTGCCTCGGAGGTAACAGTTAGGCCCGATTTTGCAGTTTTTACCGATGGTTATGTTACCTTCAATTACTACGCCAGGGAGAATTCTGCTACCCTTACCGACGTGGATGTAGCCATCAATATGAGCAGCAGGGCTCACCTCCCCTTTGATATCATTATAATCTATAGCTCTTACCTGTTGTTCGTTAAGGGTGAGAAAGTCCCACGCATAATTTAAAAGGTAAGAATTTTGTGATGCGATAACTTCAGTGCCGGAGCGTGCTCCTATCCATGCTAAAATATCGCCTTGGCATGATTTTAGGACAGATGGTGGTGGTGCTAGTGCAAGGCTAGCCCAGTCCGCAGGTGTGATCCAGGCATTGTCATACTGGGTGGCTGCGGGAATGTTTACCGCGTTAGCTTTTTGTAAATCTGTAAACCTTGCTCCTGCGATGATTTGATCCGAGCAGCAGTTATCCTGGTGTAGTGGCCACCATTGTGCGGTTTTATTTTTTTTAAATATCAGGCTCATTATGACCTACAGGGACATTGTGTCAGTGCCGAACTATTTAGCTAGGTGCTTATTGGGACATAATGAGAGCGCTTAATCTTGCTAATATCTGGGGATAATAAGTCTTTGGCCCAGGCGAAGATTGGATCCCTTTAAGCCATTAGCGCGCTGGATGGCTGTAACGCTGATGTTGTATTTACGCGATAGTCCGTAGAGGGTATCACCCTTTACGATAGTGTGCCCTATGGGGGGTTTACTTTTAGGCTTGGTTATTACTACTGGTTTAGGCTTTGGTTTAGGCTTGGGTCTTGGAGTGGCCACAATAGTAGGTTTTGGCCTAGCCGATGGAATATTTGTAGTGTTGACCGCTGGTCTTTGGTGTGTCTTTACCGTAGGTGTGATGGCTGAGCGTGGAGTAAAACTACTCGTGTAAACGGGTGGGGTGATCTTTGGTTTTTCAACCTTTTTGTTACTAGCAAGAGAGGAAGAATTGGTAGTGCTCTTACGCCACCAGCGGCCTTTTCTCTTATCGTCTGCCCAACTTTCTACATAGTTACCGTTGCTATCAAAGGGGCCAACACCAGGGTTGTAACCACGGTTTAGCCTGTTTTCAGATACATAGCCTCCACTACTGCCACAGCTGGTCAGAAAAAATGGCATCAGGGCCAGAATACATACTAATATAGTTAGATGTGCTCTCATGAAGATGAGTATGACATATGGCTACGAGTTAGCAAAAACTTAGTCGTAAGAATTAAAATTTTTTTGTTGTTATGGGAGTGAGGGGTTATCTGCCTATATAGTATATTTAAGTGATCATTTTACACTATAGTGTGAAACTATTCACAGGCAATGGGGTTATAATGATTATGAAACAATTAATGTTGAATATGACGTGCGCTGCTATTTTGGTCACGTCTGTTGCTGCTCGCGGGGCGAAGCCTGATGAGCTAGGTGTCAGCCCACAGAAAATGGGCAGTGCAGGTGTGGTTTGGTATGCTACGTGGGAGAGCGCACTTGCGGAGGCAAAGCGTAGCCAACGTCCGATTTTCTTTATGGCTGCAGCGGCGCAGTGTAGTGGGATTTCAGGTGTATTCTGACCTGGTTATAGTCAAACGCAGAACAGTTTGTTCTCAACAAATGAATTTATCACTGCTTCTCGTGCCTATGTCTGTGTACGTTTGGAGACTTTTGAAAGTAAGGAGCATCAAGATATGGTGCGTGAGCTTTTGGAGGGTAGGTTTGTGAATACTGCATTTTGCATATTTGCTCCGGATGGGAAAAAACGTCTAAGTAGATCTGGCCGGAGCCCCCAAATGGGCTTCGGAATCAAATCGGGTGGTAGTGCCGGGGAGGTAGAAAAGGCGAATGCGCGTGTGATAGAAGCAATGGCAGAGATCGCTAAAAAATATCCAGCGAAAGATACTAAGGCCGCTGCTGGGGTGGTGGATTTCCATAGTTTTGAGCAAGCACTGAATGTGAGCTCTGGTGACCAGCGTTTGCTAGTCTTTTCTGTGGCACCTGATATACAGCAAGTAGCAGTAAAAAAAACGATGCAAGAGGTAGCGAATCACTCAGAGGTTATCGGGCGCTATCATTTTGACTTTTCATCAGCTACTGACGCTAAATGGAGTGAGGTAGTAGAGGGGGATAGCCAGAAGAGTGGGATCTTTATCATCGAGTCTGGTGAGTTTGGCCAAACAGGGAAGTCTGTAGGAGAACTGCCGCTGGGTAGTAGCCCAGAGCAAATCCGTAATGCTCTGACTAAAGCTAATAAAAACTACGCAGCTAATCAAACTCGTAAAAACTACGCCGAGCATGTAAAAAAAGGTCGCCGGACTGGGGTGAAATATGAAGATGCTATGCCTTGGGGTGAAGACCGTGATGCTGATGGTAAGATTGATCAATCACGTGGAAAGCGTAGATAGTGTTAGGTGCTGAGGAGGCTGTTAAAAGCCTCCTCATCGAGCACAGCGACGCCCAGTGTCTCGGCTTTAGTTCTTTTAGAGCCTGCTTTTTCGCCAGCGAGTAGGTAGTCGGTCTTCCCTGAGATGGAGCCGGATACCTTGCCACCTTTACCTTCTATAATATTTTTAAATTCAGGGCGTGGCTTGGAGAGTGTGCCTGTGATGACAAAGGTTTTCCCTGCGATAGATGAGACCACTTGAGTAGAGGTGGACTTTTCTGGATCATAATTATCGGACAGGGGGTTAATCTGCAGAGTCTGGAGTTTCTCTAATACTTGCTGGCCCCCTGCGCTTCGGAAAAATGCAGTAATGTGTTGTGCGGCTACTGGTCCTAGCTCTGATTCGATTTGGTAAGTTACTAGACGTGGGTGGTTTTCTTTTTTGCGTTTAGAGACGGAGAGTTCTGCGTAGTTGGGCAGGTCTGCTAAATCTTGTAATATAGCTGACTTACTTACTTCTGTTAGTTGTTTATGTAAGCGCGAGATTTCACGAGCGGCAGACTCACCTATATGAGGGATGCCCATGGCGTAGATCCAGCGAGATAGGCAGGCTTGTTTTGCCTGTTGGAGTGAGGTGGTGATGAGGGTGGCTTTTTTTTCACCTAGGCGGCGGGGTTTACTGTCTCCCGTTTCTAGTTTGGCGGGGTCTAATAAAAGGTCTGCTAGTGAAGTTTCTTCTAGGTCAAAGAGGTCGAGGGCCGTACGAACGATACCTTTTTCTATAAGCTTTTCAGCCACGGCGGTACCGATGCCATCGATATCGAGGGCTTTACGTGAAGAGAAGTGCTTAATGCTAGTGACTGCCTGAGCTGGGCATGTGAAGTTTATACAGCGCCATGCTACAAAGCCTTCTTCTTGCTCTATGGAGCTTGAGCAGGAGGGGCATTTACCTGCTACAAAATCAAAGAGATTAAATGGAGTGCTATTAGGTGGGCGCTTGGTGGTGATTACTTTAACTACTGCGGGAATGATTTCCCCTGCTTTTTCGATGACTACGGTATCGCCTATGCGGACGTCTTTTCTATCGATTTCGTCCTGATTATGGAGTGTGGCG
>JALZUC010000030.1 GCA_023301765.1 Akkermansiaceae bacterium | reverse complement strand
TCCTTACAAATCTGAGTGATCGATTTGGAGCTGCTTAAGAAGTAGTCGATGACTTCCTTTTTGAATTCTTCGCTATGACGGCGGTATGTCTTTTTCATATTTGGTTTCCTTGATTGATTGTTATCAATTAGGAGAACCGCAGGCTAGGATTTTGGGGAAGCTCAAGCCTGATCAAGGCATCACTCAACGAACGGATAAAGCCTTTCTATGAGAAAAGCTCCACTCTAGCATCGAACGGGGATAAAGTGGACGGTGCCCATTCAAAATTGGGGACCATTATTAGCACGTTTAGCCATAGAGTTTAGCGATCAAGCGCCCCAGCAAAGGAGGAAACAAGAAGCTACGATCCCGTTTGTAGCCAGTATAACGCCACCAAGCATTAACCCTAAGTTACTTATATTATTTCAAAGCAGCTTCGCACTTTTCCCTCTACAGTGATAAATTATCAACCATCACTGTAAAAGCTATAATCAGGAAACATAAAATATGTTAGATTCAGTTAAATTTCAGAGGCGTTTTAAAATGTTCATTGCCATATTCATAACCTCGTTTAGTTTGATTACTTATTGGATTTAAGCATTTTTATGAAAAAACGATTACTAGCCACTACCACTATTATTGCACTTAACAGCGGATCATTTGCCCAAGAGGCCGCTGAAGTCACCATGCAAGAAACCGCACAAGTTAAAGAAACTTCTGTTCTCGAAAAATTAACTGCCGATAACACTCTGGCTGCTGAAAAACTCAAAAAAGAACTCGCAGAAATCCGAACCAGAGTTACCAAGCTCAAGCTAGAAAAAGAAGTCCTCTCAGAGGAACTCGCACTCGCTGCACTGAAACAAAAAAAATCTTCACAAGAGGCAGATGCTAACTTTCTTGCTCAACAAAAATCTCTCTCGCAGGCAGCTGAAATCGCCAAACAAAAAGCCGCGCAAGCATCTAGCCAGCTAAAGATTCTCCAAACTGAGTCCAGTATGAAAACTGCTAAACTCGAAGGCGAAATCAAAGCTCTAGAGTCTGCTAAAAAGCGCGCCGTCTACGCAGATGCCAAACCTATCTACCTAGAAAATCCTCTCACCGATGACGGCACCTTAGTCATCTCTGATCGCCGTATCAGCATGAATGGCCCAGTCACTATGGGAACAGCTGACCACATCACCACACGTATTAATTACTTTAATAATAAAAACCCTGATCAGCCTATCTTCATTGTCATTGATGCTTCCCCCGGTGGGTCTGTAATGGCTGGCTACCGCATTCTAAAATCTATGGAAGGCAGCACTGCCCCCGTCTACGTGGTAGTTAAGTCATTTGCAGCATCTATGGCAGCTACCCTCTGCACCTTAGCTGAAAAGTCATATGCTTATCCAAACTCCGTAATCCTTCACCACCAGATTAGTGCCACCATCATGTTCGCTAATCTCAATCTCACAGAGCAGAAGGAATTCTATCAAGAATCACAAAAATGGTGGCAACGTCTAGCCACTCCCATTGCTGAAAAAATGGGTATCAGCACGGATGAATTTATTCAGAAAATGTATGATAACACCACCTCTGGCGACTGGACAGAATTTGGCACCGAAGCACAAAAGCTAAAATGGGTGGATCACATCGTGGAGCGCATCCATGAGACTTCATTGCTAAAAAATCCAGACAGTAAAAAAACGTCCAGCCCAATGGCCTCCGCTAGTGGGCTTCAAGAGTCTGCTGATGAAAAAGGTAAACCTTGCATGTATCTCCCCAGACTCACCCCAAAGGACTGTTACTTCCTCTATAACAAAGACGGATACTACCGCATGAAATAAACCTCTAACTTACACAATATCAGTACATGCACCGTAGAAAATTTACCCAGATCAGCTTAGCTAGTACGTTTCTGGCCACAACATCGAGGGCATTCGCTGAAGAGTATACCATAGAGCCATTCAAAGCAAAGTTTGCCCCTACATTTGGCCAGCTTCCCACCGCCCCCCAAGACTACCTTGATCAGCTTAAATTCGCCTATGATCTCGGCTTCCGCGCATGGGAGGATAACTGGCTTATAAGGCGTGATAAAAAGCTATGGCCCAAGATAGCAGAGTTCTGTAAGGACAAAAATATGTCCCTTGGTGTCTCTGTTATATCAATTGGCCATGGCCTCGACTTCTCTAACCCTAGTGAAGATGGCATGAAACATCTCATCGCTGATCTAAACGGAGGTATAGATCTAGCCAAAGCTACCGGGCAGACAAATATGACTTTCCTCCCCGGATCTCGTAACAAAATGCCTGTAGCAGATCAAATTACCAAAAGCGTGGATACCATGACGCGCTGCTGTGATATCGTAGAGGAACACGGTATCATTCTCGCCCTAGAGCCAGTTTCCCATCCTATCAAAAAGAAAGATCCACTACTCCGCTCTTTTGAAGATGGCCATATGCTATGTGAAAAAGTCAACCGTAAGTCCTGTAAACTACTTGCTGACTTCTACCACGAGGGGCAAATTGGCCATGGCGACAGGCTTATAGAAATCGCAGAGAAAGTCTGGGATCAAGTTACCTACGTACAATATGCGGATAGCCCCGGTCGTAAAGAACCAGGAACAGGAAAACTAGACTTAGCAACTGTCACCAACTGGCTCCGTAAAAAGAACTATGAGGGCATCATCGGTATGGAGCATAAGGCTAAAGGCAAAGGGCCCCAGGGACTAAACAACCTAGTTTCGGCATACCGTAAGATCGACGCCTAAACACTCAGCTTAAATTCCACCTCTCTGTAATAAAACGCCGATCAGCTAGATCGGCGTTTTTTTGTTATCTTACTTCAGACTTAGCAGATAACCCATCAAGTCTTTTACCTCTTGTTCATTAAGTCTACCTATCAGAGCCGGCGGCATAGGAGAGACTGCTGATGGCTTAATACTCTCTATATCCACCTCATTGACCTCGACAGTTTTATCAAAGTCAAAGGCACTGACCGCCACTACCAGCACTCCATCTTTTTCCTTAAGGATCCTACCTGTGACAGTGGAGCCGTCCTTTTTACTGATTACGTTAAACTCATATTGATTAGAAATCACGTCACTAGGATTTAGAATAGCCTCTGCTAGATCCTTTAGCTGAAAGCGCCCAGCAGCGTGGCTTAGATCAGGTCCAGAACCGCCACCTTGCCCCTTCACCTCATGACACGCGGCACAGTAACTAGCTCGAAACATCTTTTCACCATTCACCAAGTCTACCTTATCGAGGTTTAATGCCCTTACATCTGCTACGGTCCAGTTTTCCCCTGGTCCCTCAGGTATGGGGAGATCCTTAAATGGATCTTCTTTACTCATATCCAGCTTCCATGATGTGACCATCTTCTGCTCGGCTTCTGAGCTATTCGCCAGCGCTTCCTTGTAGATATTAGTAATAAATATTTTATAGCTCCTACCCCCATCTTTTTTTACAGCATCACTAAACCACGTGAAGTACTGTCTACGTTGGCCCTCTGTCCATTTTGCTTTTACCACACGTAAGCAATAGGCATAGTGGAGGCTATCTGTAGAAGGCAGGTTTCTGAGCATGTTCACTATATCTCGCCCATAACGCTCATTTCTCCCAGCAAGGGTTACCCAGTCTGGAGGTGTCATCTCCTTTGGCTGTGCCATCAGAGCGAGAGTTTTAGCTATTACACTAGGTGCATCTAGATAGCAAAGAATCCTACACAGTTCACGGTTAACCTGATCATCCTGATCTGGGAAATGCTCCTCTAATTGGCCTAACAAATCGGTGCTGGATTTACCATGGCGAGCCATCAGCAGAGCCTCTGCCCGCAGGAGTTCTAGCTTCCCCTCTTTACTAAGCTGTGTGAAATCCAGTCTAGCTAGTTGTTTCAGCGCAGCATGAGATTGTTTTTTACTCCCTTGGCGCGCTATAGCCACCGCCATCTGACAGAGTGGCCGCGCATCCTTCCCCTCAGCCATCTTACCTACCCACTCGCTTATAGGAACTTTCTCCAGAGCCACACGTGCAGTGTAGCGGATGATTCGATCATCATGACTAAGGCTAGATAAGATCACAGCCAAGTCTCTCTCCCCGCCCAAATGCATAGCTGCCAGTCTCCTGCGTAACGTAAAATCCTTAGGTAAGGGCGATGGGGAAATCTTGGCCGTGCTCTCTTCGCCCTCATATGTTAAACGATACAGAGCAGAGCCAGCCCTACGCCCGCCTACTATAAAATACATAGCACCATCATCACCAATCACAGCATCTGTAAGAGGAAGCCCCGCACTTGATAAAAACTGCTCTCGCGTCCCCTTGTAGCTAGAGCCACTGGGCTGGAGGTGAACTGCATACATCGTAGCAAATGTCCAATCTAGTGCAAAAATAGCACGCTGATACCGCCCGGGAAACTTCGCTCCTAGACCAGCCACTACACCCGTCGGCGAGCCAGGGCCAAGATCCACTACTGCCGGTGTGCTATCTAAATAATACTCCGCCCATTTCCCCGTGCCATGGCGCCAGCCAAATTCCGCACCACTCGTGGCATGGCAGATCCGTGTGGGCCGATACCATGGCGAGCCAAAATCATATTCCATATCCGCATCATAAGTCATCAGCTCGTTATGCTCATTAAAAGCCATATCATAAGGGTTACGGAAGCCACTACTAACTAGTTCCCAAGTTTTAGCATCCGGCGTAAAGCGAATAATCCACCCCCCCGGAGCCTTAAGCCCATTTGCATGACCTTTACCATCCGCCATCCGTGGTAGTAGATGGTCTTCACCCCAATTATTAGTCGCTGGGAAATGATTTACCTGCTTCGGTAGTTTAGTAAAATTACCTGCCACCATGTAGATCCACTTTCCATCTGGAGAGGCTACCAATGAGTGAGGCCCATGCTCACCACCTGTGTTTAGCTCAGTAAGCAGCTCTACCTTATCGAGCTGATCATCATTATTGGTATCTGTAAGTTTATAGATCCCCCCTGGTGTGATCGTCTTATTTGCCACAGAGGCATAGAGAGCCCCCTGGTGCCAGAGTAGGCCTTGAGCCCCTCCCGTTTTCACCTTTAAAGCCTCTACCTTAAATGGATTTAGAGTAATACGAAAAAGCCCACCATACTGATCAGAGGTGATTAGCCTACCCTTATCATCCCACGCCATCGCTACCCACGAGCCCTGCTCCTTACCCTTCACTTGATAGAGTTTTTCTACCTTAAACCCCTCTGGCACTTTGATATTAGGCTCTTGAGCTATGAGCCCAGAAATGACACACAGGCTCGATATAATAAAACAGCTAATTTGATAGTTAATCATCATAAAATCAATGGCTTATATAGACAACACACATACAATAGAATAAAAAATCATAACACCAAAAGCAACGTAAGCGATACCAAACACACACTGCAAACTCTAGCTCTAGCTCTAACTCTAGCTCTAGCTCTCAAAATCTACAGAATCTCCACGTTTATTCCGGCGCACACGCACACTTTTACGCCCACCTCTGGCCGCACGCAGTGGATCAAAAACACTATCCATACCCACAGCCTTAATCTCCGTAACGGAAGCCATTAGCTCCCCTAGCCTACCCTTTGGAAATCCTCTCTCACGAAACCACTCAAGATATTCGGGTGGTAAATCCATAATTGGTATGCCATGCGGCGGGAATTTCTCCGGACCAAAACGGCCAAAAGGCATCATCACAGCACCTATCTCTCCTAATAAATTCCTAAAATCCTCACGGTCTATCTCGGTGAAATCCATAATAAAAAAATAACCACTATTTAACCCACTTACAACACAGAGTAATATTTAATTAATTAATCTTAAATATTACTTGAGAAAATCTATACCTATATTAACTTTACCAGTGTTTAGTATGTAATACCCATACTAAAACCTCCACATCTAAAGAAATCATCATGAAAAAATTACTAACTCTCTTCACCGTATCTGTCTCTGCCATCGCACTCTCAAGCTGTGGTCCAAATGTTCGTTCAGCACATCAAGATGCCGCTGTAGGTGCTGCCCTAGGTGCTGGCCTAGGTGCCGTCATCGGTAATCAATCTGACCACGCTGGCCAAGGAGCGCTCCTCGGTGCCGCCGCTGGCACAGGTCTTGGCTACGCTGTCGGACGTAATAAAGAAAACACAGCTAGCGGCAACTAAGCCCCTAACCTTCAGAAATTTATTAAGAGGTAGCATATAACGTGCTACCTCTTTTTACTTACTTAAATGGTTTACACTAAGGACTCAGCGATGACCGCATCCATCCTTGACACATGCCCTACTAGCCAATAAGAACCGCCCACTAGCCACAACGGCTACCATGAAGAGCTCTACACTAGGTAATGCTCCTCACCACACCTAACAACGCAACATCATGGACTGGCTCTGGTATTCTGCATACTTCCTCGTACTCATTGGCTTATCCGGCTACGGATTCCACCGCCTGATGATTCTCGCACTGTATCTAAAGTATTCCCGTAATCATCCGGAACCACTAAAACAGTTCGAAGACCTCCCCCTCGTTACAGTCCAGCTGCCATGCTTCAATGAAATGCATGTTATGGAACGCCTCCTAGACTCAGTATCTGCCATTGATTACCCGCAAGATAAACTCCAGATTCAAGTTCTGGACGACTCCACTGATGAAACTTCAGAAATTTGTAAAGTAGAAGTCGCTAAATTAGTTGAGCGTGGTTTTGATGCTGAACACATCCACCGCACAGACCGCACTGGCTACAAGGCCGGAGCACTAGAGAATGGCACAGAGTCTGCCAAGGGTGAGTATCTCTTTATCCTAGATGCAGACTTCGTCCCAGACTCTGATGTTCTGAAAAAAACCATCCATTATTTTACCGATAGTAAGATCGGTATGATTCAAACTCGCTGGGAACACATCAACCGCACCTTCAACGCCCTCACACGTGTTCAAGCCATGTTCCTCGATGGCCATCTTGAACTAGAGCAGACTGCACGTAACCGCAGCGGCCGTTTCTTTACCTTTAACGGCACAGCAGGCATATGGCGTAAATCATGTATCGCAGATGCTGGTGGCTGGGAGCACGACACCCTCACCGAAGACATGGACCTCAGCTACCGCGCGCAGCTGAAAGGCTGGAAATTTGTATTTCTCAATAACGTCACCACCCCTGCTGAGCTGCCAGTAGACATGGAAGGCTTTAAGAGCCAGCAGCACCGCTGGACCAAAGGCTCTATTCAAGTCTGCAAGAAAATCCTTTTTGATATCTGGAAAAGTGACGCCCCTCTTGTTTGTAAAATGGAAGCCACAGCACACCTGACTTCTAACTTTGCCTACCTCCTCCTCTTCCTACTCTGTTTCCTCATCTACCCGAAACAACACTCAGAGCTCACATGGTTTGCAGAAAACGGCATCTCTGAACACTTGCTTAATTTCCCCATCTTCTTCTTTGGATCTGTATCCGTAGCTCTGTTCTACGTTATGAGCCAGAAAGCACTCCGTCCTACAACATGGCTTAAAGATATTCTCTACCTCCCACTCCTACTCGCTCTCGGCATTGGTATGTCAGTGAATAATGCCAAAGCAGTTATGGAAGCTATCTTTAACCATGAGACCAGCTTCGTACGCACACCTAAGCACGGGATCAACGGCAGTCAGAAAAAAGAAAAAGCCGCATTTAAGAAAAGCCGCTATAAGGCAATCAAGTCCCTCACCCCTTTTGTAGAACTTGCCTTTGGTATCTTCTTTACCATAGTAGTAGTGGATAATGCACTCAATGCTAACTGGATAGCAACCATTCTGCTCATGCCATTCCCTGTTGGATTCTTTTACACCTCACTTAGCTCCCTGAGCCAACAGCTACCTAGCCTCCTTGCTAGCTCTGATAAAGAAACTGTTAATAAGTAAATTACTTAAGTGTTACCTTATTCACCTAACAAGAATTATGATCGATAACATCATGCTCCGAAGCTTCAGCCTCGTGCTTGCGGCTCTGGTAGTAACATCTATTCTCAGTAGCTGTGGAAATGGTAGCCCGCGTAACGGTGTTATCGTTAGTGTAAAAGACCAGCGTATGCTCTTAGTCAGAAATGGCATACCCGTAAAAAGCTACCCTGTTTCCACCTCAAAGTTTGGCCTTGGCGATACTCGCGGAAGTAACCGCACCCCAGTAGGCCGCATGGAAGTCGCTAAAAAAATAGGTGGCGGCGCACCCTCTGGAGCCGTCTTCAAAAGCAGAAGGCGCACAGGCGAAATTCTACGCCCAAATGCCCCTGGCCGTGACCCCATAGTTACCCGTATCCTATGGCTCCGAGGTAAACAAAGCAGCACACGAAATACCTTCCGCCGTTACATCTACATCCACGGCACGCCCGAGGAATACACCATAGGCAGGCCTCGCAGCTACGGCTGTATCCGTATGAAATCACGTGACGTCATCGCTCTCTATAAAGAATTAGGCGTAGGCTCTGAAGTTCGCGTAATAAGAGGTGCTCTAGCTACCACAAACCCGGGGAAAAGCTACATGGCATCTCGCTCTCGCTACCTTCCGGCGGCAGGAAACTAGCCCCCACAAAAACACCTCTATTACTTCAAAAAACTTTAGTTTTTCCTCGCCTAGAAGCTTGACAGACTGCCGAAAATAGATAGTTTCACCCTCCACGAAGGCTCTTTCGTCTCTCAAAACACTTTTTTACATTCCTACCATGGCCAACTCACAATCAGCACTCAAGCGTGTCCGTCAAAACGAGACTCGCGCCGTTCGTAACAAAACTCTTTCAAGCCGCATGAAGACCCTTCGTAAGAAGACTCTCGCTGCTGCTGAGGCTGGTGATAAAGACGTAGCCCAGAAGAGCTTCTCCGAGTTCTCTTCCGCTGTCGATAAATGTGCTAAGAACAATATCATTCACAAAAACAAGGCTGCTAACCTAAAGAGCAAGACTCAGAAGCACCTCGTAAGCTAATTACCGATTACGGTTCCAATTTTCTCTAAAGCGGCTCCGGTAATATCGGTGCCGTTTTTTTATGCTTTAAAATGAGCATATATAGGATATTTACATTTTTTCTAGACAAGTAACCATAGAGGCACAACATTCCCTATAAGGATGACATCCAGCACTCATCAACAAACCAGACTCGATAAGGCCAAGGAAATCGCCAATAACCCCGGCGATTACAAGGTCTGTGAAGGCTGTGACTCTATCGTAGGGTCCAGCACCATCATCTGCCCTAACTGCCACGGCTATCGCTTCGATACCGCAGCGGCCCGCGTGGTTGATCAGGCAGTCTGGCTAGGCTGTCGTGAGCAAACATCCGTTACCTCTGAAGATCTCCACTGATCTCCCCCACACTCTCTTTTGGCCTCCATGAAAGACCAGTTCGTCATGCAGATCACAGCGAGACTGCGGCAGCAGTTAGATACTATGACAGAAGCCGCCAAGGCCACGCATGCCGCAGCCACTGGTGATGACGGAAAGCAGGAAAGTAAATACGATACAAGAGCACTAGAAGCCTCCTACCTAGCTGGTGCGCAAGCTGAGCAAAGCCAAGCACTCGCCCAAGCTCTTCACATTTTTGAGCAGCTTGAACTCGATGATTTTACCCCAGACGCTATCATAGCTCCCGGGGCTCTGGTAGAAACAGAACTTAATGGCGCTATCAGCTATTACCTCCTCACACCATGTGCCGGAGGTATTACTATTCCTTATGAGGCTGGCGAGATTACTACACTATCACCGGAGGCCCCTCTTTTTAAAAACCTGGTAGGGCTACAGGCAGGAGATATTATCGAGCACAATGGTATGATGATACTTGAGATCAGCTAATTAAATCGACCATTCGAGTATTCCGTGGTTTGCAAAACCCATCATACCAGTTAAGACTCCCGCTATGTGGAAAGGACGATTCGCTAAAGCTACCGCAGATCTCGTACAGCAGTATGGAGAATCTATTTCGTATGACTGGAGATTATATAAACATGATGTTGCTGGCTCCATCGCACACGCCCGCGCCCAACTTAAAGCGGGTCTACTCAATGACGAGGAATTCTCAAGTATTGAAAAAGGCCTCCATGAAGTAGAAATCGAGATCACTAATGGGAATTTTGATTTTTCTATTGAGCTGGAAGATATCCACATGAATATCGAGTCCGCACTGACTAAAAAAATCGGTGCAGCAGGAGCCAAACTACACACCGCCCGCTCAAGAAATGATCAGGTGGCCACAGATACACGTCTCTATTGCCGTGAAGAAATAGACAGCCTAACGGTACTTCTCAGTGGTTTACAGGCGGCGCTACTAGCCCAGGCTGAGCAGCACGCAGCATCTATAATACCTGGCTACACTCACCTTCAGCGCGGCCAGCCTGTTACCGTAGGCCACCATCTCCTCGCTTACGTTGAGATGTTAGACCGTGATAAATCCAGACTTTCAGATACTCGCAAGCGGTTAAACGTATCCCCTCTCGGTTCTGGAGCCCTTGCTGGCTCAACTATAAATCTAGACCGTCAGCAGATCGCAGAAGAGCTAGGCTTTGACTCCGTGACTACCAACTCCATGGACGCCATCTCTGATCGTGACTACATTGCAGAGTTTCTATTTTCCATGGCACTCATTGGCACTCACCTCTCACGCCTCTCAGAAGATCTCATCCTCTGGTGTAGCTCAGAGTTCGGCTTTGCCTCATTAAGTGATGCACACACAACTGGATCCTCACTTATGCCACAGAAGAAAAACCCAGATGTCTGTGAGCTGACGCGTGGTAAAACTGGCCGACTCTACGGTAACCTCATCGCTCTGCTAACCACAGCCAAAGGCCTCCCACTTACATACAACCGTGACCTTCAGGAGGATAAAGAACCACTCTTTGACTCCATAGACACCCTCAAGATAGCTCTCTCCGTAAATACAGAAATGATCACCGAAATGGTCATCAATGTAGAGACCTGCCAAGCAGCATCCTCAGACCCACTGCTACTCGCCACAGATCTTGCCGACTACTTAGTGAAAAGTGGCGTCCCCTTCCGTCAAGCTCATGAACTCGTTGGCCAAGCTGTAGCTGCAAGTGTCACCACCGGCACCCCACTCGATAAACTAGACCTCACAACTATCTCTGAGCACTACGGAGCTGACGCTCAAGATGTTTTTAACCTCCAGACAGCCCTCGCTGCACGCACAAACCAAGGCTCACCTAGCATTGAAAACGTCAAAGCAGAGGTAGCTCGCTGGAAAACATCTCTCTGATTGGCAGTTTTTACGTGCGAGGGTAAAAATCCGTGATTAGAATTATTTCCAAGATGAAAACATACCTTATTATCGCTACCGCCGCACTCCTATCATTCTCAGCTTCTCAGCCTGTATCTGCACACTGCCAAGTTCCTTGCGGAATCTACACAGATGATACGGTACTCAAAGACCTTCAGACTCACCAGCAGACTATCGCCAAAGCTATGGCTCAAATCAATGAGCTATCGAAGGACGCCGGTAAAAATGCCAATCAAATCAGCCGCTGGGTAAGCAACAAAGAGTCACACGCTGCTAAGATCCAGACTACTATGCTGGACTACTTCCTCGCGCAGAGACTAAAGCCTGCCGAAATGGAGAGCAGCAAAGAAGCTTACCTCAAAAAACTCACTCTAAGCCACCAGATCATCGTCCTCGCTATGAAGTGCAAGCAGACTACCGATGAAGCCACGGCCAAGCAGTTACACACTGCTCTTAATGCCTTCACTGCGGCTTATAACAAAAAATAACACTTCTCTCTATTAGCCCCTTACACAAGGTCGCCAATGGAGCCAAAGTCAGGGATGAATAAGCGCTTATAAAGCCTTACTGCAGAACCATCTGTAAGACCTGCTAGAAAATCACACACCAGACGTGCACGATCATCCATGTCTGGTGTGGCTTCTATCTCACTAGCATCCTGTGGTGGGAGGATTTGAAAATCTTGGCCGTTATTAGTATCACCATCGATGTAACGTTGCTTCAGTACTCCCCAGAGACGTTCTAACATATAGTTACCCTTATGTTCTAACTGCTTTAATTCTGGTGAAAGAAAAACCACCTCATACGCTAGTTTTTTAAACACCTCAGACTCTTTTCTGATCTCTTCATCTACATGTAACTGATACCGATACCTGTTAGTCAGCGCACTCATGCAGTTAGTATCCTCTATCAGACGCGCAGATTGAATATACTGGCCTATACGCTTACCAGCAAACGGCTCTACACGGTCTCCTCGTATAGCTTTAATAAGATCTCCCAGAGGTGACCCCTCACCACACGGCTCTCCCACTTTCTCTGACCACTTTTCAATACGGTGAATCGAGAGGAATCCAGCTCTAACACTATCTGCTAAGTCATTAAGAGAGTAGGCAGTATCATCTGCCCAGTCCATCACCTGGCACTCAATGGATTTAAAACTATCTCGCTCTTTCCCAGGTATTAACTCAATGGGGAAATCACGCCCACCCATCGCCCAGTCCAAGTAACTATTTTGCTTATCATAAACGAAATGATTCTTAGGCGTCTGGCCATCTTTGACCAGTTCACTCCAGAGTGTTTTATACTTCAGCACCCCGTCTAGAAATGCCCTAGTAGGATCCATCCCTGTGCGTTTTACAGAAAAAATTCTCTCAGCAAGGAGCCTAAGCGTCTGAGCATTCCCTTCAAAACCACCGTAATCTTTCATCAGAGTATTAAGACTCCTCTCACCTGCATGACCAAATGGCGGGTGCCCTAGATCATGAGAGAGACAAATCACCTCCACTAACTCGGGGTCGATAAAATAATCATCACCTAGCAAGTCAGAATCAACCTTTAGCCAGTGGCTAATCGAACGCCCAATCTGCGCAACCTCCAATGAATGGGTTAGACGTGTTCGGTAAAAATCATACTCACCACTCCAGAAGACCTGTGTCTTACTCTGCAGCTTCCGAAAAGCCGGAGTATGTAGCACCCTGTCTCTATCCATCTGAAATGGTGTGCGGTAATCCTCACCTGACTCCCAAGCCGATAGTCGCTCAGTATCAAAGCTGTTGTAAAATTGGTTATTCATCGTTTTTCCTCAAGGTATTTACTCGTCACATATTCCATTTATTCAATCAAAATCTAAACCATCTCACGCGCACCAAGGTAGGCATTAGCCATCGCCACTGGTAACTCCTTAGACAGGCTATCTACAGTAAAAACACCATGCTGGCGGAGCTCTCCCAGCACCCTTGCTCTTTCTTCCAGATAAATCGCCATAGCTCCTACTTCGAGGGCGTCATCTAACGAGGTTGCTGGTTCAGCCATACGCATGGCTACACTCTCCTCTTTAAGTGAGGCCAGAATAGTGACATGTCGCCGACGGATCATACGTAGCGGTTCAATTAGCTGATGCCCATCTTCACCACGGATATTACTAAGTATCACCACTAGAGCTCTCCGGCGCTGGCGTGTAAGGAGTCGCTCAGCCGCTTCAGTAAAATCACTGGGGGCTGAGGAGGTTTCATAATCATAGAGATGATTTAAAATAGTGGTCATAGACTGCACCCCCTTCACTGGTGGCAGCCAGCGGTCTGAGCCCCCGATCCCGATAATACCTACATGATCACCCTGTCTAAGTGCAGTATAAGCTAGAAGTAGTATAGCATTTAAACAATGATCAAACTGTGGCACCCCACCATCCAGAGCACGCATACGCCTACCGCAATCTACGGCTAGAATCACCGTCTGATCTCTCTGCTCTTGATAGTCACGACTGATGAGAGAGCGCCGCTTTGACGTAGCTTTCCAATCGATTTTTGATAGCTGATCACCCAGATGATAATCACGTAATTGGTGAAACTCGCGGCTCATCCCCGTTCGATTTTTTTTCACGATACCCATCTGCTCAGCCCTATTATCCATGGCTAATAGAGCATAGCGTAGCACTGGCTCATAGTTAGGGTACACTCGCGTGGTTTGAGTTTCTCCACTCCGGCACTTACGTGTCCATAGCCCTAGTGGTGAAAATACTCGAAAATGTGCCGCCTCAAACTCCTTCATCCCCCTCTCGGAAATAGTCACCGGATATTTCAGCGCCGTGTGGCCGCGTGCTGGCAGTCTCCCGGTCCACGGCATTTCAGTACTCACCGCATCAGCAGGCAGACCATCATAACACTGCACACGTAATCCCATAGAGCCTGAATTATGCAAAGTAATGGGCACCAACTGCTCTATACCAATAGCAAATCTACCAGGCAGACTCCGCTCCACCGTAGGTAGCGGCCATAACCGATTAATAATACCATCAACGAACAGTATCACCAGCATCACAGCGCCACCCCACAGCCACACCGGTACCAGTGGGGGTAACAAACTCGCGCTAAATCCGAGCAAGGCCCAGAGAATAGCGATCGTGACGAGGCGGCGTGTTGGCTGCACAGGAAAAATAAGTTACTATTTTAAATACGTGGAGCCTCCACAGAATTAACGATACCGGCCAAGGTATCATCTATATTTTGACCAGTAATAGCCAGCTCAGGTGCCAGCTGCACACGGTGGCGTAATACCGGTAATGAGGCAGACTTTACATCATCAGGCGTTACAAAGTCTCTACTATCCATCAGAGCATAGGCCTTAGCCACTTGGATTAAACTGATCGCGCCACGAGTTCCGGCTCCTAGGCTAATTCCCTGTGCACCGCGTGTAGCACGGCAGATATTCACAGCGTAACTTACCACCTCTGGCACTGCACGGATAGCTGCACACTCCTGCTGCGCGTTGATAATATCATCTCTACCACAGACTTGGTTTACCGCCTCCGTCTGTAAGCCATTACCAGAAACCATCGCTGTGATCTGCTCCTCACTAGCCTGATCTGGGTAGTCAATGACCACCTTCATAATAAATCTATCTAGCTGCGCTTCGGGTAGCGGATAGGTCCCCTCTTGCTCGATAGGGTTCTGCGTAGCCAATGTCATAAAGGGAGCATCAAGCTTGATACTCTGCCCATCAATAGTCACCTGCTGCTCCTGCATCACCTCTAACAGAGATGCCTGAGTTTTAGCTGGGGCACGGTTAATTTCATCAGCCAGCAGTAGATTAGTAAACACCGGGCCTTTACGCATCTGGAAGGTCTGACTCTTCATATCAAAAAGCGTAAAGCCCGTGACATCAGTAGGCATAAGGTCTGGGGTAAACTGAATACGGCCAAAGTCTCCGCCAAAGGTATTTGCCAGCGCTAGAACTAGATGCGTTTTACCCAGCCCCGGCTTACCTTCTAACAAAACGTGACCACCTGATAGGAGTGATGCCAGAACTTGGCTCACTACCTGATCTTGCCCAAAGAATACTTTTTTAAGTTCCCCGTAGATCTGTTGGCATAGCTGTGCCGCCTGCGTTCCTGATTGAGGAGAAGATGGCTCTGAGGACAGTGGAGTCTGTTGCTCTGCTGCTGGTTGTTGTTCATTCATGATATAAATACAGTTAGTTAATATGTTTTAAAATTTTCTGAAGGTTCTGGGTCACTCTCACCATCACCGCGGGCTCAGTAATTTGCTCACGAGTCATTGCCTCGGAAACAGATGTTACTGGCATTCCTGTTTTCTCAGCAATTTGTTCAAACACGCCCTCATCACTGCCGCTAGGCTGTAAGGATAAAGCTCGATTTACATGCCCACGTAGTGAGTTCAGTAAGCTATCGTCTCGTTTATGCCTCCATAGAAAACGCCCGACACCTCTTAGCTGCTCAGTAAACTCTCGCGTATTCCCATCCCCAATATCTTCGGCAGGCCCATAGCGAGGTAGGTGCCGCCATAACCAGAAAACAACCACCACCAGCAGACCAATAACACCCATCTTAAAGTGCCGCCATAACATGGCAAAAAAACTATCTCCATCACCACTGGAGAAAACTGTCCGTCCGGAATTTGACAGCTCTACTAAAGTTACTAGAAACTCCGCATGATCGCTATAAGCTAGGTTACGGTTACGCAGTAGCCTAGCATCTGACAGTAGAGAAACGCGCCCATACTCATGACTTAAACTTAAGTAATGATGCCTATGCTCAGCGGAGTCACCACTCCCGTAGTCTCCTTCATCCCATACCGTATATTCTAGAAGAATATCAGACCAGTGATGGATGACCAATTCACCAGAACCTAGATTAATAGCAGACTCCTCAGAGCCTAACAATACTCGATCTTTTTCCTCCATCGACTCCCACTCATCAAGCTCCACCTCAGTCCTATCATCCTCCGCCTCAGTAGTGTCATCCTCCGCCTCAGTAGTGTCGTCGTCCACCTCAGTAGTCATAGTAGGTGATTCCTCTTCCTTTAATTCATAGCTTACCCCCACCTCATCTAAGAGATACTGCACGCCCTCTGTTGGCTCATCTTGCCAGTGATACTTTCTCGGCGTGATCACAAAGTCATTTCCGCCCATTTCTCCTCCCTCTAACATCAGCACCAGGTGCCCACCAGATGCCACCCACTCCAGTAGCCTCTTAGTGCGCCCCACAGTATTTAATGAAGATGTTGGTATGAATAGAGTAGTCGTTTCATAATCAAGTCTTCCTACACCGTGTTCAGAAAATACCTCAAAGCCCTCTTTGGTGAGTAATCTCTCAGCTGCTAGAAACGGATTTAATTTTGCTTTCCCCTTATAGCCTACAGTTCGACTCTTAATTTCAGTTTCCTGACAAGCACTACAAAAAACACAGATAAATAACGTCCACAGTATTAACCTCATCTACTGCCCCTTCCTTTTCCAGGCGCTGTAATTAGGCCAAACGGCCAAGTATCACAAAGCTCTACCACACGACTGTCTTCTGGCTCATTTTCCCCATAGGCTGTATTTACCCATACCTTGGTGAGACTAGAAAAATACGGGGCATACTCACTCTCAGACACCTCCTGCACTCGGCGTAGGCAATCTCCCTCAGTATCGCTTTCCGCAATTGGTAGCGCCCCACGATGCACAAACCAAGTGATAGAACCTCGATAGAGTAAACTCAGTGCTAGATGACTATCACCATCACGCCACGCAGCTCTAGCAGCATTCACCACATCATCAGGTAAAGATTCAGGGCGGATATCCATACCCATCACTACTTCTGTTTTAGGAATACTCACCCTAGCGCTAGAGCCACCAATACCACCGCTAAAGCTATGCCTATTTTTAATAATTAAATAAATCAGCCCTCCTACGACCACAGCCAGTATAGTCCAAAAAATAATAACACTCAGTGTCCCCATAAAGAAAGCCGACCCCCCGCCGCCCAAAAGCCTTTCTAACCACTCTGGTAAACCATCAGCACCATCAGCCTTTTTCACAGGTACTTCCACGTTTTTATAATGAATCGTAAAATCATCATCAGAGAGAACCTGCTGCGCAGACTCCCTATACCCAGCACCCGTAGCATAGGCATCTTGGCTGCTCCCCACTCCCAGCATAGTTAGTAAAATCAACGCAGTGCCCTTACCTGCCACGCCTGATTTCATTTTTTTGATGCGTATGCTCAGACGTTTAAAAGCCAGCTCAATATCCCAGCCCTCTGTTAATGTCCTACTATTAATGTAGAGCGCAAATCCTGCACTTACATAAAATGGCTCCATCACCGTGATGGAAAACATATACACACCCACCGCTAACCAGAAAAAACCCAGTGAAATCTCTGATATATTATCATGTATAAAAAACTCAGATACCCCCTCACTCCACTCAGCACTTGTATGCCCGGGCACCATCATCATCGCCAGCATAACGATCCCACACCCAGTCACCAGCTCTAACAATATACCAGATAAAGTCGCCATCGTAGCACCCTCACCACCATTTCGCTCCAGCAAGTTAACACGCTGTGAGTAGGCTCTACCCCTGAGACCTTCCAACTCGGCTACAGGTAAACTAAGACTCCTAGCTGGAGAAAAACGCCCAATAAACAATGCAAAGAAAAGCCTACGCACCAGCATCTTTGGCCAAGCTTTCATCACCTCTAACACCGTAGGCTCCGCACCGAAAAGAGAGCGGCTCAACACCATTAAAGGCACTCGATCATAGAGTGGCTTCAGCCACCAGATACACAGTAATAACCAAATAGGATGGTTTTGTAGCAATACAGCTAATACCGCCCATAAAGGAAAAACAGTCACTGCCCACGCCTTCCAGATGACCCCTATATGCTTACGTGCTAAGGAACAGCCCAGATCTATCGATTCCCATGGCGCACGTGGCCGGATCTCTGCCGTTACATTCTCAAGCTGCACTCTGTCCCCCTTTCTCGTAATTAACCCCTCTACCTGCTAAGCCGAGGTAGAGAAAACAAAGGATCCAGAATGCTATACCCACTGAATACTTCACCATAGCCGGTATATCCTGAGCCGACCAAAACCCCTCAATAACTGCAGCTACAAAAGTCATCAGTGCAGCACCAATAATCAGAGGCAATGACTTTATACCCGCATCCATCAGTGAGCGGCTCCGTGTCTTTCTCCCCGGATGTAGCAAACCCAGACCGATACGCAGCCCCGCCATACCCGCGATCACCATAGCAATCAGCTCAAAAGAAGAATGCCCAGCTACGAAAGTATAAAAAGCCTCTGTACTACACGCAGTGTGAATGTAAGCCACCACCGCACCAAAGTAGACACCATTAAATGCCAGAAAAAACAAACTCCCCAGACAAGCCAGAATCCCCCCGGCATAAATCCTAAAATCAATTCCTATATTATTTAATATATAATGGCAGAACATCATGAAGTTAGATCCATACTCACTCCTAAGATTAGAAATCTGATCATCCTCACTGCCATACATCATATCTAGCTGCCCCATCATCTGAGGCCCCAGCACCGCCTGTATCCATGAGAAATCCGCCCAATAAAACCCCGCTACAGCCACCCCTATTAACGGCACTATAAATGATAACGTAGCAATGATAAGTAGCCGCCACTCAGATCTAACAGACACTGGGAAATCAACTGCTATAAAACGAAATAACACCTCCCACGTTCCACCCGCCCTACGGTGAATGATCTTATGCCCGCGGATCACCAGCTCATTGAGCCGCTCATTCATGGGCATGCCATACATACGGTGACGTGCCAGCGCAAGATCCGCACACATCTCCCGGAACATCGTAGGCACTCTAGAGACATCGAGATCATGCCCCTTTTTATCCACCTTATTTAAGGTCTCCTCATACTCAGCCCAGCGCCTTGAGTTCTTTTCTTCAAATTGTTTACCCTGCATAGCGTCACCAGCTGTTATAGCTTACCGTCTATCTCCTAGCCACTGAGCCATACCCAGTAAATTAGTCATCCCCTTCACACCCTCTCCGCCACTCAGTTCACTAGCGTGATTTGCCAGCTCCACTCTACGAGACTCAGACCACATACCACCACGTTCTTTAAATCCTATGATAGCCGCCTGCTCCTCACGTGTAAGAGGTATACCAGGTGCTATACTTGACATAGCAGGAGGTAATGACGCCTGGTGGATAATAGGCTGCCGATCATACACCACCACCGTATTTGCTAACAAGTCTCCTAGCCTCTGAAACTTCTTAGTCATCAGCGTGCTAAAAAGCCCAAAACCATAGGTGAAAATCGGCATGCCATCCGCAAACCTCAAAATATTCCGGATAAATGCCTGCCCCCAGGAAATAGGAGCGCCAGAGGTATCCACAACTCTCAGCCCCATTGCTCTCTTCCCCGGAGATGCTCCCCTTTTTCCAGCCTCAAAAATGATGTAATAGAAAAACATCAAAAAGAACATCAGCAGCATACTTAAGCCCTGCATCACATTCAATCCAGCAATCAATCCTATCAGCATCAACAACAAATAAATGGCTATACAAATGACCACGCGGATCAGAAAATCCAATAAATAAGCAAGCACTCTAACATAAGGGCCAGCCGTCCGGAGCTGAATCTCCACACCCTCTGCAAGCTCGATGCTCTGCAAAGTGTCTAATCGAGGTTCATTACGTCTGCTCATTTGAAAATATCAGATAGATAAATACAGCCCCACTCTAGTAAATCAACTTATCAGGTAAAGTGGTAATAACCTGAATTTCTAAGAAAGTAGCATAGCCTGACTCTTGGTGAGATCAACAGTGCATTAAATTAATGCTGTAGCACTCTATACAGAATGCTAAAGGTTCAAAACATCCTATCACAACTTCCCATCAACCTTTAAACGATAAATTTGCCAGACTACGGCTATTTAGAGACACTGGGAAAAGCTGGTAATCATAATTTTGAACATACCGAACGGTTCAGATTTCAGGATAATTCTCGCCAGATTGAAGTCCGTCCGCTAGCACATGCGTATGGCATCTGCTTATGACTTTGACCGCGTGATTACGCGCCGTGGCACAGGCTCTCTGAAATGGGATAAATTTCCTACCCTAGACCCGTTCTGGGTAGCTGATATGGACTTCACTGCGCCACCAGCAGTATTGGATACACTCCAGGAGCGGGTAGCACACGGTGTACTAGGTTACGCTCTACCGCATGCCGGCCTGATGGAGGCTCTTTTAGACTACATGCAGAAGCGTCACGGACTAATAGTTAAAGAACAAGAAATCGTGCATCTAGGCGGCCTCGTCTGCGCGCTTTCAATGGTCGCTCAGGCTATTGGTAAACCTGGTGATAAAATCATGACCTGCACTCCGATTTACCCTCCATTTATCAGTGTCCATCATGATGCGGATAAAAAATGTATCACCGTACCACATACTCAGGCAAATGGCCGCTGGGAGTTCGACTGGGAGGCCATGGAAGCCGCCGTCACACCAGACACTGGGATTTTCCTCCTAAGTAATCCACAGAACCCACTTGGCCGAGCCTTCACCTATAATGAGATCGAGCAGCTAGCCACTTTCTGTGATCGCCACGACATGGTGCTAGTCTCAGATGAGATTCACTGTGACCTCATTCTGGATGAGGTAGCCACCCCCCACATCTGTGCAGCAGGGCTTCCAGATGAGCTACAAAAGCGTATCATCACCCTGCTCGCACCCAGTAAAACGTATAACATCGCTGGTATGGGCTACGCCTTTGCCGTGATCCGTGATGACTCACTACGGAGAAAGTTCACCCAGGCAAAAGGGCACACCCAGCCTGAAATCGGCTGTCTTTCCTACTACACGGCCGAGGCAGCCTACCGCCACGGTGAGCCATGGCGCCAAGAGTTAATCAACTATTTAGTAAGAAACCGTAACACCGTAACTGACTTCATACGCACGCGTTTACCAGGCTGTATCATCCCTGATATTGAAGCTACTTACCTAGCATGGATAGACTGCCGCGCACTGGAGATAGAGAACCCTGCTGACTTCCTAGAAAAAGAAGCTGCGCTTTACCTCTCAGACGGGGCCTACTTCGGCGCCCCCGGCCACATCCGCTTTAACTATGGATGTCCACACGCCCGTGTAATAGAAGGCCTTGAGAAACTAGCTAATCTCATTGCCTAAAACACTAAAAATTATAATCTACCAACTTACGATGAAGTTTCTCCTTTCACTCCTAGCTTGCAGCCTCCCCATCCAGCTATCCGCTGATGTGGAAAATGAAATCCCCTACGGCATAGAGGCAGTCACCGGTATCCGTAGTGAATATATCTACCGTGGCTTTACCCTAGCAGAAGACAGCGTTCTTGACTTCCAGCTAGAAACTGAGGTTACGCTCAATGATTCCACCTATCTTCACTTAGGTACCTGGTATGCCACAGAAACTAGTGACGGCGATTACGACGAGTCAGGGTTTTTCGCCAAATTAAACTATCAGCAATCTGATAAACTAACCTTGGGCCTCAGCGCGAGCTACCGCGACTTTAATAGCTCATTTTTTAAGAGCGATGTAGACCTCGGGATATACGGCACCTACCAGTTTAATAAGGACTATGCCATTCACACAGGCGCTTACTACGACTTCGGCGCCAATGCTTGGTACGCCAATATAGAAGGTAACTGGTCCAAAACCATCACTGATAAATCCTACATCTCACTCAAGACTGGTGTCAGTTACGTAAACGATTACTACGGACGTGATGGCATCAATGACATCTATGCCCGTTTATCATACACCTACCACATCTCAGAGACAGTCTCACTAACGCCCTACCTAGGCACCTCCCTCCTCATAGATGATGACAGCACTGAGCCAGGTATAATCAATGACGACAGCACCTTTGCTGGACTCTGGTTTGTTGTACGCTTTTAGCGCAGTAGAAACTGATTTCTCACTGGTAAAAATACTATCCTATGGCCAATCACAGTTTTGGTGAAAAATTCCGCGCTGTTCTAGCAACGGGACGAGTAGCAAACCTGCCCACCGTATGGAGTAACGTTATCGTTGCATTCTACTTCGCAGCCAATCTGACATTTCCCGGCACTAGGGCTCCTGATACTGTTAAAAACAACTTCGATATCTGGATTCTTATCCTCGCATGTATAACTACATCATGCCTCTACGTCGGCGGCTGTATGCTGGGTGACTATCGCGATATAAACTTTGATCGCCAGCACCGGCCAGGAAGACCCCTCATCACGGGGTTACTAAAACCTAAAACTATCTGTATAAGCGCACTCTCACTCCTACTACTAGGTCTCACTGTAGGAGGGCTAAGTAATGCAGCAGCAACACTCATCACCTATAACACGCCATTAGAAAACCTCCTTTTAGTGGGCCTAACAGACCTGATGACCATGCTACAAGTAACTAACGTAGCTCTACTAAGCCTACTAGTTATCTTTATAATTATTTACGCACTGTTTCATAAACGATCACGCCCATTTGCCTTAGCGAACATGGCCATGTGCCGCACACAATTGATCATTTTTGCCGCAGTCTTAGCCACCCCGCTATTTTACACCCCCTCATCTCCCCTCCTTCACTATACCTGGCTTTGCCCTTCAGTGATTATTATAGCTACCTCTGTAGGCATCTACACACTGCTTCTTGCCAGCGTGGCGGCCACTGAATCTAACAAAAATAAGATTAAATTCTCCATATTACTCAAAGGCAGTATGCTCCTCCTTCCTCTAATCGCGGTAGCTGCCCTTACCATAAAGAACACTCAGCACTCACCGCTCCTAAACCACCAGCATCTCACCTCGGAAACATACTCACCAGCTACAGTCCTTAATTACCTTCTAGCGAGTATAATAATTTACTCCGGCTGGATGATCTATGCCTTCAGAGCTCTACCGGGAGATAAACCAGTATTTGTCTCACGTGCTCTTGCAGGATTTTGCCTACTAGACGCTTGCTTTGCCGCTACCTACTCGCCCACTATCCCCCTTATCTGTCTTACCTGCTTTGGTCTTGCCCTACTACTCCAGAGGGTCGCACCAGCCACCTAACCTAGCCACTATCTGGACTAGATAGTGTATCTTTTAAAAATAATTACCCTCATTCCATTAGAGAAATTGGTTGTCGGACGTGGCATCATAGTTGAGATTAGCTAAAAGCATTTCCCATATGATGAAGAAACATAAACGAAAAAGTATCTCACACCTCACTGTGGGAGAGTTCTACGAGCGCCACGGCGAATTTCTTAATCTAGAACTTCAGGGTGAAAGTGTCGGCTATGAACGTAAAATTCTAGAACCTACCATCAATCACCCCGGACTAGCTCTGGCAGGCTTTCTCTCCTACTTCGCCTACAAGCGACTGCAAGTACTAGGTAACTCCGAGCAGTCTTATCTTAATAAACTTTCTGAAGAAGAACGTATCCAGCGCTTTAGCATGATCTGCCAGCGCGCTACCCCCAGTATTGTCACATCACGCGGTAAAGAACTTACCCCTGACCTGCTCAAAGTAGCCAATGACCACGGTATTGCTGTTTTCAGCACCTCCATGGTAACCATGAAATTTGTCAACGAAGCCACTATCCGCCTAGAAAGTGACTTTGCTGAATCCACCATGCTCCACGGCTGTATGGTAGACTTTCGCGGAGTCGGAGTACTCATCATGGGGAAAAGTGGGGCGGGAAAAAGCGAAGTAGCCATCGGGCTCCTAGAACGCGGCGGCGCACTAGTAGCAGATGACATGGTAACCATAAAAAAAATGGGAGGTGAACTCAGTGCCAGCACCAAGGAGTTCTCCAGAGGGTTTATTGAAATGCGTGGTATTGGTATCATCAACGTCGGAAATATCTTTGGCCTCGGAAGTATCAGGCCAGATAAACGCCTAGATCTAGTAATTACACTCAAGCCACACTCTGACCTAAATAACGTAGATAGACTCGGCGTAAACAGGGAGACCTACCGCATTCTAGGTAAAGACGTTACCCATGTAGAAATCCCCGTAGCACCTGGCCGTGACACAGCTCGACTAGTAGCCATCACCTGCCTGGAACACCAGCTGCGTATGCTGGGCTATGATATGGCTGAAGAATTTAATCAACGCCTGCTAGATAAGATGTCGCCTGACCGCGTCGGCCCACTAGGAGCCCCTGCTCCTTAGCGAGATTTCACCCAGATAGAAAATTGCTAAAAAATCCCTTCCCCCGCGGGATACAGCGCGCTAATGTCCCCCCGCACACAACGCTCCTCTCTAGCGATTAACCCAATCGATTACTATGCCCATACGCAAATTTACCGTCACTAACAAACTTGGTATCCATGCTCGTCCTGCAGCCCAATTCGTTAAAACTGCCAGCCAATTCTCATGTGAGATCCAAGTGGAAAAAGACGATGAACAAGCTGATGGAAAGTCAATTATGGGTCTAATGATGCTAGCTGCTGGCCATGGCTCTGTTCTCAGTATTAGCACCAATGGTGACGATAGCGAGCAGGCACTAACTGCCCTTGGTGAACTCATCGAGCGCAATTTCGAAAACTAAATTACTTCCAGTTTAACCACTTCATAACCAAGGCTTATTTAGTTACAGCCTCTTGATTTTGATTATCTGTGAAAGTATGTTTTAGCCAAAGATTCTACAAAGACGGCCCATACCTGCAGTCTCTTTGAGACTTGTATCTGTCTTCAATAAAATTAACACAATCTTTCATAGAGGTGCACCGTTCGGAGTTACATTACCTTGCCTAACTATTGCATGTAGCTGATCAAAAAGCTCAAAGACCTCAATACCCGGATAACGCCCTCCGGAGCACGGTTCATAGCTCTGGCTTTCCTACACGCCCAGCCAGTATGAAACACGGTGCATAGTGTATAAATCTAATTATTTATAATAATCATACAGCTCATAGTAAGTTCCCACTGGATTCTCCCTCGCTTTAGTTGACAAATTAACATTACATGGGAACACTTCTGTATGCAGACCGAGATCATAACTAACCGTGAGGTAAATGCCGTTCAGATTCCTAGCGGTGACCCCTTCACTCTACCCGCTGGCACCGCCGTTATCATCACCCAGACTTTGGGCGGCTCATATACAGTGGCTACGCAGTCAGGGCTAGCTCGTATTTCCTCTGATGATGCCGACGCTCTCGGTATTGACCCTAATGAAAAAGAAAGCAGTAATAGTGCTGACTCCCTACCTGATGATGCTAGTCAAGAGGATCAGATATGGCACCAGCTGAAACAAGTTTTTGACCCTGAGATCCCCGTTGACATCGTGAACCTCGGACTAGTTTATGACTGCAGCATAGAAGAAGCAGACGGTAAAAATGCTGCTAATATCAAGATGACTCTCACAGCACCAGGCTGCGGCATGGGTCCTGTTATCGCAGCTGATGCTCAGGCTCGTGTGATGACCATTAAAGGTATCGATGAAGCCAATGTAGACCTCGTATGGGATCCACCATGGAATCAAGATATGATTTCCGAGGAAGGCCGTATGAAGCTGGGTATGGTCTAATGTATCTATCGAGATAAAGTTTTTAAAAATGGGGTAGTTTTAGCTACCTCATTTTTTTTGTCTGTAGATGTATAACCAGTGATACTCACTCTCGTGTAAGTGTGCTTATTACTGAATGCGGGCAATAAGCGTCTATAAGGTATTGTTATAATAGCCACGCGCGGCAATCAAAGCAGCATTTCCTCTACTCGGTATTGCTCAAAACGCCGGATGAATACAGGCTCCTTATTCAGAAAACTTCACGTTTGAAGCCAGGGCATTTTCACCCTCAGTGCGTGCCACGCAGACTGCCGCGCAGGAGTCTCCAAAGACATTTACCGCTGTGCGACTCATATCTAGTAAGCGATCTACAGCAAGCAGTGCCACCACCGCCATATTGGCTTTAGGAATATCAGAGCTATTCAAGATAAGTAATATCGCCACCAAACTTGCAGAAGGCACGCCGGCCACACCAATACTTGTGAGTAATGCAGTTACTACCACAGCCAGCTGTGCCGCTACGTTCATCTCAATACCCATCACTTGCGCGACAAAGAGCACTGCTACACACTCGTAGAGTGCCGTGCCGTCCATATTTACCGTAGCACCCAGAGGTAGTGTAAAACTAGTAACACGCTTAGACACCCCAGCATTCTTCTGCACACAGTGCATCGTCTGCGGTAATGTAGCTGCGGATGAAGCTGTAGAGAATGCGGTGAGTAACGCCATCCGCATAGCACGGAAGTGCGCCCATGGATTAACTCCACCCACCAAGTGGAGAATTAAGGGCATAATAATAAACATATGGATCGCTAGAGCTAGCAGCACAGTAATAAAATATTTCCCTAACAACAAAAATAACTCTGGCCCTGTATTATAAACAGTAGGTAAAAGCAGACCAAATACACCGATAGGAGCAAAGAGCATAATCCACTGTGTCACTTTGATCATCACATCATTCACTCCCTGCACAGAACCTAATAGCGGCCGCATACCATCCTCAGGTAGCCTCGTCATCGCCAAGGCAAATATGATGGAAAAAAATATCATTCCAAGAAGCTGTCCATTATCAGAAGCTGCTTTAAAAATATTGGGTGGAATCATCTTTTTAAATAAATCTGCATAATCCCCTGGTTTACGTTCCGCTGCGGCTTCTACCTTTGCTTTTTGCTCACTACTAGCCCCATCAGACTGACTCTGTAATGCCGCTAAAATCTCTGTATTAGCTCGGCCCTTATCATCAAGGCCAGGCTGAATAGTATTTACTAACGTTAAGCCTACAAGCACGGCGCATAGCGAAGTACCAGTATAAAATAATAGCGTTTTAAGACCTAGCCTACCAAAGCCATCCATCCCCCCAAGGCCAGCTATCCCCGCGATGATGGAGCTTACCACCAGCGGTACAATAATCATTTTTAGCGCCTGAATAAAAAGATTCCCCACAAAGCTACAAACAGTAAGAACAAGCTGAATAAACTGCGCTGCTGATGAACCATCAGATACTGTCTGGATGATATTACGAAATACCACTGCAGTACCGGTGGCAAGGATCAGAGCGATCAAGATCTGCCAATGTGGTGCTAGCCTATTCTTTTCCTTTGTCATGCCTATATGCTAATGACGCACACTCAGAAAGTGAAGCCTGCAAATTAGGACTTTCTGAATTCACCTACTTCCGCTTCGCAACCTCTAAGAGAAAGACGACTCTCTGCCGCCCTGTTAAAAGCTTACGTGATGAACTAATCGCCTTCTTAGGGGGCGTCTGGAGAGCTAGTGTTTTAGCTACTGAATCTTCAGCAAGGCGCCTTTGCTGATCAGAGCTGATAGAAAGTAGCGATCTCTGTGATAATGAAACATCACGATTTTTAGCCATTGTTTTAGCGAGATTCTGATATGCTTTATCCCGTAGGCGAGTATCCGTCATACTATCCACAATCTTTATCGAGCGCTCAGACTGGGAGCCCTCAGCGTAAGTTAACGCAAGACTACTATTCACAAGATCCAGATTTCTAGGACTGAGGTCATGCGTAGTTCGTCCTACACCATCTAGCATTGCTTGTGCCTTTCTATTTCTACCATCTTTCTGTAAAACTCTAGCGAGCGATACCATCGCGAGTGCTTTGTCTTTTGGTAAACTAATATTCTGAAGAGTATTATACGCATCCACGTGATTGCCTTTCCGGGCAGAGGCTTGGGCGATATCACGGTATGCACCATCTCTCAGGCTTCCTGGTGGTATTCTCAGTGCCACATTCCTAGCTCTAGCTGGTGCACCTTGCTGTGCCGTCACAGTAGATACTTTACGCAGAGTTCGCTCTTTAATACTATTTATCGGGATCGAATCCGCCTGTACGAGTGATAAACTTACGTCACCAGACTTAGCCAATTCTTCTGAAAGTTTTTGTAAAGCATAGGACCTCTCCTTAGCACCATCTATCCGAGTAGTCACATAAGCACTACTTCTATACCAGCCAGCCTTAGCCAAGTCATCTGAGAAAAAACGTAACGATTCATCTGCTGCTGCTGGGTCACTCACATCCTGCAGTGTCTGCAAGCCCCCTTTTAGGTCACCACTTCGGGCGTGATAACCTGCTAGTACACTTAATGCTGAATCTTTTAATTTATTATTATTAATACGATCAATAGCTTCTTGCGCGTCTGTAAACTTATGAAGTTTAGCTCGTTTTAGAGCGATACGTCGGTAAGTATCATCTTGTTTTTTAAGCTGATTAACACTTTCAGCCGTCCTGAATGCTGCCTCTAGCCCCTCGTAAGAAGCCTGACTCTCAGCTATCGCGCCCAGAGCTACATCACGGTTACTCGCTTTGGAAATCTGATTCACCATATTCTTAGCAACATCTAAATCCCCTCCACGTGCAGCCCAGGCAGCCACCTCAGAGATCGCCTTTTCCCGCTCATTTGCATCTGGAATATTTTGTAACGCCTGCATCGCATCATCATGATTTTTTTGTCCCAGCATTGCCTTTACCACAGATCTCACGGCGACTGATGATGCCGTAAGGTCATCTGGATCTACAGCAAGCTTAGCTGCCGTTGAGAGTATTTCTCTCGCTTTAGCTCGCTCTCTCTGCAGATAATACTCTTGAGAAATAATAATTAGATTTCTCCATGGCTCCTTACTATGTAGTGCTGTCTTGTGCGCTTCACTTAAGATTTTTGCACGTAAGTGTTCACTGCGCTTGAACATATCCAGCGCAGAGCTTTTACCCGCTACTTTTGATCGGCCGCTATCTTCTGTAGTGCCAGCTGAAGTTCGGGCTAATTTAGAAGCGCTATAATTCCTCGCCAGATCCACCGCAGTCTTAGCACTACCCTCCTCCGTATCTGGGCTTTCATAAACTTGCCTAGACCCTGATTTATTCTCCGCAGCACTTTGATCTCCATCTGCTGAAGCATACCTTTGATTTAATCCAGCATTTCGAACTGACAGCCTAGCCCCTTTCTCATCTAATTTCTCTTTATCATAGAAAAATACGCTACTAGCCGCGAAATAAACACCAAATGTAAGAACCAATACTACAGCTCCAGGCGTCAGCCAGTTTTTCCAAATGGAGTCTGTTTCATACATAAGATCTTATACGCGGTAATAGTTCCCCTTATTTCATAATCTATACACTTACGTTAAATTTATTTTCTCATAGCTCCATACTTGCGCAGTTAAGGTTATAGCGTTAAACCGCCCATATGAAAGCATCTCAAGTGCGGACACGTTTCGCCCCCTCTCCTACCGGCTACCTTCATGTAGGAGGAGCAAGAACGGCATTATTTAACTGGCTCTTAGCCCGTAAGCTAGGTGGCACATTTGTGCTTCGGGTGGAAGATACCGATGAAACACGGAATACAGCAGAGTCCAGACAGGCCATCTTTGATGCCATGCTATGGCTTGGTATAGATTGGGATGAAGGCCCTAGACCTGATGGCTCCACTACAGGAGAATTCGGCCCTTACTATCAAAGCCAAAGACAAGACTCATATAATAAGTGGTTTAAAAAACTAGTAGATAATAACCGCGTATACGAGGAAGACGGAGCCTGGCGCTTTAAGTTCGAACGTAAGCCTATCACCATGCAAGACATAATCTGTGGTGAAGTTACCATCGACTACCGTGATGAATCTAATACCCCTGATATGGTAGTGCGCCGTTCAGATGGCTCTTACGTATTCCATTTTGTCAATGTAGTGGATGATATAGAAATGAAAATCACTCACGCTATACGGGGCGAAGATCACCTAATGAATACGCCTAAACATCTGCAGCTATTCGAGGCCTTCGGAGTGGAGCCACCACAGTATGGGCATATTCCGTTGATCCTTAATATGGATGGTTCTAAAATGGGAAAACGTGACCAAGGTGCTGCCGTAGACGGCTACATCAAGGATGGCTTTCTACCAGAGGCTGTCTTTAATTTCCTAGCCCTCTTAGGCTGGTCACCAAAGGATGAAACAGAAATTTTCCCTATAGATGAAATTATTAACCGCTTCAGCCTAGAGGGTGTTAATAGATCTCCATCTAAGTTTGATGCTGAAAAGTGTGCATGGATTAACCAACAGCACCTCATGGCACTCCCACCTGAAGTCTTTGCTGAAAAATCAGAACCCTATGTGCAGGCAGCAGGTCAAGAAATCACAGAGAGCTACCCAGTGATCGCAGCATCTGTTCAGGAAAAGGTCAAACTCTTCACTGAGGTGCCTGCTGCCATATCATTTTACCTAAATTCTGATTATAGTTACGATGTCTCCGCACTAGATAAAGTTCGTGCCAATGAAACTGCCGCTGAGCTCCTAACAAAACTAGCAGAGACTTTTTCTCAAATATCGGACTGGGCTACGGCAAAAGAATCCATTGCTGCCACAGCTAAAGCAAATGGAGCAAAACCTGGACAACTTATGTTCCCCACCCGGGTAGCCCTCAGTGGCCAGAGTGGAGGCCCAGACCTTGGTGCTATTCTCAGTATCTTAGGTCAAGAAGAGTGCGTGCGTAGACTTAAGAGAACTCTAGAAATGCTCTCATGAAGGCCGTTTATCAAATCTCTGATCTATGTGATCGCGCTACACTTGATGCCGGAGCTTCAAAACCTGCGCGTGTAGCAGTGATCGGAAACCCCGTGGCTCACTCTGCCTCACCAGTGATGCACCAGGCTGCTTTAGATGCAGATGGTATGAATATACGTTACATCCGTCTGGAAGTAGCACCTGGTGAGGTGGCTGAAGCATTTAGCCGCATGGCAGCACTTGGCTTTGTAGGCTGTAACGTCACAGTCCCTCATAAACTCGAGGCCATCGAGTGCTGTGATACCCTCACAGAAGACGCTCGCGCTATCGGTGTAGTAAACACCATTACCTTCTCAGAAGACGGTACACATATTCAGGGCCATAATACCGATGGCCCTGGGCTAGAGCGTGCTATTCTTGAAGAATTTAACACAGAACTAGCTAAGCAGCGTGTGATGATCCTCGGCGTGGGTGGTGGCGCAGGGAAGGCAATCGCCACACAATGTGCTAGGCTCGGTTGCCCTCAGATTTGGCTTATCAACCGCACTCAAGAAAAAGCTCAACAGCTCGCACTGGATCTTAAAAAGTATAATAAAGGGCGTTACACCCCTCTATCCAATGATAGTGCGGAATTAGCAAATGCTGCTAAACAAACAGATCTCATCATCAACGCGACAAGTTTAGGTATGCAGTCTACTGATAATACTCCTATTCCCACTGTATATCTCACCGCTAACCATATGGTTTATGATGCCATTTATAAACCTGCGGAAACACGATTACTTAAAGAAGCTAAATCACAAAACGCACTCACGGCCAACGGGTTATCAATGCTCCTACACCAAGGAGTAATTGCTTACGAACATTGGTTCCCTAACAAATTACCTCTGGCCAATATGCGCCAGGGCTTGCTATCTACACTCTAGTTAAACGAGGCATCCCTATCTGACATATTACTAGCACAGGAGCCTATGGACTCACCCACTCAGGGTGCATCAGCTCCATGACTTCTAGCTGCACTGGCAAGGCACCTTTTTTTCCGCGTTTTAACCGTAAAGTCACCGGAATATCCTGTTTTAAATTAACGATAAAACTTCCATGATTTAGCTGTGCCCTGAGTTTGGTGTCCAAGTCTGATCCTCGTTTTACATAAGCCCAAAAGTAATGATTCTTATCTGAGGACGAGACCATATACGCAGAGTGCTCCTGGTCGTTGTACGGCCCAGCATAAAATTCATTCTTTCGGCGAAGTAAACAACGCATCAAAATCCCTTTATCTAATTCCCCCTCTTTAGCCGCTATTGCTGCCTTAGCTCCCTCAAAAGTATAACTAGACCACACAACAGACGCTTCCCAATCAAGCTTCAGCGTCCCTCCCTTTTGAACAAAAAAGATCTTGGTAGGTAGAAACTCTTCATCATGAGTGAGCAATACAAAACAAGCCATATTCTCATTACTCAGCACCTTCCAATACTGTGATCTTAAGTTATCTAGCCTAGGAGTTAAAACCTTCCCCCATTGACCCTCTTTCTTTAAATAGCCTTCAGGATCCCTAACAAATTTACTCTTTGCTTCCTTATTGGGCGCTGACCGGTAGGCCTTCAGTAGCTCAACGGCCTGTCTTGGAAGGCTCGCTTCGCGCTGCCTAAACCATTGCTCAGGAGTTCCTTCAAAATAGTCTATTGGACCTAATTCAATCTCCGACTCTGTCACAACCTCCCCTCTATCCATTTCAATAAAGCTGCTCAATACCACGGCAGCTATTATAGCTAGGATAACTCCCCCCCCAAAGATCAACATCCATTCCCCCACCCTTGGCGAGTTATCATTCCACAGCTCCTCCTGCTGTTGAGCGTGCTCCATTGGTTCTTCCAGGTTTTCAAACGTAGCCTGATCTCCCACCACGCTACTGCCAGTGTGCTCATTTACTGGATCCAGCTGGGTACCCCCTTCATTACTTTCTCCACTTTGATCATTTTGGCTACCATCATTCATTATGCCCGAGTAAAAGAACCCATTTTAAGCCTTCTGACAAGCTATCTATGTATCTGTTTTCCCTCTAACAGATAATTTTATATTAGCAGATCCCTCACCAACCCCAAATTAGATCAAAGCTTAAGACTCAGTGGATTTACTATTATTTTCACGCTTTCCACTACGTTTTCCACGTAACCCTTGGTCGAGACTACCGCGGTTTGAACGGCGCTGATGAGCTGCGCCTATTTCATCTTCGGACACCTCACCATCGGCATTCACATCCATGCGTGCAAAATTAGCCCTTTTACGATCCTCTGGGAATCTATCTACAAACGGCAAACTAGAATATTCACTATAATTTAATCCTCCGCTTTGATCTAAATCATGTTTTTTAAAATCGAAATCAGGTTTAATCTGACGTCTGACTCGATTGTTAAGTTCACTAGAATCAATTTTTTCACTCTGATCTTTGTCCAGTTTATTAAAGATCTCCCTCTGTTCAGCTTCAGCTTTATCTGAGTTAAACTTAGCCTTCGAAAACTCTACAAAACTTAATTTACCATCTTGATCTGTATCAAGCTTTGACAAATTCTTCTTTAAGCTATCTAGCCAGTGACGTTCACGAGGCATCAGTTCTATATTTTGAAGATCTCCATCCTTATTATGGTCAAGAAAGTTAAACAGCTTCCTGCGTTTATCCTCTTCAAGTAACATCAAGCGTTCCGCTTTTGAGAACTCATCAAAACTTATTATGCCGTTTTGATCTAGATCAAGCTTTCTAAATACATCCCCTCTATTTTTAGAACGTGCCCCCCCCTTAACATCACCTATAGGCCCTTTATGTTTAGCTCCCTTACGGTCCTCTCGCCCTGCCTCACGGACTTTCTCCGATGCCAGAATCATAGACGTAGACCAGAGCGCTAGTAATAATGCTATAAGAGAAGTCGTTAGTTTCATAATAAATAATATAATTAAGTGATAGCAATAGTCTTACACAACAGGGATTGATTAAAAATCAGATAACGAAATCAAAATTAACGGATCCCATCTAGTCATAACTTATGAGGCTACTACATTTACTGACTAATTATAGAAACACCCATTCTAGCTGATAGTTGTGGATAAAATATTTTTTTATTTCGTTTCTGGTTCTAATCAAAGATAAGTCCTTCCAGTCATGCATATCCAAGACATCTTCAAACGCCAGCGTCCTACCTTTTCCTTTGAATTTTTCCCTCCAAAAAATCCAAAAACAGCTAGCGCACTCTATGACACTATTCTTAGCCTAGCATCTCATGATCCATCCTTTGTCAGTGTTACCTATGGCGCCGGCGGATCTACACGCGAACTTACTCATGACCTAGTTCTTAAAATTAAAGAAACTACAAACATCCCTCCTATCCCTCACTTGACCTGTGTGGCACATAGTAAAGATGAAATTACACAAACCCTAGAGCGTTACGCTAAAGCAGGTATTGGTAATATTCTTGCCCTCAGAGGTGATCCTCCAGCAAATATGACAAACTATGACCGCTCATCAGATGCATTTTTTTACGCATCTGACTTAGTAAGGCATATCAAAGAATTTAATGTAACAGGTATTCACCCTGATTCGCGTGGATTTGGCATAGGTATAGCTGCTTTCCCAGAAGGTCATCCAGACACCCCAAACAGGCTAAAGGAAATGGACTATCTCAAAGAAAAAGTAGATGCCGGCGCAGACTATATCTGCACTCAGCTCTTTTTTGATAACCATGACTTTTTTGACTTTAGAGACCGCTGCCGTCTTGCTGGCATAAATATTCCTATCATCGCAGGTATAATGCCTATAACATCAGCTAAAGGTATTAACCGTATGGCAGAGCTCGCTGGAGGTGCCCACTTTCCAGCTAGATTGCTTCGTGCATTACGCCGTGCTGGTGACAATCAAGAGGCTGTCGAGCGCGTGGGTATCCACCATGCTGCTGAACAATGTTTAGGTTTACTAGACAATGATGTAGATGGTATTCACCTTTACACACTAAATCAAAGTAAAGCCACCCGTGAAGTCTACGCCTCACTGGGATTAGCTAACTCAGCAGACTAACTCAGCAGGTTATTCAGCCACAGCCTTCAGACCCAAAGCATAAATTCGTGCTGCTTGCTCTGAGGTGAGCTTTTGCAATCGGCTATTAAGAGGAACCTCAAGCCAGATTTTATTTGTGTCTGTGTCTACAGGGTGAGCTATTTTAAGCTTCTCTGACTTATTAAAAGCCTCGGGTTTGAGTCCAAATATAAGATTTCCATCATACCTTTTAACAGCTAACTCAGTGAATATAGAGGATCTTAAAACACTATTAACCAGATCTTCAGAGGAAGAGGAAAGATATCCGGAGCTACTTTTAGTTGCTTCCGTTTTCTTTACCTCGTTACTATTGATTAACCAATTACTTGTTAGAATTTCATTCACCTTATTTACAGAGGAGATATCAAGAGCTTCGGCTATTTCCTGATGGGTGGGCGGCCTGACAGACAAACTGCCTTTGAGGTGAACTAAGTCCTCAGCTATGAGGTTAAGCTCACTAATTATGATTACATCTCCACCAGTTTGAATACGGAATGAACCCTTAGTAAAGGAGACTTTTCGGTAATTATTATAAGGGTCTACCACAGTAAGAGTGGATAAAAGCGGTATATTGTCTCTCAATGTAATTATATTACCATCTTGGAACTCTACCCCAAGATTTAGCTCAATACCTTCTTGGCTATTGGTAGAACCACTTATCACACCTTTAGCTGAAATATTACCCTGTACCCATGGGGCAAATTTTTCCGAAAGTAATGAGTCTATGGCTATATTCTTCATTTCTATCGTGCCCTCCACACTTGGTTGAGCTCCAGACCCAACCTTCACTTGGTAGGAAAACGAGCCACCCCCATCACTAGTACTTAAATCAGCCTCTTCAATGCTCACACCCGAAGGATCACAAAGAATTACCATTTTATTGATTACCAGATTTTTTAAAAAGCTTTGATCAAACGTTCCCCCCACCAGCTCTAGACGCCAACCACCATTCACCCGAGAACCTGTCAGGAGACTGCCTGATATAGCCCCCTGATTACGCTCTGAATAACCCCAACCTATGGTGGTATCTTTAATCTCAATACGGTCAAATTTAAAGCCCTCATGAGCTACAAAGAGAGACCCAAAGGCCTCCGCAGCACTCTGATCATCAGAATCTCCAGCTTTCACTTGAGCCTCAAGCTTATCAATCACCAAACTCTTAGCGTCCCAAATAGCCTTGTAACTATCCGTAAGCCCCATGCCCATCCGTATGCCCTGAGCATCCAGATTGTGATAGAATGACTTATCGCCACCTTTTATTTTAAGATAGCCTAATTTAACAGTTTTATTCTCTTTTCTAAAGGCCCCTATCTCACACTCCTCAGCCTTCAATGTAAGCTCTATCGATAACCTTACATCCTCTCTAAAGCTATCGCTACCAACACGCTTACTAAGATAAACTAAGCCCCCTAGGGCTATGATAATTAATAAAACTGATCCACGGAGGGATAACCCAATGAAGCGCGAAGTCAAAGACTGTCCATCTGCAGCATGTTTAAGCTGAAACCAGAGTCCCTGCCGGGCAACCCATTCGTTCATTTGCTCATTGAACGTGTCACGCCTCTCGTTTCCGTTATTCATAAATAATGGTTACCCCTAATTTCAGATTAGCCTAAAATGGCCTAATTTAGCTGAAGCTAAAATTTAAGGTTAGCAACCGCAACCACCGCCGCAGCAGCCACCGCCACCGCCTTGCTGTTCCATATCTTCAGGGCCAGGCACACGTCCTAACTCCATAGTCATAGAAACGTATTTACTAATTGTCTGCTGAATCTCCTGAAGGCTCTTCTGAGCATCCATAAAGTCGCTAGCAATATCGTTTTCCATCAACTGCGTGCGTGCTTCTTCAAACTCTTGAATCTCACGTTCATTTAGTTCTACTCCAGCTTGCTGTTTTTGATGCAGCTCTTCGCCACGCTCATGCACAGATTGATACTGCAGTTTAGCTCCGTCATCTTCTAAGAAACGCTCAACTTGCCCCTGAAGTGCCACAAATTCGATATCCTGTGAGATTGCCTCACAAAGATCTTTAGTTTTTTCCATGACAGCCGAATCTTTCGTTAATAAACTCATGCCTTTATTTATATCCTCTCCCTGCCTTTTGCAACCTTCTAGCTACAAATTTTATATTTTCTTAACTAATTGAATATTTCCCTCACAAACATAAGCTATTGAAACGTTTATGCTAATAATGCCCTCTGAAAGCCTCCAGCAAGACCTTACTCAATTCACTCATTTTTCACTATTAAGAACTCAATCAAAATGAAGCCTAACCTCATCATCCTCTTAGTATTCTGGATAATCAGCTTAAGCGCGGCCTACATCATAGGCACTAAAATCAGCTCTCCCACTCAGGCAACAGCCCAATCTAATGACCTCCTTAACAACACTAGACCATTATATCGTAAAAAAAACAGTCCCTCGTCACTGAACTCTCAGACCAAGGCAGGGCCTCGAACTTCAGCTAATAAAAATAAAAACTCACAACAAAACGTAGTATCTATCCTGTTACAGCAAGACCCCATAGCTCGTATAAACAACCTCCTAGCACTCATTCAGGAAATTAGCCCCGAAGACTTTGAGCAAACTGTCGCAGACTTCCGCGCCACAGGTTTAACAAGATCACGCATGAGTGAATACTCCATGCTCCTGCATGCGTGGGCAAAAGAAGATCCGCTCTCAGCACTTGACTATGCCGTAGAGAACACCAGAACAAGTTTCGCCCGTCAGGCCATCCTTGCCAGCTGGGCTACAGATAACCCTGAAGCAGCCATTCAATGGGCCAAATCAAACCACACAGGTAATGGGGCAAATCTATTACTAGTTGGTGTTATCAAAGGTCTCGTCGACTCAAACCCTCAAAAAGCTACTGAGATCATGAACTCCTTGGACTCCAGAGCCGCACAAAGTGCCGCACTGCAATCCATCACTCCATATCTCACTCGTCTAAGTCCAGAAAAAGCGATTGCATGGATAGGCACTATTGAAAATGACAAACTAAAAATCAGTGCCGTCGGTCGCGTAGCTGAGCAATTAGCCCGCAAGGACCCCAGAGCCACCGCAGCTTGGGCCTCATCTCTCGGATCTGAAGATAGTAGAAACAACGCTATTGGCGAAGTGGCAGACACATGGGCGGATCAAGATGTAGCCTCTGCAGTAGCATGGACAGAAACTCTCAGCGGTAAAGATAAGACACGTGCAGCCAGAGAACTCATTAGTGAATACGCAAATGAAAACCCAGAGCAAGCAGATACATGGCTCAACACCTTCTCAGGCACTGATGGCTATGACGAAGTGGCTACAAGGTTCATCTGGAGCACAGCAAACCAGAGCCCGGAACTCTCACTTGCTAAGATCGCTACTCTCCAAGACACATCAACCCACAACCGTTACTACGAACGTATTTTAAACCGATGGCACAACAGAGATGCAAATGCCGCAGCCGCATGGATGCAAACTAACAACATCTCTGAAGAAATGCGTCTACGTGCTACTCGTAATCGATAACGTTACCCTCAGCCCCCCCCTAAACTTATTTTGAAAAAAACAACACTCATATTTCTTAGCATATTTTTAATTGTAGCAGGTACACTACTCTGGTGGTTCAGCGATAACCAAGTGCTAAAACGCCAGACTCAAGCTCTAGCTGAAAACTTTATCATTGATACAACGGATGCAAAAAGCACCCGCGCTCTAAAAAACAATAATTTTACAACCCTGCTCGCAGCGAATTTCTCTGGCTCATTGGATCTGGATGCTTACTCAGGTCAGATTTCCTTCACTGACGCTGTCACTGGCCATCAATACTTCGCTCACAACTGCGAAACATCCAAAGCTAGTATCAGCGATATTAACATCACTTCCAAAACAGACTCCTTAGCAAATATTGAGGCTCTATTTAAAGTCACAATCGTCATGCCTGGTGACAGAACATACACTGAATCATCACAGGCCGCTATGGTCTGGATCAAAACGAGCAAGAATCTATGGAAACTTGAAACTATAAGCCTCAAGTAATCCTTATAAAAAAGACACCCCATCAGCTGGATTAGTAGGATTCTTGACAAATCAGTGCTACGCGCACTACCCTCCTGCGCCTCCACCTCCCCCGCCTTTAAACCACAGGGGGGCATTGCGCACCATACTTATCACTTTACACTATGAGCCTGTATCAAGAATACCTAAACGAAATTGAAGAACGCAAAGGTCATGACCTCCACCCTAAGCCCATCGATAGTGGTGCACTAGTTACCGAGATTATCGCTCAGATTAAAGACTCTAGCAATAAACATCGCGAGAGCTCACTTCAGCATCTCATATACAATACTCTCCCCGGAACTACCTCCGCAGCAATAGAAAAGGCCAATTTCCTTCAGCAAATCATCCTTGATCAGGAGAGCGTTCCTGAGATCAGTCAGGAATTTGCCTTCGAGCTTCTCTCGCATATGAAAGGCGGCCAATCCATGGAAGTGCTCCTAAACCTCGCACTCGGTGAAGACTCTGACATTGCCGCAAAAGCAGTCAAAGTCCTCAAAACCCAAGTCTTTCTTTACGAAGCTGATATGGAGCAACTAGCCGCTGGCTATAACGCAGGTAATATCATCGCCAAAGACCTTCTAGAGAGCTACGCCAAAGCTGAGTTCTTTACCAAGCTCCCCGATATACAAGAAGAAATCCAAGTCGTCACCTTCGTTGCTGGAGAAGGTGACATCTCCACAGATCTCCTCTCCCCAGGTAATCAAGCTCACTCTCGTGCCGACCGCGAGCTCCACGGCAAATGTCTCATCACCCCAGAAGCGCAACAGGAAATAAAAGCTCTCCAGAAGTTACACCCTGATAAGAGCGTCATGCTCATCGCGGAAAAAGGCACCATGGGCGTAGGCTCCTCCCGTATGTCTGGTGTAAACAATGTAGCACTCTGGACTGGTAAACAAGCCTCCCAATACGTCCCATTTGTTAATTTCGCCCCCATCGTGGCCGGAACAAATGGTATCTCGCCTATCTTCCTCACCACAGTAGATGTTACCGGAGGCATCGGCCTCGACCTTCAGAACTGGGTTAAAAAGAAAGATGCAGATGGTAACACTGTCCTAGATGAAAATGATGAACCAATACTAGAGCAAGCCTACTCTATCGACACTGGCAACATCCTCACCATCAACACAAGGGATAAAAAACTCTACCAAGACGGTAAAGAACTCAGAGATATTTCCAAAGCTTTCACTCCACAGAAAATGGAGTTCATGAAGGCTGGTGGCTCTTACGCCATTGTCTTCGGTAAAAAACTACAGACCTTCGCTGCCAAAACTCTGGGTATCGAAGCTCCAATCATCTTCTCCCCTTCAAAAGAAATCTCACACGAAGGCCAGGGCCTTACAGCTGTGGAGAAAATCTTTAACAAAAATGCAGTAGGAACCACACCTGGCGTCACCTTACACGCAGGCTCAGATCTACGTGTAGAAGTTAATATCGTTGGCTCACAGGACACCACAGGCCTCATGACCATGCAGGAGCTAGAGGCCATGGCAGCCACCACTATCTCACCCGTCGTAGACGGTGCCTACCAGTCCGGCTGCCACACCGCCTCAGTATGGGATAAAAAAGCTCAGGAAAATACACCTAAACTCATGAAATTCATGAACGACTTCGGCCTCATCACCGGTCGTGACCCCAAAGAGGAGTATCACCCCATGACGGATGTTATTCACAAGGTGCTTAACGATCTTACAGTCGACGATAGGGCCATCATCATAGGGGGAGACTCACACACGCGTATGTCTAAGGGCGTTGCCTTCGGAGCCGACTCCGGCACCGTAGCTCTCGCCCTCGCTACAGGTGAAGCCTCCATGCCCATCCCTGAGTCTGTCAAAGTCACCTTTAAAGGCAGCCTTAAAGAGCACATGGACTTCCGTGACGTTGTCCACGCAACTCAGTCACAGATGCTTGATCAATTTGGCGGTGACAACGTCTTCCAAGGCCGCATCATCGAGGTTCACCTCGGCTCCCTGCTAGCTGACCAAGCTTTTACCTTCACTGATTGGACTGCTGAAATGAAGGCGAAGGCCTCCATATGTATTTCCCAGCCAGACACCCTCATCGAGTCCCTCGAGATCGCTAAATCACGTATCCAAATCATGATCAACAAGGGTATGGACAACAAACAAGGCGTCCTACAAGGCCTCATCGATATCGCCAACAAGCGTATCAATGAGATCAACTCTGGCGAAGCCCTGCCGCTCGCCCCGGATGCAAACGCCAAGTATCACGCTGAAATGATTGTCGATCTAGATATCATCAATGAGCCAATGATCGCTGATCCAGATGTGCACAATGATGACGTCTCCAAGCGTTACACCCATGATGTCATTCGCGAACTTTCCTATTATGAAGGCACCAAGAAAATCGACCTCGGCTTCGTTGGCTCCTGCATGGTTCACAAAGGCGACCTCAAGATCGTTTCTAAGATGCTGCGTAACTTAGAAGAGACTCAAGGTGAAGTGAAGTTTAATGCCCCTCTTGTAGTCACCGCACCAACCTACAACATCATTGATGAACTCAAGGCAGAAGGTGACTGGGATATGCTCCAAAAATACTCTGGCTTCGAGTTCGACGATAACGCCCCCAAAGGCGCAGCACGCACCGAATACGAAAACATGATGTATCTCGAGCGCCCCGGCTGTAACCTCTGCATGGGTAACCAAGAAAAGGCCGAAAAAGGTGATACGGTAATGGCTACATCTACCCGTCTCTTCCAAGGTCGCGTGGTAGAAGATTCAGACCGTAAAAAAGGAGAGTCCCTTCTTTCCTCCACTCCAGTCGTAGTGCTCTCAGCCATTCTCGGCAGAACTCCAACTATGGAAGAATACAAAGCCGCAGTAAAAGACATCCCTCTTACCACCTTCGCCCCACCAGTGGAGGCTATGAGCGCCTAGCACTGAGTAATACATTACTAGTATTTCAAAACGCCCATTGCGCACACCGCTATGGGCGTTTTCTTTTAGTCTAGGCACATCAATAAAGCGCACTATCTCGCTTCCGGCTCGTTCTTATACTCTTATCCCCGTGGGGTTTCTTCGCTGAATCATTACTGGCAAAGTGAGCAGCTCAACTCCGTGTATATCTGAATGATAGATTTAGCGCTGTTTAAGAACTAGTAGATGACTTCCTTTTTGAGTTTTTCACTATGACGAAGGTGTGTCTTTTAAATATTTGTGTTCCTTAATTCATTATTATCAATTTAGGAAAACTAACATCTAGAGTTTTAGGGATACTCATTATGAAGTTTCACACCCCCCAAGTGAATCTACCCTGCTCGATAACAAGCTTACAGCAAAGACTCTTTAATCCACTGCCCAGTAAGTGATTCGACCTCACTAGCAACTGCCTCAGGAGTCCCCTGCGCCACTACCTTACCACCATGTTTCCCACCACCTGGACCGAGGTCTATAATCCAGTCTGAAGCACGGATGACATCTAGATTATGCTCAACAATAATCAATGAGTTACCAGCATCACGAAGGCTGATCAAAACATCTAGTAACACCTGAACATCTGTGAAATGTAAGCCAGTAGTCGGCTCATCCAGTAAGTAGAGGCAGTGGCCGCTGTTTGGCCGAGATAGCTCATCAGCTAGCTTCACACGCTGAGCTTCTCCACCGGAGAGTGTATTCGCCGGCTGCCCCAGCTTTACGTAGCCAAGACCTACATCACATAATGCATTAAGGATACGGTTTAACTTAGGTACATTGGTAAAAAAGATAGCGGCCTCCTCGGCAGTCATTTCTAGAACTTCAGAGATGTTTCTCCCCTTATAAGTAACCTCTAGAGTTTCACGATTATACCTTTTCCCAGCACAGGAGTCACATGGCACGTAGGCATCATTTAGAAAATGCATATCGATGCGGATGGAGCCGTCTCCCTGACATTTTTCACAGCGTCCGCCTTTGATATTAAAACTAAACCTCCCAGCATTATAGCCACGCTGGCGTGCCATGGGGAGTTTCGCAAATAGCGTGCGTATATGATCCAGAGCTCCAGTGTAGGTCGCGGGATTAGAACGGGGGCTTTTGCCAAGTGGCTTCTGGTCCACGACTACTACCTTATCTAGGTGCTCTATCCCCTGAATACTGTCATGCTTACCAGGTGTGCTGGTAGCGCGGTAGAAATGTCTCGCTAGAGCTCTGCGTAGAATACTATCAATCAGTGTTGATTTCCCAGATCCACTAGCACCTGTAACGGAGACCATCAGGCCAAGAGGAATGGTAACATCAATACCTTGCAGATTATGCTCATGGGCGTTTTTAATCACTAATTCACAGGAGACCTCAGTGATAGCTTTTCGCATTTCTTTAAAATCTCTCTCCGCCCCTGACTTTAGCCATTTACCAGTGACCGACTGCTTTATCTTAGACACCGCTGTGGGAGTCCCCTCTGCTAGAAGTTCCCCTCCCCGAGCTCCGGCTCCTGGGCCTATATCTATTAACCAATCAGCGGCACGGATGGTATCCTCATCATGCTCCACAACCACCACGGTATTACCAAT
>JALZUC010000029.1 GCA_023301765.1 Akkermansiaceae bacterium | reverse complement strand
TGAGCTTAGGCCAGATAATCATTCAGAATATTTTCTCGTATTTCTTGCCTTCCGCTTGACAGAGTGGGGGGCGGTATGTTTCGAGCGAAGGCGTAAATGCAGCAGATATGAGTGTGGAAGAGGTCCTCGTGATCGCCGTGATTCACGGCGGCGCTTGGCATCAAAGTTAAGTCTTCTGGTAGTGAAGTAGCCCAGTTTTTTGAGCGTTGAGCATGGTTGCGAGGCGGGCAAGCTCACGCTTCATGGCTGTATTTACCAGCGTGAGGTAGCCTTCACGGCTATCCTAAATTAGTTTTTTAATAGTCTCGTTTTACGGATTTCTCTAGGTCTCTGACTATGCGCTCTTTGTTTCTATGCAGCCCTTGGTATTGCGGAGGGGTTCAGAGTGGTCATCTCATCCCATGGCATGAGAGCCGTGCCGGAGTCAAAGGGTGGCTTCTAATTCATTACGCGTGAAGTGTTCTGATATGATGTTTTTTGGATAGGACTATGTTAAGATTACTTTTTTAAGTGTTTTGTTATTGGCCGAAGAGGTGAAGCTCATGGATGGACCAGTAATATTTCTTGCTCTTGCCTAGTTGGTTAATACGGATAAAGCGCGCTTTGGTAGGTGTTGTGAAGAAGCTTGTTGCTGAGCTAGTGCCTTCTTGAACGGGACTCGTTTCCCAGTGTTTTCCGTCCATGGAAAACCCGATGGTGTAGGTGGCGGGGAAATCAGATTGTGATTTGGCGAACTCCATGGTGATGCGCTGTATCTCCACGGCACTGGGTAGCTCTACCTGAATCCACATGCCTGGTTTCATTTTATGTTTTGAGCTATAGCGAGTTTTTGTATTCCGATCGATTGCGTATTTTAGGTCTGCCTCGCGGTGGCTGGCGGTGAGTTTCCATAAATTTTGATTTTTTAGTTCTTGTGGGGTCAGATTCCCTAGCTCTTTTTGAGTCCACATTTTTGTTCGGCCAGAGTCTGCTTTACGGATACTCTTAACCATTGAGGAGGAGATCATGGTGGCTTTGTTGTTAAAGCTGTTACGCACGTAGGTTGCGACATCTGCAATCCATTGATCATTGTTACTGCCCTGTGGTGGCATGATACCTGCGGCGTAGGTTTTACCATCAATGGGGCCTTGTAGTCCCTGGAGTAGTATGCGGATGAGGGTTTCTCCTGAGCCTGTGATACGTTTTGAGCGGAGTGATGGAGCTAGGGTCACGCCAGGCTGACCAGCCATTGGGGTTCCTTGGCCATTTGAGCCATGACACTCTGTGCAGAGCTGCGCGTAGATTTGAGAACCGTGTTTCATGGCTTTTAGCATTTTTGCGTCACCTGTGAGTTTTGTTTTATTAACGGCTGCTACGTTTGCTACTACGGCAGGTAGTCGTCCGTGATTACTCATTAATGTAGCATTGGTTTCGTCTAGGCTGTCAGGGCTCCCGCAGTAGCGGATGGTATTAAGTAGCTGGATGGCGATTTCTGGGTCTGAGGTGTGTGCGTGCTTTTTAATGGCTGAGATGAGGGAAGTATCATTTTTTTTAATCGAGTGCTCACTGGCTCGTATGGTGTGACAGACTATGCGGGGGGCTGGATCAGCGAGTAGTTTGATAAGTAGCTCAGGGCTGAGGGCTGATATGCCTTCTAGTGTCCAGAGGGCGGTGATGCGGGTCTGATTATTGAGTTTTTGATTCAAGCATAATTCATCAAGTAGTGGTACCACTGAGTTACGGTCCTCACGCAGAATAATAAGGCGTTTGGCGGTGTCTCTGTGCCAGCCATTTGAGTGATGGAGGTAATTGAGGAGTTCTTTAGTGGGTAGGGTGTTTAGCTGCGGTTTTGGTGCAGGCTGGTGATCTTTATGAACAAGGCGGTATATACGACCTCGGTTGATATTTTTATCCAGTTGCCATTTATCAATGACGCCACGGAGGTAACTATTTGGTTTTGTCCATTTACCTTGCTGGATGATACCTCTGTGCATATCGACGATGTAGAGGCATCCGTCAGGCCCAGTGACGGTCTGAACTGGGCGGAAATTTACGTCTTTAGTGCGGATGAACTCCCTATCTGGAGTGGTATTAGAAATGGTGCTTTGACCGTTATACCGAGTGACCTTTGCTCTGCGAATAAGGCGGCCAACAGGCTCTGGGATAAAGAGGTCACCGTAGGTATCTCCGGGGAGGGCATTACCACGGAAGATTTCTTGGCCAGCGCATCCGGAGAAGTAATTGAGCCCACTACTAGGGCCTAGGCGCTGGGATCCTCCTTGAACATCAGGTATGGTGGCTATGGGGAAGACACGTTTAAAGCCTTTTTCTAACTGACCTTGTAAATTGATCATCCCATACTGGGGGGCTTGTTGGAATGATTCTGCAGGGGACTCAGCACCTGCGCGCGAGTAGTAGAGGCGGCCATCGTCATCTTGAGTCAGCCCCCACTGGCCATTGCCGCGTGGTAAGACTTGAGTGATGAGTTTACCATCGGTGTAACGGTGGCGGACGTTTTCATAGGTCATGTAAATCCAGTTATCCATGGCCCAGATTAAGCCACTAGGCTGGTGCTCTATATTGCCTCCGCGTGGGCCACCTTCGTATATTTTTATTTTTTCATCTGCAATGCCGTCGTCATTGGTATCGCGGTAGTTCCAGAGATCGAGTGTGTGGCTTACACCTACCATAAGGCGGTCATCCAGCGGAAGGATCATACGGGGGAGTATGATCTTATTAATGTAAACACTGTGTTTATCATAGACGCCATCACCATTAGTATCCTCATGGCGTGAGATCCTGGAGAGCGGTTCGTTTTCCCCAGAGGCATCTGCGTCTTTCATGTAGGTGCGCATCTGGACTACATACATGGTGCCATTACCGTCCCATGCTACGGCTACGGGTTCTTGTATAATGGGGTCACTGAGGACGAGCTGCAGCTTATATCCTTCAGGAACTTGGATGGACTTTCTGGCCTCTTCCTTACTGAGAAAGCCTTGTTGGTAAATTTCCTCCGCATTTATGATAGGTAAGGCTGCTATAGCCAGAACACTAAGATAAAAACAGGTATGGAGGATGGAATTTAGTTTCATGACCAGATTAATTAAATTTACATTTAATGTGTGATTTGTCCATACCCTCATACGTCATGGAGTTATCATATTTTGTCATTGTAACTCATCCTGTAAAAGTCAGTGTTAGGGCGGTAATGATAACGCAATATGTTTATATTAAAGGTGTTAAGTTATTTCTCGTGCTGGGGTAGAGCAAACCTGCATTATCCCAATGCTTTACCGGAGTTTATGATTCTGAATCATGTCTGCTACTGGTTAATTAACATCGCAGATGTAACTGGTAAAATGAGCTACTGGTCTAGGCTATATAGAGTATGGGAGCTTTACATAGGCGCTTAATAAACTCATAGGAATGTCGCCGAGAATGTGTCAGAAATTTTATAAGAAAAAATAGATAATGGAATTACCCGTTTTTAGTCTGAGGGAAGATATTGTGACTGCGGTGAAGAATACTGGCAGGCTACTCTTACGCGCGCCTACGGGATCTGGAAAATCTACCTGTGTGCCTACGATGTTGTTAGACGGTGGAGTGGATGGGCTAATAGTGGTAGTACAGCCGAGGAGGATTGCTGCGCGTCTACTAGCTAGGCATGTGGCCTCGTTACGAGGTGATTCACTGGAGGTAGGGCATGTGGTGCGTTTTGAAAATACGATGGGTAAGCAGACGCGTATTGTCTATGTGACGGATGGTGTGCTGCAGCGCTGGCTGCAGGAGGATGGTTCGCTGCCTGGTGTGGGGGCTGTGGTGTTTGATGAATTTCATGAGCGGCGTATAGCTAGTGATGTGGCGCTGGCACGTTGCTTAGATCTGCAAGATGGATTAAGGAAAGATCTTAAGGTGGTAGTGATGTCTGCTACGCTTGAGACTGGGGGACTACGTGAGTATCTAAATCCTTGTGATGTCTTAGAGGCGGATGGGCGTATGTTTCCAGTGGAAATAAAACATCAGGCGGTGAGTCCACCATCGTCACGCGGCGGTAATCGCACAGGGATCTGGGATCATGTTGCAGGAGCTATCGCGCAGGAGGTAAGCCGAGAAAACGTAGGGCATATATTGGTTTTTCTCCCCGGTGTGTATGAAATTCGACGTACTGTGGAGCTGGTGGAGCGTTCTACTTGGTCACGAGGGTGGAAAGTCTGCCCGCTATACAGTGGCCTTGCGCCAAAGCTTCAGGATGAGGCGGTGGCGGCAAAGGGATCACCGAGAATTATCATATCGACCAATGTTGCTGAGACATCGTTAACTATCGATGGTGTGCGTACTGTGATAGATGCCGGACAGGCGCGTGTGGCCCGCTATGATGCAGAGCGTGGTATAGATACCTTAATGGTTGAGAAAATATCGCGCGCCTCAGCTGATCAACGGGCTGGCCGGGCAGGGCGTACTGCTCCCGGGAAATGTTTACGTCTCTGGAGTGAAAATGATCATGGTAGTCGAGATGCTTTTGAGCTTCCTGAAATTAAGCGTGTAGATCTAGCAGAGGTGCTACTGGGGTTAAAGGCAGCTGGTGTAGATGATGTAGCTGGTTTCCGGTGGTTAGAGTCTCCGGAGGAGGCCGCACTGGCTGTTGCGCATGAGCTTTTACGTCAATTAGGTGCTTTAGATGAACTTGGTGAAATCACGGGGCAAGGGCGGATAATGGCGCGTTTTCCGCTACATCCACGTTATGCGCGGTTGCTACTTGCAGGGCAGGATAATAGCTGTCTGGGTGCGGCAGTATTCATAGCTGCTGCCGTACAGAGTGAAGGAGTTTTTGCTAGAGGGAAAGGGGGGCTGCAGCAGTTCTCTGAAGAGACAGATACCACAGACTTTGCCGCCGAGTGGCGTGCTTTTAAATTTGCACGTGATATGAGCTATGATGTCCGTCGCTGTGGTGACTACGGAATCATGGCGAGAGGTGCCAGAGAGTTGGGTAAGTCTCTGCAGCAGTTAGAAGGGCTGGCTCAGCGTGCTGGTCTTGAGTTTTCAGAGAGTGATGACTTTGATCAGAGTGCGGTGAGTGCTGCCGTTCTTGCGGCACTTAGTGATAGACTGGCAGTGCAGATGGGGGAAGCTACTCTGTCATGCCGTGTGGTGGGAAATAGGAAGGGTAAGATGGATACTGATAGTGTGGCTAAAGGTGCGGAAGTTTTTATAGCAGCTGAGATTACAGAAGTAGGAGGACGGGAGGTGAGTGTTTATCTAAACCGGTGCACACAAATTAAATCAGAGGCTCTGGCTAAGCAGTTTCCGGATGAGTTCCGCGATGTGGATACTGCTGTGTATGATGAAGCCTCACGGCGCGTTATTAGAAAAAGGGAAACCTTATTTAGAGACCTTACTATTCATTCCAAGGAGGGCGGTGAACCACCTCTGGCAGATGCAGCACGATTACTCTCAGAGCGTGTAGTCTCAGGTGAGTTAAAGCTTAACGAGTGGGACCGTACCATAGAGCAGTGGATAGCTAGACTGGTAAATCTTACCGAATGGATGCCAGAAATGGAGTTGCCTGGATTTAGTAATGATGACCAGCAAATGGTGGTCGAGGAGATCTGCCAAGGAGCGAAGTCCTATAAGGAAATTAAAAATCGTAAGGTGCTGCCAGTCATTTCTAGGTGGCTATCTGAGCCGCAAAAGGCAGTGCTTGATGCCTACGCCCCCACTGAGGTGAAGCTCTCTAACGGAAAGACCACGAAGGTGAGGTACAAAGTAGGAGCTGAGCCATGGATAGCGATGAAGATGCAGCACCTTTACGATGTGGAGGAGCTTCCCAAAATAGCAGAGGGTAAAGTGGGCTTGCTCGTTCACCTGCTTGCCCCAAACCAGAGGCCATGGCAAGTCACGGGAGATCTTAAAGGCTTCTGGGAGCGTGGCTATCCTCAGATGAAAAAAGACCTAGCCGGGAGGTACCCTAAACATGAGTGGCGATGATTTTACGGCCTTTTGTGACGAAATACTCCATGGCCTGTATGCTGTAATAGCCGCAAAAAGATTTGGAGCTCAGTGAGTTATGGGTTATAACAACATGCTCCCCTAGTTGGATAACACTGATGGCGAAGGGAATGGGGTGAACCCTGTATTAGGCCCCAGCTGCAATCTCGCGGGATCTCTCTGTGGCTGCGTGGACTCCGGCTGCAATACTTGTTTCAAATCCTGTGTCAGTGAGGGCTTGGAGCCCCGCTAGAGTCGTGCCACCCGGGGAGGTTACTTGATTGATGAGTGTTGTGGGTGTCATACTTGATTGTTTTACCATCTGCGCTGCTCCTAACACTGTTTGGGTGGCAAGCTGGAGTGCGTCCTCGGGGGAGAGTCCCTCTTTAATAGCCTGTTTGGAGAGTTCATTAATAAAGGTGTATACGTAGGCTGGGCCACTACCAGAGAGACCGGTAACAGCATCTAGCTGGCTTTCCGTTGTTTGTTTCACCATACCTACGGAGGAAAGAAGCTCTTGGGTAGCGGAGGTGTCCTCTGCTGTTGCGTTTTTACCTTTGGAAATACCTGTGGCTCCGAGTCCAATGAGTGAGGGGGTATTAGGCATGGCGCGGATGATACGTGTGCCTTCTGGGCAGGTATCCTCCATTTTGGCTAGAGTGATGCCGGCGGCTACCGAGATGATAACGGTATTTCCCGGTAGTTCAGCGCTAATTTCTGTAAGGATGTCTAGCACTTGAAATGGTTTACATCCCAGAAGAACGAGACCGCATTCACGTGCTACGTGACTATTGTTCTCAGCTACGGTAGCGCCGCATTTTTGTGCAAGTGCTGTCGCTGACGTAGTGCTTTTACTGTGAAGGAGAACATTTTCTGCTTTCACCACACCCGTGTTAATGGCGCCTTCAATGAGGGCACTGCCCATTCTACCACAGCCTATCAAACCAATATTCATGACGTGGTGTAAGGTAGAATAGGCTACCTTTGCAAGACTTGAGAAGGATTTCTAGATTTTGGGTATAATTTACAAGATAGGTTTTTACATGTTTTGATTGCAATTAAAGCAAATGATTGAATCATGTGCTTGATGGTAGCGAAAAAAAATTCAACTAAGGAGAAAATACTCCTCGCTACTGAACATTTACTTGCAGAGCATGGTTTTGAGGTCGTTTCTTTACGGGATATCACCACCAGTGCAGAAGTGAATGTGGCTGCTGTTAATTACCATTTTGGGAGTAAGGAGAAGTTATTTGAGGCGGTACAGTGTAGGTATATTAATCCGATCAATGAAGAGCGTTTAGCACTACTGGCGGAGCTTACTAAAACTGGGAAAGTAGCGGGTATTCGTGAAATTCTAGATGCCTTTATGCGGCCATTTTTAAGTATGGTTACACAGAGCGAGATGAAGGAGCAGATGTTTTTTAAGCTTATGGGGCGCTGTATTACCGATCAGCATGGAGATTTACCCGAGGCAGCTATGCCTCTGTTAGAAAAAATGGCTGAGGCATTTACTAGCGCGATGGCAACGGCGCTGCCTGAGCTACCTAGGGAGCAGTTACTTTGGCGGTTGCATTACACCTTTGGTGTGATGGCGCATACTCTAATGCACGCGGATGCACTGAAGACTCTCACTAATGGCACCTGCGGTGAGCCGAATATGGAGACACAGCTTAGATGGATGATTGATTTTTGTTACTCTGGATTTATCACTGAAAAAAGAGTATGAAATATCAGAGTGTTAGATTTATGATTAGTGGGCTGCTATCCAGTAGCTTATTCGTAGCGCTTGGCGGATGCACGGGAGGATTACCAAGTTCTTCGATGTCTGATATTTCTGGTCTCGTTCCAAGTAACTGGTCCGCTACAAAGCAGGCTAAAGCTGGTGTAGATGCTCAATGGGTATTACGCTTTGGTGACAGTAGTTTAAATAAGCTGGTGAAGGAGGCTCTCTCTGAGAATCAAGATATGAGTATTGCTGCCGAGAGGGTCTATCGTGCTGCAGAGGCAGCAAGAGTCGCAGATGCTACATCTAAGCCACAGTTGGGACTAGGTGTGAATGGCGCACGGCAGGAGAATATTTTTGTAGGGCTTCCCTTTGGAGGTTCTCTTATATCAAACAGCTTTGGGGTGAATATGGCCGTAGACTGGGAGCCAGATATCTGGGGCAGTGCACGTGCTGGCAAGTCTGCCGTTATGGCTGATTGGCAAGCTCAGGGGCTTGACTACCGGGCGGCAAGATCATCTCTAGCAGCACAGGTATGTAAGGCGTGGTTTGCCCTCACTGAGGTTAGTGAACAGGTAACTTTGGCTAAGGAGGCTTTATCCATCCGTAAAAAAACAGAGACGGCAGTACGTGAGCGCTATGAGCGAAATTTAAGTGAAGAGGGGGGCTCAGCATCTCAGCTGAGGTTGGCGCAAACAGATACAGCCTCTGCAGAGGCTGATGTATCTGGCAGGCAGGGGGATTTAGAAATAGCACGTAGACAGCTGGAACTACTAGTGGGTAGATACCCAGCTGGAAAAATAGCTGCTAGCACTCGCCTGCCTCCTATCCCATCCAGACCACCAGCAGGACTTCCTTCTGAGCTTCTTTTACGGCGCCCAGATATTCTAGCAGTAGAGCGTAGATATGCAGCTACGATTAAGAGGGTGAAGGAGGCTAAATTATCTGCATTCCCAAGTTTTAATCTAACAGGGTCAACGGGTACTACTACGGATATACTGAGTAATATCCTGAATAGTAATTTTGGAGTATGGTCGATAGGTGCCAGCATCGCTCAGCCAATAATTACTGGTGGGCGAGTGAAAGGAGAGATACGGATACGGAAATCTAATCAACGTGAAGCCCTAGCTACTCTGCATAAAACAGTTTTAAACGCCTTTGGAGAAGTAGAGCAGGCACTGGCTTCGGAACGTTGGCTTCAGCGTCGTGAAGGTGAGATTAAAAAAGCGCTGTCACTGGCTAAAGATGCCTCACAGGCTGCGGAGGATGACTTCAGAGATGGTAATGGCGACTTACTCACTCTCTACACGGCACAGACAAGAAAAATTCAGCTGGCCTCTCAGTATGCCTCACTACGTAGGGTGCGGCTAGTGAACCGTGTAGATCTTCACCTTGCACTAGGTGGTGGCTTCTCAGTAGCACCCTAACAATTTTTTATTAATTCATTAAGATGAAAATATACTTAACAAATAAACCTTATCTACACGGTGGCAGCGCCCGCACAGTGCTGGTGCTCATTATGGTGGTGATTGTACTTAGCATAGGGGTAATAGGTATGATGGTGTTAAAAAAAACTGGCCCTAAGGCAGATAGAGAAGCTCCAGCCAAATCCATACCTACGGTAAAAGTGATTACCCCTCAGCTGTGTGATATACAGCTCTATGTGAATACGCAAGGGGAGGTTAAGGCGCGTATGTCTACTCAGCTATCTTCCCAAGTGATGGGGCGCACTACGATGGTTTCTCCTAAGCTGAAGGCTGGAGGTGTTTTTGAAAAAGGTGAAGTTATGTTAGAAATTGAGCGTGTTGATTTTATAACTGCGGTGGCACGTGCTGAGTCTGCTCTGGCAGATGCTAGGCTATTATTAGAGCAGGAGCAGGCACGTGCTGAGCAAGCACTACGTGATTGGAAAAAACTGGGTAAAGGTGATGCACCGGATCTCGTGGCGCGGAAGCCCCAGATCCTAAGTGCCAAGGCTAAGGTTAGAGCTGCGGAGGCTGAGGTAGGGCGCTGTGCACGTGATTTAGAGCGCACTACACTACGTGCACCGTATCACTGCCGTGTGGATGAATCTTACGTTGACTATGGCGCACATATTATTGCTGGGATGCGCGTGGCGGATGTTTCATCTATGGGGGTGCGGGAGCTCCGCGTGCCAGTGCCACTGAAGGAGATGGCGTATCTTAAGGATGAAGAGTTGATTGGTTCAGCTGTAAGTGTGGAGGCAGAGTTTGCTGGGGAAATAAAAATGTGGCGGGGAAGAGTGTCATTGAGTGAGGGTAAGGTGGATAGAAGGACGATGATGATGCACCTCATTGTAGAAATCACTGGCTTAAATGATAATTCACCCACAGCACAGCCACCCACAGGACTCTTTGCTCAGGCGGTTATTAAAGGCCGTATCATGAAACAGGTGATGGAGATTCCGCGCAGTGCGCTGAGGGATAATCAGACCGTATTGACGGTGAATGAGGAGGGTCAACTACAGGTTCTCAGTGTTACAGTGGCGCGTACCATGAAGGATACGGTACTTATTTCTAGAGGTATCCCAGTGGGGAGTATGGTCATTACCAGTGCGATCGCTACTCCTGTAAGGGGTATGCAGCTAGAGATCGAAGCAATATCTAACGAACAAGACTGATGGAAAATGCGATCAGATGGTTTAGTAAAAATCACGTAGCGGCAAACTTCGTGATGTTACTCGTGCTGCTGGCCGGTTTTACCACTTGGTTTAAGCTCAAAAAGGAGGTTTTTCCTGACATCTCGCTTGATGCAGTGCTTATACAAGTACCATTCCCCAATGCCACGCCTGAGGATGTAGAGGATGGTATCATTCTCCCAGTGGAAGATGCCATTACAGATGTAGATGGTGTCAAACGCGTTACCTCAACTGCGATGGAATCTATGGGAGCTATCACTGTGGAGGTGGAAAGTGGTTACGATGTCCGCGCGGTAATGACGGATGTAAAAACACAGGTAGATGCCATTACTAATTTCCCCGAAAATGCTGAAAAAGCTACTATTGAAGAGGCTCGTCTGAATACGCAGGTGATGAGCGTAGCTGTTTCCGCGGATGTAGATGAAAAGACATTGCGCGGAATTGGGGAAGTTGTTAGAGATGGTCTATTAGACTATCAGCCAGCACCTCCAGCTAAGGGGGTAGTAGGAGTTTTTGATAGGCTTATGCGCATGTTGCGTGGGGTGCCTAATATCACTAAAGTAAACCTCTCTGCAGTGCGTCCCTATGAGCTGGTTATTGAAGTTTCTGAGCAGACATTACGCAGCCACCAGCTTACATTAGGAGAAATAGCTAATTCTGTTAGACGGAGTTCTCTGGACCTCCCCAGTGGCTCAGTGCGAACGTCTTCAGGTGAAGTGGTAATCAGAGCAAAGGGGAAGAGTTACACTACTTCGGACTTTGAAAATGTGGTGATATCTACTCGTGCAGATGGCTCTCAGCTTCTGCTTAGTGATGTTGCGAAGGTGATAGACGGTTTTGAAGATGTAGATATCAGCTCCACCTTTGATGGTAGGCGCACCGTTGTGATTAATGTCTTTAGAACGGGAGATCAGGATACGTTACTTATTGCTCAGGGTGTACGTGATTATATTGAAAATGTGGCACCTCAGAGGCTACCGGAGGGGGTACAGCTGGAGTTATGGAATGATGGTAGCGTTTTGTTAGAAGGGAGACTCAGCCTTCTAAAGAGGAATGGAGCTACAGGTTTGATTCTGGTCTTTATTGTATTAGCACTTTTCCTGCGCCCTAGTTTAGCTTTTCTTGTGGCTTTGGGCATTCCCGTATCCTTTGCTGGAGGTATTTGGCTGATGCCTGAGATGGGTATTTCAGTGAATATGATCTCCCTCTTTGCATTTATCCTCGTATTAGGAATTGTCGTGGATGATGCCATTGTGGTGGGGGAGAATGTGTATAGCCGAATCCAGAATGGTGAACATCCGAGGGAGGCGAGCTGGAGGGGGACGCATGAGGTTGGAACAGTGGTTATTTTTGGTATTTTTACAACCATGGCGGCCTTCACGCCGATGTTAGGGCTCAGTGGTGTGAGTGGTAAGATATGGCCAAATATACCGCTCATAGTCATTCCTGTGCTGCTGTTCTCTTTACTACAGTCTAAGTTAGTATTACCGGCACACTTGGCTTTGCTAAAGCCTCATAGTGATAATGGTGATGTAAATTTCATCTTCCGGTTACAGCGAAGGATTGCGGAGAGCTTGGAGAAATTTGTGGATAGGATTTACCGGCCACTACTGAGTGCTTGTCTGCGCTTTCGCTACGTGGTCTGGTCCGTTTTTATAGCACTTTTACTTCTAGTAGTCGGTTTAGTAGCAGGGAAGTGGGTACCATTTGAATTTATGCCAAAGGTGGAAGGCGATGTTGTTAGTGCGAAGTTGGAAATGCCTGTTGGCATCTCCTTTACCAGCACTGAGCAAGAAATTGCTAAGATGGAAAAGGCGGCAAGGACTGTGGGTGATAGGTATAAGGACGTGAATGGTGAGCCTATCGCCGTGCACATTCTTGCTACTGCAGGTACGCAACCGTTTCAGACAGGCTTTGGTGGGGTAAGATCTGCTATTGGTAGTAATGTAGGTGAGGTTACCGTGCAGCTATCTCCAGCGGCGAATAGAAGATTTTCTGCAGATAAGTTTATCACCGAGTGGCGAGAGGAAATAGGGATGATAGCAGGGGTAGTAGAGCTAAGTTTCAGGCAAGAAACTGGTGCTGGGGGAAATGCTATTGATATAGAAATTTCAGGGCGTGACCTTGTTATGTTAGAAAAGGCATCTGCTCATATCACCGATAAGCTAGCAGGCTACAGTGGGGTAAAGGATATTGCCACTAATAGCCGGAAGGGAAAGCGCGAGATGGTCTTTAATGAAATTACTCCAGTAGGAAAGGCGCTGGGCTTTGATCTTACCTCCGTCTCCACTCAGGTAAGACAGGCATTTTTTGGAGATGAGGTTCAGCGTATTCAGCGTGGGCGTGATGAGGTGAAAGTGATGGTGCGTTACCCAGAAGATGAACGCCGTTCGATAGAAAATCTCGATGAGATAAGATTAAGATCTAATACAGGTGAGGAGGTACCCCTTAGTGTAGTGGCTGAGGCTGAGCCAGCACGAGGCCCCGCATCCATTCATAGGGTGGATAGGAAACGTGCCATTAAAATTAGTGCAGATATTGATAGAGCCAGAGCCAATGCTAATGAGGTGGTAGCGAGATTTAATCAAGAGGTGCTGAAGGATCTATCTAGAAATTTCCCGGGAGTGAAGTGGGACTATCTAGGTGAGCAGAAGGATCAGAAAGACTCGATGACGGAGATGGGTGGGAAGTTTATCTTCGCTCTATTAGGTATCTATATCCTGATGGCTATTCCTCTGAAGTCCTATGTGCAGCCACTCATTGTTATGACGGTGATTCCATTTGGTATTGTGGGCGCTGTGGTGGGGCACATCATTATGGGAATGGAGCTGAGCATTATGTCAATGTGCGGGCTCATTGCGCTCTCAGGTGTGGTGGTGAATGATAGCCTAGTGCTAGTGGAGTATGTAAATCGTCATCGCAATAATGATGGGGGGATTTATGAAGCCATCATTAATGCTGGTGCAGCCCGCTTCCGCCCGATCTTACTGACCTCATTAACAACCTTCGCAGGTCTTATGCCCATGTTGTTAGAGACTGATATGCAGGCACGCTTTCTCATTCCTATGGCCGTATCGCTAGGCTTCGGTATTCTATTTGCTACTTTTATCACGCTACTCTTAGTACCCTCTGTGTATATGATGTTAGAGGATATAAAGAGGCTGCTTGGTGGTAAAAAAGCGAAGGTTAATCCTAGGCCTACTGTTTAGAGGATGGTTATCCTTCTAAGCTACCACCACATGATGATCCGTGGCCAGCGGTGCAGCCGTAGCAGTGATCTGCTATTTTGATAGGGATCTCATGGAAGGTGTTAGGATCTATGTCCCAGACCATAAGGGGGTCTTTAGTTTTCTCATCTTTTAGCCCCATCTTTAGCATTTGATTAAAGTCACAGTCAAATACTTCACCTGTCCATGAGGTGTTAATGGTATTGCGGCACATGAGGTCATCTACTGTGGCGGGGTTAAACGCATTTCGTAGGGTTTCCATGTATTCATCCAGCTGATTGTTTCTTTTTAGATAGGAAGCAAAGCGTGCAATTGGCATGTTAGTGATGGCGTAGAGATCGTTGAAATCTATACCAAAGTGTTTTTTCATCTCTTGCTTGTAGTCCGCCTTCAGGGCTTCTTGCTCTGGGGGGAGGTAGGCGCCGTTGGGATTAAAGACAAAATGGAGTGGGAGCTCAGGGTCTCTACCGTAACCTAGCTCATTAAGCTTCTGGAATGCCGAGATAGAGGAGTCAAAAACACCGTCACCACGCTGTTCGTTCACATTTTCAGGGCTGTAGCACGGCATGGAGGCGATGATGGTGACTTTATGTTTGGCGTGGTATTCTGGTATCCACTCGTAGCCAGGCTCATTAATAATAGTGGCATTCAGGCGTGTCATGACCTCACGTGGCTGAGGAAAGCTACGAACGCTATCAACGAGGTGACGGAAGCCAGGAACCATTTCAGGTGTGCCACCTGTTAGATCTAGAGTAGGGATATCTGTTTTTCCATACCAATCAATTATCTGATCAATGGTCTCAGTGGTCATGATCTCCTTCCTTTTAGGTCCTGCATTTACATGGCAGTGTACGCAAGTCAGGTTACAGAGCTTACCTGTATTGAGCTGTAGAATCTCAGGTTTGGAGCGCGAGATAGTTTTATTTGCTTGGGCGATAGCTTGTGAAAATGGTAAGGACATGAGAGTTGTGCTAATGTTGTATAAATCTCTGAAGGTTTTGTAATGGTAAAGAAAGGAAAAACTTCTATTATACGAGCAAGCAAGAAGAATATTATTCCTCTAAAAAACTAATTCATCAAAAAACTATAATCTATGTTAATAATTCTCATCATACTCGGTATCATCATTGGTTTTTTCGTTATTTTAGCTCTCTGGGCTATGGGTAGCTATAACGGCCTGGTAAAGCTAAGAAACCGCTACCGGAATGCTTTTGCTCAGATTGATGTTCAGTTAAAACGCCGCCATGACCTGATTCCTAACCTTGTAGAGACAGCAAAGGGCTTTATGGCACATGAGCGCGAAACTTTAGAGGCGGTAATCCAAGCACGTAATATGGCAAGCTCTGCAAGTCAGGCAGCTAGCACCGAAGATGCATCATCTATGGGGGCTCTTATGGCCGCTGAGAGTGGTCTTGGTAATGCTCTGGGTAAACTTTTTGCACTTTCAGAGTCTTATCCAGATTTAAAGAGTAATGCCAATATGATGCAGCTGAGTGAGGAACTGACCTCCACAGAAAATAAGGTGGCTTTCTCGCGCCAAGCTTACAATGACTCGGTTACTGAGTATAATACAAAGACGGAAGTATTCCCTTCGAGTATTCTTGCTGGGATGTTTAACTTCGGACAAGCAACACTCTTCGAGGTAGCTGAAGAGGGTGAGAGAGATCCTATAAAGGTAAGCTTTTAATCTAATCAAGGTAGTTAACTGGGCACTGGATTGGTTTATAAAATGCAGTGTTCTTTCTTGTTTTCAGCGACTTAGAGATAAGCTGCGTTATTGTTAGAGGGGTTCACGAGCCTCGAGGTTTTTTAATATGAATTTTTTTGAAGCACAGGATGAAGCACGCCGCCGGACGAAGTGGCTAGTGCTTTACTTTATCCTCGCCGTTCTGGGGGTTATTATTTCCGTTTATGGCATTATAGCCATAGTGATGACTTACACAGGAAGTGGGAATCCATTTATGCCAGGTGTATTTATCGTTACCGCACTTATTACGGGTGGAGTAATGGGTACAGGTAGCCTTTTTAAATCAATGCAGCTTAGTGGTGGCGGCTCAGTGGTGGCTCGCGATATGGGAGCGAGACAGGTAGACCCTCACACTACAGATACGGATGAGCGTAGGTTAGTAAATACGGTGGAGGAAATGGCAATTGCCTCAGGCCTACCAGTGCCGGAAATCTGGATAATGGATGATGAACTGGGGATTAATGCCTTTGCTGCTGGAACTGAGCCGGGTAATGCTGTGGTTGCTGTGACTCGCGGTTGTCTCCAGCGTTTAACTCGTGACGAACTTCAGGGTGTAGTGGCTCATGAGTTTAGTCATATCCTTAATGGTGATATGCGGCTTAACATGCGGCTGATGGGGTTACTATTTGGAATTTTGATGATTTCACTTATTGGACGGACACTTTTTCATTCTTTACGTTTTATGAATTTACGTAGCTCTTCACGTGATAACAAAGGTAGCGGGGGGATTGTGATAGCTATTGTGTTAGCAGGGGTGGGATTGATTATCGTGGGGAGTATTGGCGTGTTTTTTGGCAGGATGATTCAAGCCGCTATCTCCAGACAGCGAGAGTATCTAGCAGATGCTTCAGCAGTGCAGTTTACCAGAGATACGGATGGCATTGCAGGTGCTCTAAAAAAGATAGGTGGGCAGCAGTATGGCTCAGATATTAATACGCCTAAGGCCTCTGAGGCCAGCCACCTCTTCTTCGCGGATGGTGGTATGTTTAGCTACGGACTGGCAACACACCCTCCGCTAGAGCATAGAATTAAAGAATTACAGCAGAGCTGGGATGGCGAATTTGTCGCTACTAACTTGCCTGATGTGGCGAGAGGTAGATCAGGCCACCAAGATACTAGGGTGAGTGGGTTTGCAAATAGTGAATCAGCTCCTTCAGTATTACCTGGTCAGCAGCGCGTGCAGAGAGGTGATATAGACAACATTGGTGAGACTTCACAGATTAATGCACATGTAGGAATGTTGCTACATGCAAATCTTAATGACGAATGGGTGCATGCCTGCCATGACCGTGAGGAATCTCAGGCACTTATCTTTGGACTACTCTTGGCTGAGGATAACAAACTCCGAGAGGAGGAGATGCTTTTTGTGAAAAAAGCTGCCGGTATCGATGCCGGCGAACTTTCAATCAAATGGAATCATGAGCTTAGAGGTCTGCATTCTTCTGAAAAAATCGCCCTAGTAGATCTATGTATTCCGACTCTTAGAAGACTTAGTTTCCCTGAGTATGAGCGCTTTGTAGAAATTACTCAGTGGCTTATTGCTAGTGATGGAGAGGTTAACCTCTTTGAGTATATGCTGCAGCACATTGTAAAACGTCACTTGGATACCCATTTCCGCCGTTCAGGCTATGGTAAAATACGTTACCGGAAGATGGAACAGCTGGAAAAGGAAGCTAATATACTCTTATCTACCGTGGCTGCCCTTGGTGGTGAAGAACAGATGCAGAGCAGTTACCAGGCAGCAGTTGTCGAGTCTGGAAGACAGATGCAGATATTACCACCATCAGACTGCGGGCTGATGAATGTGGAGCAAGCTTTGGAGAAATTTGACTTAGCCACGCCTTTAGTAAAAAAACAGCTATTGCATATGCTGGGAATAGCGGTGATGGCTGACGGTGTGATAGAGAGCCGTGAAGCTGAGCTACTCCGTGCTACTGCGGATGCTATAGGCTGTTCTGTGCCGCCATTTGTAAAGGCCACTTAGCTGTTAGTAAGTTTTATCAATGGGGTCTAAAATGTAGTATTTGGTGTAATTTATTGACCTTCTATTGCGTATAGTGAGAAGCTTTTAAAAATTCAATTAATGCATACTTATAAATATACCCTAGCATTTACTGTTGCCCTCCTATTCATCTCAGGCCCTGAGGTTTTTTGTCAGAATAAAAAGTTCTCTAAGCGTGGTGGGGCAGCCTCAGTGGAAGCTCAACTTGCGAAGTTTAATCTTCCAGAAGGTTTTGTAATCGAGCTGGTAGCGTCAGAAGAGCATGGACTCATAAACCCCATTGATCTCACTTTTGATGACGCAGGCCGGCTATGGACTCAAACTGCGCAGATGTATCCGCTGGATCCTGTTACTGGAATTAACTTCAGTAAAGTACTCCAGATGATGAAAGAGCCGAATTTAGAAAAGAAATTCCCAAGAGTCGCTGAGATTCAGAAACTCTATCAACTCGAAAAACGTGGGGAGGATAAAATCCTCATCATCGATAACCCAACAGAAACAAGTAAAGGAAAACTTAAGGTCTGGGCAGATGGATTATCTATTCCTCAAAGTATTTATCCATACAAGGATGGTTGTTTTGTAGCACACGGGTCTGAATTTTTATTTTTAGATGATACGGATAAAGACGGTAAACAAGATAAGGTCGATACTGTGATGAGTGGGTTTGGTTTTTTTGACACCCACACCATGGCGCACTCCATTGTTAGAGGCCCAGGTGGGTGGCTCTATTTCACCCACGGAGCACTAAACTCAGGGAAAGTAAAAGTTATCAAATCTGGCCAAGAGCTAGAGGTCACCTATGCAAAGAACCTGCGTGTTAGAATCGATGGTAATGAACTCGAAATCATAGGCATAGCTAGGGATAATGTCTGGGGCTATCAAATCCGTGCTAACGGGCAGTGGTACTCAACTTCAGCCAATGATAATGGTCTATCGGTACTGCCTACAGAGGAGCAGACAGGTATTAAGGGAATCGGCGGTGAATCCATTCGCGACTATCAGCCTATGCTTGAAAAGGTTCACAATTTCCGTGTCGGGGGCACAGGAATATCTGGCTTAGCCTTCTCAGAAGATGGTGAGTATGGCTTTCCAAGTAAGTGGGGAAATATCGCATTTCTAGCAAACCCTATCAATAACTCGATTAACTGTGTGAGGATTGACCGGCTCCCGTCTGGCGAAATCAAAGCGGCGCACCTGCCTGATTTTCTCAGCTGTGAGGATGATTGGTTTAGGCCCGTCAATATCGAGTTCGGCCCAGATGGCTGCCTCTATATCGCAGACTGGTATAATAAGGTGATATCTCATAACGAAATTAGCACTGATCACCCAGACCGTGATCGTAAACACGGCCGTATCTGGAGGGTTCGTCACAAGGATCAAAAAGCCTTTGAAATACCTAATATAGCTAAGACTGCTAACAAAGACCTTCTGAAGCACCTTAATGGTAGAACACTCTGGGAAAAGCGTGCTGCGTGGCAGCAGATCGTAGACCGTCAAGCTAGCGAGTTAACTCCTGAGCTGAAGAAAATAGCACTAGATACATCAATAGATAAAAGTGTTAGAATCCTCGCGATTTGGGCATTGGAAGGTTTAAATCATTATGATGATTCTGTTCTTAAAAATCTCATTGCAGATAAAGATGGAGACATCACCAGAGAGACTATCCGCACACTCTCTAATTCTACTCTTTCAGCCGCTAAGGTGGGTGAACTTATCGGTGCCAATATCGAATCCACCAACGCCATGGTCCGCTCGCAAAGTATTAGAACTCTGGAGGAAATTAAAAAAGCAGACAGCCGCACGATAGAGCTCCTTGTCACAGCCTGTAAGCCAGCTGCGGCGGGTAATATATTTGGCGGAGACTACGAGCGTAATTTTGAAAGATTTCTAGCTCGTAAAGCTCTAGAGTCTTACCCTAATGAGCTAAAGTCTTATCTTGAGTCTGATGCGGCTAAGAAACAACCAGCTGGAAATATCCTATGGGCGCTACAAGCTCTACCTAATGAGCAAAGAATCGATTTCTTTGTGAGTACTTGGAAAGAAGCCGCGAAGGGTGATATTGATAAAAACACCTTCATCGCGGTTAGTAGAATGCTCGGTAATGAGCGTGTTCTAGCTACTGTGACTCCTACATTTATTAAGCGGGCTGAAAAATTACTCCCTCTAGCTATTGAGAATAAAACACTCATTGATGGGCCTGCCATTTCGATATTTTACCAAAAGACGATCGCGGAGCTACTAAACTCCGAAGATAATCAAAAGGTGAAGCAAGGCCTAGATCTAGTGAATGGTCTCCGCGCTCCTCAGCATCTGAATGCGATTAAAAAAATCCTTACGACAAAAGAAAACCCCAGTCTTCATAAACTGGCCATTGAGAGCCTTATCCATACGCCTGGTAATCATACCGCTATTTATAAGCCTATTATTACAGATACTGATTACACATTTGGCATTAGGCTTCACGCTCTCGGTGCATTGGTCATCGTGGCACCTTCGGCGGCCAAAGCTGTAATCAATAAAGTAGTGTTAGAGTTTACTGATGAAGAGAAAATTGAGTTGGTTGAAAAACTGAGTTACACTAAATTCGGAGGAGTCATTCTTGTAGGTCTTATGAAGAGTAAGCACCTTGACCTTAGTCACTGGGATTTTCCATCAGCTGTTAGGCTTATTAAAGAGAACAAAAGGAGCAAGCCTGGTCAAGGTATCTATGCTAAGCTTCAAAAGCGTGAAATTGCTGATAGAAAAAAATTGGAAGAGCGAGCAAAGCATTACGCAAATGTCGTAGATAGCTTAACTGGGAATCCTCTAGTAGGGCAGGCGCTATTTAACTCCTGCCTAGCATGCCACGCCGTGGGTGATAGAGGGCATAAGATAGCCCCGCCCTTGGACGGTTCTGCCGCGAGAGATACTAAACACCTACTGACTGCCATTGTAAACCCTGACGCGGCAATGGAGTCTGCCTTTAGCCTATTTTACGCAGTTCGAAACGATGGATTAGCGGTAAATGGCTATTTAGCCAAGCAGGGTGATAATGGTATCATCATTACTCAAGCGGGTGGGGAGGAAACATTTATAGCTAAATCTGCATTACGCACATTCGGTAGTGTGGGGGGGAGGTCATTTATGCCCCGTAGCTTTGGTCAACTACCAGATCAGGCAATGGCTGATCTACTGGCATACATTAAGACTCTGAAGTAACAGTAGGTGGACTCCTAGCTGTGGCTCTGTAATACGTAGCAGGCAGGCTAGCAGTACCAAGATGAATGCACTTGCTCTATGGGGTGAGGGTCAGTAGTTTTCACGTGGCTCATTTTAGAGCTGCATATCATTATGGAAATTTGGCAAGCTATCGTTGTAGGAGTTGTGCAGGGGCTCGCTGAGTTTCTGCCAATTTCATCCTCTGGGCATATTGTAATCACTCAGTTTTTACTTGGTATTAGGCCATTTGCGGATGGTGAGGCTAATGATATTGTTTTTGAAGTGGTTCTACATCTGGGGACGCTTCTGAGTGTGCTGGTATATTTCTGGCGTAGGCTGTGGAATATGACGCGCTCGCTCTGGGATAAAGATCTGAAGGAAGATCGCCGCTGGATTTTGCTGCTAGGATTGGCGACTTTACCAGCAGTGGTCTTGGTGATAACACCGATTAAATTTGCCACTAATGAGACAACAGGCGAAAGCGAGAAGGTAACTTTGGGTGACGTGTTTGAGCGAGCTTATGATAGTCCTGCTGTAGTATCCTGCCTACTACTTATTACTGGAGCCTTGCTGTTAGCACCACGGATCATCAAGATCAAACATCGTAAACTCAGCTGGGTGGGTGCACTGGCCATGGGAATAGGTCAGGCAATTGCTATTTTACCCGGTATTTCACGCAGTGGCTCATCGATTACCGCGGGACTCATTTCAGGTGTTGACCCTAAAAAAGCAGCAGAATTTTCCTTTTTGATGTCTATTCCAGCTATCGCTGGAGCAGTAGTTTTTAAACTGGATGAATTTAAGGAGAAATTTACTACAGAGAGCATTGCTCCCTATCTAGCGGGTGCTTTTAGTTCCTTTGTGGTAGGTGTCCTAGCAGTCGCTCTGGTGATGACTGCGATTCGGAGGGGGAAGTTTCAGTATTTTGCTTATTACTGCTTTGCGGCAGGGATCTCTGGTGTCATCTACTTCTCGATAGTAGGTTAATTACTAAATCACCTTAGTAGGTATATTTTTAACATTTAGTTACCCATGGAAAAAAAGAAAAAAAAGACCGCTATTAGTACGGTTTTCACCATTATCGTAGTCGCTGCAGTGATGTGGATGAAGTATAAGGAGACGAAGGATGATAAACAACGTGAGGGTTCCGTTAGGGATGCCAGTGTAGAAATTACTGAGCCGGGTGATAAGAAAGGTTTTGCAGAAAGTCAGCGCACAGCAGTGAGCTTATCTTCGAGTAGATTTGAGGTGTTAGAGGGCTGTAAACTTATTGACCACCGTGGTAATGATGGGGATAGCTTTCACATCAGTACACCTAAAGGAAGAGAGGAAGTCAGACTCTACTACGTGGATGCACCTGAGAGTGCTGCCCGTACTTATGGGAATGGAGATACCAATCACAAGCGCATTTCCCAGCAAGGAGCAGCGATGGGAGGGCTGAACCAGCAGCAGACCACACAGGTGGGAGTAGTAGCTAAGAAGTTTGTTAAGAAAGTTCTCGAAGGTAAGACATTCCGTATCGCAACCACGAGGGAGAAAGTTTACAACTCTCACCGTATTTACGCTTATGTAGTGGTGGAGTGGGAGGGCCATGAGCGCTACCTTCATGAATTGTTAGTAGCCTTCGGTCTGGGGCGCATACATACCCAACCAATGACCCTTCCTGATAATACCTCAAGTAGCCGGCATAAGGAGCACCTCCGTGGGGTGGAAAAACATGCTAAAGCTCAAAAACTGGGTGCCTGGAGTATCCAATAATTTATTTCTTAATTCACTCAATCACCTATTACATAAATGTTAGCTAAACGTATAATCCCATGCCTTGATGTCACCGATGGACGTGTGGTTAAGGGGACAAACTTTGTAGACCTAAGAGATGCTGGTGATCCAGTGGAGTGTGCCATCGCTTACAACGAACAGGAGGCAGACGAACTGGTATTTCTAGATATCACGGCGTCCTCTGATGAGCGTAAGACTATGGTGGATGTAGTGCGCCGCACTGCGGAGAAGTGCTTTATCCCACTCACTGTGGGCGGGGGGATTCGCACCGTAGAGGATATGCGCGAGATGCTGCTCGCAGGTGCCGATAAAGTGGGGGTAAATACCGCTGCTGTAAATCGCCCTGAGCTTATTAATGAGGGGGCTACTGCTTTTGGTAATCAATGTATAGTTGTCGCTATTGACGCTAAGCGTGAAGGTGATGGGAAATGGGGGGTCTATACCCATGGTGGACGCACTCCAGTGGGCCTGGATGCTGTAGCCTGGGCAAAGGAATGCGCAGAGCGTGGAGCAGGGGAAATCCTATTAACAAGTATGGACTCAGACGGCACAAAAGCTGGTTATGATATAGATCTTACACGCGCTGTAAGTGAGGCTGTAAATATTCCAGTTATAGCATCAGGTGGTGCTGGTAACCTAGAGCATATGGTAGATGTGCTTAAAGACGGTAAAGCAGATGCTGTGCTTGCCGCTAGTATTTTCCACTTTGGTGAACACACCGTAGCAGAGGCTAAGGAGGCCTTTGCTAAACATGGGATCCCAGTGCGCAGCTGATTCCTACGAAGGTAAAAAAATCCTTGCATACTAGGGTGAGTAAGCCTAGTTTGCGCCCGCCTTGAGGGAGACTTCAGGCTATAAAGTGCGCGATTAGCTCAGTGGTAGAGCAATGCCTTGACATGGCAGAGGTCACAAGTTCAAATCTTGTATTGCGCACCATTTTTAACAGGGAGTCATGGGGATACCGTGACTCCCTGATTTTTTATATTCCGGTGAGTAATTAGAGACGGCCTTCTTCAAGGTCGTAAACATCAAACCACACGTAAACAGGGCGATGCTTAGGCACAAACTCTTCAATATAACCTTCTAGGAATTCTTGCAGATTAGCGGGCATATCTGCGATTGATTTGTAACGTAGGTTATTATTCCAGATTACTATATCTACCTGCTCACGTTTCTTGGCATGCTCGGTAATGTAGGCGGCTACCTCATCATCAGATGCACCCTCGGCTACAAACGCCTTAAACGCGGTAGAGTCGAGTTCGGTGAAATCGAAAAACATCCGGTCTAGTGGGCAGTCAAAGTGGTAATCTCCAGCTATCTCTGCGATAACTGAGCGGCATTTATCAAGCACTCTTGCTGCGACTACGTAGCCAGCAATTGTCTCGCGCGGGCTGCGTGGAACGTCTGTTGAGAGATCCTTGGCGAGTAATTTTAATTTATCGTTTACGTTATTAGACATGGCTATGAAAAAGTGGACTAACTTCTCTAACTGTCAAATGCTCGGTAGTGATAACGGTCTTTTTTAGTAAGAAATGATCGCGTTCACTGGTGTATCTCCGAGTAGATCGCGGCCGTTCAGGCTTGTTAGTTCGATGAGGAAAGAAGCTGCTACGAGATTACCTCCTAGCTCGTTAATAAGTTTGATCGCAGCCGCGGCAGTGCCACCTGTGGCTAGTAGATCATCTATAAGTAGCACGTTCTCACCAGGGAGAATGGCGTCTTTGTGAATTTCTACAACATTTTCACCATATTCTAATGAGTAGGCCATACTGTGAGTCTGCCACGGAAGTTTACCCTTTTTCCGTATGGGGACAAAGCCAGCCTCTAGATTTAAAGCTACCGGAGTGGCAAAGATAAACCCACGAGCATCAATGCCTACTACCTTATCGATTTTCTGCCCATCAGATGTAGCGGTCAGTTCATTGATAGAGTGAAGCAGGAGTGCTGGATCAGATAGGATAGGGGAGATGTCTTTAAAGAGGATGCCTGGCTTGGGGAAATCGGCTACGTCACGGATGTTATCGCTGAGGAGTTGAGGTATTTTTTCCATGAAAGTTTCTAGATCGTAAAATTCATTTACACAATGTTTAGAGAGGAAATGTTCTTAAAATAATAATTTAGCCCTGATTTGCTTATGAAGTAGTAACTAGTAATACAGGTGGTAGAGGGTGATTCGTCCGTGCGCCAAGGCCTCGTAGATGCCCTAAGTAAGGGGGGCTGCTAATAACTTAGACCTCTGCCACCGTCTCATCCTTGTTCTGGGTGGGGAGTTAAGGGTTTTTGAGCAGGATAAGGGATGCGTGTTTTGTGTTTTCACTACGATGTTAAGCTTAGAGCTAATGATAGCTTGCTTGTTTGGTAATGCATCAGCACTCTCTTGGCGTGTCTAGCCATGGATGGATAAGTGATGTGGTGGGTGCCTGCATAGCAGCAGGTATCCAGGAGTATGTAGTGTGCGCAGGTGCAAGGAATCTGGATCTAGTAGAAGCACTAGCAGATTATGCGGAGAACAAGGACGCTGGTGAGATCCGTGTCTTCTCACACTTTGATGAAAGGGCCGCAGGATTTTTTGCGCTCGGGAGGTGTATGGATAGCGGGGCCCCCTGTGCGGTGGTTACTACATCAGGAACGGCAGTGGCGGAGCTTCTCCCGGCAGTCATAGAGGCTCATTACCAGCAGCGTGCGCTATTGGTGATTTCAGCGGATAGGCCAGTGCGTTTTCGCGGCAGTGGTGCACCTCAGGCGATTGAGCATGTGGGTGTGTTTTCTAATTATGTAGAGGGCTGCGAGGATGTGGAGTGGGTGGATGCTCTTACACTTTTTGAGGGCTGGGGTGGACGACTCCCATGGCATCTTAATCTATGCTTAGAAGAAAAGGGGAATACCAATCAGCTCTCTAAAGTGAGACTGGCGGAGCCTGAAGAATTTTTTGAGAAAATGGACGTGCGTCCTGTGCTAGAGTGTATCCAAAATGCTTGGCAGGGTATGGTAGTTCTACTTGGTGGCCTGGAGCCAGAGGATAGGGAGGAGGTGTGGCACTTTCTCCGTGATCTAGGAGCACCAGTAATTGCCGATAGCACTAGTGGACTTCGTGAGACATTAGGTAAACTAGCAATGCTGGATGGAGATCGTATCTTACGTGAGGTAAAGCCAGCTTATATACTCCGTATAGGGGAGATACCTGTGGGGCGCTACTGGCGTGATCTAGAGGATTTACCAGAGGTAAAAGTGGTTTCTGTAAGCCGCACTGGATATTCTGGTCTGGCACGTGAGAGCTCGCTAGTCACTGGAGATATTTCACGCTGTATAAAGGCATTAGGCGAGGTTACACCTGTGGGTGATGCCATGGATCACCTTAAAGTTTCTAACAAGCGCCGAGGGAAAGTGGCTGATTTGTTAGACTCTTATCCTGAGAGTGAGCCAGGTATGATCAGCACTCTATCTGTGATGGCAACTATTGGGCAGAGTCTTTATTTAGGAAACAGCTTACCTATCCGTGAGTGGAATGACTTTGCTCAGAGAGATTTCCCTTATGAGCTTGTTAGGGCAAACAGGGGGGCAAATGGTATTGATGGCCAGATTGCTACCTGGTTAGGCTCCACCACTGATGAAGAGGATGCCTGGGGGGTCTTTGGTGATCTCACAGCACTCTATGACCTTGCTGCACCTACCTTATTAGGTCAGGTGGAGTGTAAGGGGCGCATGCTTGTAGTTATTAATAATGGTGGAGGGAAGATCTTTGGCCGTTTAGAGCAGGTGCAGAATCTGAGCGAAGAAGTGGCAGAGCTAGTGACGAATGAACATCAGCACGGATTTGAGGCGTGGGCTCAGATGTGGGGAATGGATTACGTGCTAGTTAAGGGTATTGAGGATTTCGACTTTGAACCTAGTGATAAAACCACAGTGATCGAGGTGGTGCCAAGTGCCGTGCAGACGGAGAAGTTCTGGCAGAAATTCGATGCGATCTCAGGCTAGCTCGATATTATCAATTAGCCTAACCTCACCGTAGAAAACAGCAGTCGCGACTACGGCTGGGGCGGTGAGGTGTAAGGTGGGCTGAAGAGTTTCCGCATCAAGAAGTTCAAGGTAGTCTATCTTAGCCCCTGAGCTTGAGGCTTGGATGATCTCACGTGCTTGGGATAGGAGTTTCTCTGCGGAATGTTCACCTTTTTGGTATAATTTATACGTTGCTAGAAGAGCTGTCCGTATGCGTGGTGCATCAGCGTGCTGCAGCGGTGTTAAGCGTGTATTTCTTGATGAGAGGGCGAGCCCACTCTCTTCCCTGACTGTATCTACGCCCTCGACAGCTACGTGCAGATTAAGATCTCTAACCATTCTGCGGATGATAGCTAGCTGTTGAAAATCTTTCTTCCCAAATACTCCGATATCAGCTTGCGCGATATTAAACAGCTTTAGCACTATGGTGCAGACCCCCTCGAAGTGACCCGGACGGGTAGCTCCACAGAGTCTATTAGAGAGGGTATTCTCTATGACATTAACAGAGTGATCAGAATGATACATGATATCTGGGTCAGGAGTGAAAGCGATGTCGGTACCGAGGGAGCGACACTTCGTGAGGTCTTCATCTAAAGTCCGTGGGTAATTGTCTAGATCTCCAGTGTTGTTAAACTGGGTAGGGTTTACAAAGATGGTGACAATTACTTCTCCCTCAGAGCCCGCGAGACGGCGTGCCTGACGGATGAGCTCCAGATGCCCTTCGTGAAGGGCCCCCATGGTGGGGACTATAACACGTGGAGAAGGTGATTTTTTTAGCGGGAAATCAGCAGGGTGGGAGATGATTTTCATAGGTTAATAAAAGGGTGGGGGAGAAGTTATACGTATGGATAGGTATTGACGTAGTAATACATGGGGTACATGGTGCCACTGTGCTGTCACCGTAATGAATGCGGTGATGCGCTTTATTATCATCTGAATTATTAGAATATTCCATCATGAAAAAACACCTTAAATTTTCCGCTATGCTCTGTGCTCTAACTCTGATCACAGCCGCCAATATCGGTACAGCGCACGCACAAAAGCTTAATATAGCTACTGTGGACATGCAGAGTGCTTTCAAAGATTATTACCGCACCACTCAAGAACAGCAGAAATTTAACGAAGACTTTGCACGTATTCAGAAAGAGAATAACGAACGCCTCACAGGTATCCGTGCAATTGAGGAGACACTTCAGGGTCTTAAAAAGAAGATTGAGGACCCCACTTTAGCTGATAATTTAAAGCGTGAGAAACATAAAGAGTTTCAGCTGAAGTTAGACGAAGCTAAGGCAATGGATCAAGAGCGTAAGGAGTTTCTCGGTCGTCGCCAACGGGCTCTTGAGATTAAGAAAAAGGCAACTATGACAGGTATTTTAGAAGAAATCCGGAAACAGATCGTAGTATACTCCAAGCAGGAGGGATTTGACTTTGTGCTAGATAAATCAGGCCTCAGCACTAATCAGGTGCCGTTTGTGCTCTACACAAAAGATGCTACAGATATTACTAAGGCCCTTCTTACAGTTCTTAATAAAGATGCTCCTGAGGCTGAAACTCCAGCAGTGCCAGCGCAGTAATAACGAGTTTTCAAGTTTGATAACTTTTTTACTACCCTTTCCCATACTTGGGAGAGGGTATTTTTTTACTCGTCAGGGGTGATGCTATTGACGCGCGGGTAGAAAGTATGCAGTTTAGCTGCGGTTTAATCATTCTTTCTTAAAAACCTTATTTCGGATCATGAATAACTATAAAAAATGGCTAATGGTTCTGTGTTTAGGAGTTTTCTCTAGTAATTTGGCAATAGCTCAGAAGCCTCAAATCGCGACTGTAGATATGCAGAAGCTATTTAAGGAATACCATCGTACCATACAGACTCATGAGCATTTCGCCGCTGAATACACTATGATTCAGAAAAACTTAGATGTAAGAAGAGCAGTGGTTAGGAGGATGAGTAAAAAGATCACGGCTATCGCTGAAGAATTAAAAAAAGACGGTATTAGTGATGAAGATAAGAAAGCTAAACAAAGTGAGGGAAGGCTCATTGCGCAGGAAATAAAGTTTGCACAGCGTAGTATCCAGCTCTTTGGGGTTAGGCAGCGTGCAGTAGTAGCTGAGAAGAAGGCTTTGAGTATGGAAAGTATTATGACTGAGATTAAAAAACAGGTCTCGGCTTTCTCAGAGAAAAGTGGCTATAACTATGTATTTGATCGTTCTGGTTTAAGCTCAAATCAAATAGGTTTTTTTCTTTATCTAAAAGATGCCAAGGACATTACAGCTATTATACTTAAGAGGCTTAACGAGACCTCTCATCAGTTAGATTCTTAATAATCGATTATGACACCGCTATTGCGAAAAATTCTCGGGATGAACTGGCTGCTGGTCTTTACCATGCTTGGCCTTGCTATTTTTGGGGTCTACGCGATTGAGAGTGCAGCCAGGCACTTACCTAATGGTGGTGGTTATTATGCCGAGCGGCAGAAGATCTGGATTATTATTGGCTGTGTGGTGTTCTCAATTACAGGGCTTGTGGACTATCGTTGGATTCGCTGGCTAGGAGTACCTATGTATCTTGCTGGCTTATGTTTAATGGTAGTTGCTATGCTTAAAGGAAGTGAAGTTCATCAGCTTACTTTTGGAGGCTTATCATTCCAGCCCACACAGCTAGGTATTGCAGGTGGTATTGTGCTGATAAGCTCACTACTTCAAGATCTTCCACGGCTACATGCCTTTTTCCGTCTTCCATTTGTGAAAGTAGCTATTATTGCGCTTCTTGCGGGTATTCCTTTTTTGATTGTTGTGAAAATGGGGGATATGGGGTCTGCCATGGTGTGGCTTCCAGTGACAGGGATAATTATGTTTGCCGCAGGTATTCCTTACCGCTACTTACTGACGATGATGATTATTGCTCTTGGCTGTATAGCCTTGGCATATTACATCGTGTTACCACAGGCCTCTGAGCGTGGTGCCGGCCGGATTGAGCTTTATCTGGATATGCTTAATGAGCGTGATGTTGACATTAATGGTGACGCGTATGCTCCGTATTGGGTCTCCACAGCCATTGGTAAGGCTGGATGGAAGGGAGCGGGGTGGAATGCAGTGAGTGAAAACGGCTCGTTACATGATAAAAAATATATCCCTTGGAAAACGGCCCATAATGATTTTATTTTTGCTGTTATTGGTGAGGAGCAAGGGTTTCGAGGTAGCCTTTTGCTACTAACTGCTTACGCGATGCTTTTGATCACGTGTCTCTTTATAGCATTCTATAGTAGGGATAGTTCTGGCCGTATTATCTCAGCCGCAGTGGTTGCGCTGCTCTTTGCACATATTTATGAAAATATAGGGATGTGTGTATTGATGACTCCCATCACTGGTATCCCGCTACCACTAGTTAGCTATTCGGGTACATTTGTGCTGATGTGTATGTTTATGCTAGGTCTGGTACAGAGTGTCTGGGTACACAGAAATACAGAGTTAGTGGTGGAAGAGGATGAAAAACCAGCACGCAAGTTTGCCTGAGCTTTCCCCTAGTAGCTAGTTACCTAGTGGGTGTGTGAGGAGTTATCCTCCCACGGTGTATTCTTTGTCTCCCTGGAGTCAGGGTGTAGGACATCTACTTGTGCTCCTTTACTACGGCTAAAGGCACGGCGCATACGCCGGTAGTCATCGTGAAGCTGGGTATTTATGAAATCAAACGTAACTGTAAGCCCAAAAAGGATGGGTGCGCTTATTAGAAGGTGAAATAAAGAGGTTTCTAGTTCTCCTTGAATAACCGCAGAGATACCTTGAAAGGTTTCCCAGCAGGAGGCTAAGGCGGCAGCTATGGTAGCTACTGTAAGGATAAATTGCCTCATTAGAACTACCATTCAATAGCGGCTGCAGCCCATGTTAGGCCTGCACCAAATGCTACCATGATGATATTATCACCACGTTTAAACTTCCCTTCGCGGTGGGCTTCATCCAGAGCGATGGCAATCGCCGCGGCTGATGTGTTTCCGTATTTGTGAAGGTTTACAAAGACTTTTTCGTTAGGGACGGTAAGTCGGTCCGCAATGGCGTCAATGATACGTAAATTCGCTTGATGAGGAACAACTAGAGTAATGTCATCTGGTGTCAGTCCTGCACGCTCGATTACTTTTTCAGAGGCTTTTTTCATGGCCGTTACCGCTAGTTTAAAGACTTCACGGCCTTGCATAGCTAAGGTAGCTAGGTTGTCATTAGCATTATTTAGCGTAATAGGGCAGGCTGATCCACCACCTTTGATGTCTAACAGTGCGGTGTGGCGGCCGTCTGTACCTGTTTCAGAGGCTAGGATACGTCCTTCACCTTCTTTAGCTCCCCGTAGTATAGCTGCGCCCGCACCATCACCAAATAGCACGCAGGTATTTCTATCTTCCCAATTTATAAAAGAGGATAGCTTCTCCGCTCCTACGATTAGTGCATTTTTATATGCCCCGTCTGAAATCATACGCTGGGCTATCTTCATGGCGTAGAGGAATCCTGAGCATGCGGCAGATATATCAAAGGCTACTGCTGTGTGAGCACCTAAATTAGCCTGCACGTAACATGCGGTAGCTGGAGTGAGTGTGTCAGGGGTAATGGTGGCTACGATAATGAGGTCAATATCTGCAGCGACTATACCTGCCTGCTCCATGGCACGCTCTGAGGCTTTGGTAGCCATGTGTGAGGTGAATTCACCTGCAGCGGCAACTCGGCGTTCCTTGATACCTGTGCGGCTATATATCCACTCATCACTGGTATCTACGATCTTTTCTAGATCTGTATTAGTAAGGATTTTTTCCGGAACGTAGCTACCAGTACCTATGATAGTGACTGGGTTGACAGAAGTAGATTCGTGCATAAAAAATGTAAGCTTAATTGGCTACGAGGGAAACTTAATCACGATTATATGAATGGACAAGTTAATCGGGTAGAATGTGTGAGGAAACTATTTTGATTCAGGGGAGTCTTCCACAGCGCCGTTGATCTTAGCGAGTTCATTCTCAATATGGGGGTTTACACCAGAGGTTACGGTTTCGCGTGCTACGCGGATGGCGTTCTGGATGGCAAGTGCTGATGATGAACCGTGACCGATGATACAGACACCATTAACACCTAGGAGGGGAGACCCCCCGACATATTCGTAACTGCTTTTCTTTTTTACCGCCTTAAAGGCTCCCTTGGCCATAGATGCACCAAGGATACGGAAGATACTACGTTTAAACTCTAATTTTAACCACTTAGACATAGCTTTAGCAGTGGCCTCGCAGCTTTTGAGGATGATATTGCCTGTAAAGCCATCACAGAGTACTACATCGAGTTTAGTTTCAAATAGGTCATGCCCTTCGACATTTCCTACAAATTCATAAGGTGCGTGACCAGTGGCCTGTAGGTCCTTTAGGAGGGAGAAGGTTTCTTTTGTAAAGCTGGTTCCTTTCTCGTCTTCTTCACCATTGGACATAAGTCCTACACGAGGCTTTTCTACTCCTAAGACCGTCTTTGCGTAGACAGAGCCCATCACGGCGTAGGTGATGAGGTGACTGGGTTTGGCCTCTGGGTTAGCGCCAGCATCAAGAATCTGGCAGATACCGTGCTCGTTAGGGATGGCGGAGGCTATACCTGCGCGCTCTACTCCTTTGAGTGTGCGGAGCTTTACAGTGGCGGCAGCTACAGCAGCGCCAGTGTTACCCGCACTAATTACGGCGTCCGCATCACCTGATTTAACCATGCTTGTGGCTATGGAAACTGATGATTTTTTCTTTTTTCGGAGGCTCTTAGCTCCTGATTCGTCCATACTAACTACTTCTGGAGCATGTACGATGGTGGCACGTGGGTCAGTGAGGCCACACGCGACCATTTCTTTTTCAATCGCCGCTGTATCTCCTACTAAATAGAGGTGTTCGATATCCGGATAGAGTTTTAGGGCGTCAAGGGCACCCTTAATGGTGACATTAGGGGCGTGGTCACCGCCCATGGCATCAAGTGCGATTTTCATGAAGTAGATAGGTGTGAAAAAAAGCGGAATGCCGTGGCGTTCCGCTTTTTAAATTTATTCTAGAATCTGAAGTAAGCTAGTTAGATAGCATCTACTTCTAGCACCTGACGCTCACGGTATGTTCCACAGTGAGGACACGCAATGTGGGAAGGCACACGGCTTTCGCACTCAGGGCAGGTCTTGAGATTAGGGACACGCCAACGATTAGCGCCGCGGCGCATTTTTTGCTTCATTTTGGATGTTCTACGCTTTGGAACGGCCATGGTATTATGTGGTTAAGTTTTTAAGGTTAAGTTGGTTGAAAGTATATATTGTGAGTCTAACTGTCAGTGTCAGCGTCCTCATCAAAGTTATCGAGAGCGGCCCATGGAGTGGGAACTTCCTCGTGGGCAGGGGTCTTTACCTCATCTTCAGGGGGTTTGTCCACTGCTAAATAGCGAGAATCTAAAATACATTCCTGATCAGTGTCACCTTCATCGCAGTGTGGGTAGTCAGGGAAGAGGATTACAATTTCTTCTCGGAGCTCATTGATGAGGTCAATTTGAGCGCTGATAATTTCAAGAGAAATGGCACATTCTTCGATGGCTACGGTTTTTACATATTTATTTAAACACCGCACACAGGTGAACTTGATCTCCACGGAGAGACTACCGCGAACGAGGAGCTCTTGATCAAACCGTTGAATATAGAGATCGTAGTAAAGTGGCTCGGCTGCCCGTGGTTCTGATGAAGAACGGCCCTTTTCAGAGCTGAAGACGGTGCCGTCAAGCTCTCCAGAGTAGGTTTTGCCCTCTTCTGGTAGTGAATTTAGGTCGATAGTTAGGTTTTTTTTCACGATGTAAAAAAATTAGGCTGAGGTAGTGACGTAAACAGATTTCTCACGGCGTTCGGTGGTTTTTCCGATAATAACAGCGCAGGGGGCGGAGCTTTCTTCCAGAGCCTCAAGCACAGCAGTGAGGTTCTCGTCCGGTACGCTAATAAGGAGTCCTCCCGATGTCTGAGCATCTGCGTAGATGTTTTTTTCACTCTCGCTTACTGATTCTGCAAAGTGTGTGTAGGGCTCTGTGTGGGAAAGGTTTTTCTTGCTGCCACCCGGAACACAGCCGGATGCGATGAGGTCGAGCACTTCTGGTGACATGAGGGGGAGGAGGGCGGCATCGATCTCTGCTGAGACTTGGCTGCCATTACAGAGTTCGATGAGGTGCCCTCCTAGGCCAAAGCCTGTAACATCTGTGCAGCAGTGGACTAGGCCTCGTTCTGCGAGTATAGCTCCTGGAGTGTTTAGCGTAGCCATAAGTTCGCTGGCAGTTGCAGCTAATTCAGGGCTACACTCACCACGCTTGATTCCCGTGGAGACTATGCCGCTACCAAGAGGCTTTGTAAGCACGAGGTGTTCGCCAGGTTTGGCATGTGCGTTAGCAAGGTGTCGCTCAGGGTGCACAAGGCCTGTAACGGCGAGCCCATAGATGGGTTCTGGATTTTTAATGGTATGTCCACCTAGCAGACTGCATTGCGCTTCCATGCACATTTCTGCACCACCTTGAAAAATACTGCGGATGGTATCATTATCCACAAGGTCAGAGGGCATGCCGGCAATGGCGAGAGCCGTAATAGGCCGCCCCCCCATGGCGTAGACATCTGAGAGGGCATTTGCAGCAGCGATACGGCCGTAGAGCACCGGATCATCTACAATGGGGGTAAAGAAATCAGTGGTTTGAACCAGAGCTAAATCGTCATTGAGCTTAAATACCCCTGCATCATCTGCAGTGGCGGAACCGACGAGAAGGCGATCGTCTTGGTATTGAGGTAGCCCTCGCAGAACCTGCGAGAGAGACTCAGGGTCAAGTTTAGATGCTCATCCGGCGCATGAGGCCAGAGATGTTAAACGTAGTCTTTTATCAGCTGTCATAGGAATGGGGGAGTGTTGTTTCTCTTAGGGGAGAATGCCAGACATATTGTGTCGTTTTTTGCTTCTAGCTGGTGGATAATTTCTACAAGCTCCGTGCGAGCTACCTTATGAGTAATAATTTATCCACAGAAAATGAGATCGTATGTATGCCTACCAAGTGGTTTTATTGGCGTGCACTGACGATGCTGTTGATGTTTAGTGTTTTTGCTACACTCTTTTTTAAAGATGGTATATGGGGGTATCGTGAGAAGAACCTACACTTCTATGTGCATCGGTCATTTATTCAAGCAGGTGTAGATTTCCAGAGGTTGCAAAATGAGCAGCAGGGAAATGATGGCGCGCTTACGGAAGCAGCGTGGAAAAGCTATGCCGCCGCGCAAAAGGTGGAATTACCAGATGATGCGGCGGATGTATTACCTAGGGGTGCCGCGCACACTATGGAATGGCCTACACAGCTGGTGGATGGATTTGTTACAATGGATAGTCAAGGTGGGCAGGTGGGTGCTTTAAGACTTTGGGAGAAATACACAGCTTCCAGAAAGGATGTAGATGGAAAGGCCTGGGGGATTGACCCCGGTGAGCAGCCTATGAGTGCTGGGAAGATACGTGATCAGTTTATCGCTATGGCTGTGGCGCTAGTAATTATCATTACAGTGCTCTTTTTCCTTATTCGTACCATGCGCCGTAATATCACCGTAGATAATGAGGCCCTCTATACTCAAGATGGCCGGAAGATCCTATATAAAGACATGGTGCGTATTGATAAGCGGAAATGGGAGACCAAGGGGGTGGCACTAGTTTATTATATGGATGGAGGCCAGGAGAACAAGGCCAAGGTGGACGGACTAGTCTATGGTCAATTTAAAGAAAATGATGGAGCTCCTGCGGAAAAACTTTTTGCCAAGCTAATGGAAAACTTCAAGGGAGAGGTGTTAGAATACGTGAGCGTAGATGATGGAGAAGGGGATCCAAAAACTGCTGAAGAAGAGGCGGCAACAAGAAGCGAATAATTGACTGATGATTATTAATCATTTCTGAGTTGCCAAGACCTCATTGCGAAGATAACTTTCCCCTCAAGTAGCAATCGTTACTAATCAACCCTAAAAATACCTATCAGCATGTCTGAATCTATTGAAGCCAAAGTAAAAGAAATCATCGTCGAGCAACTCGGCGTTAACGCCGATCAAGTTAAGCTTGAAGCCAAGTTCATCGAAGATCTTGGAGCTGACTCCCTCGACACTGTTGAGCTAGTTATGGCATTCGAAGAAGAGTTTGGTATCGAAGTTCCTGATGAAGATGCAGAGAAGCTGCAGAGCGTTGGTGACGTTACTAGCTACGTTGAGAAAGCTTCCTAACATTTGTTAGGCCTGTCTTAAATTTTTATACAGGACGGACTCCTCATGAGTCCGTCCTTTTTTTTTAAAGATTAGTTAATTTAGTGCCGTAGTAAGTAGACCAGGTAAGCCCTATTAGTTATGAGTATGAATCATTCACCGGACAGTATTCAATACGCCATGGAAACGGCGAAGCTTCTCCGTGAACCAGATAGAAGGATAGATACCTTCGGGAGTACACGTTTTAAGTTTACTATGCTAAGTGAGCCTATGGATACTATAGGGCAAGTGCGTGTGCGCTGTGGTGAAATGGAGGCTCAGAAGCCTCAAATCATCCGCCCACAGGATATGGGAGGGGTAGGGCTGGAAGGTTTTGATGAAAAAGCTGGCGAGTTCCTTGATTTCTTACGTGAGCAGAAAATCGAGCCGGTGTTCTTTCAGTATGGTTTTATGTTTAAGCGGGGTAATGTCACAGAGGAACTTGTGCATGAGAGTCTTGAGGCTGTGAGAGAGCGGGTGCTTAAGGAGGCTGGGATAAGTGGTGATCCTATGCTGGCGGTGATGGAGGGCGTTGATGATGCTTGGGAAGTAGCTTTGTTAAAATTCTCTATCGACATGATTGGTAAATCATCTGAGATCAACACTTTTGATTTTAAGCGAAAAGGTCTGCTTTAAGCTAGCGCGAGGGGTATTTTAAACTATAATCTGCATATGCGCGTTATGCTCATCATCAAAGTGGCTGCTGGATTGCTCGTATTAGTAGCAATGGTGAGCACTGCTTATCTGATGAAAAAATTTACCGGGCAGGTAAATGACATGCCGGGCTCAATGATGGAGCGGCAGCGGCAAAAGGAATTAGTCCTTCAGCATAAGGCTGAGGAGGGGGTGAAGTCTAATAGTGAACCAGGGGGGAAGGCATTTCAACGTGCACGCGAGCTACTTGCCATGGAGTCTATGAAAGAGGCGGAAGAGAAGCTTAAGTATATTGTTAGCTTTTACCCATCTGCAAAGTCCGCCAGTGAGGCCCGTTACATTCTGGGGGAAATTAATATGGATAGGATCTTAGATCCGGAGTGGAAAGATGGAAAGAAAATGATTACTGTGAAAAGTGGTGATAGCTATTCAGCTCTTGTTAGAAGCCATAATACAACTATGGATAGCTTGACTCATCTAAGTAAACTTAAGGATACAGATAGTAGAAGGCTACGTCCGGGGAAAAAGCTTGTGGTTATGGAGCTGGAGAACCGCGCGGTGATCGATCTTCGTAAGAAAAATCTGACTATTCTAAAGGGTGGGGAGTTTGTGAAGGTATACCCTCTACAATTCATAAATTACCAAAGTAAGGAAAAGGCTAAACATCTAAAATTGGGAGATATAAGGGGATGGCATCAGGATAAACTTGTCTCTGTACTTTCGCCGAACTATCGTAATGCCGCTAAGGTGATATTGCTTAGCGATAAGTCGCTAGCTCTACGCCCCTTAACTGATGAAAATGAAGAGGATAGAAGCCGAGGCTTTTACCTTAGTATTACTGATATGGAAGAGCTGCCACTGCTCCTACGACCTGGAAATGACATTGAAATCAAAAACTAAATTCTTTTTTTACTAAATAATTTTATCTAGACTGTATGAAACCTCTCGATTTTGAAAAACCCATCGCGGAACTTGAACAAGAGCTCGAAAAGCTTAAAAACAAGGCTCTAACTCAAGATATTGACATGAGCAGTGAGATCTCTGCGATTGAAGGTAAGCTAGCGGAAACAAGAAACCGCATCTACGATGATCTGTCACCGTGGCAGCGTGTGCAAATCGCGCGCCATACGAGCCGCCCGTTTATGCTCGATTACGTGTCTCAGGTATTTGATGACTTTTGTGAGCTTCATGGGGATCGTCACATTGGTGATGATAATTCCATGCCCGGTGGTTTTGCTACGTTGGATGGTCAACGTGTGGTAGTCATTGGTCACCAGAAGGGACGTGATACTAAGGAGAATCTGAAGCGTAACTTCGGAAGTGCTCATCCAGAAGGCTACCGGAAGGCTCTGCGCTTGATGAAGTTAGCGGAGAAATTCCAGCTGCCTATTATAACTCTTATTGATACCCCTGGTGCATTTCCAGGGATTGGTGCTGAGGAACGAAATATTGCTGAAGCTATCGGCTTTAATCTTAAAGAAATGATGTTACTTAAGGTTCCTACCGTGGCAGTAGTTCTTGGCGAGGGGGGGTCTGGTGGAGCATTAGGAATTGGTGTGACGGACCGTGTATTAATGATGGAAAATGCTTACTACTCTGTGATAAGTCCTGAAGGTTGTGCCGCTATTCTCTGGAAGCACCGTAAGCATGCACCGGAGGCAGCTGAGGCGATGAAAATTGCCGCTCCTGATCTAGGTAAGCTTAATCTTATTGATGGGGTGATAGAGGAACCAAAAGGTGGTGCTCATCATGATCATAAGAAGGCGGCAGAGAGTCTACGCATTGCTGTGACTGCACAGATTAAAGAGCTTCAGAAACTTAGCACGAAGAAGCTCCTTGAGCAACGCTATGAGAAGTTCCGTAAATACGGTGAATGGCAGGGTGATTAAGAGGTTATCATTTCAAGTAGCGAACCTTCAGCCAGTATTGAATCCACTGAACATAGAGGATAGAGAAGAGGCGTATTGTTAAGAGTTAAACCGTGCCTTTTTTATTGGTGGTCACGCAAAAGTAGTCCTTGCTATATTACCGTGGAAGAGTGTTGCCCATGGCACTCAGCGTGAGTTTGTAATTGCTATGAAGGTAATTTTAGAGAGGCGTTTCCTCCGCTTCTTAACATGGGCTAGGTTAGTTCCATGACGAACTGTGCGGAGCTACTAAGAATATTATTACTCCTACTGTGTCTTGTTTTGCAAAAAGGTAAACAGGGCGTCATAAATTGGCCTTGCTAACTCTATCATAGAGCAAAGTAATGTTATGCTATATCGTTTTTAGGGCGATTTCTTAAGCAACTTAGAGAGGGGGCCTAATTAATTTCACCGTGATACTAAAATGGGCTGCTACTGGTATGGTGACTATGCCTGTATCAGAAAATTTTCTGGACCAGAGATCCGATCGATTGGTGCAACGAAGCTGTTGTTATTTACGAAGTCGATACCACTCTTTGGTATCTGGGTGTAGTAGTTGATCAATAGATGACTTATTTAAGCCGAACGTATCTATGAGATACTCTAGTAATACTAAGGATGCTGTAGTGTCGTAAAGCGCATCATGCCATGTTTTATTAGGAACGAGTGCGCTGATTTTTTCTGTAAGTTCAAAATGTTCACAGACCTCTCCCAGTGCATGTGAGGGTAGTTTAGGCCATGCTGCGCGTGCGAGTAGGAGGGTATCTACCCACGGGCCGAAGTTATGTGCTGGAAAGGCACGTAGGTAGCGTTTCTCCGTGCCGTGGCCATGGGCTACTACTATTCGCTGTGAGAGTGTACGCTTGATCTGAGGCCAAAGCATCATGAGCTGTGGGGCATCTGCCAGATCATCACTGCTGATGCCGTGCACCTTCTGCGCCGCCCATGTGATAGGGCGCTCTGTGTAAATGTATGAGGTAAAGTGATCTGCGTGCCCAGAGGTGGCTGACCAGGTGGCTAGGCCTATCTGTACTGGGACATCTGTTTTTCCTCGTTCTGCGCCTGCGGATTCAAAGTCGATGGCGGCGAAGGTACAGTCCGAAATCATGTTTTACTGCTCATTGGTGGCCGCTGACCTGAGATCTTTAGCACTTTGACGTAGTAGGTTGACTGTGGTCTCCCAGTCGATACACTGATCGGTGATTGATTGACCATAGGTAAGCTCATCGAGTGGGCAGGGGAACTTCTGATTTCCAGCTACGAGGTTACTCTCTAACATGGCACCGATCACATTGGTATTTCCCGCGCTGCGCTGGCGGACGATTTCTTCATAGACGGCAGGCATCTTTTCTTGATCCTTACCACAGTTAGCGTGTGAAGCATCGATCATGATGGATGGTTGCAGACCGTGTTTTTTAAGTAAGGCAGTGCTTGTCGCTACGGCATCAGCACCATAGTTCGGCCCGCAGTCACCGCCACGTAGGATGATGTGGCAGTTGGGATTTCCAGAGGTTGTTACTGCAGAGGCAACACCTTGCTCACTGACACCGAGGAATGTTTGTGGCTGGGTAGCTGCTTTGATGGCATTTACGGCAGCTACTAGGTCACCGGTGGTGGTGTTTTTAAAACCAAGTGGCATAGAGAGGCCAGATGCCATCTGGCGGTGTGTCTGGCTCTCTGTGGTGCGTGCACCAATGGCAGACCAGCTAATGAGGTCAGCGATATATTGTGGTGTGATGGGGTCTAGTAGTTCAGTGGCAGTCGGCAGACCAAGGTCAATGACCTCGCGCAGGAAGAGACGTGCTTGTTTAAGTCCTTCTGGTATGTTGTCTGAGCCATCGAGCTCCGGATCCATGATCAGCCCTTTCCAGCCTGTAGTAGTGCGTGGTTTTTCAAAATAGACCCGCATAACGATATAAATCTGATCTTTGACTTCCTCTGCTAGGGTGGCGAGCTTACGGGCGTAGTCGATGCCAGCCTCTGTATCATGTATGGAGCATGGGCCGCAGATAAGTAGCAGGCGCGGGTCTTGCCCATTAAGGATGTTACGGATGTGCTGGCGTGATTTAGCCATAAACTCCGCCTGTGCCTGAGTGCGCTCGATGTCAGTCATGAGCTGAGTGGGGGTGGGTAGAGGGATGTTGCTAGAGATGTGTATGTCGGAGACTTGTGCCATGCAGATAGGCTCAGCTGAGTATGAAGAAGTTTCAAGTTTCAAGTTACGATTAACTCTGATAAATAACATTCATGAGAGAAAAAGCGATAAAACTACTAAAGGAACTGACTGAAGCACATGGGGCTCCGGGATTTGAGGATGAGGTAAGAGCTATTTTTGCTGATAAATTAGCTGATACTGGGGAAATTAGTACAGATGGGAATGGTTCTGTCTTTTGTGAATGTGGTGAAGGTCCCCGCGTGATGCTGGCTGGCCACATGGATGAGGTGGCATTTAGGGTGCGTAATATTACACCTGATGGCTTTATTCAGTTTATTACTCTAGGTGGGTGGTGGCCGCATACCTTACTGGCACAGCGTGTAGAGGTGAGGGCGCGTGACGGGCGTAAGATCTTAGGTGTGGTTTCTTCAAAGCCCCCTCATTTTCTACCAGAGTCTGAGCGTAAAAACGTGCTTAGTATTGGGCAGATGTTCATCGATGTAGGGGCGACTAGTCAGAGTGATCTGGAGGCAAGGCATGGCATCCGTGTGGGTGATCCCATCGTGCCACTTACGCCGTTTTCTATGATGGAAAATAATGATCTCTTTCTAGCCAAGGCTTTTGATAACCGTGTGGGGATGGCTTGTGCCATTCAGGCTTACCAAGAGTTAAGCGCCACGGGGCACCCCAACCGCTTGATCTCCTGTGGTACAGTGCAGGAGGAAGTGGGGGTGAGAGGTGCAACTACTGCAGCTGTGTATGCTAAGCCTGATGTGGTAATTGTTTTAGAAGGTGCTCCTGCTGATGATACCCCTGGATTTAATCGAAGTGAGTCACAGGGGGTGATGGGGCGGGGTGTACAGATTAGAATGCAGGACCCTACAGCTATCATGAATCCTGCCTTGGTGGATCTCGCGGTGAGTGTGGCTGAGGAAAAGGGTATTCCTTATCAGGTGACGGTGCGGAGTAGTGGGGGGACGGATGCGCGCGCATTTCAGCTATCAGGCTGTGGTATCCCCGTTATAGTGCTAGGTGTACCGGCTCGTTATATTCATTCTCATAACTCAATGATCGATATTAATGATTATCTAGCTATGGTAAATCTGGCCACAGCTATGGTGCAGAGGCTTGATCAAGATGAGGTAGAAGGCTTAACTAACTTTCTTTGATTAGTAGTGATGAAAGACGGCTCTTGCATGCGTGTTTGAAATGGTGTGAGTTGGTGCTGTGTTAGCAACTTACATTCATAATATGGACCCAGTGCTCTTAGATGTAGCTGGTCCCATCAAGCTACGTTGGTATGGGCTTGGCTACCTTTTAGGCTTTGTGCTGGGGTACTACTTACTAAGGTGGCAGGCACGTAGAAATCTGTGGGTTTTGCCTGAGGCCAAGGTGGCAGACTTTATTGCCTACGCAGCCGTATTTGGTGTTTTTGTGGGTGGGCGCTTAGGCTATATTCTTTTTTATCAAATTCCTAAAGAGGGTGGCTGGGCTCAGCTAGTGGGTGATCCTTTAATGGTATTTCGTGTCTGGGACGGTGGGATGTCTAGCCATGGCGGTATTCTGGGTTTGATGATATTTACTTTTGTCTTTTCGAGGTTACAAAAAGTATCATGGACGGGTGTTGGGGATGGCTTATGTGTGGTGGCTCCTCTTGGAATTGGTTTGGTAAGAGTGGCGAACTTTATTAATGGTGAACTCTATGGTAGGGTGGCGACTCATGGACTTAGCTGGGCTATCAAGTTTCCAGCTTCTTTGTCAGAAGATTGGAAGGGTAAGCCTGAGGTGATTGAGCGGGCCTTTGATGACTGCACCGCGGTAGATCCATCTGTGGCTGGCCAGTCATACGAGTATCTGTTAGCGCGTGCGAGAGAGAATCCTGAGCTGCAAGAAACTCTAGGGAGCTACATTCAGGCACGGCACCCATCTCAGCTTTATGAGGCTGTGTTAGAGGGGTTAGTTTTGTTTCTAATTCTCTTTATCACAAGGATTAGATTCCCCAAGCTACCTACTGGAGTCCTTACGGGTATGTTTTTCTTTTTCTACGCCGTTTTCAGAATTATCGTAGAAAATTACCGTGAGCCAGATTTGGGGCAGGCCTTGATTTTTTCTCTTACTAAAGGGCAGTTTTACTCCGTCTTTATGGTGATTGCGGGTATTGCTTTTATTGTTAACTCGATACTCAGAGATAAAAAGAAACTAAGTTAGCGGCTCATACATGCGTTGCCTTTCTTTAAATAGTAAGGTTTCCGTGTAGCCTATATTTTTAGCCTCGTTGATGGCATGATTAAAGTCTCGTGCCACCTCTGAGGGGTGGTGCGCATCTGATGAGATTACCAGTGGGATACCGGCAGAGAAGGCTAAATCTATAAAGTCTGCTTCTGGGTAAATTTCTTTACACGGTTTATGCAGACCTGCGGTGTTAATCTCTATGGCACAGCCGCTAGCGGCTATGGCATCCACTGCAGGTTCATAGTAGCGGCGTAGATCTCCGCTAGGTTTATAGCCAAACTTTTTGATTAAATCAGGGTGGGCTAATATGTCAAATAGCCCACTTTCTGCCATGTCGGCATATGTTTTCCAGTAACGCTCCCAGGCATCATCTACATCTGTCTCTGCCCACTTAGCCAACCATAGAGGGTTATCAAAATCCCAGTCTGACAAGTAGTGCACGGAGCCGATGAGATAGTCCCAGGGGTATTTCCCCGCTAGTTCTTCAATCCATTTTTCACAGCCAGAGAGCCAATCACACTCCATACCAGCACGTATGGGGAGGGTGTCACCAGCTTCGGCACGGGCGCGGTCTATCCATGTGAAATATTCTGGTAGTTGATCAGCGCGCATACGCCAGTCATCAAATGGCTCAGGCATGGCTGGCGCATGGTCTGATATGCCATATTCTGTAACGCCGGCTGCAATGGCTGCCTGGATGTAAGCTTCCGGTGATCCTTCTGCATGCATACAGAGGGGCGTGTGGGTGTGATAATCAGCTGGCATGGCGGCGTGTTTCAGTAGATTTATGTAATCAAAGTAAGTAGAAAAAGGGACACAGCACGAGGCCATGTCCCTATTTCCAGAAGTGTATTATCAACACTACAAATCCTGAAACTAGGACTTGTAACGAAGACGCTTCTTGTGGCGATTAGCCTTCATGCGCTTTCTGCGCTTATGCTTGCTAATTTTCGTCTTACGACGTTTTTTAAGGCATCCCATGGTAGTTTAGTTTTAGTTAGGGTTGATCAGCTTGTTACGGCTGGAGAGTGGCGGAAAAAAGTTTGAGTTAAAGTGGTCTACAGCACGATTTTTGAGAGTGGATACTCTATTAGTCCTTCAGCTCCTAGAGCTTTTAGATCAGGGATGAGTTCGCGTGCTACAGATTCTTCAATAATGGTTTCTACGGCTACCCAATCATCCTCTGCGAGACGATTAACGGTAGGACGTCGCAGAGATGGTAGGGTATTAAGCACCGCTTGCAAAGACTTTTCAGGAAGGTTCATTTTTAAACCTACTTTACCTCGTGCTTCAAGGGCGGCCTTGAGCATAAGAGTCATTCTATCCATTTTCTGACGTTTCCATTCATCTCCATAGGCTTCTTTAGAGCCGTAGAAGTGAGGGAATGATGTCAGCAGGGTGTCAACGATGCGGAGATTATTTGCGCGGATGGATGAACCTGTTTCTGTAACGTCTACGATGGCGTCTACAAGATCAGGAACTTTTACCTCAGTAGCACCCCATGAGTATTCTACTTCAGCATTAACACCGTGTTTTTTTAAGTAGTTTTGAGTAATCTCTACACCCTCAGTAGCGATACGTTTACCTTCAAGGTCTTTGACGCTCTGAATAGGGGAGTCCTCTGGCACTACGAGAACCCATTTGGTAGGGCGCACAGTAGCACGGGAGTAAGGGAGCTCTGCAAGATCTACGAGGCTGTCTTCATGAGCGGATGCCCAGTCTAACCCTGTGATACCGCAGTCGATAAAACCTTGAGCTAGATAACGGCCAATTTCTTGAGCGCGGATTAAGTAAATATCTAGATCGCCATCATCTGAGTCAGGGCGCAGGCCTCGGGAGGATAAATGCACGTTGTATCCAGCTTGCTTTAATAGCTGGATGGTAGGATCCTGAAGTGAACCTTTGGGTAGTGCGATTTTGAGCGACGTGGACATAGAGCTAGGTAGCCGAAGAAGGCGGGCGGCCTGTTTAACTTCAAAATCATAGTAATCAACGCGAAATTTTAGATTTTTGGATAAAATGTGATAAAAATGCGATTGTTGGTGTGATTTGACTCGATTCAGGCTTGCCGCCGGGTGCTCTAATGTGGATTCTGCGCGCGTAATGAATCAGAAAATTTTAGCACAAGCCGCCAACGAGGCCAGAGGTCTCGCCATTGACGCCGTCCACGCATGCTCATCCGGTCACTTAGGCCTACCACTTGGGTGTGCTGAGATTGGCGCTGTTCTTTTTGGAAACTCTCTAAGGTATGATCCTTCAGCACCTAAGTGGCTTAACCGAGATCGCTTTATCCTCTCCGCTGGTCATGGTTCCATGTTTATCTACAGTTGGCTGCATATGGCGGGTTACGAGCTTTCTTTAGAGGAGGTAAAAAGCTTCCGTAAACTGCACAGTATGACTCCCGGTCACCCTGAGTTTGATGAAACACCTGGAGTAGAAGCGACTACAGGACCTCTTGGTCAAGGTGTTGGAAATGCTGTGGGATACGCTCTTAGTGGTAAGCACGCAGCGGCTAAGTTTAATACCTCAGAGCATACTATTTTTGATAACCACGTGATCGCCCTTTTGGGTGACGGGTGTTTACAAGAGGGTGTAGCTAAGGAGGCTATTGCCTTTGCTGGACATAGCCAGCTAGATAATCTTATTCTTATTTATGATAGCAATGACGTGACTCTTGATGCCATGGCAGACGTTAGCCAAAGTGAAGATGCTGAGCAGTACTTCATATCTCAGTGCTGGGATGCGGTAACTGTAGATGGTCATGATCTCGCTGCTGTAGCTAATGCGCTTACTGAGGCAAAGAGTAATGATAACGGTAAACCTAAGGTTATCATCGCAAAAACAACTATTGGTAAAGGTATTCCTGAAGTTGCTGGCACAGCTAAGGGACACGGAGAAGGTGGTGCTAACTTTGCGGAGTCCGCCCGTAAGGGGCTAGGGCTTCCTGAGGAAACATTTTTTGTCTCTAAGGAAACCAAAGCATTTTTTGCAGACCGTCAGAAGGAGCTCAGTGAAGAATTAGCGGCATGGAATGCTAATTATGAAGCCTGGGCTACGGCAAATCCTGAACTAGCTACTGAACTCTCAATCAATGTAGGAAAAATAACTCCTAGCAACCTTCTTGAGCAGATTCCTGAGTTTGCTGCTGATTATAAAAATGCGACTCGTGCCTCCGGTGGGGATATTATTCAGTCTGTAGCGGCTGCTATGCCTTCGCTGATTACTGGTTCAGCAGACCTTTACGGCTCTACAAAGAACTACATCAAGGACGGTGGCGATTTCAGTAAGGAAAATTATGCTGGTAGAAATATCTGGTATGGTATCCGTGAGCACGCGATGGGTGCTATTAGTAATGGTATCGCTTACGATGGTTTATTCCGTGCGAGTGCTGCTACCTTCGCCGTATTTGCTGATTACCTTCGCCCGTCTATCCGCCTAGCAGCACTTGCGAAGCTTCCTGTAACATATATACTCACGCATGACTCTGTAGGTGTGGGTGAAGATGGACCTACGCACCAGCCGGTAGAGACTGTGAGTGGTCTGCGCGTGATCGCAGGGCTTGATGTTTTCCGCCCAGCTGACCCTGAGGAAACTGCTGGTGCCTGGGCTGCATCCATGCACCGCACAGATGGGCCTACGGCTCTCTTCCTAACACGTCAGGCAGTGCCTACTTACAGCTGTGCTTCTGTGCAGACTCGCCGTGAGGGTGCTGCCTATGGTGGCTATGTGCTTAAACAGGAAACGGGTGATCTTAAGACTATTCTCATGGCTAGTGGCTCTGAGGTAGAGCATATTATGACTGCGGCTGAAGAACTAGGTGATGGTGTTCGTGTAGTATCCATGCCTTGTCTGGATCGCTTTGATCGTCAGAGTGCTGAGTATAAAGAGAGCGTTCTTCCAAGAGCTTGTAAGAGCCGAGTGTCTATTGAGGCTGGTGTAACTGGTCTTTGGTGGAAATATGTAGGCTGTAGTGGTAAGGTGCTAGGTATCGATCGCTTCGGTATCTCAGCTCCCGGTAATACCGTTATGAAGGAGCTAGGTATGACATCAGCAGACGTGGTGGAAGCTGTTAAAGCTCTCGATTAATTAACTTTTGTAATGTTTTTCAACATACTACTGATTATTTTAATATGAATATTGCTATAGGAGCTGATCACGGAGGGGTGGATCTTAAACACGCCATTATCACTCATCTACAGTCCGCGGGCCATAGTGTCCAAGATTTTGGCACACACAGTACAGACTCAGTGGACTATGCGGATTACGCAGAAGAGGTCTCCTTAGGAGTGACTAGTGGTCGCTTTGATCGAGGTATCCTCGTCTGTAAGTCTGGTGTGGGTATGTGCCTTACGGCTAACCGCCACTCAGGTGTGCGGGCTGCTAATGTACGCACTGTGGATGAGACGATCACCACGCGCGAGCATAATGATATTAATGTGTTGTGCCTCGGTGCAGGGCATCTTGATATTGATCAGACACTTAGAATGGTGGATGTATATCTTGATACTGATTTTACTGGAGGCCGCCACGAGCAGCGTCTGGTAAAGGCCTCTGGTAGCCGCCTAGCGCTCACTGACCCTGAGCTCTACGCTGTTATTCAGAAAGAAGAACAACGCCAGAATCAGAATATTGAGCTCATTGCATCTGAGAACTTCACTAGTGGTGCGGTAATGGAGGCGCAGGGGAGTTTACTGACTAACAAGTATGCTGAAGGTTACCCTGGCCGCCGCTGGTATGGTGGCTGTGAGCATGTGGATGTGGCTGAGCAATTAGCGATTGACCGACTTAAAGAAATTTTTGGTGCAGATCACGCTAACGTACAGCCGCACTCAGGTTCACAGGCGAACACTGCTGTTTATTTCTCCGTGCTGAAGCCGGGAGATAAAATCTTAACTATGGATCTTGCCCATGGTGGTCACTTAACTCATGGGCATAAGGCGAACTTTTCTGGTAAATTCTATGAGGTCACGCACTATGGCGTTAGAGAAGAGGACGAGAGGATTGACTATGATGCACTTGAAAAATTAGCAGAAGAGGTAAAACCAGCACTTATTACTACGGGTGCTAGCGCCTATCCTCGTGAGATTGATTTCGAGCGTATGGGTAAGATTGCTAAGCAGGTAGGTGCCTATCTCTTTGTAGATATGGCACACATTGCAGGTCTTGTAGCAGCTGGTGTGCATCCTAATCCCGTGCCTCACGCGGACTTTGTAACATCTACCACACATAAGTCACTTAGGGGACCTCGTGGCGGATTTATCCTCTGTAAGGAGGAGTATGCGAAAAAGATCGATGGCACTGTGTTCCCTGGTATTCAGGGTGGGCCGCTGATGCACGTTATCGCCGCTAAGGCTGCGTGTTTTGGTGAGATTTTAAATACTGACTTTAAGGGCTACTCAGAGCAGGTGGTGAAGAACGCACAGGCTATGGCTGCACGCCTTATCGAGCACGGTTACCGTATCGTTTCCGGCGGGACGGATAATCACTTGATGCTAGTAGATCTCCGCCCAGTAGATATGGACGGGTCTATTGCACAGCATGCGCTTGATGAGTGTGGTATCACTGTGAATAAGAACTCCATTCCCTTTGATACAGCAGGGCCATTTAAGCCAAGTGGTATCCGGATAGGAACTCCAGCAGTTACTACGCGGGGTATGAAAGAGGCTGATGTGGAGCAGGTAGCAGACTTTATCCATGAAGCACTTCAGAATAACGATAACGATGAAAAGTTACACGAGCTACGCGAGCGTGTGTATGCCTTTAATCGTAGCTTCCCACTACCGAAGTAAGACTTCTTAATAGTCTTTCTAACAAGCGGTCACTCTTATCTAAGAGTGACCGTTTTTTTATGTCGCGGATGAAGCTTCTACAAGTGGAGTTTCTGGACCTTTGATTCTAAACTCTTCCACAGGAACTCCGCCGATGAGGTGCTCGTCTATGATACGCTCTAGTACATAGGGTGTGCAGGAGTGATACCAGATAGCTTCGGGGTAAACTACGGCTACAGGGCCTTGGAGGCAGACGCGGAGGCAGTTTGCTTTACTGCGGAAGACTTTGCCAGCTGGCTGGATGTTGAGTTTGCTGAGGCGGCTTTTGAGATAGTTCCAGGAGATGATGCTGTCACCTCGGCTACAGCATTTGTCTTTAGTTTGGTCTGCACATAGGAAGATATGGCGTTCTATCTGATGTGGGACACCAAGCTTGTGAGCTACTTTTTCTGTCTCTGGATTGATCATTTTACTGGCAGGAGTTCAGCATAACATATGAATCTTGGCTAGAGGGCACCACAGAAAAGTGTGAGTTATTTTTTTTCCCAAATATCATCTTTGGCTAGGATTTTAGCAGGGCTTTGACCATTTAGCCATGTTGAGGCTTTTGGGCTGTTTTTTAGAACGCTATCCCAGAAGCTGGTGCTGATAGTTTTGATGATGTGATGGTGAGCGGGTTTTTGTTTTTTTTCACCAGGTGTAGAGTGGTCTGAAAAGGCTCCATGTTGGGCATCTTTGAGGATCAGCTGGTAATGCCTCGTGTGACTGTCCTTTTTTAAAATAGAGAGGTGATTATATACCTCTAGCCGTGTTTTTGGTGAGGCGTTACTGATGAAGTTTTGGTCTTGGGTGCCTGTCATCAGGAGCATGGGTACGGCGATGTGTGAGAAGGCCATCTCTAGATTACCAATGCGGTCTATACCAGGGCTCATGGCAAAGCCTGCGGCTATCCTTTGATCCACAAAGCAGGGGCCAAATTTCCCATAAGATTGCCCGACTAGAGCCTGGGTGGTGAGGGCGCCAAAGGAGTGACCCGCTATACCTATGTTCTGTAAATCCATGCGGTGTGCCAGCGGGTGCCCATCTTGACTATTCCACTTTTCTAGCTGATCTAGTGTGGCGGGGACATCCTTTACTCTTTGAATAAAACTTTGGAGGCTGGCTGCTTGTTTTAGTGCTTCCTGGCGCTGAGAGGCTGGTAGGTGTCTCCAGGTGCTGTCATCACTGCCTGCATGTTGCATAGCTACTACGGTGTAGCCAGCACTGGCCCATCGTGTGCCAAGGTAGGTGCCACTTTCACGTGAGCCACCTAGCCCATGACTGAGTAGAATTAGAGGGCTGGTTTTTTGCGTGTTTGGGAAGTAGATCTTGAGTGGTACTTTACGGCCACTGTATGAAAAGGAGGTGAGCTTAGTGGTCACCTGAGTGTCCGTCCTGAGAGGTGTGTAGGTAGATTCCTTAGCTAGCAGGGAGGTGGTGAGGGCTAGTAGGATGAAGGGGGTTTTCATAGTGGGTGTGTATGAGCCACTTTTTAGGAGAGATTCGTGTAGCAGGTGATGGGCGTCTGCTTAGCTCTACTTGATGCGTAATGGCTCTATACGTTTGTTGATAAAGCGGATAGCGAGAAAGCATTTGTCTTTATCTATACCTGGGCCGATGAGTATGGATTGATCACTGCCTTTATGCCAGATATGGCTCATGAGGATATCGTGCCCTTTAAAGTCAGAGCGCTTAGGGTATGTGCCACCTTGTGCGGGCTTACCATAGACTTGGGTAAATAGTTTGGTGGCTTCAGCCCATGAGGTTTTGAGTGATTCATCGTATTTCTTCCCCTTAATAGCGTCTGAGCGTAGAGTGACTTCTTTAAGTCCACCACTCTC
>JALZUC010000028.1 GCA_023301765.1 Akkermansiaceae bacterium | reverse complement strand
ACTACTGCGGGAATGATTTCCCCTGCTTTTTCGATGACTACGGTATCGCCTATGCGGACGTCTTTTCTATCGATTTCGTCCTGATTATGGAGTGTGGCGCGGGAGACTGTGGTGCCTGAGATGAATACTGGATCTAGCTCAGCTACGGGGGTGAGTACACCCGTGCGGCCTACTTGGATGGTAATATTTCTGAGTAGAGTTTCTTTTTGCTCAGGTAGAAACTTGTAGGCACACGCCCACTTTGGGTGTTTAGCAGTAGCGCCTAATTGCTGGTGGATAGCTAGATCATCTACTTTAATTACGGCGCCATCAGTGGCGTAGTCGAAGCTGTGGCGATCTAGATCTAGCTGATGGATACACGCTAGTAATTCATCATTGTTAGATGGTTGGTGAAACCACGGGCTATATTTTAATCCGTAGTTTTTGAGGGTTTTTTGAAATTCACTGACAGTTGTGTATGGGGCATTATCTACACGTCCATAGGAGTGAAAAATACAATCAAGCGGGCGCGCGGCTACTAGTTTTGAGTCTAGTTGTTTTAGGCTGCCGGCGGTGGCGTTACGAGGGTTTACAAAAGCGGGCTCACCAGCTTCATCTCGCTGTTTATTCAGCTTTGCAAACTCTTTATTAGGTATGAAGACCTCACCGCGAACTTCGAAAAGTGAAGGCGCGCCATCAGGTAGGCGGAGGGGGATGGACTTGATAGTTTTAACGTTCTGAGTGATATCATCTCCGGTAGTGCCGTCACCACGTGTGACGGCGTAGTCTAACAGTCCATTACGGTAGATGACGGATACCGCAACGCCATCAATTTTTGGTTCGATAGTTAGGCGGACGTCAGTGTGGCCTAGGGAGCGCTGAAAACGCTTAAACCATTCTTTAAGATTATCTGCACGGGTAGCATCTGGAGTAGATACTTGGAGTTCTTCTAGTTCCTCGTCTTTGAGCTCATGTATATCCTCAATGGAGAGCATGGGGACGAGGTGTTTAATCTGTTCAAATCCGTCTAGCGGTGCTCCACCCACTCGCTGGGTGGGTGAGTCTGGCTTGGCCAGCTCTGGATGGAATTTTTCTAGCTGCTTAAGCTCGCCCATGAGGGTGTCATACTCAGCATCAGAGATTGTTGGTTCTGCCTGCTGATAGTAGAGCTGATTATGGTGCTCTAGCTGCTGGTATAATTCATGAATACGAGCTGCCGGATCTGGGGTGATGTTATCGAAAAGATCGTTCATGATTTTTATGATTCAGGGGGAGGGTTTGATTATCTATACGTCTAGAAATTTGCCAGGATTAAGTATGTTGTCAGGGTCTAGCGCATTTTTAATGGCGTGATGTGTATCAATGGAAACGGTGCCGAGCGCTTGCTGTATCCATGGTTTTTTGGCTAGGCCTATACCGTGCTCACCACTGATGACACCATCATTGTTTATCACCCAGGTGAAGAGTTTGTTAAGGGCATTGTCAGCCTTTTTCTTGATGTCTGGGTCCTCGTAGTTCTCCACCATGATATTGGTGTGGATATTACCATCTCCGGCATGGCCAAAACAGGCTACGGGAATACCAGTATCTTGCTGAAGTTGCTGAGCAAAGGTGACGAGGTCTACTAGCTTCGAGCGTGGTACGACGATGTCTTCATTAAGTTTTGTGAGGCCCGTATGCTTTAATGAGTATGAAAAATCTCGGCGTAGCTGCCAGATACGTTCGCAGGAGGCTTCATCTGGGGCGGTGTCTATACGCAGAGCTTGATGGTCCATAAGGAAATCATGTAGGGGAGGAAGCTCTCTGGCTACAGTTTCAGTATTGCCATCTATCTCAATCATTAGGTAGGCATCACCGGGGGGGAGTTTATCTGCTCCGAGGTAATCTCGCGCGGCGGCCATGGTAAAGCCATCTGTAATTTCTAGTGCTGAGGGAAGGGTGCCGGAGTCTAATATCGCCTGCACTGCAGCGGCCGCAGCGGTAAAATCTGGGAATGAGGCGCCAAGCATAGCACGTGATTGCGGATGAGGTATGAGGCGCACAGTGATCTCTGTAACTATACCTAACATACCTTCTGTTCCTACCATGAGGGAGGTGAGGTCAAAGCCGGTGGAGTTTTTATGGCAGCGTCCACCTGTTTTAAGGATTTCCCCGTTGGCTAGGACGACGGTGAGACCGAGGACGTATTGCTTGGTAACACCGTATTTGAGGCAGCGTGGGCCTCCGGCATTAGTGGCGATATTCCCGCCAATAGTGCATTCTTTTAGTGATGCAGGGTCTGGTGGGTAATACCAGCCGTGTTCGCGAACTGCATTCTGGAGCTCACCTGTTATGACTCCAGGCTGGGTGATACATACACCGTCTGAAGGGTTTATTTCCAAAATACTGCTCATTCGCATCATGGAAATGAGGATGCCGCCATGAACAGGAACGCTGCCTCCAGTATGGCCTGTACCTGCTGCCCGTGTGTAAACGGGTATTTTATGTGATGAGGCAAACTGCATTACTGCCTGCACGTCCTCTGTTTTTTCTACAAAGGCGACGATGTCAGGCATGGCAGATGCGTGCCATTTATCGGTGCTGTGCTCAGTAAGAACACTCTCCGCGGTAGAGATTTGATCCGGGCGCAGAATCGCCCTGAGTTGATTATTTAGCTCTATGCTGTTCACGTAGTTTTTTTAACCAGGTGGAACAGGGAATACACGGAAGATTTTACGAAAATGTAATCATTGGAACCTGTTTTAAGCTCATGAGTGCTGAACTAGAGTTTTTATCAGGCTTTACGCAGGTATGATATGGCTTCTTCCATATCTGGAGCTTTGAAGGTGGATGAGCCAGCTACTAGGACATTGGCACCAGCGGCTGTGGCGATGGGGGCTGTTTGGGTATCTATTCCGCCGTCTACTTGTATGTGGTAGCTGAGTGAGTGTTGTTCACGGTATTTGGCGGAGGCTTCTACCTTAGCCATAGTCTCGTGCATGAATGACTGGCCGCCAAAGCCGGGGACGACGGTCATGACCAGGAGCATATCGATTTGATCGAGGTAGGGGAGGGTATCTTCAAACGGGGTGGAGGGATTAATCGCTAGACCTGCTAGAGCGCCTGCATCACGTGTTCGTTGTAGTGTTTCTGAAAGATTGTGATTGGCCTCTAGGTGAACGGTAAGCATGTCTGCTCCAGCTTCAATGAAACGTAGTAGATAATGGTCAGGGCGTGATATCATGAGGTGCACGTCTAGAAATACATCATTGGTCTCGTGGATAGCTTGTATGATAGCGGGGCCAAAGGAGATATTGTCCACAAAGTTGCCGTCCATGACATCAAGGTGCATCCAGTTTGCACCCGAGTGAATGGCGCGCGTGGTTTCCTCTTTAATTCTGCCAAAATCTGCGGCTAGTAATGAGGGTGCAATGATACGGTCTGTGTGGTGCCATGTCTTCATGTGTGATAGTTTGAAGTATTCAGTTTGAAGTTTGAAGTTTTATTGTCAGATTACTGACGTGAGTGATGATTTAATGGCAGATTTTCAGACAGATGAGTTTTTTATGCAGCAGGCATTGCGTGAAGCTAGAAAGGCTTATGCTGCTGAAGAGGTGCCTATAGGTGCAGTGATTGTGCATGAGGGGAAGATCATAGCACGGTCATGGAATCAGGTGGAGACTCTGAAGGACGCTACCGCTCACGCGGAGATGCTTGCGCTAACGGCTGCCCAAAGTACTTTAGGTGATTGGCGATTAGAGGGCTGCACCCTTTATGTAACAAAGGAGCCGTGTCCTATGTGTGCCGGTGCCATAGTGCACTGCCGGCCTGATCGTGTGGTTTATGGGCTACCTGATCCGAAGGGTGGTGCGGCTGGGGGGTGGATTAATTTATTAGATTCTAACCCTCCGTTAAATCATAAATGTGAGACTTCAGTGGGGGTTATGGCGGATGAATGCTTAGCACTTTTACAGAGCTTTTTTAAAGAGGCGCGAGCACGTACAAAGGAAGAGAAAAGGTTACGTAAACTGGATGCTTGTGACGATGATGTATCTCAGTCTTAGTGGTATTGCGCTGTGGATTAGATTTATTTAAGCTCGGTAAAAGTGCTACATAACGGCAGCTAGATGCTATCGGCGTCCGCTGTATCTGTTACTACGGCTGTAGTTTACTCGTGATGATGCACGGTTATAGTAATTGTTATTAGTGTAGCGCGTCGTGCGGTAGCTCTGACGGATGGGTAATCTGTAGTAGCGGTAAACAGGGCGATGATAGCGATCGTAAGAGGCGATTATACGTTTTGTGTAAATGGGAGATCCGCATGATGCGTAGCCTGAGTGGTAGGTATAGCTATGGCCAATGGGGTGGTGGCCTGCCACTGCCTCTTCAGGAGTGGCGATGAGGCTGATGAAAATAGCGGTTAGTGTAGCGATTAATTTTTTCATAATGTTATTTTGTTATTCGCTTAGTTTGACGGGCCGGCTGAGTAGTTTATTCAGTTAAAAGGTAATTATCTTTCATGGGTGGTTTTACCTATGGTGAGAAGCACTTTACCATCGCGCTTTGATTCCTGTGCACGGCTAATTGCGGCGGTGATGTTAGAAAGAGTATATCGGCTATCGATACTCTGATGTAGTCCGTTATGAATCATCCATTGTGCTATTTTTTGAAAAACGGCCTCTATCTCTGGTTGGCGTTTTTTATCAAGCCACTCCGTGCACCAGAATCCATGGAGTTGGATACCTTTAAAAATAAGAAATTTGTTAGGCACTTTAAGGCTTCTCATACTCATTGCACCATAGGTGACGTGGATACCACTTGGCGCGAGTGCATCCATGAGGCGGAGTGCGCTATCTCCGCCTACCGCATTTAGTGCAAGGGTGGGGAGTTCTTCTTTTAGGGTTTCTTTTATATGAGCGATGGAATCTTTATTGTCTAACAGGACTAGATCTCCACCGAGCTCTGTTAGCTCTGGGATAAGCGCTTCTCTGCGTACGAGGCTTATGGTGCGGAGTCCGAGGAGTTTGGCTATCTGGATTACACAGAGGCCTACACCGGAATTTCCAGCATTTTGGATTACCCAGCTCTTTTTGGGTAGCTTTGTGAAGTTGGTAAGCATTGCCCATGCGGTAACTGGATTTACTTTAATCATGGCGGCCTGCTCAGTGGGTGTTTCTGAGGGTATTTTGAGTGCTACGTTAGCGGAGCAAATAACTTCTTCTGCCCAGGTGTTAGCACGCTGTATAAAGATGACTTTATCACCAGGGGCAAAATTTGGGGATGTTGATTCGATGACTTCTCCACAGCCTTCGATACCTGGGGTGCATGGTAATTTTGGGCGAATACCGTAGGTCCCTTGAATAAAATTGATATCCGCAGGGTTAATGGGGGCGGCTAGGATACGTACGCGGATTTCTCCCTTCGTCAGTGCCTGTTGCGGATTGTTTGTTAGTTTGACGACATCTGAGGGATTTCCGAATTCGCTATAAGTGGTATGATTCATGGTCGTTTATAGGTGGATGATATATCGTGGGTAGTCATCTTGGCAACGTGTCATTGTATCCAGTGTTGCAAGATGGCTAAGAAAGGGTAGGGGTAGTTATGGCAGATTTTATTTCCTCACTGGGCATTGGTGCAGCATGGCTGGTGACTGTTTGTTTGTTGTTGGCAGGTTTTTTGGGTACAATTATTCCCTTTTTACCTGGGCATTTAATCATATTTTTTGCCGCAGTAGGGCATTGGCTCATATTGGGTGAAGATTCTGGTGTAGAGTGGTGGACTTTTCTTGTGTTAGGGGTGCTGTTAGCTGTTTCGCAAGTGCTTGAGTTCATGAGCGGGGCAATGGGAACGCGGTGGTTTGGTGGAAGTCATTGGGGGGCCGGCGGGGCGATATTAGGCGGTATTGTGGGGATGTTTTTTTTACCTTTCGGGCTGATTTTAGGTCCGCTGATAGGTGCTATGCTGTTTGAGTTTACTTTTGCTAAGAAGGAGGTGAGGGAGTCTACTGTATCTGGTGTAGGTTCTGTTCTTGGGACATTAGCGGGACTTATTATTAAAATTGTTATAGGGGTGGTAATGATTGTGTGGTTTCTTGTGGATGTTTTTTGGATTTAATGTGAGGGCACAAAAAAACCGAAGAGGTTTCCCTCTCCGGTTTAAATTGAATAATATTTATTCGCTTTTAATTACTTTGGTGTAGCATGAGTAAGAGCGGCTGAATCAAAGCCGTCAGTACCCCAGATGGAGTCCTCACCTTGATCAAATAGTGTTTGAGCACCATTTAGAATAGCTTCGTCATCGTTGTTAAGACGGAATTGCTTAACAGAACCGTCGATTCTAAGAACAACAGCCTTTGAGTCGTATGGATCAGGAGCAAATGTCTCTGAATCAAGGACCATAGGTGCCATGGCGATTGGACGTGAACTATTGTTACTGGTGGATTGACCAGAGAGGTAAGCGAATCCGCACTCACCGTCTTCAAGAGCGCCGTCGCTTGTGATTACGTTGTCTGGCTTTTTGGAAAAGCTAGCCTTAGCGAAGAAAATTTCCTCTGAGTCAATGTAGTTAGCAGCGATGAACTGACGGAAGAAATCGTTAGAAGATTCTGTTCCGAGATCAAGATCACTTTGAATATCCATAGCTGAGTCTTCAGATGGGAATTCGCCGAAGTCACCATCAAAATCAATCATGAGGTAGAAAATCTGCTTAGCATTGTTAGTGGCAGTAGTCAGGTCAGCTTTTTTCTTCTGCTTCATGATAACTGGTGTAGCCATGGCAGCTAGGCCTGCGATAATAGCGATTACAACAAGTAGTTCCACCAATGTGAAACCCTTGCGAGTTTGTTTTGTATGTAGTTTCATTTTATTTTATGGTTATTTATTACATCAATTATGTTTTCTTATACAAAGAAACATGTTGATTTACAGATACTAAGGGTAAGTTTTTCTTTATCAAGGTTAAAAGTAGATACTTTGAATTTTAGAGATTATTTGAATGAGTTTGCTAAGCTTTCAAGATCTGCTGATGAAGTGCGATCTGCGTCTAAAATTGCTTGTTTTTGTATGGCTGTGATTTCTTTGACCCCTTTACGAGCTAGTGTGAGCATGGAGGCCATTTGTTCATCTGTGAATACACTTTCTTCACCGCTGCCTTGAAGTTCTACAAATTCCATGTCTTCAGTCATAACGACGTTAAAGTCTACGCTCGCATTTTTATCTTCTGGGTAATCTAGATCAAGCACAGGGGTGTCTTGGTAGATGCCGGTGCTGATACCTGTGATGAGTTTTTTCATGGGAAAAGATTTTAGTTTTCCAGCTGCCATAAGCTTATTGAGAGCGATGGCAATAGCTACGCAGCCACCTGTGACGGAGGCTGTACGGGTGCCGCCATCTGCCTGGAGGACATCACAGTCTAGCCAGATAGTGCGCGAGCCCAGTGCTTTAAGGTCTACTACAGCACGGAGTGATCTGCCGATAAGACGCTGTATCTCAGAGGATCGTCCATCAATACGGCCGGTAGAGCTGTCGCGCTGTTTTCTATCTAGGGTGGAGTATGGGAGCATATTATACTCAGCAGTGAGCCAGCCGCCTCTGATTTTTTGATATTTCATCCAGCGTGGCACGTCCTCTTGGATAGTGGCGGCACAGATTACGCGGGTATTTCCAAAGGAAACTAATACGGAGCCGTTGGCATGGGGTGCGATACCGGCTTGGAAGGATATGGGGCGGAGTTGATCGTGGTCACGGCCATCTGGTCTAATCATGCGTGAAGTTTCAAGTTTCATGATTCATTTTTCAAGTATATAAGAAGGGCACGGATGAGTGAGGCGTTAGATGAACTAGAACAGTGGGGCACTGAGGTGATCTTTGGCCGTGCCAAGGGCTTTAGGGCTAGTATGATGCGAATCTTGCTCTGGGGGCTCTCAGGGATATATCGAATAGGTGTTGCGGTGAGGTTGAGAAGGTTTCGGAACGGGGGGAAAGAGCAGCAGTATCTGGGTACTCAGGTTATAAGTATCGGTAACCTTACGGTGGGGGGAACGGGGAAAACTCCTGTGGTGGAGTTATTTGCCCGGACATTAAGGGAGCGGGGGCGAAGGCCTGCTATTTTGAGTAGGGGTTATAAAAGTAAAAAACTTTCGAAAGTACAGCCGTGGGAAAATAGGGTTACGGGTGAAAAAATCCCAGCTGATGAGATGCCTAAAGTGGTCAGTGATGGCGGGGAGCCTCTTCTGGATGTAGCTTATGCTGGTGATGAACCATGGATGCTGGCTAAAAACTTACCAGGAGTGTCCGTGGTCGTGGATAAAAACCGTGTTAAGGGAGGGCGCTTTGCGGTGCGGGAGCTTGAGGCTGATACCTTGATATTAGATGATGGGCTGCAGTATCTGCATCTGGCCCATTCTACGGATGTGGTGCTAGTGGATCAAAATGCACCTTTTGGCACTGGGCAGATATTACCACGCGGTACGCTCCGTGAGCCGGCGCGCAATCTGTGCAGGGCGGATTATATCTTTATCACTAAGTGTGATGGTAGCTCAAATGAGCAGCTTATTACCAAGATGCGTAAATATAATAAGCATGCTGAGATCATAGAGTGCACGCATGGGCCGCAGCATCTGGAGAACTTATTTACTGGGGAGCAGGTTCCTCTGACTTTCCTTAATGATAAATACTTGGCTGCTATTTCCGGTATTGCTGTGCCGGAGAGTTTTGAGAAGATTTTGAGAAATCTGGGTGCACATGTGGAGTTCCACCGTGTGTTTTCTGATCACCATTCATTTAATCAAAAGGAGATTGATCGCTTTATGCAGCGTTGCGTTGAGCGTGATATTGAGATGATTGTGACTACGGAGAAGGATGCAGTGCGCTTCATGCAGCCCTCAGAGTTAGATGTGCCAGTTTATTTTCTGCGAATTGAGGTGGATATTCTCAGCGGGCATGAAGTTTGGGGCCGTCTAGTGGATAGAATTTGCGGAGATAAATCTTGCATTGATCCATTACTTTTACGTGCGACGGCAGGGTAAGGTGTGGAAATGTTATAAGGAGATCATGGCGAGGACTTCTGCTGGTGTTTTATGTTGCTCCCGTAGCGAGCGGATACTGAGTGATTGATTCCGCTTAGCGAGGCGTTTTTGAGCCGTATCTACAATGAGGTGGTGATGGTGATAATCTGGCGAGGGGAGTTTTAGTAGTTTTTGTAATATACGGTGTACGTGGGTGGAGGAGAGTAGGTCTTCACCGCGGGTGACATGGGTGATTTTTTGCATGGCATCATCGACTACTACGGCAATGTGGTAGGAGGTGCCGATGTCCTTTCGTGCAAGTACTACATCGCCTAAAAGGTCTGCACTTACCTGAGTATGCCCGTGGATGTGATCGTTAAAGTAGAGCGTGCCGGTTTGCTCTGTGGCGGCTTTTGAGTTAAGTCGCCAGCAGTGTGGCTGGCCGCTATTAATTCTCTGTATTTGTTCATCTGGGCTAATGTCTCGGCATGTACCTGGGTAAACAGGCACTGCATTCTCTATATGGGGCGCGCCGTGCATGGAGGTGATTTCTTGTTGGATCTCACGCCGTGTGCAAAAGCAGGGGTAAATTACGCGGAGTGATTTGAGGCTATCGAGAGCTTGCGAGTAGGCTGATTTTCTGGCGGTTTGCCGTAGTGGGGGACCATGCCAGTCTAGTCCGAGCCACTTTAGGTCATGCTCTATTTCTTGATAGTATATATCCCTGACACGTGTGGTATCAATATCCTCGAAACGCAGCAGGAACTGGGTGCCATTTTTATGAGCAAGATCACGGGCAAACTTTGCGGCGTAGATATGACCGAGGTGCAGATAGCCGGTGGGTGAGGGGGCAAAGCGAGTTGGCATAATTTGATTATAGATATTATAAAAAAGTAACAAATAGCGAAAAAGCGCACTTTTAAACGCATAAGACTTGCATTAGTATTTTTTGTGCATTATCAAAAGAACTTCTATGAGCAAGCGATTATTAACAGTTACCATACTGAACCTAACCTTTTTGATCTCTAGTGCAATAGCAGAGCTGAAAGTAGCGACACTACATCCGCTGATGACAGATCTAGCTCATCAAGTAGGAGGTGCCGATGTAATGGTAATTCCTTTGATGGGTAAGAATGATAATCCTCATACTTTTAGTCCATCACCTAAGGCGCTAGCTAAGGCGCGTGGAGCGACAGTTTACCTAGCTAGTGGGAAAAATTTAGAAAACTACCTGAGTAGTTTAAAGAGTACACTAGGGAGCAGCGCTAAGCTTATAGATGTGGGGAGGACTGTTCCTTCTAGGAAGATTTCTGGTAGTGATGCACAATATATTTGCTGCCCTAATCATGCGCATGGTGCCATTGATCCACACTGGTGGCATAGGGTGTCCAATATGCAAAAAGCAGCCAGAGTGGTGGCAAAGGAATTTGGTAAAGCTGATCCGAGTAATGCTTTAGCCTACAAGGCAAGAGCAGTGGCATATAGTGAGCGTTTAGATCAGCTGGAGAACTGGATCAAGCGTGAGACTAGCCGTATTCCTAAACAAGATCGTGTCTTATGTACAGCACATGCAGCCTTTGGTTACTTCTGTAAAGAGTACGGTTATCGTTCGCTGCCTATTAAAGGGATTTCAACAACTCAGACGACGAGCGCGAGCTATCAGGCTGAAGCGATCAAAGCTATCCGTGGTTATAAGGTGAAGGCCGTTTTTCCAGAAAAGCGCGCTAATCCTAAGGCACTAAAAGTTATTACTAAAGAAACAGGGGTAAGACTTGGGGGGACGCTTATAGCTGATGGTGCTGATAACTATGAGGTGATGATGAAAAGTAATGTTAACTGCATCATAAGAGCACTAGTAAGCCAGTAATTTATCAAATCTATCAGTAGTTTCAAATTCGCCTAATTAGTATACTCCATGCGTGGTTCCCCCGTCATACAGTCAGTAATCATAACTGTAGTGCTAGGCTTTCTGGGCTTTGCTGGGATGCGTTTTATCCACATGGAAGCTGGGAGTATGCCAACTAATACTCTCAGCGAAAATTTGAGACTGCAGAGTGATCAGATCCCTGTGGAGATAGAATGCCACTTTTCCGATAAACCATTAAGCTACACGTTTCTGAGACCGCAGGGTAATACAGAATCTGAGCGTCTCATTTCTAAATCAAGAGGTAGTGAGGAGACCCCCGTTTTTCATGATATAGTACTGCACAGTGAAGCCGATAACGTAATCTGGGTGGATATAAAATGGGAGGCAGAAAAACCACAGGGCACTTACTTTGTAGAACTAATCCTCAGCGTAGGAAATCAAGAGCCTATTACTCGTACTTTCCGATCATCCTCGGCAGATATCCAAGGCACTATCGAGCTGGACCTCACTAACTATAGAGACAATGAGTAACAGCTGCGGACATAGCCATAATGATGGCGAGAAGCACACCCTCAGTGTAAATAACCTGAGTGTGGCGTATAGAAAAGAGCTGGTGCTTAAAGATATCTCTTTAGAGGCACAATGTGGCCGGTGCTTAGCTCTAGTAGGTCCTAATGGCGCCGGGAAGAGTACCTTGCTGAAGGCGATTTGTGGTCTTGTGAAACGTCGCAGTGGGAACATCCTCTGGAGTGGAAAAGATGCTCTTAAGTGCAGGGATGGCGAATTTGCCTACTTGCCACAGCATGATGAAGTAAACTGGGATTTTCCCATTAGTGTAAGAGGTGTAGTAGAAATGGGGCGTTACCCTCAGCTGGGTGCAATGAAGAAATTTGGGGAGAGTGACCGTGTGGCAGTACAGCAGGCACTGGAACTTATGGAGATGGATGGCGAGTTAGCGCGCAGGCAAATTAGTGAGCTCTCAGGTGGGCAGAAACAGCGGGCGTTTATAGCAAGGGCTGTAGCCCAGCAGGCACATGTGCTTCTGTTAGATGAGCCGTTTACAGGATTAGATCATGATCACTCGGCTAATTTAGCCCGCCTATTACGTAGATTAGCGTCTGAGGACCGTCTAGTATTGGCTTCTCATCATGATCTCGGAACACTATCGGAAATTTTTGATGATGTCATGATCATGAACCAAGAGGTGATTGCCTCTGGCACCTGCTCAGAGGTGGTTACTAAAGAGAATCTAGGAAGTGCTTTTACCCATAACGTGAATGAGTGAAATTTTAGATATCATTAGTATGCCGTTTTTTAAACGCGCTCTTGTAGCTGCTGCTTTGATTGGTTTCACCAATGGCTTTGTCAGTGGCTTTGTCTTACTTCGTAGAAGTGCGCTGTCATTGAGCGCGCTCTCACATACGATGCTGCCTGGTATAGTTTCTGTAGTGCTTATCACAGGGGTGCTTACCCAGCTTGGGGCTTTTGTGGGTTCAATGATAGCTGCATTGATAGTGGGGCTGGCCTCTATTATGGTATCACGTGGTAGTAAGATTCCACAGGGAACAGCACTGGCAATATTTTACACTACGGCGATTGCTCTTGGTAGAATCATGTTAGAATATGTAGCTACTGGAGAAGATTTGGAGAGCTGGCTGTTTGGTAGTATTTTATCAGTGGGAGACTCTGATCTCTATGTGTTTTTTGGTATTGCAGGAATTACCCTGTTAGGTTCTACGCTATTTATGAGGCCAATACTTCTAACGCTTTTTGAGCCAAGTGTAGCTGTAGTTCAAGGCGTACCGGTAAGACTGGTAAATTACTTTCTTTTTACCCTGATGGTGATGGCCCTTATGGCTAGTTTTCAAGCAGTAGGAGCGGTGCTTTCTATAGGATTACTGGTAGTGCCAGGAGCTATCATGGCGATGTTTACTAATAGGACACGTTGGCTTTTTTGGGGGGGTGGTCTGGTGGGGGCCACTGGCGGAGTCACTGCGGTGCTACTCTCAGTCATATTTAATATCCCTACTGGCCCGGCAATTGTAGTGGTACTAGGTGGGTTATTTCTTATCGCTTATATCACAGGCCCTAACAGCGGTTTTCGTAGAAGCCTTACGGTAAAAAGCACTTAAATTTTCTCAATTAACACGATAAATAATGAAAACAACAAATAGTACACAAAAAATAACAGGTTTAGCCCTGGGGGTGTCAGCGCTTTTAGCGCCACTGTCTGTTCTAGCTCATGAATCTGCAGACCATGGTTCCAGCTCATTGAGCTTAGCTGCTGCTGGTGGCTCAGGATCTAGTTTCCTACGCGTAGACCCATCACTTAACTTACGTCTTACACATGGTACAGATGCTGTGGCAGATGGCCTTGAAGTGGGAGGTCATGACCCTAATGACGAGGGCTTTAATTTCCAGGGCTTTGAGCTAGGAGCGAATATTTACGGTGGTGAGCACCTCCGTGGTTTTGTGAATGCAAATATTTTCAAGCCAGATGGTGAAGAGTTCGAGGCAGAGTTCGAAGAGGGTTTTATTAAATTTGTAAACCTTCCAGGTAACCTTGAGCTACGTGCAGGACGCATGCTAGTAAGATTTGGAGATCAAAATGCAAAGCACCAGCATGCATTTGATTTTACAAATACTAATCTTGGTAACATCCGCTTCCTAGGTGAAGAGGGCCTCGCTATCGAAGGTGGTGAGATTTCTTGGCTGGTTCCCACTGGTATTGATGACATCTTAAGTATTAGCTTTGGTGACGGAGTACCCCATGAAGAAGGAGAAGAGGAAGAAAGTGGCGGTGTAGATGCGGAGGAGGCGCTTCCTATCAATAACATCATAGCAGCTCGTTATCAGGCACGCTTTGGTGCAAATGACTTCAATCGTTTTCAGGTAGGAGCTAGTTACATCACCGGTGATAATGGTTTTGATAGAACCACTGATATTTATGGTGCAGATGTTACTTACTCATGGAGAGAGAACGGTCTCGAGCGTGGTGGTAAGCAGTTCCGCTGGCGTACTGAGTGGATTGGCCGTGATGTTGAAACTGCGGGCGGTAGTTTTGATGATAATACCTTTAACACATCTCTTCTTTGGGAGTTCGCTGAGAGCTGGGAAGCTGGCTTGCGTTATGACTGGGTGGAGGGTGAGGGTGACCTTGAACTCAACAAGCGCTACAGAATCTCTAGCTCAATGACTAAGCGCTTTGACTTAGGTGATGACTTTATCGGTCTCATCCGTGTTCAGTATGACCACGATGATACAAACGGACAGGGTGCTGATGATACTGTCTGGCTTCAGTTTGGCTTTGATTGGGGCCGTGCCGAAATTCGTTAATATAATTTACGTTTCTTCATAGTTGCGTTTATGAGCATCCGCCGTTGATTCGGTGGGTGCTTGTTTTTTTTATGAAGATGGTGCTCAATGACGTTTCATGGATATGAAAGTTATAGGCCACATAGATACGTGCTATGAAGAAAAGTTTGGGATACCTAGGCAGCCGGGTTTGGTTAAGGAGGCATGGGGGAAAATAATTTTAGAACCTGAATTTCGGAACCCTGAGGCCTTACGTGAGCTAGAGGGGTTTTCTCACTTGTGGCTGGTTTTTATTTTTCATCAATCAGTGAGAGCAGAATGGAAACCAACAGTGAGGCCACCAAGATTAGGTGGTAATAAGCGTATAGGTGTTTTTGCTAGTCGCTCTCCTTTTCGCCCAAACCCCATAGGCCTATCAGCTGTGAAATTAGAGGGCTTAGACTTAGATCATCTTAGTGGACCACTGATTAAGGTTAGTGGTGTGGATTTAGTAGCAGGAACACCTATTTTAGATATAAAGCCATATATTCCGTATGCCGACTCCATACCAGGTGCTTTAGGCGGCTATGTAGATGGAGCACCCAGTGGGCTGGGTGTAGAATGGAAAGAGGGTGTAGATCAGTATCTGAGCGTGCCTGAGAAAAATCTGATAGAGGCGACACTCTCTGCAGATCCGAGGCCGGCTTATCAACATGAGAAAAAGGGGCGTGAGTATGGATGCCTTATCAGTGGCTATAATATCAGATGGCAAGTAGTAGATGCTAAAGTGCTAGTACTCGAATGTAATAAATCCTGAGTTTATCACTTTGCGATTAACATTTTAGCACCAAATACTAGCAGCACTATACCAAAGAGGCGCGTTAGGTGCTGGTTACTTAATTTATGCATAAGGTCCGTTCCAAACCATGCGGCAAGTGCTGCGGCAAAGGCAGTGAGAGCCACTAGTTTCCAGTCAATTAGACCAGCTTGTCGCGAATTATTTAGTGTGGAAATAAGTGCAATAATAACAATGATGGCTAGTGAGGTGGCTACTGCTTTTTTTTGCTCAAACTCTAATATGTTAACAAAAGCAGGGACCATTAAGATGCCGCCTCCGACTCCGCATAGTGCGCCTAACAAGCCCGCTGTAATGCCGATAAGCGATGCTGTGATGAGTGTTTTCAATGGTAGTTAATTACAGATGTTGGCAATTAAGCGGTGTAGCACTACACGTTGATCTAGACCACTAGTCACTAGGGAGCGGTCAGCTTCTAGGGTAGCTTCCATGGCTTCGCGAAGCTTTTGTAAACCGAAGTTACGTGCGCTTTTACTTGCGAGAAAAAGTGGGTAGGCATTTACTCCTCCGGCCTTTTTCTGTGGTAGCCAAGCGCGTTCGTTAGCAGGTAAGGCATCTAGGGCTGCGGTATACTGGCTGTAGTTACCGGTAGGTATATTTTTCCCGTTGGCTGCAGCGGCGGCCATAAAAAGATTTCTAACCGTGGGGATGATAGAGGCACGTAGCATACCAATAGCTGTTTCTTTTCGTGCTAATTGCTGGTCTACTAGCTCAATGGCACGTGCGCCGTTTTTCTTTTGAATAGCATTACCAATTTCAAAAACAATACCTGCGCGACTAAGTGGAACCATGGTGCGAACGTCATTTTCTGTTACTTCATTTCGTTCACCAAGGTAGAGGTAAATTTTTTCCAGTTCACTATTGATTTGGCGTGTGTCTTCTCCGGCGAGCATGACAAAAACATCAAGTGCCTCTCCTTGGAATTTTAGGCCTAAGTCACGGGCTTTATTTTTTACCATGCGGGCGACTTCTTCCTGCCATCCATCGCGTGAGATGTCTGGTTTATCATAGCTCTGAAGGCGGGCTTCCTTGTTTAGGTATTTATAAAATGCGCGCCGTTTATCCAGTGCTGAACAGCTAATGAGAAACTGGATATCATCTGATAGCCCAGCTTGCAGGCATTCTAAGAGAGCTTCCACACCTTTTTTAGTGGCTTCTGCCTCACTGGTGCGATCACTGCCAAAAAAGTTAGCATTCTTTAGCCAGACTGTTTTACCACCGCCAAAGAAGGGGACAGTCTGTAGTGATTGGATAGCTAGGCTGCATGCGCTATGTGCTTCGTCAGCATTGGCGATGGTACCATTGATGATTTCGTTGGCAAAATCGTCACCACCTTCTGGTTTGATTTTTTCAAATAGTTTGAGGGCTTCTTCGGCGACGGTGCCCTCATCGCTACCTGTGATGATGTGTATCTGGCTCACAGGAGTCATCATGTAGGATGAATGCTACAAGATGAAGCCGCAAAAGTATAAAAATATCTTGTGGGCTAGAAAACCAGTTTCTTATTGGCTGATTATTTCCTCAATGTCTCGTGCAACACCGCTGAAGCGATAGTGGCCAATGATTTGATATTCTAGTAGTTTATCATCCCACTGCGGGCCGGATCCATTATTATGAACTATCCATTTTTCTCCTTTGCGGTTACCTGGACCAGGAACAACAATGCCGATGTGGGTAGCTCCGTGAGCAAGTCGCCATGCGACGACATCACCATAATCAAAGTCATCGGCTCTTTGCTCGGCTGTATCTACGAGTGGTATTTCTTTTCCGTGTCGGCTGAGGTAGCGCTGTAAGTTGGGGACACGGCGGTGGTCAATGTTGCTATCTGTATCTTTTAAGTTCCAGAGTTGTGGGTAGATACGGAAGTTTTCCTTCATGTCTTCATGCACGAGACGCTGAAGATTGATTCCAAGTGAGCGGTAGCTGCGTATAATTACGTCTGTGCAGACTCCTTTGCCCTCAGGTATATCACCGGTAGGGTAGGATATTTGATAATAGGCGGGATCATATGTGATATTCACATTAGTGCGTTCAAGGGCGGCAGCGGCAAGTTGGTTACCAAAGTTAGATTTTTGCCCTAGCCATGCTACGGTTTCTTCAACGATGAGCTCGTTTGGGGCATTGTTTTTTGCTAGGGCATTAGAGATATGTGGCCACGCCAGAGTGCTCACTACGGCTACCACCAGTAGTACCATAAGCCATCCCCCCCCCCACGGCTTGCGTGTAGGCTTTTTGGGATGTGGTCCTATGTATTCGATAGTGTTCATTTTAAGTAGGTTAAGGCGATTCTTGAGGTCGCTTTGTCTGTAAGGCTGCTACGACTGACTTATTTAGAACATGTAAAGTAAGATAATTCCAGCATTTTCGATTTTTTTTAAAAAAATTATGAGCGGTGTATACATGATGGTTTTAGGCAGAGATTCTGGCTTGCGCTATGGGCTAATGGCACGTAATTCATTTGGTGATGAAATTATATTTACTCACAATAATGACGGCATTAACAGCGGGCAGTTTTACTAGTTTTGCTGATGATACAAAAAACGCGGCAAAAGAAGACTCTATGGTAAAGGACATCCGTATAGTGATGACAACAAGCAAAGGTGATATCGAAGCTACACTTACGGCGACTAAGACGCCAATGACGGTGGCCAACTTCCTGAATCTTTCTAAGCGCGGTTACTATGACGGTATCACTTTTCACCGTGTGATTGCTAACTTTATGATTCAGGGGGGTGATCCTGAGGGGTCTGGCCGTGGTGGTCCGGGCTATAAATTCGGTGATGAATTTAATGCTGAGCTAAAGCATGATCGCGCAGGTATTTTTTCTATGGCTAATGCTGGGCCTCGTACAAATGGGTCTCAATTTTTTATAACCCATAATGCTACACCACATTTGAATAACAGACACAGTGTTTTTGGTAGTGTAACTAAGGGGCAGGACGTGGTGAATGCCATAGCTAAGGGCGATACTATTGTAAGCATCAAAGTCCTTGATTCTACAGATGCACTATTTGCTGCACAAAAAGAGAATTTAAATAAGTGGAACGAGGTGCTGAATACCAAAAAATAATGGCTTGGCTGAATGGCTGTTTATCTAATAAATTAATTATCCAATACTAATATGTTTGAAATCTATCAAAGCGAAAAGACTAAGAAGTTCCACTTCCGCCTAAAGGCTAGAAATGGTGAGATCATCCTTACTGGTCAGGCCTATAAAGACAAAGGTGGCTGTGAGAATGGTGTAGAGTCAGTAAAAAAGAACGGTCCTAAGGAATCAAAGTTCGAGATTAAAGATTCGTCTAACGGCAAGCAATACTTCGTGCTTAAGTCAGGAAATGGGCAGATCATCGGTCAGAGTCAGATGTATAAAACTAAGTCTGGTCTCAAGAATGGCATTGTGTCTGTTGGTAAGAATTCAAGTGGTAGAGTAAAGGATCTGACCTAACTTACTGAAGCTTTTTAACAATTGCCTGCTTTCACATCATGTGTGTTGGTAGGCTTTTTGTTAGCTGTTTTAATAGAGTGAGGTAGACCTCATTGAGGTTGTGATATCCACCTTAGGGAGTGATGTGGGTGGTTTCGGTAAGTCTGGTGAGTATTGTATCGACCTAGTGGTTATCAATCTTTATAAATTCAGTGAAGTGAATTTCTAATCGACCTATTAAGAGGAATGGAATCAAATATAGACAAAGTCATAACAATTTGCAAAAAATGCTCTATAAGAGATTATAATAGGGCGATGATGAACCATTTTGATGAAGATAAGCAGGTGCCCTACTTGAGATTACCCCTAGATTTCATCCGTTAACGTATATGCTAGCTATAAAAAGAGATTTCGCTGGGTGTCAGATTCCTGGTGACCGCTCGTATCAAGAGGATACTCAGAGTTTTGTGTCCATGACGGAGGGGTCTGATAAAAACGTAGCACATCTCCTGACTGTGCTGGCTGACGGCATGGGTGGTGAAAATTCCGGTGATGTAGCTAGTGAGAGCACCGTGCAGATTTTTATAGACTACTGTTGTAGTCTTGATGTCAGTTTAAATGACGAGACTATACATGAGATGCTATACTCAGCTATGTTGGCTGCCAATAAAGGTTTGGCTGCATCCGTTGAAGAAGACCCCGGCTTAAAAGGCATGGGGAGCACTTTACTTGCTACAATGGTGGTTAAAGATTACCTTTATTGGGTGAGTGTGGGAGATTCGCCACTCTATCTTTACAGGAACTCAAAGCTGGTGCAGTTAAATGAAGATCATTCGATGATGCCGGTGCTACAGCAGCTTGTTGAAGCAGGAGAGCTTCAGGCTGATGAGTTAGAAAATCACCCGTATAGGCATATGTTACGTGAGGCGATTACAGGGGATGACATTGTACTCGTGGACTGCCCGACATCTGGATTTAAAATCTATCCAGGTGATATCATCGTGGTTGCCTCAGATGGAATTCAGACACTCGATGAACGGGCTATCCGGAATGAGATAGAGACCAATAGAGCTATGACAGCTGAGGAAATAGCACATAAGCTACTCACTGCGGTGGAGTGCGCTAAGAACCCCCAGCAAGATAATACCTCTGTTAATATAATACGCGTGCCGGATCCGGGAAATGATACTCTATTTGTGGCATCTGAAAGGACTGATACGGAAATTGTCTTAAGAAACCTTTGAGAAGGTTGGCAGAATAGTGAATAAATATCACCTGAATTAAAGGCTTAGAAAGGCGCTTGTTAATATTAGATATAAAAATTATGGCTATTGTACAGAACACTATCGCGCTCGTGTTTGATTATGATCAGACGTTAAGTCCTAGTTACATGCAGGATGACGTTTTGTTCCCTGAGTTTGGCATTAATGCAGAGTCGTTCTGGAAAAAATGTAATGCTTTTGTGGAGGAACAGCAGTGGGATGGTGAACTAGCTTATATGCAGTGCCTTCTGGATTATCTGGAAATGGACCAAGTATCAAATGCTCGGCTCACAGAGCTGGGTGCTAATTTGAATTTCTTTCCGGGTGTGCCAGATCTTTTTGATGGCTTACGTAATAAATGTTTAACAGAGGATCATCATAGTCAGGATATTAGGATTGAGTATTACATTGTTTCATCGGGGCTTAAGGCGTTATTAGATGGGAGTAGTATTCGGGATCAATTCAGGGCAATATATGGCTGTGAATTTGGGGAAGATGCTCAAGGTCACCTCCGTTATGCTAAGCGTACGATCTCACATACGACGAAAACACAGTACCTTTTCCGTATTAACAAAGGGTTGTTAGATTATTCTGAAGATGTAAATGATCATCTAGCACCTGAGTTACGGCCGATCCCATTTGAGAATATGATCTATGTGGGAGATGGCCCTACTGATGTTCCTTGCTTCACTGTTATGCGTAAAAATGGAGGGAATGCTATTGCTGTGTATAATCCGGAAGATCTCACTCGGCGGAGTTTCCGGAAGTGTTACCAGCTCTGTGCTAAGGCTGATAGGGTTAAGCATATTGCTCCTGCTGATTACCGTGAGGGTAGTCATTTAAGGCTTCTTTTAGAGCAAATGGTCAGTGAGGTGGCGGATAGCATATTACTGCGCCGTAGGAGGGAAATCCAGGGTGGTACCGTATCCGCACCACAATTTTAATCGAGCAATCATGCTTATTTGATTACAGAGTAATTCATACTGATATATTTTTATGCAACACATTCATTTTATAGGGATTTGTGGAACCGCAATGGGTTCCGTAGCAGCTGCCATGCAGGCAAAAGGGTTTACCGTCACAGGGTCTGATGAGAACGTCTATCCACCGATGTCTACTTTCCTAGAAGAGCAGGGGGTGAAGATTTTTTCCGGATATAAGGCTAAGAACATCCCAGAAACGGCTGAGGTCATTGTAGTGGGTAATGCGATAAGTAGGGGCAACGCTGAGGCGGAAGAGGCGCTTGAGCGTAAATTACTCTATGTTTCTTTACCTGAAGTTCTAAAGGAGCACTTCCTCCGTGGTAGGCGTAATCTGGTGGTAAGTGGCACGCATGGTAAGACGACTACTAGCTCGCTGCTTGCATGGTTACTGAAGTCTGCCGGTGTAGACCCTAGCCATATGATTGGTGGTATTCCACGTAATCTTGGGAGAGGTGCTGCGTTTACAGACTCTGACTTTGTTGTATTAGAGGGGGATGAGTATGATACGGCGTTTTTTGATAAGCGTTCTAAGTTTCTTCATTACCTTCCAGAGGTGGTCATTGTAAATAATGTGGAATTTGATCATGCGGATATTTATGATTCACTAGATGAGATTAAACTTACTTTTAAGAGGCTATTAAATGTGGTGCCTAGAAATGGTATGGCTTTTGTGAATGGTGACTGTCCTAACAGCCTAGATGTAGCAAAGGGTGCTCCGGCTCCTGTGAAGACTGTAGGCTTAGGAGAGTCTTGTGATCTCCAGGTGACTGATATCGACTACTTGCCAGAGTGCACACGCTTTGATTTGGATGGTGAGAAATATGAGATTCCTATGGCTGGAGAGTTTAATGTAAGGAATGCGGCTATGGCGATCTGTGCAGCCAGATTTTCTGGTTTTTCTGAGGATGAAATACGTGAAGGCCTGCTGGCATTTGACGGTATTGCACGCCGTCAGGAGGTGCGTGGGGTAGCCGGCGGTGTGAGAGTGATTGATGATTTTGCCCATCACCCTACAGCTATTGGGTTAGCTGTGGATAGTTTACGTCAGCAGTATCCTGACTCACGGATGTGGGCAGTATTTGAGCCACGCTCTAATACTACACGGCGTAATGTTTTTCAGAATGAACTCGCAGCTAATCTTGCTAAGGCAGATATAGCGGTCGTTGCTGCGGTGCCTGATCCAGAGAAAGTTGAGGAATCCGAGCGGTTAGATCCAGAGAAACTGATGGCAGATATTCGCACAGCAGGGACGGCTAGTCATTATTGTGCTGATGTGGACGCCATTGTGAAATTAGTGGCGGCGGAGGCTAGAGAGGGTGATACGATTGCGGTGCTAAGTAATGGTGGCTTTGGTGGCATTCATCAGAGACTTTTGGACTCATTAAGTTCCTAGCACTATGACTATTACTGCCCGCATGTGTCCTTATGCGGTACTGCTGTGTGCATTACTTTGGGGGAGTGCTTTTCCTGGTATCAAGGCTATTTATGCGGAGTGGGCAAGGCTGGGTATAGATCCGGATATGTCTAATAGGCTACTGCTAGCGGGTGTTAGGTTTAGTATTGGAGGTGGTGTTCTTTTATTGTTAGCACGTAAGCCACTGGCTGAGCTTAAGGCTACACCATGGCTGCCACTGTTAGCTTTTAGTGCTGCGCAGACTTATATTCAGTATGTACTTTTCTATACTGCTCTTTCAGTTTCCAGTGCGGTGCTGGGCGGGCTGTTGGTGGCATCTGGGAGTTTTTGGTGGCTAGTTCTCGCGCCGTTAATTTTAAAGACACCATGGCCATCACGCGTGCAGTGGTCATTGATAGCTGTGGGGGCTGCGGGTGTTCTGCTGGCTGTGTATAGGCCCGGCGCTGGTAGTGGGCAGCCTTTGTTAGGGGGAGGGTTGTTTTTATGTAGTACGTTGAGTGGTACTATGGGGGTGATTATTTTACAAAAGGTGCTGAAGACTATGGGGGCTAAGGCGGCTACTGGCTTTGGGCTGTTTTTTGGAGGTATTATGCTCTTGTTCTCAGGTGTTGGGGCTTGGTCAGATTTGGCGTCTCTCTTCCCTGTAAAGGTTATTTGGCTGACTCTTTATTTGGCGTTTGTCTCTGCAGTTGGCTTTGGTTTGTGGAATCACCTTACGAGTTTGTTCCCCGTGACTCTGCTGGCTGGTTATCGATTCCTAGTGCCGGTTTGTGCTGTGGTAGAGTCTTCTTTCCTAGTTGCTGGTGAGTCTCCAGGTATGGGGATATGGATGGGTGGAGTGCTAGTGATATTTTCCATTGTAGCTCTTCAGAGGCTGAAGACTGTGAAGTAAAGTATAGGGCTTTATTTCAATGGGTTTTCATACCAAGTGACATTGTTAGACTTGCGGCCGGCGTTGAGGAGGTCTAAGTCGCCATCGCCATCCATATCAATGGCACGGAGATCATAGGATTCTTGATCGAGGTCTATATCCTGCCGAGTGAAGGAGCCTTTACTATCATTGAGATAGATGGTCATGCGTCTGGAGATAAAGCCACAGGTGGCGATGTCGTTATCACCGTCTTGGTCTAGATCTGCTACAGCTAGACAGTGGGGAGATTCCATATCGGGATCGATCATTTGTTTTTCCCATTTAGGTGCTTTCATCCAGAAGACCCCTTTGCCGTGGCCATTGGTGGCTACGATGTCTGTGTGTGAGTCATTATCGATCTTAGCTGGCGTGATGTTAGTGGCACCTGTTTCATGTTCTCTGAGGATTACTTTTTCCCAGGGTTTTTTTTGTTTACCTGCTCCTGGGTTTTTCCAGTAGGCAAACCAGTCACCTCCAGGGAAGGGTACACCTTTGGCTGCTAGGGTGATTTCACCTAGACCGTCACCATTGAGATCTCCAAATCCGAAGTAGTGGCTACCACCCGGAGCATCTCCTTTGGCAAAAATATGGCGCGGCCATGGCTTGCCAGCTTTAGGATCTGAGGGAGTTTCATACCACATGGCGGAATTTCCTAGTGGGCCATTAGGGGAAAAATTATTGATTAGAATATCATTTTTTCCGTCGTGATTAACGTCCGCTACGAGAAAGCAATGGATACTATTACAGTCTGTATCAATAGTGCGTGCGGTCCATGTAGCACCCTTTATTCCGGGGTTCTCTAACCAGATGGCGGGCCCTTTGGCGAAACCTCCGATCCAGTCAGGATCACCATCTTGATCTACATCCATGACTGCGCTGTGTATAGCAGTCTGATTAGCTACTGGGAATTGGTAGAGTGTTTGTTCTGTCCAGTTAGGTGCTGTTAGGAGAATGATTTTACCTTGGTAACTGGTGATGACATCAGCGTATTCACGGGAGGTAAAGCCGGCGGCTACAGCGGTGAAATTACTCTCTTCTTGAACGATGAGATGCTTCTTCCATACAGGAGGTGATACCTCTTGTGCTTGGTTTGTTTGCAGAAGTAAGGTCGTTAGGCTTATACTTAGTGTAGTTTTTAAAACAGTAAGTGAGTCTATTTTTTTCATACTTAACCATGAGTAAAACTTAATGGCTATGTATGGTAAAGAATAGATTTTTTAAGCAATTACGGCATCACGGCCGTCATCGAGGCCTGATTTCTCAAGGTAGTAGTCGTAGCCACCTGCGTAGCGTGTGAGTTTACCCGCATCAATGTGGAGGGTGGTCTCTGCGAGGTTGCGGATGAAGTGAACATCGTGTGAGATGAATACTAGCGTTCCATCATAGTGCTTGAGTGCCTGTAGTAGCGCTTCAATAGAGATGATATCAAGGTGGGTTGTAGGCTCGTCCATGAGCAGGAGGTTGGGAGGATTAACAAGGAATTTCACCAAGTTAAGACGAGACTTTTCACCACCAGAGAGGACGCGGATCTTTTTATGCACATCGGCACGGCGGAAGAGGAAGGAGCCGAGGATGGAGCGAGCTTCATCTTCGCGCATGTCACCACCGCTAGCCATAACTTCTTCTAGAACGGTGTTAGCCTCATTCATGGACTGAGTACGGTGCTGAGAGTAGTAGCCGAGCTTGGTATTGTAGCCTGCGTCGCGCTCGCCTTTTTCGAACTCGAGTTCGCCAGCAAGGATTTTGAGGAGGGTTGATTTACCGGCACCGTTAGGGCCTACGAGGACCATGCGGTCTCCTCTTTCAATGGTGAGGTCTAGGCTCTCGTAGATGACTTTGTCACCGTATGCTTTGTGAATTTTCTCCAGCTGAATAACTTTTTGGTTAGAGCGCTGTGGCTGAGGGAAGTTAAATTTGAAGACCTTACGTGGTTTAATGGGCTTTGGTAGGCGCGCAATTTTCTCTAGTTGCTTTACTCGGCTCTGTACTTGAGCCGCCTTGGATGTAACGGAGCGGAAGCGATCAATGAACTCTTGCACACGCTCAATTTCCTTTTGTTGATTACGGTAGGCTTGCACCTTCTGGGTGTATCGCTTCTGACGTTGTTCGATATATGAGCTGTAGTTCCCGGTGTAGGAGATGAGCTTCTCTTCATCAATCTCGTAGACAGTTTCAATGAGGCCGTCCATGAAGTCACGATCGTGAGAGATCATGAGTAGTGCTCCTGGGTAGTTGCTGAGGTAGCGCTGCAGCCAAATGAGTGCCATGAGGTCAAGGTGGTTAGTAGGCTCATCTAGCATTAGGAGGTCCGGCTCCATGACGAGTAGCTTAGCTAAGTGGGCGCGCATGATCCAACCTCCTGAGAATTCACGAGCTGGTTTGTCAAACGCGTCTACATCATAGCCAAGTCCTGAGAGGATTTTTTTAGCCTTTGGCTCTAGCTGGTAGCCGTTAGCTGCGTCAAAGGTGTCTTGAGCTTTGTGGTAATCTGCATCATCGGTGGTGCCAGCGGCTTCGTGCTCACGGATGAGGCGTATGGCTTTGGCAAGCTCTGGAGTGATACCGATGGCTATTTCTAGGATAGTCTCGTCACCTGGGTCTCCTGCTTCCTGGGCTAGGTATCCAGTGATGGCGTAGTCGTCACGGTCGACACTGCCAGAGTCTGCATCGTCTTCACCGAGAACGAGCTTAAAAAGCGTGGATTTGCCAGCGCCGTTAGGGCCTACTAGGGCAACGCGTTCGCCCCAGTTAATCGTCATGTCCGCATCTTCAAAGAGAGTGCGGCCGCCGAGAGCTTTGGTGAGTTTACGTATCGTGAGCACGAGCAGTGCTTAGTAGTATCGTGGCGATTTGTCACCCCTAAATCGATGAATCTTAGTTACTCTTATTGATTTTGCGGATACGGATGTTTTTCCAAGAGGCGGAAAAGGGGCCTTTCATTCCAACGCTGTGAATCTGGAGGGCAATGTATCCAGATGGGTATTCTTTGTAGAATTCTTTGTGAGTGAGATCACAGACAAGCTCGCCGTTAATCCAGGTTTGAATACGGGGGCCTACGGCTTTTATCCGGAATTTATTCCATGCTCCGTCTTTGTAGTGTTTGTGTGGTGTGCGTTGGGCATCTGGTACGAGCCAGTGGTATTTAGTGGCTTCGGCAAAAATGTAACCAGATTCTCCACCGGCTTTCCCCTCAGTATATTCGGCTTCGCATTGTGGTCCATTTACTCGTCCTTTCTTACGGCCACCTAGGTGTTGTGAGCGAAATTGCACACCAGAGTTGAGCTCTTTGTCGTGGATCTTAATTTCATATTCTAGTTCAAAGTCTGCGTATTTTTTATCAGTGCAGAGAAATGAGTTAGGGCTAGCTTTGGATGTGGTGCCGGTGATGATACCATCATTGACTACATAGTTGGCGGTGCCGTTGACGCGGTTCCAGCCCTTGAGAGTTTGGCCATTAAAGAGGCTTGTCCAGCTTTGTTTGGATGGTTTTGTAGTGTGATGGTCTGCCATTGCTGGCGCTAAAAAGACGGCTGTGGCAAGGAGTGTAATATAGAGCTTCATAAGGGATTCTTACTCTCAGATACGCGTAATATATCAGATGCTTTCATGTCCTATGCTCTGATGACTTTACTGTCTTCACTGCGTAGCTTGGCTACGGTGTATTGGGAGCCATCGGGGAGCGCCTGAATGTTTATGGGTATTCCTGCTTTTTTAAGTATGAGGCGGCAGTCTGGTGAGAGGTGACGGATGCTGAGTGATTTTACCGCCGCTGTTACGAATCTCGTTTAGTTATCCATTTTTAATTGTGCCACTGAGTAGGCAGGGTCATCGGGTAGAACTTCGACTTCTACAATACTTCCTGCTTTTTTGAGCATGGCTCGACAGTCAGGCGAGAGGTGGCGTAATTTGAGATTTTTGCCTGCCTTGCGATATTTCTCAGCGATGTTGTTGATGGCTTCGAGTCCGGAGAGATCCATGACACGAAGGTTTTCGCAATCAATGACGATGTTTTCTCTGTCAGAAGAGGCGCTGAACTGTTCTTGAAAATCTGCTACAGATGCGAAGTAGAGCACGCCTTCTGGTGCGTAGATACGTTCACTGTTGTCTTCGGAATCGGAAACGATTTCTGCTTGGACGTGCTTGGAGCTTTTCGCAGCGAATACAAGAGCGGAGAGGATGACTCCTATGCCGACTCCAATTGCGAGGTTGTGGGTGGCTACCGTGACGAGGGTAACGACGGTGATGACTAGGATTTCACTGTGTGGGACACGGTTAATGGATTTAAAGGTCGACCACTGGAAGGTGCTTATGACGATCATGAACATGACTCCCACGAGGGCGGCAACGGGTATTTTCATCAAAATCTCAGAACCGAAGATGATCAGCACGAGGAGCGTGAGTGCTCCTACGACTCCAGAAGTTCGGCCTCTACCGCCATTACTCATGTTGATGAGAGATTGGCCAACGGTGGCGCAACCACCCATACCTCCGAATATGCCGGAGCTGATATTGGCGATTCCTTGAGCGATACATTCACGATTACCTTGACCTCGTGTTTCAGTGATATCATCGATCAGCTGCAAGGTGAGGAGTGATTCAAGAAGGCCAACGAATGCGATCGTGAGGGCGATTGGGACGATAGCAAAATAGAATGAAGATTCTGCCCAAGGCACCTGTGAAAGGCTGGTAGGGAGGGGGAAGCCGGTATCGATATAGGCTTCGCCTGAAGGGCTGAGCATGGCTAAAATATCACTGATATCTCTGATGCCTCCGGGGAAGGCAAAGCCGACGAGGAAGACGGAGATGATGGCTACTAAGGTGGCGGGGACGGCTTTCGTGAATTTTGGTAAAAAGTGAATGATTGCCATCGTGAGCAGGATGAGGCCAACGAGTAGGCCGATTTGGCTAGACTCCATCCATTCGAGTTTGATTTCTCCATTTTCTCCGTTGTTAGTTTTGAAGAAGAGGCTTTGACCCCACGCGATCATTATCGCTAGCCCATTGAGGAATCCCATCATCACGGGGTGTGGCACGAGTCGTGCGAGTTTTCCGAATTTACAAATACCAATGATGATCTGAATGGCTCCCGCGATGAGAAGGGTGGCTACGAGATACTGAATGCCAATGTCATCAGCGGTGTATCCTTGAAGGCCGTTTGCGATAGCTTCGGCTCCAGCTTCTTTACCTAATTTAAAAGCGGCTGCTGCTACAATGGCGATAGCTCCTGTGGCTCCGCAGATCATTCCCGGGCGACCTCCGAGGATGGAGGTGATGAGGCCCACGAAAACCCCTGACCAAAGTCCAACCATTGGGCTGACTCCAGCTAAGAAAGAAAACGCGATAGCCTCTGGAACGAGTAGCAGGGCTACGGTAACTCCTGATAGAATATCATCTTTGTAGTTACCGTTTTTTTTAGTGAAGAGATTAAACATAGTAAAAGTGGTGCTTCTTTTGCCATGCGCATTAAACTAAAGGTAGGGAATGGCAACCCTGATCTAGTCTAATTCCTCCACCCGCTGGGCAAAGAGGGTAACCATCTGGCTGTCTTCGTCAAAGGGTTCATCGATCTTAAAATCACCGATCATTTTTTGAATAGAAAATCCAGAGTCAGTCAGGAGCTTGCAGACTTCACGTGGCCAGAGCCATGTTAGATCGTGGGTGCTGTTACTTGTTTCGATGACTTTTCCGTCTTTTGAGCAGAGTTCATAGCGGTGCTCGCGTAGGAGCTGCTGCGAGATACGCCTAATTTGGAAGCGAGTGTGACAGCGTGCGCAGCGTCCATCTGGGTAGTAGGTCTCGTGATCAAGAAATTCTTCGCCTTCTTCGAGATCGCCGGTGATTTCAGCCCATGGGATAAAGAGGGTGATGTAGAGGCCTCCATCTGGGTGGAGGTGACGGCGGATGTTCGCTAAGATAGCTGGAAGATCCGCGTAGGGTAGGAGCTGGAGGGTGAATGCGGGTATGGTAATGGCGGAATAGGTGGCGCCAGTCTGAAATTCTCTAATGTCACCGTGGTGGATGACTGGTTCTTGTGGGGGCGCGTGCTGACGGAAGAGCTCTAGCATGTCCGCTGAGTTATCTAACCCTTCGATGAGGTAGCCTTTTTCTAACAGCGGTAACATGAGTCTACCTGAACCGCAGCCGAGCTCTAGTGAGGTGCCGGAGTGCGAGTCTAAAAACTTTTCTAATAATGAGAGCTCTATACCCGCGCCCTCGGCTTCCCAGAAGGTATCGTGGAGTGTGGCTTCTAGCTTCTCGTACATGATTTTTTAATGATGCTTTATGGTATTTATTATGCGTTTTGCTTGCGAATAAGTGCGTATATTGTGGTGTCTGGTCCAGGTGTGCGCATTTTTTCATGGGCTACTTCGAGGCCGCGTTCCTCAGTGTCGAGGAATAGTAGGATGTGGTCTTCTCCGTAGAGAGAGGTGAAGTTCTGGATGGTAAACTGCTCAGTGAGAGTAGTTTTTTTCATGATAGCGCCCTCGGCTACAAATTTCTCAAGACTGATATTTTGAGGTCTGGTGGGGAAGCTAATACGCCCGCGCATGTGACCGGCTACGGCGGTCTGGTGATGGGCGTCATCGTCCATGGGGGCTACCTGCCAGATATTCTCCCTGCCAAAGACGTGCACAAAGTGATGGGAGGCGAGTGAGTTAATCTCATCATTAGGTGTGCTGGCGAGGAGTTGACCTAGCCCAGCTAGATCCATTTCTTCTTCTACATACTCGGAGAGGATATTGGCTCGCTGGGCGGGTATTCCTTCTAGTTTAGCGCGTGCTATGTTATCGTAGTTGGTATCTAGCATCATAACATCGTGGCCATCGTCAATGAGTGCTTTGGCGGCTAGTCGTGCCCAGTTACCGGCACCTGCAAAGAGGATACCGCGTGGGTTTTTGGTGGCTAGTCCCAGTCTACGTGCAATGGGTGCTGCTAGGAGCCCGTAGATGGTAACTGTGCCGATGATTACGATAAAGACGATGGGAACCATCTGGTGGGTGACTTTGCCCACAGCGGGGCTTAGATTTCCTGCATGTACGGCGTGGTCAAACTCGAGCGCAAAGATGGCGGTTACGGCTGCCGCGACTATACCGCGAGGTGCCATCGCTGAGAGGAAGAGCTGGTCCTTAAAGCTGACGCTCTTGCTAAAGAGGTTAGCAATAAATACGGAGGCTGGGCGGATGAGGATAACTAGAAAGGCGAGTAGGACGAGGCCTGGTAGGAGGGCGTCTTTTAGTTCTGAGATGGCGATTCGTCCCGAGAGGATAATAAATAGCACGGAGATGATCAATACGCGGAGGTTTTCCTTAAACTCAAGGATGTGTTTGACTGATACTGATTTTTGATTAGCTAGCGCTATTCCGAGGACAGTGCTGGTGAGGAGTCCGGATTCTGCTTGAATAGAGTTTGAGGCGGCAAAGGCGATGGCTGTCACTGCGAGGAGAAACACAGAGTGAAGGTAGTCTGGTATGAGGTGGTGCTTGAGGAGCAGTTCGATGATTTTTGCTAAAATTAATGCCATGACCACTCCCACCAGCAGCGTGAGGCCGAGTGCTTGTAGGATTTCATCTTTAGCTGCCTCTACATTACCGGCAATGGCTGCTTGGTAGACGAGAACGGCGAGTATGGCGCCGATGGGGTCTACGATGATACCTTCCCATTTTACTACATTACCTATTTTGCGTGAAGGTTTGATATGACGTAGTAGAGGGGCGATTACCGTAGGGCCCGTTACTACGAGGATAGCTCCTAGTAAGGAGGCTACCCGCCAGTCATACATCAAGACATAGCGGCAGGTTCCATAAGTTAGTAAAAAGCTGACGGCGGCACCAATGGTACATAGCCGGAATACCGGGGCACCACTTAGCTTTAAATCTGAAAACTTGAGTGTAAGCCCCCCTTCAAAGAGAATGACGGCGACGCAAATCCCTACAGCAGATAGTAATACATCATTATTTGCTAAATAGTTGTCTATAGTAACACCGCTAAAATGCCCCATAGCAAATCCAAATGCTAAGAGTAGGAGGATAGAGGGTAACTTAGCTTTCCATGCTAGCCATTGAGCTAGGATTCCAAGGCCGAGTACGATAGTGAAGTAAGTGAGTGGGGACATAAATCTTGTGCGGTATTCAAGAGTGAAAATGATGTTATGACGACTGCTAATAAGGGAAAATTTCACGTAGACTAACCGAGTTTGAGGCGGATGAGATTATTTTAATATGGTGACTTGACGTGGGCTGAGCATTTGGCCAGCTTCTCGGTCATAGTTTTCTGATCTTAGTTAAAGCTAAGCATGGAATACTGTAATGTTTACGACGTAATTATCTACTAACCAAGCGAAGAATTATACCGTGTATTCCAACGAAGACTACCTTCTCGAACTACTGACTGAAGCAGGCCTAATCGCCGCTGAAGAAATAGACGCCATCCGTGCCCAGCTACAGGGTTCACAGAGCGTTGTGGAGCGCCTTATTACAGATGACCGTATATCTGAGGAAAATATCGCTAAGGTCTGCGCACAGAGTTCAAGTATTGATTATGTGGATTTAGCTCATTTGCCTCTTCCACCGCACGTTTTTGAACTTGTTGCAGAGGATGTGGTAAAGCGCTTTCGCACTGTGCCAGTAGCTGATGATGGCTCTTACTTAACATTGGCCATAGCAGATCCTCTAGATTTTGAAACGCTTGATAGCCTGCCGCACATCCTCAGTCGTGAGATTAACTTTGTCTGCGCAACTCATAGCGCTATTGCCCAGGTAATTAATCAGAATTACGGTGGTGAAGTCAATGATTCGTCAGGTGCTGAAGCCTTTACTGTAGTCGGAGCGGAGGGCGATGAAGAAGCAACTGCTGATGATGCTCCTATTATCAAAATCGTTTCCTCAATGTTGCTGGACTCATTTAAATTGAAGGCCAGTGATATTCATATTGAGCCAATGGAGACCGTGCTTCGTGTCCGTTACCGTATGGATGGCAAGTTGGTGGAAATAGATAATCACCCTAAGAAGCTTCACCCCGCTATCATTGCACGCATTAAGGTGATGAGTGGATCCATGAGTATTGCGGAAAAGCGTATCCCTCAGGATGGTAGAATACAGATCCGTGTGGGCACAAAGGAGGTAGATCTCCGTGTATCATCAGTACCGAGTAACCATGGCGAGAGTATCGTTATGCGTATCCTTGATAAAACTTCACTTATGTTAGGTCTGCCCGAGCTCGGCTTCCTATCTGACGATCAAGAGACTATTGAGAAAATGATCCGTCTCCCTGATGGTATCGTGCTAGTAACAGGGCCTACGGGGTCAGGAAAAACCACTACTCTTTATGGTTGCCTCAATACAATTAATACCCCGGACCGTAAAATTATCACCGTGGAAGATCCGGTGGAGTATGAGCTTCCTGGTATTAATCAAGTGATGGTAAATACTGACATCGGCATGACATTTGCCGCAGCACTGCGTGCGATGATGCGTCAGGCACCTAATATTATTATGTTAGGTGAGATTCGAGATGAGGAGACAGCGGGTATTGCCATTCAGGCTGCCCTAACTGGTCACTTAGTATTCTCCACGCTACACACAAATGATGCACCCGGAGCTGTTGCCCGTCTTGCTGATATTGGTGTGAAGCGGTTTTTGGTAGCTTCATCAGTGCGTGCTATTATTGCTCAGCGTCTGGTACGAAAGCTATGTCCTGCGTGTAAGGAGGCGGCTAGCTTAACGGAGCGTGAAATGCGCACTCTTAACCTAGATGCTAAGCAGGTGGCTGAAAGTGATATCATGGGGCCGCAGGGCTGTGATGTCTGTCGCCAAGGCGGGTATAAAGGCCGGGCAGGTATTTTTGAGATCTTTAAAGTAGATGATGAAGTCAGGCACTTGATTAATGAAGATCTTACCTCCCCTCAGCTACGGCGCCGTGCTCGTGAGCTAGGTATGCGGACCCTTCGTGAGGATGGTATACGTAAAGTGCTAGGTGGTATGACCTCTGCTTCAGAGGTGATGAGAGTCACTATGGCGGATAATGATTAAAAAATAAATACCCATGGCAATCAGCCTCGGATACAAGTAACAGTTTAACTATTTTTCATGGAAAATTCACAACTCATCGATATTTTTACCAATAGAGGATTGATTGATCAATACCTCGCGGCGGACATCGTACAGGAAGTCGAGAACAGCGGCAAGGAGCTAGCTGAGATCTTGGCGGACTATGAGGTCATTAAGACAGCAGATGATATCTGGCCTATTATTGCTAATGAGCTTCGCTGCGGAATGGTAGACCTTAGTAACTTTGATCCACCACCAGAATTAACTTCGCTCATACCCTCAGGTATGGCTCGCCTACACGGAGCATTACCTATTAATGTGGATAATGAAGGCCTTACAGTCTGTCTAGTAGATCCATTAAACCCACAGGTGATAGAAGATTTACGCTTTGCACTTGGTAAAGAGATTATCTTAGCGATAGCTCCGGATCATGTCGTTGAGAAAAAAATTGATGAAGCGTATGGTGGTCAAGGCCAAGCCATAGATGACGTGCTAGGGCAATTAGAGTTCACTGATCAAAGTGAACAGGGTAATGTAGACGTGGAGGCTGAGGCAAACTCTGCGCCAATCGTTCGCTATGTCGATCTTGTACTCTATCAGGCAATTAATGAAGGAGCCTCAGATATACACTTTGAGCCCTTCGAGTCAGATTTCAAAATACGTTACCGTGTAGATGGTGCGCTCTATGAGATGGCGCCACCTCCTGCGCATTTAGCATTACCAATTCTTTCTCGAATCAAAGTGATGTCGAGTATGAATATCGCTGAGAAACGCCTCCCTCAGGATGGGCGTATCGTTAAGCATATTGGAGAGAAACAAGTAGATATGCGTGTTTCTACTCTGCCTACTCAGCATGGTGAGAGTGTCGTACTGCGAGTATTGGACCGAAGTAATATCAACCTTAGTTTGGATATGCTCGGCATGCCTCCAGCAATTTTTGATTATATTAATGATACGGTGCGTAAGCCTAACGGGATCTTTATCTGTACTGGACCTACTGGTGCGGGTAAGACCACTACTCTATACGCTGCACTAAAAGAAATTAACACTATAGACTCTAAGCTTCTGACTGCAGAAGATCCTGTGGAATATGATGTTGATGGCATTGTACAGGTTCCAGTAAATGAGAGTATTGGAATGACTTTTTCACGTGTTTTACGTGCATTTTTACGCCAAGACCCAGATCGTATTCTGATAGGTGAGATTCGTGACCTTGATACTGCCCAGATAGCCATTCAGGCTTCGCTAACGGGTCACCTAGTGTTATCTACACTACACACTAATGATGCGCCAGGTGCAGTTACACGTCTTGTTGACATGGGTACTGAGCCGTTCCTTGTAGCGGCCTCGCTAGAGGGGGTGTTAGCCCAGCGACTACTGCGGACGATTTGTAAAAGTTGCCGTGCTGCATATGAACCCAATGAGGCACTACTTACTCAATTAGGTGTTACATCACATGAGCTAGGTGATAAGGAGTTTTACACAGGACGCGGCTGTGATGTCTGTGATCAATCTGGCTACAAAGGCCGCCGAGGTCTATTTGAATTACTTGATGTTACAGATCCTCTACGTGACCTTATTACGGAGAAAGCACCCACTGTGGTGTTAAAGCAAAAAGCTATTGAACTAGGTATGCAGACCCTCCGTGAGGATGGATTACGTAATATCTATGAGGGTAGTACTACTATTGAGGAAGTACTCAAATATACTTAACCAAGAGATAATAAAATATTGTTTTAAAAGGGGGTGGTTTTTCTGCTTCCAAACAGCTCAATTTTGAGCATGATCAAATCATCAACTAATACGTTTCATAAAGAATATGGCTAATTTTCAATATACAGCACTCGATGCGAAGGGTGAGCAGACTACTGGCAGTATGCCTGCCTCCTCAGAGGCGGATGCTATTCAGCAACTTCGTGCTCAAGGACTATACCCCACACAAGTAGTAGAGGAAGGTAAAGGCTCTCTTGCTGCGGGTAAAAGTAAAGGCAAAGCCAAAGCTAAAACTAAGTCACGTGGTAAAAAGTTACCTAAAAATGGTAAGGTCGGTAAAATTAAGCCAAAGGTGCTTATGCTATTTACTCGTCAGTTAGCTACACTCATTGATGCTGGTCTCCCACTTCTTCGTGGCTTGACAGTTCTTGGTAAACAGGAGCCGAATCCTGCTCTCAGTTTCACGTTGAACTCACTTGCAGAATCTGTGCAGTCAGGTGCTACTTTCTCAGAAAGTCTAGCCCAGCATCCTAAGATCTTTAACAAGCTCTTTGTAAACATGGTGAAGGCCGGTGAGCTTGGTGGTGTGTTAGAAGTTGTTCTTACACGTCTTGCTGAGTATATGGAAAAAGCTGAGAAGCTGAAGAATAAGATTGTTTCAGCCATGGTCTATCCATTGATCGTGCTCTTCATTGCGATGGGTATTCTGACATTTCTAATGCTCTTCATTGTTCCTAAATTTAAGGAAATGTTTGCTGACGAAGGGGGTGCACAGCTGCCTTTAATCTCCAGAATGGTTTTTGGATTTTCAGACAATATGTTGGCACGTCCATTTATCTTACCTAACGCAGTTTGGATATTCTTAGTCTTAGGTGGTATATTTGTTCTTGGTAAGCTCTGGGCCAATACTCCGGGTGGAAGAGCTGGGCTAGATGCCTTTAAGTTAAAGCTCCCTGTCTTTGGTGATCTTACTAAGAAAAGTGCTATCTCACGTTTCTCACGAACACTGGGCACACTAGTAACCTCTGGTGTTCCTATCCTTCAGGCGCTTACCATTACACGTGATACAGCTGGTAACGTAGTAGTTTCTAAAGCTATTGAAAACGTTCACGATGCGGTTAAAGAGGGGGAGTCTATTGTAACTCCTCTTCAGGCAGCTTCAGATATTTTCCCATCGATGGTGATCAGTATGGTTGATGTAGGTGAGGAAACTGGTCAGCTACCTGAGATGTTACTTAAAGTTGCGGATGTCTATGATGACGAGGTTGATAACGCTGTTACGGCCATGACATCAATACTTGAGCCTATTATGATTGTCTTCCTAGCTCTTGTGGTGGGAACCATCGTATTTGCTCTCTTCTTACCTCTGATTAAAATGATCCAGAACGTAGATGGAGCCTAGACTTAGCCTATAAATCTTAATCAACCTCAGCGAGTGCCATCTCACCTAGTTGGGTGGCTTCACGCTGGGGTTAATTTTTACTTACTAAAAAACTTTAGAGAAGTGTTATTCTGGTGAATCATTGAATGAAAATTACATAAGGACTAATAAGCACTACTAACCACTAAACCAATTTTATTTCATGTCAGAAGAATCTCAAAAACCGGAAAATAATGAGCAGCAGGCAAGATCAGTAGTTAAGGACTCTAGCCAGGGCAAAATAGCTAATGAGCCTAAAACTACTGAAAAAGAGAATAGCTCACCGGCTTCCGCTAAAAAACCACGCGTAAGTAAAACTGCTAAAACCGCAAAGAAAAAAACGGCTAAAAATACAGAGGGCGAATCCAGTGAAAAGGCAGACCCTGTTGATAATAAGCAGGTAAATAATAGCAATGAGGAACAAAATTCTTCAGAAATAGCACGTAAGCAAGGGCGTAATCGGCGAAGTCGTGGTGGTCGTGGTAATCGCCAAGACTCACCTGAAGAGCCGAAGGTGAAGGTGGATAAAAAAATCGTTACTAAACGTGCTTGGAAAATCTTTCTAGGTGAAGTGAACGAAGAAGGCTTGGCACTTATCGGTGATAAAGAAGCCCGAGAACTAGCTAAGCGCAGCCTTCGAGTGGCAGAGATATACTCACTTGAAGAAGCGGCTCAGGTTGCTAAGGAGAAGCAGCTTAACAACCGAAAAAATGGATCAAAAAATAAGCTGGAATTAAAAGATAAGTCTGTGGTGCCGTTAAGTCAGCCGAAAGCACCTGTAAAGGCTGTAGAACAAGATACACAGCCAAAAGACGCCAGCAAGTCAGTACCTGAACCACAGAAATCAGGCAAGTCAGGCGGGGATGAACCTCAGGCAGAAACAATCTGATCAATAGCAGCTAGCTCACCAGCGGTGAATTCTAGCTGATTTAAGCACTGAATATTATCTTCTAATTGTTCTACACTAGATGCCCCTATCAGGGCACTGGTGACTGATGGTTGACGTAGTACCCATGCAAGTGCCATGTTCGCTAGCGATTGCTCTCGTTTTTCAGCAATGGACTTGAGTGCGCGTATTTTATCTATTTTTATTTTTACTTCAGATTTCTGAAGATAACCATGTTCTTTACCTGCTCGGGAATCTGCAGGTATGCCATCTAGATAACGTTCCGTGAGTAGTCCCTGAGCGAGTGGGGAAAAGGGGATGCATCCTACTCCATTTGCTAATAAGATGTCAGTAAGTCCACCCTCTATCCAACGTTCAAAAAGGTTGTACTTAGGCTGATGGATAAGGCAAGGTACACCCATATCCTTGAGTATGCTGATAGCTGAGTCCGCTAGCTCAGCGGAGTAATTTGAGATACCTACATAGAGAGCCTTTCCTTGCTGTACGGCAGTAGCTAGGGCCCCCATAGTTTCTTCAAGTGGAGTTTCTGGATCTGGCCGATGTGAGTAGAAAATATCTACATAGTCTAACTGAAGACGTTTAAGAGATTGATTGAGTGAAGAGAGCAGGTATTTACGAGATCCCCACTCACCATAAGGGCCGTCCCACATATGGTATCCAGCTTTGGAGGATATGACCAGCTCATCACGATGATTAGAGAAATCTGACTTAAGAATTTTGCCGCAGTTGATTTCGGCTGAGCCAGCTGGTGGGCCGTAGTTGTTGGCAAAATCAAAATGCGTGATACCTAGATCGAATGCACGGTGCATAATACGCTTTGACTGAACTAAGTCATCTAGATCACCAAAATTATGCCAGAAACCTAATGAGATTGATGGTAATTTGAGCCCTGAATTTCCACAGCGTCTATAAGGCATACGCCCGTCATAGCGTTCTGGATCTGGGTGGTAAGATGTATTATTAGACATAGAAAAATAAGGGTTACTGGTGTGAATATCCTCACAAAGAATCTAGTGATAAAGTAAATGTTTGCAACAACGCTGTATGATACTTTCCCTGTCATCATGGGGTGAATCCACCTTGCCATTGAAATACTTAACTTAGATCTACTCTAACAAGGGAAGGACGTGATTGGGTAATTACGCTGAGTATAATGCGCTGAGTAAACGGTGGGAGTGATTCTTAATAGCCGATCAAAGGCATTATTTTAATGCTTCTAGGATCATTCTCTGGAGATGTTTACTATGCGTTATTAATGCGCTTCTAACCAGTTAGCCCCTGTGCCTGTGTCTACTTTACATGCTATCTCGTAGGGGAGAGGCATGGCATTTTCCATGCTGGTGATAATCTTGGGGACTAGCGTCTGCTGTTCACTGAGATGGAGATCGAAGATGAGTTCGTCATGGACCTGGAGTAGCATCTTGGTCTTAGTGGTCTCTTTTATTAATAGGTTTTTTACCTGTATCATGGCTAGCTTGATCATGTCTGCAGCGGAGCCTTGTACTGGGGCATTGATCGCAGCGCGCTCAGCTGCACTGCGGATGGTGCCGTTTTTAGAGTCAATATTGCGTATGTAGCAGCGGCGGCCACTAAGGGTCTCGACGTAGCCTTTTTCCTGGGCTGTTGCCACGGTACTTTCCATGTAGTTTTTTACCCCTGGATATTGCTGGAAATAAGTTTCAATAATCTCAGAGGCCTCGGCGCGGGGAATGTCTAATCTCTGTGAGAGACCGAAGGCTGAGATGCCATAGATGATACCGAAGTTTACCATCTTTGCGTTACGCCGCATCTCAGAGGTTACGTCATCCATACTCACGCCGTAGACGCGGGCGGCGGTGGCGCTGTGGATGTCTAGTTCAGCCTTGATAGCTTCTATCATAGCTTTATCTCCTGAGAGTGCAGCCATCACACGTAACTCTACCTGTGAGTAGTCAGCGGCGAGTAGGGTGTGGTTTTTATCTCTAGGGACAAAGGCCTTACGGATCTCGCGCCCAGCAGCGGAGCGGACGGGGATATTCTGTAGATTAGGCTCGTTAGAGCTGAGTCTGCCGGTGGAGGTCATCAGCTGCTGGTAGTGCGTATGGACTCTAGCCGTTTTGCTGGAAACGTGGTGGGGTAGTGCGTCCACGTAGGTGGATTTGAGTTTACTAGCTTCTCTGTAGTCTAGAATATTTGCTACGATAGGGTGTTTGGACGCGAGTGTAGATAGTGTTTGCTCATCAGTTTTAAACTGCCCTGTTTTGGTTTTTTTAGGCTTTTCTACGAGTGCCATTTCCCCAAAGAGTATTTCTCCAAGCTGTTTAGGGGAGTTTAGATTAAACTCATGGCCAGCGGCTGAGGTGATTTCTTCTGAGAGGTTTGAAATCCGTTTTGTTAGGCTGTCGCTGATGTGACTCAGTGCGATGATATCTAGTGAGATACCTTCATTCTCCATGGCTGTGAGCACTGGTAGAAGTGGGGCTTCTATGTCATGATAAACGCTACTTTGGTTATTTTTTTCTAGCTGCTCGCGTAATATTTCAGAGATTTGATAGGTTACGTCTGCATCTTCTGCAGCATACTCGGTGAGTTCCTTCACGGGGATTAAGGTCATGTTAATGTCCTTTTTCTTGGCGCCCTTTTTCTTGGTTTTTTGTTCTTCTTCAGTGAATGAAAAGAGGTCTCCTTCTGCACCCTGTGTCTGCTGTGGTAGATCGGCTAGCTTTACTGGCGTGTATCCTAATAGAGCCTCAGAGACAAAATCCATGCTGTGACGCTGATCTGATGAGACAAGTGCGTGTACGAGCATGGTGTCAAAGAATGGCCCGCTCACCGTGCAGTCGTGAGCGAGGAGAACGGAGAGATCAAACTTTAGATTGTGGCCGATTTTTTCAATTTTTGAGCCAAAGATCACAGTCAGTTTGTCTAAAACCATCTGGACGCTGAGAGGGCTACCAGCACCCGTGTGGATAAAGTATCCTTCATGAGTCTGGATGGAAAAGGCAATGCCGAGAATTTCGCAGGTGCGTGGATCCAGCGAGGTGGTCTCTAGGTCAAAGCAAATTTTGTTAGCGAGGGAGAGCTTTTTGATCAGGCGGTGTAGATCGGTGACATTTTCTACCAGATGATATTTGTGCTCTACATCAGAGATAGTTTTTAGATTTGCAGTGGGTGACTCCTCGGAATCAGAGGTATCATGTCCGCGGCCAGCTACAAAGCTACCGCCATAGAGGCGCTTTGCTAGTGAGTTAAACTCCATCTCTGTAAGCAGAGCCTGAAGTGCCTCATCATTGCGCTGGCTAATCTTCAGGTCTTCCCAGCTGAATTCGATAGGGGTGTCTAGTATGATGGTGGCGAGTTTTTTAGAGAGTAGTGCTTGATCTGCGAAGTTTTCTAGATTCTCCTTCTGCTTACCTTTTAGTTGATCTGTGGACGCAAGGATTTTTTCCATGGAGCCAAATTGAGCGATGAGCTTTTTGGCTGTTTTTTCACCAATCCCTGGCACGCCTGGGATATTATCTGCGGCATCTCCCCAGAGACCTAGGATATCGATCACCTGCTTGGGTGATTCTATCTGCCATTGTGTCTGAATGGCAGCTACATCTAGTAGCTCATGATCGCTGCCTTGTCTGCCAGGTTTCCACATAGTGGTGGTCTCACTCACTAGCTGGGCGAAGTCTTTATCCGGTGTTACCATGTAGGTGTGGATGCTACCCTCAGCATCTGCACGGTATGCTAGGGTGCCGATGATGTCATCTGCCTCATAGCCGTCCAGCTCCAGCACTGGGATGTTAAAGGCCTTGCACATCTGTTTTACAAAGGGAATGGCGGCGGCTAGCTCCTCAGGCATGGCTTCACGCTGCGCCTTATATGGCTCATACATCTCATGGCGAGTGGTGGGGGCTTTGGTATCAAATGCCACGCCGATGTGGGTGGCGCCACGGTTCTCCATGATATCTAGGAGGGTGTTGGTAAAACCAAAAACGGCAGAGGTGTTTAGACCTTTACTGGTAAGGATAGGGTTACGCATAAACGCAAAGTGCGCGCGATAGACGAGCGCCATGCCATCGAGAAGAAAGAGCTTGTGCATTGAGGTGTTTATTCTGGAGTAATCATGAGCTAGTGCGAGAAGAAATTCTGCAGTGGATGAGATTAAATACTTTTCACCTTAAGAAATATGGTAATTGAGAGTGAGTTGAAATTTAGGGGTTAATTGATAATAATCCACAGATGCGTTTTTTCAGCACTGTCAAACGAGGAATAGCGCGAATTATCTCCCATTTCTCGTGTAACCATGATTGAAAGGTGCTGACATGGCTGGAATCGTTATCAAACCGCGCGCTCGTATTTTTCATGGACACGACTGGGTCTACGCATCTGAAATCCGTAAGCTCTTTGGTGAGCCTAAGGCTGGAGAGGTGATTTCTCTGAAGGATTACCGAGACCGCCCTCTGGGAACGGCTATCTATAATCCTGAATCACAGATTGTGGCGCGGCGTATTTCACGCAGGAAGCAGAAGCTCGATGAGGAGTTCTTTAATCGTCGTATCGGTCAGGCCATTGCTTTACGTGAGAAGTCTGGTATCGATCTCAGGCTGGCGAGGATCGTATGGAGTGAGTCAGATGGTCTGCCGGGGGTAGTTGTAGATAGGTATGGTGATCATGTAGTGCTGCAGACTCTAACTTTAGCGATGTCTCTTAACCGTGAGATTATAGCTAAGGTATTGGTAGATTTGTTAGGGCCTGAGTCAGTGATTTTGAGAAATGATTCACCCATGCTGGTAGCCGAGGGTATTGAGGAAGAGACTTTGATGCTGCATGGTGAGCGTCCTGCTCCATTTATTGTTGAGGCACCTACTGTGGAGGGTGGTGTGAAGTTTGAAATAGATTTGTTAGATGGTCAGAAAACAGGGCTTTATCTGGATCAGCTAGATGCGCACCGTGAGGTGGCTAAGCTAGCGAAGGGTAAGCGAGTGCTGGACTGTTTCTGTAATCAGGGCGGCTTCGCTCTAGCATGTGCTAAGGCTGGCGCGGCGAGTGTCACGGCAGTGGACTCCTCAGAGTCAGCTATTGATGCGACAAAGAAAAATGCGGAGCTTAATGGTGTGGAGATTAATGCGGTGAGGCACAATGCCTTTGATTTTCTAAAACACTGCGAAGATGAGTATGATCTGGTGATCCTGGATCCACCATCATTTACCAAAAACAAAAAGAGCCTTAATAATGCTATGCGCGGGTATAAGGAGATTCACCTACGTGGGCTGAAGCTACTGGATCGTGATGGGATTATGGCTACTTATTGCTGCTCTCATCACGCTACTCGTGAGCTATTTTTGGAGAATATCGTCTCTGCCTCCGTGGATGCTAAGCGCTCTCTACGGATGATGGCATCTCATGGTCAAAGGCTAGATCACCCAGTATTACCGGCTATTCCTGAGACGGAGTATTTGAAGGGCTTTGTGATGCAGCTGATGCCTTCTCGTTAGGTTTATTCCTTACGGTGCCAGTAGGCTAAACGGCCACGCAGGTATATTGCGTAGCAGGGTAAATAGGATGATGATACCTAGCCCCACCCAGATGAATGAGGTGGAGATGTTAGGTATCTTGGGTGTTGATTTCCCAAGAATAGTTATCCTAACAATGAGGTAGAGGCTGATAGCGCTGAGGCTTAAAGCGCCCATGGTCAGTAGCGCGTGATGGCCAAGAGCGTGCTGCCAATTTCCTGCTAGAAGATCATGCGCACAGCGTGTACCCCCGCAGCCTGGACAATGCAGTCCAGTGGCACTGTGGATGGCGCAGTGGGCGGGCTGATGACCGAGCCACTGTCTTAAGCTGAGGGAGGTGGTGACTAGTCCTATGGCTACTAGCGCTGGGCATAGAGGCCAAAGACGGCGAGCATACATTAATCCTGATGGTTAGGGCGTGACGGTGGAGCTCATAGCGCCCCCAGCGATTCCTATGGCTAAGAATATAAGAAAGATAAGTGTCATCGCAATGCCGATATAACCGCAGATCAGACCAGCAATCGCCATGCCTTTTCCTCCGATGGGGGTGGGGCTGTTTTTAATCTTCTTCAGCGACATGTGGCCACAGATTACGGCAGGAAGACCAAAAAACCCTCCGATGTAGCATGTGATACAGCCGAGTATGCCGCAGACGAGAGCTGCAATAGATAGTCCGGATGTAGGGGCTGCGATCACAGGCATGTGTTGCACAGACTGGGGAGAATTTGTCTGAGGTGATGCATATGGTGCTGCGGAGTCACCGGCGCTAGCTGATATTGATTGAAACTCTGGCACATCCTTCAAAGGTATCCAGTCGGTCATGCCCTCACGCCAGATGATGCTACTGCTATTGATTTGCCCTGAAGAGACAAGTGCGTGAATCTCCTGCTCGGACACAGGGCCGTGCTGTGTATTGTCTTTGCCGTAATACCAATCTGCCATAACTATGCAGAGCATTGATATATTAGACTTTGAGTGCAATGAGGAAATTGTGATTTTAATAGAAGCATGATGGTGTAGCTAGTTACCAGCAGAGCTAATGCTATCTATGGTTGATATGGAAGTGGTAGATGTGTATGTTGAGCGACTATGACCACTCTTTTTATCGCTCTTGGAGCTTTTGTGTTCTATATTATTGCTTACAATACTTATGGGAAATGGCTGGGGAGTAAGGTCTTCAAGCTCGATGCCGAGGCTAAGGTGCCGTCTGTGGAGTTAGAGGATGGAAATGACTACGTGCCTACTAGTAAGGGGGTGGTGTTTGGGCATCACTTTACCTCAATCGCAGGGACTGGGCCTATTGTGGGGCCAGCACTTGCTGTGATGTGGGGCTGGCTGCCGGCGTTGATTTGGGTGCTTTTTGGCTCAGTATTTATTGGGGCTGTTCATGATTTTGGGGCGCTTATTGTATCTATGCGGAACCGTGGGCAGACAGTGGGAGATATTGCTGGGCGGGTTATTTCACCTCGTGTGAGGGTGCTTTTTTTACTCATTTTATTTATGGCTTTGACGATTGTGCTGGCGATCTTTGGTCTGGTGATAGCGGTGGTGTTTCGCACTTATCCGGAGGCTATAGCACCGTGTCTTTTTCAGATTCCGTTGGCGGTGTTGATAGGTTTTTTCATCCATAGAAAAGGAGGTAATATTATGATAGCGTCCTTAGTGGCGTTGGTGCTGATGTATGTGTCAGTGGCGAATGGTAACTCTGGCTGGGTGGGCTGGATGAATGGTGAAATGCAGAAATGGGATCTGATGACTTGGGTGAGCCTGTTACTGGCATACTCATATGTGGCTTCAGTGCTTCCAGTATGGATATTACTCCAGCCGCGTGATTATATTAATTCTTTGCAGTTATTATCTGCTCTGGGGTTGGTGGTATTAGGTTTGGTGGTGGCTGCTATCTGGGGAGGGGCTCCGGTGGATGGAGTTAGGCCAGTTTTAGAAATTGCGGCGCCGGCTATGGAGCCCTCGGTAGATGCTAAGCAGCTGCCGCTGATATTCCCATTTCTCTTTATTACGATCGCCTGCGGTGCCATCTCTGGTTTTCACTGTTTAGTTTCCTCCGGTACATCCTCTAAGCAGCTGAGCTGTGAGACGGATGCTATGTTTGTAGGCTTTGGCTCTATGCTTACTGAGGGTTTTCTTGCTGTGCTTGTTATTCTGGCCTGTGTTGCGGGGCTAGGACTAGGTGTGGCTGGCGGGGGTGGAGAGATATTGATGGGTGCTGATGCCTGGAATGCGCGGTACGGTGACTGGAGCACTATGGGGCTGGGTGCTAAGGTGGGTGCTTTTGTGGATGGCTCGGCAAATTTTCTAAAGGCGCTGGGTGTACCTGCGCAATATGCTACAGCTTTAATGGGGGTATTTGTGGCTTCATTTGCAGCAACGACATTGGACACTGCGTGTCGATTACAGAGATACGTGGTGCAGGAGCTGGCATCATGCCTGTTGCGGAAAAAAGATGATGATGAGGAGGCTAGTACTATTGTGATTAGTGCAAACCCTCTCAGCTGGTTGGTAAATAAGCATGGGGCGACTATTTTTGCGATTGCTCTCGCGTGGTGGATGGCATCTCTGCCCGCTGCTGTTGGGAAGCCTGCTGGAACTGGAGGTCTAATTCTCTGGCCCTTATTTGGCGCGACAAACCAGCTGCTTGGGGGGCTAGCCTTCTTGGTAATTATTTTCTGGATGAGACGAAATAAGCTGCCTGTTTGGTTTGTTGCTATCCCAGCCTTCTTTATGCTGGCTTTACCTGCGTGGGCTATGGGCTACCAGATTTTTATTGAGGCAGTGGGGGCTAGTGAAAGCTGGATTGCGCAGGAGCGCTGGCTGCTAGTAGGTATAGGTACTACTTCACTTATTCTTGAGCTGTGGATGGTAATCGAGGCTATTGCTGCTTGGCGGAGATTGGGGACTGATGACGAAGTTTGATTCTAGATTTAATAGGGGGGCGGTTGGTGCGCCATAGGGAGTGATTCGGTGAGACTTCAGTCTGGACAGCTGCATTACCTGAGTGAATAATCAGCCTCATGCGTGTTCGTTTTCTTCTCCTCCTCATGCTTGGGCTGGTAGGTGCTTCCAGTATCGCTGAATCAGCTCAAAAACACCTTATTCTCAGTGGTGGGCCTGCGCTGAGAAAGTGGGAGAATCTCCGAGTGAAGCGGGATCAGCATGATCGCTGGTGGGCGAACTTTGTCCGTGGTGCTACACTGCGGATGGTGGAAATACGCACGGCATATGGTAAGGATGCTGAGATTACATGGATGGTTTATCGCCCTGGCTATGCTGCTCGTGGCATCGAGGATAGTAAGCCTTATGTAAAATGGATCACAGAGCTGTCAGCTAGGAGGAAGGTAAAGCTGATCTGGGTGTATAGTGGTGGTGATGTTATTCAGACTATTAACGGCCAGGCATCACGCTCGATTATTACATTCGATTTCTTTGGGCATTCTAATAAATACTGTTTCCTACTTGATTATAGCGCAGATATCATAGGTGCCAGTACAGCGTGGTTTCACCAGAATGATATAGCTAAACTCAGGCGTGGAGCCTTTGCTCGAAACGCATCTTGTCAGAGCTGGGGCTGCCATACTGGCGAGAGTATGAGTGTTGTCTGGAAACGGCACATGGGGAGCTCACTGATCGGGGCCAAGGGTAAGACTAACTATGTGCCAGTGGGGCAGGGGAAAATGCCCTCTGTTTCTGGCCGCTGGGTCCGCTAAAATACTGACCATTTATCCATTTACTAATATATTCATGAAATACGAAGAACTACATCGCATCCATAGTTTACCACTTTTTGAGCTGTTAAAAAAATCTCGAGCCGTCCACGAGACTCATTGGCCAGAGAATGAGGTGCAGCTATGCACGCTATTATCTATCAAGACTGGGGGCTGCTCAGAGGACTGCTCATACTGCTCACAGTCCGCGCGTCATAGCACTGGTTTGGAAATTGAACGTTTAATGGAAAAGGATGCAGTTATGGAGCGTGCGCGTGCTGCTCGTGAAAGTGGCTCAACTCGCTTCTGTATGGGTGCCGCATGGAAGGGTGTCCGCGCTGGAACTAAGCGTTTTGAGCAGGTTAAAGAGATTATAGAATCTGTCTCTGAGCTGGGCATGGAAGTTTGTGTGACCCTTGGTGAGCTAGGAGCTGATGAGGCCGTGGAGCTTAAGGATGCAGGAGTTACAGCCTATAATCATAACCTAGATACCTCACGTGAGCATTATCCTAATATCGTAACAACCCACACATACGACGATCGACTTAATACTATTCGTCACGCGCAGAATGCAGGTATGAGTATATGCTGTGGTGGTATTCTGGGCCTTGGTGAGAATACGGAAGACCGTTTAAAAATGATAGAGACAATCTCTGAGTTTAACCCTCAGCCAGAGAGTGTGCCAATTAATTCACTGATGCCTATGCCGGGTACACCACTTGGAGATTCTGATCCTGTTAGTATCTTTGATGTTGTTAAAATGATCGCTGTGGCTCGCATCGCATGTCCTAATGCTAAGGTCCGCCTCTCTGCTGGCCGGACGCAGATGTCTGAGGAGGGGCAGGCCATGTGTTTCTTCGCGGGTGCAAACTCTATTTTCTATGGAGATAAACTTCTAACGGCTAAGAACCCTGCTATCCAGAAGGATCTCGAGCTTATTGAGAAGCTCAACCTCAAGGCTCAGGCGCCAAATCCTTCGATGGAATCACCATGTAAGGATGGGGAGCGACCTGCCTCACCAGCACCTACATGTGAGTCATCCTCACCTTGCTGTGGCTAAGCTGCTAAGTTCATGCAAATAGCAATCACTGGTATTGGTCTCACCAGCGGACTAGGTGATGGTTCTCTAGTGCATGCCTCGCGGATAGCGGCAGGGGAGGTAAACCTGTCGCCCTTATCTAACTTGTTAGGTGAGGGTTCTGAGTTTGCTGATTTACCGGCATCGTGGATTACGCCGAGAGATATATTTGTATCTAGAAAATGGGCGCCAGCCTCTATGTTGTCACTTCATGTAGCTAAGCAGGCTGTGCAAGATGCTGGATTGAGCCAAGATGAGCTAAAAAATACAGCTGTTATCGTAGGTAGTAGTCGTGGGAATCTGGGTGGGTTTATAACACCTTGGCCTGAGCGGCGTGCGATAGGTTTAATGGCGGCTAGTAACTCGATGCATGGTGAGTTAGCATCCATCATAAGTATTGAGCTGGGTGCATGTGGACCGTGGCAGGTGATTGCTAGTGGGTGTGCGGCTGGCCTAGATGCTATAGGAATAGCCAGAATGATGCTGCTTCAGGGGATGGTGAAGCGTGCGATCGTGGTGGGGGTGGAGCTGCCACTCTTACCTGAGGTGTTAGAGTGTTATCGGAATACAGGGGTGCTTTCTACCACAGGGGTGAATGATCCGTATTCACCAGATACGTCAGGATTTTTCCCCGGTGAGGCAGGGGCTGCTATGGTGTTAGAGGCATTCTCTGATGACGCACCATCCTCAGCTGTGGCACTTACTGGTTACTGGTGCAATTCTGATGCTGACTCTCCCATAGGTATGCCAGCTGATGGTGCAGGACTCCGTGACTGTCTCCAAGGAGCTGTGGCGGATTTAAAAAATGAACCGGATATTCGTGCAGTATGCCCGCATGCCAGTGGGACACTGCTCCACGCGAAGGCCGAACTCTCAGCGCTAACAAGTGCACTACCACATGATCAGGCGATTTCCCTTCATCCATTAAAGCCCTATACTGGTCATACAGTGGGCGCTAGCGGGGTGCTGGACTGTGCTATACTTACTCACCATATGAGACAGCAGACACTGCCTGGTAATATGGCTGATATGACTGTGCCAGAGGGTGGGATGTTTACCTTAGATAGTTCACCGCTTTCCCCTCATGGTGCTACAGTGTTAAAAATAGCTGTTGGTATGGGTGGGCATAACTCTATCGTTTCATTACGTTCACCAATAGGCTGCTGATGAATATTCAAATTTCTATTACAGATCAGTCTCTCACTCTCATGAATGACGGTGAGCGAGTAGCGACTTACAGTATTTCCAGTGCCTCTAACGGTATAGGATTTAAAGAAGGTAGTTATTGTACCCCTATTGGGAGTTTTGAGATCCGTGAAAAAATAGGTGAAGGTGCTGAGCTGGGTACAGTATTCCGCTCACGGAAACCTGAGGGCGTCTGGAGGGGCGAGGCAGGTGAGGGGGATCTCGTGCTGACGCGCATCATACGTCTGGACGGTATGGAGCCTGAGAATGCTAATAGTATGGAACGTTATATCTATATTCATGGTACTAACCATGAGGATAAACTAGGCACTCCAGCTAGCTGTGGCTGTATCCGGATGAGGAATGCAGATATCGTGGAGCTTTACGACAGAGTTCAAGAAGGAGCTGACGTGCTGATTGAAGAGTAGTTTAGAGCGTACCTTGCTGGTACTGGTGGATAATCTCTGCGCAACCGTCTACTAATATATCGGCCACCTGCTCGAAGCCTTCGTCACCACCATAGTAGGGGTCTGGCACATCTGGGATTTGATTTTCTGACTGTGTGCAGTAGGAGGTAAACATTCTAACTTTAGCGCGATAGTCATCATCTGGCTCTTGTGCGGTGACTCTTTGATAGTTCTCCGTATCCATCGTGAGTATAAGATCAAAGTTATAAAAATCCTGAGTGTTGAATAGGCGAGCCTTACCATCTGCTGGTATACTACGTGATTTGAGAGTAGCGCACATACGGTGATCAGGCCCTTTGCCAGTATGGTAGTTGTGAGTGCCGGCGGAGTCGATGATGATATCGTTTTCCAGGCCGGCGGATTTTACCTGGTGGCGGAAGATGTTTTCACCAGCTGGTGATCTACAGATGTTTCCCATACAGACGAATAAGACATGAAAAGGTGTTCTTGGCATGATGTTGGAATGTTGTATTCTATGCGTGATGCTGGCAAGGTTTCTATTGATAGTGATGGTGTGTATTTCTGGTTTCGCAAAGGCGGAGCAGGAGCGTCCTCATGTATTTGTGATCCAGCTGAATGCTACAGAGGTTAAGTCTGGAGTTGAACTTGATTTTATAAAGCCAGAGGGATGGGCTAAACAAAGTGGGAGCTGTCTCGCTAGTCCTGGCAGGGCGGCTGTGCAGACTGCATTACTTTTTGGCACGCCAGCATTGGAGCAGGGGGTAGTAGCTGATGCGGACTGGCGTAGGAAGGCTGTTAGGGGTGAAACTTTAGCAAACCTTTTTAAGAATCTAGGGTATCAAGCTTGCTTTTATGGTGCGTGGGCTTTGGGGGTAAATGAGCCGTTTGAACCGCAGAGCAGGGGCTTTGATAGGGCGTATGCTCATACTGCGGCGCTGCGTAATACTCTGACTGATCGCTGGGAGAAGAGTGGGGAGGCACCGTTAGAGATAGAGAGTTTTGATCAATCTAGCTTTGTTTATATCGCTGAAGGTAGAGAGCTGAGTAGAGCCTCTATTATGGATGCCTTATCTAAGTGGGCGGAAAAAAACCAGCATCCGGCTATTGTGGTGATTTTAGAATCGGGCGGGGATTTGGCTCAGAAATATTACCATCCGGCTAGGTGGCAGTGTTTTACTAGAGGGGTGAAAAAGTCTACCATTAGTATCGAGACTGATTGGGATCTACATAGATTGATATGTGATATGGTAGGGCTAAAGGTGAGTTCAAAATCAGCCTTTCGTTTTTTTCATTATGGAAACTGGCCAGTGACTGAGTCCGCAGAGAGAAACCGACACCGTGGTTCTTTAGTTATTGGTGAGGGTTTAGCTTTAGTGAATGGTATAAATTTATATCGGGCAAAAGGTTTTGCCGCCGATCTCGTTCAGCCATTAGATCTGGTAGAGCATCAGCAGATGCATAGACAGCTACTTACTGCACATGGCCAGTGGTGGCAGCTGGCAGGTAAGGCGCTGCATGATACGCGTGCTTTTGACGTAGGGCAGCATGATGGGCGTGTGGTAAGACTTTCAGCTCTTGATTGGCGTGCTTCCAAGATTATTGATGTAAATGGTGAATCACCTAATTCGATGGCTATGGTCTATCAAGATGACCTTTTAGCTATCCTTGGGGGGCTTAAAAACAACCCAAAATATAAGGATGAATTTCCTGCTTATTCAGGTAGCTGGGCTGTAAATATTACTCGTTCTGGTAGATATAAAATCACGGCAAGCCTTCTGCCTAGCGATACTGCTAATGGTCAGTATAAAGAGCTAATGAAGCTGGCGGGAGGCACGGCCTTCATCCGCTTAGGAGGGAATGTGGCGCAGCTTAAGGTGATGAAAGGTGCCACCTCGGTAACGTTACAGATGGATGCGGACGCTGGTATTATTGATATGGAGTGTTGGTTTACAGGGCAACTAGCTCTGACTAGAGAGCTGGGTGCTTTTTTTGTAGAGATTGAGCGTGTTAGTGATAAGAAATTTGATCTTAAGGCGAAGGCTGCTGAGTAGAGTTACTGTTTCAGTTTTAGACAAAACTGAGAATTACATTTGTATGTGTATGATACAGGGCTGACAGGGGGCGTATTTATACTTTACCTATTTTTTTTTGAGTGTAATACCTCACTTATATTTAATGGCTTACGAGCTTTTTGAGCTTATTAAAAGAAAGTCGATATAATATATCTATCAACAGAGTGCTATGACAGAACGATACCAAATAACTAGTCAGCTAGGAGAGGATATATTAGGCGCTGTCTATTTGGCAGATGACACTATGCTACAGCGCCGCGTGATGTGTAGGTATATTGAGTATGGTGATAATCCTGAGGTAAAAACAAGGGATGATTCATGGCGGAGGGATTTTGGGATATACACAGGGAAGATGGGTTCTATGCAGCACCCTAACATGATGACGATCTATGATGTACATATAGCGGACGGTGGCGCATATGTATTTTCCCAGCTTATCGAAGGGGAGTCTCTAGCTGAGCGATTACAAACTGGAGCTTTGAGTGAGGCTGGAGTTTATAGAATGGCCGCTGATATGTTAGAGGCGCTACATGCAGCTCATGAGTCTGGAGTCTTCCATGGGGCACTCCACACGGGTTCTATTAAACGAATAAATAGAGCGTCTGGAGGTCATAGATATCTTTTAGTAGACTTGGGGCTTAACCAACTGGCATCTATGGTTAAGGCAGAGAAAGTTAAGGTGGCTGACCCTGTCATTTTGGCTCCGGAACTTCATCAGGAAGGTGTGGAGCCAGATGCTAGGGCAGATTTATTTATGTTAGGTCAGCTTTGCTACACTGCGTTAGTGGGAGGTCATCCATTTTCAAGTAAATCTAGTGAAGAGTGTTTAGCTGCCTATCATGGCGAGGGGATACCGAGTGTTGATCAGTATGTAGACAAGCTTAAGCCTGATTTTGTGAAATGGATTATGTCGCTCATTGATGTAGATCCAGAAAAGCGCCCTCAAGATGTTTCAGCCGCTATGATAACTCTTCATGCATTTGAGCTGGCTGATGCGGCGGCTAAAAAACTCGAACAAACAGCTAGGATATCAGAGGCAGCAGCAGGTATGGCTGTGGCACAGGGGGGGGCGGCTATGGCTACTTCTGCTGTTAATAATAGCGCAGCTAATACAGCAGCGGGAGATCCATTAAGTGGAGCTCACGCGCAGGTTGTGAACGATGTTGCTAAAAGTGCCAAAAAGGAAAAGGTGTTGATGTTTTCTATAATCGGAGGGTTGGTAATGTTTTTAATTCTTGGCGTAATCTTTGCAACAAAACGAGGTGATTCTAGTGAAAGCGATGGTGCTTCTGTAGTAAAAGATACGTCAGGGCTACATTCGCTGAGTATTGGTAAGGAAGTTTTTATTCATTCTTTGAGGAAGCAAAATAATCCTAAAACAGTGACTCTAGATAGCAGTGATACTGTGGACTGGATGGTGGGTGTTGATATACCTATTTCCTCTAAATTGGTGACTGGGGGGGGAGGGTATATTTTAAGTATACAGACCTTTGGGCAAGTCAGTCCGGTTAAGATGACTGAAAACCCGATTCGATTTACGAAGAATGAGAAAGTTTTATTTCCTGGAGCATCGGTTGTTAGAAATAACGAGCAATCTGAAGATGCTGGATATGAAATTCAGTTAAGGATGCCAAGAAAGGATCCGAGCTCAGTTACGGTAAACCTCTATCTCATACAAAATGCGGGGGACTACCGTATAGAGGTTATGAGTTCAAAGGATGAATCTATGACAGATAGCGAAATCCTAGCTGATGAGCCCGGAGCTATTCAGGTGCCTGTTATTATAAATAATCCAGTTGCTGGAGGCTTTTACACGATCAGAGTTATTACTGGCCCAGTAAAAGGCAGTGAAGCTATACAGTCTGCACTTAGTGGTTTGATTATTAGTAAACACTAGAGGCTGGATCTAACAGGGGTAATCTAACGTAAAACTGAAGTAGCCGCTACGCACTTAATCCTGTAGGTTTTGATGACCATGAAGGGTATTTATGTCCTTAAGAATTGCGGCCGTGCCCTAGCTAAATGACTTGGCTTACTCTAAAGCTTTCGCTTGATAGGGTGCTTGTTGGGATTTTGTATTAGAGCGGATTTTTTTAACGAAGTTTGGGGTGATGAGCTTGGACTGATTACTCCATGCATTGCTAATGTAGTTGATAACATCGGCTAGATCTTGATCAGTGATAGAGGCGTTATCCTTTAGGCCAGGCATCGCCAGTGCTGGTGAGTATTTCACCCCGTTGACGCTGAGTGGCCCTACCATTCCTTGGAGGAGAATCTTTGTTAGGCGTTCTGGGTTTTTGGTCACCCACTCAGATTTATCTAGTGGTGGGCCGAGGCTGTCTAGACCTGCGCCATCAGTGCCGTGGCAACCAAAGCAGGCGGCTTTGGTGGTGTAGATAGCTTTACCGCGTTTGAAGGAGGTGAGGTCTTCTGTATTAAGGTGTGCTCCAGGTTTGGTTTTTACTAATTTGCTATTCTTGGCGGCTTTTGCGGCAGTAGTAAGTAATGAGTCTAGTTTAGGGTGGTTTATTGTTTTGTATTTTTCTCTGACGGCTACTGTTTCTGAGCCAAGGCTGCTGATAAATACCTCAGATACAAAGGGTGTTTTTTTAGATTGAAGTGTGAGCTCCAGAGCCTGATCTAACATACCAGCTGCGGATGAGGCTTTGATGCGCGCATGTAGAGTCTGTGGTTTATTTGCCAGGGAGGTGATGGCTTGTTTAATATCTGAGTGATTCATCCGGCTACGAGCAATGATATCTAGGGTATTATTAATTACATCTGGGTCTGAGCTTTTAAGGCCTTTGACAAGTGCTGCTGTGGGGATTTCACCAAGACCCTCTAGGGTCCAGAGGGCGTGAATTTTTGCTAGTGAATTTGGCGATGTATCTATCAATTGCGTCAGCGCGTCCGTTACGGAGGAGTCTTGAGATTCTACGATGCGGCGCTGGGCGATGTCGCGGATAGTGCCATTTGGGTGGCTGAGAAAGTTGACTGTTTCTGCTGTAGATAGCCCTTCCAGCTGGGGTACTGGGGAGAGTTTATTTTTTTGATAGCGAATGCGGTAGATTCGGCCAGTGTTTGGCTCGGGTCGGTCTAACTTCCTGCTGGTGTATTGGTGACGCAGGTAGCTGGTCATGTATGCTTTGTGCTGGAGTAGTCCAAAGTACATGTCCACTAGCCATAGAGAGCCATCTGGCGCTGTGTATAGGTTACAGGGTAGAAACCATTCGTCTGAACTGGCTAGAAACTCTTTACTGCTACCGTATGGGTGGCTCCCAGTGGGGTTATTATACTGATCACGGCTGATTTTTACGGCTTTAATAAGATCTCCAGCAGGCTCACAGATAAATGCCATGCCTTGCTGCTCCTCTGGGAAGTTATCTCCGCGGTAGATGGTGACACCACACGCGGCCGTGACTTTGTTCAAGCGGCCTTGATTATCGAGCGTGCCCTTTAAATAAGCACGGTTTACACCCGGTGTGATGTGTATGGGGCTAGTGTCTCTAGACCCGATGGAGGGTGAGACTTTGACCTTAGGTTTATAGTGAGTATTACCGCGCATAAACATAGGTGGGAAGATGTCACCTTTGAGGGTGACACTGTTAGTATTGTAGTAGAGGCGGCCGGCGTTGTCTTTACTTAGGCCCCATTGGCCGCGCAGACGTGTGGTATCCTTAATCCATTTACCATTTATGCGGCGGTAGCGTGCCGTGCTCTTGGCATTATAGTACCAGTTATCATGACCATAGAGGAGAGCGTTAGCGCTATGTTCTGGGTTTCCACCAGTGGAGTATTTAGCGTCTACTATAGTAGGTTTGCCAACGGGCTTGAGTCCGTCTCTTTTTGTGAAATAGAGGGTTTGGCCACTGGTGTAGAGGCAGCCATCACTGGTGACGGCCACGGCGCGTGGGAGGACCAGGCCTTCTAAGAAGGTGGTAACACGGTCAGTTTTACCATCGCCATTCGTATCTTCTAATACTCTGATTCTACCATTGGGAGTGCCTTCACCATTACCATCAAGATCAGGCATGTAACTACGCATTTCACAAGACCATGCGCGGCCATTACCATCAAACGATAGGGCGACGCTCATGTAGACATCTTTACCAGAGGCTACTGGCTCGATGACATATCCGGGTGCAATTTGAAACTTTTCCAGGGCATCATCTAGTGAGAGGTAGGGGGATGGTGGAATCTTAGTAGCAGCAATGGGGGCGGTCATATTGTGGCCTTTTCTATCTCCTTGCTGTGAGAGAGCTGGTGAGAGTAGGCCTATGGCTGAAATGCAGCTGACTAATAAAATACGGGTATGGGAAGAGCGTTTCATGGGTCTGCGTTATGAGGTGGTCAGCTAAGTCTAGAGGTGTCTAAGTTGAAGGTTTTTCCAGCGTACGTTACATGATTTCCCCTTATGAACTTGTAGGCCAAAGAATCCTTTACGGGTATCATGTTTCTTATCGTTATCTGTGAAGTCCGCACGTTTTTCACCATTGAGCCATGTTTGAATGTGGTTACCTTGGCAGCGGATCACGATAGTATTCCATTCATTCCATTTGAAAGTTTTTAGTCCTTGTGCGGTGAATGTGCTGCAGTGCTCTTTGTCTGCCTTGTCAGGGAATAGCCATCCTCGGCGTTTTTCATCATAGATGCCGGCGGACCATGAGCGGTCTTTATTATCGGACTCACACTGGTAGCCATAAACACGGCCGTTTCCATCTTTAGAGGGCTTCTGAAGAGCTCGGAACATGAGGCCTGAGTTACCACTGCGGTCATCGAACTTAAATTCATAAGTGAGCTCAAAGTCACCGTATGACATTTCTGTGCAGAGAAAGGTGTTATTATTAATGTTGTTTCCGTAGCCTACGATCGCGCCGTCTTCGACCTTGAAGTTGCCATTTCCACCCACGATTTTCCAGCCTGTGAGTGTTTTACCATCAAAAAGGGAGATAGTTTTATGCTCTATAGTGGTGGTCTCATCTGCTAGTGAAAGTGGAGCTAGGATGAGGGTGATGATGGTGCTGAGATATGGTATGTTCATCATATAATTATGAATTTTCTGAGATGATTTTTTCTAAGGATTTACCGTAATTAATGTATGAATTATAACATTGATTCCAGTCTTTGTCTTTTGATTTTGCATGAAAAACAGTGGCTACATGAGGTTCAATAGCTATGAATCCATCGTAGTTATTTTTTATAAGGTCACTTATAATAGCTGGGATGTATGCCTGCCCTTCACCGGGAAATACATATTCTGGCTCCACGTCATCTGTTTTGGGGTTTCTACAGTCTTTGATGTGTATGTGGATAATGCGTTCACGCACGTCTTGGTAAAACTGCCATGCGTCTTGCCATGGTTGTGGTTCCTCCTGTGAGCGGTCACGCTGGAAGACTGGGTTCCCTGTATCAAAGATGAGTTGTAGGCCAGGGACTTCTTCTATGAGGCGGAGAGTGTGTTGGCTGGAGAAGCCTCCGTAGTTCATGCAGTTCTCATGAGCTACGGTTATGCCAGCCTCACTAAAGCGTGCTGTGATAGCACGTAGTCTACGGAAGCGCTCTTGATCTTGCTGATCTTCTCCCCATGGTTTCTGTGCGTAGGACATGACGCGGACGATCTCTGTGCCGAGTTTCTGGATCCTGGGGATACAGCGCTCTACTTCATCCATAGTTAAGGTTAGATTACTATCTATATTTTTTGACCAGCTGCCTATGAGAGAGCCAAATTCTGCGATTTTAATGCCAGCTTCTGAGAGCTGGCCATATGCAGTGTCAAAGGCGGCTTCGTCTAGGTCATGGATGTTTTTGCCATCAATTCCGCGCGCGGAAATATACTGCCAGCCCAGCTCTTGGGTGGCTTTAATCTGGGTGGCTAGGTCTGGGGCAGCCTCGTCTGTGAATCCGCTGAGTTTCATGTATTTTGAGTTAAAGGGAGATCCACTGCCCGTCATTTTTGGCGGACTTGTAGATGGCTTGAATGAGTTCTACAGCTTTGCGTGATTCGTTTGCCGAGGTGGAGGGCTCACGGCCTTCTTGAATGGCATTGACTACTTCCTCGAAGTTGCGCTGGTGTTGGTAAGTATTAATGGAGGTGGGATCGTTTGCGCCCAGGCCTGCTTCTTGACCTTTCATAAGGGTGGCGCGGATTTCCGTGTCTTCGGCTTGCTCGTTTTGAAAATCCCAGATTTCAAATGCTTCGTCTGCGAGGAAGGCTGAGCCCTCAGTGCCGGAGAGCTGAACTCTGGCAGGGTGACCGTCCTTAGACCACGTGCAGGTGGAGGCCTCGATCACACCGCGGGCGCCATTTTCAAACTCAAGAAGAGCGACGCAGTGATCTTCTACTTCAATACGTTCGTGAGCCAGTAGCGCCTTGGTGGCGGTGACACGTTTTACCGGGCCAGCGAGGTAAAGTAGAGCGTCTACGGTGTGGATGGACTGGTTCATAAGTGCACCACCACCATCGAGCGCCCAGGTGCCCCGCCAGCCAGCGGAGTCATAGTAGGCCTGATCACGATACCATTTAACGTAGGCTGAGGCAGATGCGAGGGTGCCAAAGCGGTTTTCTTCTGATGCTTTTTTAAATGCGTCCATACCGGGGTGAAAGCGACGGTTCAGAACAGCAGCTAGAGTTTTACCATTGGCTTTAGCGGCAGCAGTGAGCTGATCGATACGCTCTGTGGTGACTTCTAACGGTTTCTCTACGATGGCGTGTTTACCTGCGTTAAGCGCTGCTAGTGTAGGGTCTAGGTGTGCGCCGCTGGGGGTGCCTACGGTGACGATCTCTAGCTCAGCATCTGCGAGGAAGTTTTCCATGTCTGTGTAAGCTTTTGCCCCGAAGTCATGAGCTAGTGCTTCAGCACGTTCTTGATTGAGGTCAAAAACAGAATGAAGTGCTCCATTTTCCATATCGGTAATGGCTTGAGCGTGGAAACGGCCTATCATACCGGCACCGATGATTCCAAATTTCATAATATAAGAGAGGGGGATAATGGGTTAAGAGCTTTTGTTGTTTTTTATAAACCCAATAACGCCGATGATTAATAAGACTGGTAGGGCGATGAGGCCGATCAGCCCAAAGGTGTGCATAAACGGATCATTACTCCCATAGCGGCCTAGAAGATTCCAGATAGCAGCAAAGCTAGCTGCCCCGCCTGCAATGAGCATAAGTATATTGATGAGTGTGCGATTACGTGGCATTTCATTACCCAGTGTTTTCTTTGAGTTCATGAGCAGGATGAAGATCAGGTAGGCGATGGGGAGGAGTGTGGTGGCGATGGTGCCTGCAGGGATGTTCAGCGCAGTTTTTACATCAGGATTCCCTGTCCATAAGATGGGTGAGAAGAATCCAGCGAGGGCGGGCATGGAAGCACCGATCATAAAGAGGGCTTTTTGTCCCGGTTTACCAAAGGCCTCTGAGACTGCGTAGCCGTTCATCATCATGTGTACGATCATAGTGGAAATGGCCATGGCAAGGATACCGATGCCAAAGATGAGCTGTGCATTTTTACCAAGTGCAGGTTCGAGGGACGTGGCTAGATCTTTAGCGGTTCGCTTAGTGACCATGGTGGCTACCTCTTTATCCGCTGATGGGATGGCGTCACGATGTGCCTGGGCTGTTACTGATTTTTTATCGTAGTCTGTGTTTTTTGATTTGAGATATGAGTCTAATACGGCGTTGTAGTTACCGGTGCTAACGATACCATCTTTTTTAGCATGAAACTGGGCAGAGGTGGCGATAACTAGGAATGATGTAGCGAGGATAAAAGGAACAAAGAGACCTAGTGCTAGATCAAAACGTGAAAGCTCTCGGTGTCTCTTCGTCCACCCACGTTTCATTAGGGTGTATGGCATTAAGAAGGTCATGTTTATACCTACAGCTGATCCAAAGGCACCAATGATGATGTCACGCTGACTATCCGCGATGTATTTTTTCCAAAAGGAGGCATTTTCACCAGTGGCGGCTATGGCCTCACTGTAGCTGGAGGTGGGCTTAAATAAGGCTGAGAAATCAGGGATGAGGCCTTTAAAGAATGATCCCCAAGCAACATCACCACGGCTGGCCAGCACAATGACAACGGCCATGAATGCTAGGACGACTATAGCTACGAGCCCCTTCAGAACATGTTCGATAACCTTTGATGTCTTGCCGCCTCCTAGAGATAGCCAGAGGAGTGTAAGACTAAAAATGGTAAAGATGCCGGTGACTGTATATGTCTGTGCAGACCCTCCATTCAGTATCCCTAGGTTGTTTTGCACAGCATCCGTCCCAAGTCCATATTGGGCAGCGCAGTATACTACGTCTGCAATGATAGTAGCAATGAGCCAACCCCACGCTAGTATCGGTGAGATATTCTTTTTTGCTGCTACAAAGGGGCGTTCTTTAGATGAGAGTGTGATGTGGGAAATAGCGGAGAGCATGATGATGCCGCAGAGCATCGCTAGCGGCTGTAGCCACATGAATTCATAACCGCCGATGACACCAAGATAGAGAGCTCCTACTAGAGAACCTCCACCTAGGGTAACTGCCGCCTGAATCCACCCAGGGCCACTGAGTTTAGCATAGATGCCCAGTTTTGTTAGGGGGGGGCCGTTCTGGGCTCGCTCGAGTAGATCAGACATAGGTTTGTTAGTTTATTTATTGATTAAATGCTCATAGCGTCAAATCCGCCATCGATGACTATTTCTGTGCCGGTGATAAATCCCCCAGCATTGTTAGATGCGAGTAGAAGCACAGTGCCGATGAGTTCTTCTGGATTTCCAAAGCGAGACATTGGTGTCTTACGCAGGATTTCTAGTATACGAGTTTCGTCTAGAACTTTGCGGTTTTGCTCAGCTGGGAAGAAACCTGGCACGAGCGTATTTACGCGGATGTCTTTATCTGCCCATTCACGCGCAAGGTTTCTGCTTAAGTTATGTACAGCGGCTTTACTGGCGGAGTAGGTGAAGACGCGAGAAAGTGGGGTAAGCCCAGAGATCGAGCCAAGATTAATGATGGAGGCTGGGACACCTTCATTGATAAAATATTTTCCAAAAACCTGACAGGCCTGAAATGTGGCGGCAAAGTTAACATTAAAGATGTGTTCTAGCTCATCCATTTCCACCTCAAAAAACGGAGTAGGTGAGTTTACTCCAGCACCATTAATGAGGACGTCTACGTGGCCAGAGTTTCCAATAACTGTTTCTAACAGATTTTCGAGTGAGTTTTTCTCGGTGAGGTCAGTAGAGACGAAGTAACCCTTGCCTCCTACCTCTGAGATGGCTTTAAGCTTATCCTCTGCCTTATTGGCGTCACGGCCTGCGAGTATGACTTCAGCACCTGCTTTGGCTAGGCCGAGAGCCATGTGGCCACAGAGTTCTCCTGTGCCACCGATGATGACGGCAACTTTGCCCTTAAGGCTGAATAAAGAATTGATGTAGTTCATGGTTTTATGTGGTTAGGGTAAAAAGAGGTGCTGCCTTTAGGCCAGCGGAAATAATTTGCGGCATTGGTGTAACAGATATTGGTGATGAGGGTTTTGAGGTGTGTTGGATTGTTAGGGATTTCGCCATTCTCTACAGCTTTGCCGATGGTACCACAGAGTAGTCTGCGGAAGTATTCATGACGTACGTATGATGTAAAGGAGCGAGAGTCTGTGAGCATACCTACAGAGGTGCCCAGTGCGCTAAGAGATGTGAGGAGCTCTAGTTGTTCGATGATACCACGCTTGTGATCAAGGTGCCACCAGGCAGGGCCGTATTGGATTTTTCCTAAGCAGCTAGCGTCTTGGAAGTTCTGCGTGGCACAGCATATGGCAGCGCTTTCGTTAGGATTAAGGTTGTAGACGATAGTACGCGGGAGGATGGCGTTAGACTTGAGTGAGCTTAAAAAGCGAACGAGCGCTCCTGTCTGTGGCCAGGCTCCCATGGTATCAAAGCCCGAGTCTGGTCCGAGTTTGTGAAACATGGGTGTGTTTACGTTACGTAATGGCCCCAGGTGGAGCTGCATGGTCCAGTCTTTTTCAGTATTCCATGTGGCGACGTTAGTCATGATTGCGGAGGCAAAAAGTTCCTGTTCAGATGTAGTAGCGGCAGTTCTTCCAGAAGTGGCGCGGGTGAAGATCTCGCTGAGTTCTTCCGTAGTGGTATCTGAACTGTAGCCGTTCGGGCAGAATGGTAGCCCGTGGTCTGAGAGGCGGCAGCCAACGGTGTGAAAGGCATTATGGCGGTTTTTAAGTGCTGCTATAAGGCTGGGAAAGTCTGTGACTGGCTGGCCGGTGCATTCTTGAAGTTTGAGTGTCCACTGGGTAAACATCTCTGGTTTATCTACGGCCATAGCGAGGTCTGGCCGGAAGGTGGGTAGCGTGGTGGTAGTGTTCTGGTCAGCTAACTTCTTATGAATACTGAGATCAGAGGCGGGATCATCTGTGGTGCAGACTAGCTCAACATTAAATTTTTCTAACAGACCTCGCACGCTGAGTGATGAGTCCGTGGCGAGTTGCTTATTGGCATTATGCCAGATTTCTTCAGCGGTGTCTGTTGAGAGGGTTGTCTGGATGTTGAAGATACGCTGTAGTTCCAGGTGTGCCCAGTGGTGTACAGGGTTCCCTACAGCTAAGGGCATGATGGAGGCAAAGGCGTGAAATTTCTCCCATGGTGAGGTGTCTCCCGTGATGTATTTTTCATCGATTCCGCAGCCGCGCATGAGGCGCCATTTGTAGTGGTCGTGTTTGAGCCACAGTTCCCAGAGATCACTGAAGCGGTGATCGTCCATGATTTCTTGCTGAGGAAGGTGAGTGTGGAAATCAATAATGGGGAGCGATGCAGCTACTTGGTGGTAGAGCGTGCGTGCAGTCTCACTATCCAGAAATACGTCTTTATTTAAATACATAACTAGATGTTAGATAGTGGTGAGGGTGGGGTGGCCGAGTGAAGTGGCAATTTTGTTGAGCTCTGTGAGCTCAACTTCACTAAATAGAAGTCCACCTGCTTGCTCAGACTTTTTAGCAGCTTCTGCTTCTAGCTGCCCGGGCAGTAGGCAATTACCATTTCCTGGTCCTAGGATATCTTCGATCACAGCTTTGATATTAGCTGACTGATTACGGCCTGCGGCAAAGTTACCTGCTGAGATCGCCTCTGGATGGATGATCTGGAAGAAAAAGGAGGTGCTATTTTTTTCATCAGCACTTGGGCTGGTGCGGCCGCGGTGTAGGGGGAGTGAGCCTCCTATGAGTGCTGCGGTAAGCTCGTTGATGAGTGAGAGTCCGTAGCCCTTGTGTGCGCCGAAGGGGAGTAGTGCTGATACATTATTAGGGTCCGTGGTGGGTTTTCCCTCTGCGTCTACAGCTGCATGCTGTGGGAGTTTTTTGCCTTCACGTTTAAGTTGTTGGACGCGTCCCATGGCGACGGTGGAGGTAGCCCAGTCGATACATATGGGGTATCCTAGTGCCTCAGTGGTGGGGAATCCCCAGCTGTGAGGGTTTGTGCCTAGAGTGGGTGTTTTTCCTTGAAAGGGGACGACCTCTGCGAGAGTTGAAGTGCAGTTAGTATAGGCGATGTAGCCGCGCTTAGCAGCCTCAATGACGTAGCCACCACCCCAGAGGTAGTGGAAGCAGTTATCTACACTGACGATACCTATTCCGTGTTGTTCTGCGAGTTCGATGGCACGGTTAAAGGCACGTTTTGCTACAGATTGGCCAAGTTTTTTATGTGAGTTCCAGACTTCAGCGGCGGAGAAGCGGTTTTCAATAATCTCAATTTGAGCCCCCGGGGTGCAGCCGCCATTTGCAGAACCAAATAGGTCATCTAGGTGGAGTGCCTTAAGGGCGTTATGGGTGCGGTTGCCGTGCCAAGTGGCGGCGGCGCACATGTCAGCGGCGTCTTTGGCCTCATCTGAGCTGAAGCCACGAGCTTCATAGGCTGCCTGCACGAGGGCGTTATGTTTATCGATAGCAACAGTGTTCATAGTGATGCGGTATTTTTATAGAAAATGGCCTGATGATACAAGATTGACCTGCGCAAATCGTTTTTTATAAAATGCGTTAAGACTACATATATTTATAATATAGATAGCTGCTGTGATGGTTTAACGGTTACGTGGATTAGTGAATGGGGGTGTGAGTTAGGAGCTGTATGTTAGTGAGATCTCTATAGCGGGGGCTGATTCTAGCCATGAGATTGATCAGTTATTTATTGATTTGTCAGCGCGCGGTGCTGCAAGGAGCCTGCTTGAGAAGGCTTTTGAAAAATAATCTGTAGAGGGCCTGCTACGGAAACGTATGTGGGGTATGTCTTAATGAGTTTTTCATTAGCTAACTGGTTATTATTATAGTGGAAATAACTAAGTAAACAGGACTTTGCTGCGTTGTATTCTATGTAACATAATAATTAAACTCTATGAGCCTCCACGCACAACTTAGTCCAGAAGTACATAAACGCCTCGCTGATCAGCAACGTAATACTACCCTAACAAGTATTATTGTTGCGGTTCTAACAGTGCTCTTTTTAGCGCTGCTGTTTATGAGTTTTTTCTTTAAGTCTATTGATCCTCCGATTGCTCTTATAGAGACCTATGTGGATAGGAGTCTTACGGATAAAGTACATGATACCCCAGAAGCTAGGAGAGTAGCAGAGCGTGTCCCCTCGAGCCCTGTTGATATGTTTTCTAAGATGTTATTTCCTCAGAAGCTATCTAACATAGCTATTCCTTCATTTGAGATAGATGTTCCTGATCCTTCGGCTGATTTTGAGTTAGGGGGTGAAGGTCTAGGGGGGGATAATGATTTCGGTGAGGGCGATAGGGGAGACCCTTACGCGGCCATTTCTGGTGATATTAGGAAGCGTTGTTCCAAGGCTGATCGTCTTAGTCGTCTTTCTAACAATGGTGGGAATGAGCGTTGTGAAGATGCGGTTATGAGCTCTTTGCGTTGGTTAAAAAAAACCCAAAAAAGTGATGGTAGCTGGTGTGGTGAGAATCAAGTGGCGATGACAGGTTTTGCCTTGCTTGCTTACTTAGGCCACTGTGAGACGCCTAACTCTGAGGAGTTTGGTGATGCCGTTACGCGAGCCATCGTTTATCTGACTAATATTAGTATGAATAATAATGGTAAAATGGCGAATGACTTCAAAGATAGGCACTGGTGCTATGATCATAGTATAGCTACTTATGCACTGGCTGAGGCAGCTACCTTTTGTACGAAGTTAGATATTAACATCCCTAATCTTAATAAATCAGTGCGGGCGGCTGGAGATTGGATTTTAGAAAACCAGCATAACTCTGGTTCATGGGACTATGGTTATGATCGGTCAGGTAAACGTGGTGGGGATAACTCGATAGGTCTTTGGCACATTCAGGCGCTCAAGGCATGTAAGTACACTGGGCTGTGGGAGGAGCGAGATTTTACAAATAGTATTCGTTCTGCGTTAGCGTATATTAAGGGAACTCAAGCCGCTAGTGGAGGGATAGGTTATACTAGTCCCCAACCTCATAATGATAAAGGTTATACAATGACGGGGGGCGGGGTGCTAGCCTTCCAGATGTGGGGTAAAGGCCATGATTCACTAGTACGTGAGGGTGCGCGCTATATTCGGAAGCATGCTAAATTTGATTATCATACGGCTAATGCTGATCTCTACCGTCATTACTACCATGCACAGGCTATGATTAACCGGGGTGGTGATGAGTGGCATTTTTATAATAACCTTTTTCGCGATCAGCTGCTAAATAGCCAGAGTGACGAGGGGTCATGGGTGGATGTAGGTGGTGGCGGTAAGTTGAATGCTGTGGCAGCTCAGTATAAGGGGGGCTCGGCTAAGGCGCTACACTACCGGACCTGTCTGGCCACTCTGATGCTGGAGGTTTATTACCGCTTTTTACCTGCAACTGGTGTGCGCTAACTGAGTAAAAGTAACTTGGGTAGTAAGGGCCGTAGCGATGGCTATGATGTAGTATCATAACATTAAAATGCTTACAGAAGCGTGGAGAAAGCGTCTCCTGATACAGGGATAGTAGAGACTATTTCTCGTTAAGTAGTTTTTTTAGAACGGGTTCCATAGCCTCTGCCCAGATTTGGTATCCATGAGGTAGTGGGTGGAGTTTGTCTGGCATGATTTCTTCATTGAGCATGCCTTTGTCATCAAGGAAGGATGGGCTGATGTCTAGGTAGGTGACTTTTTCTCCATCAGCGCTTTTTTTGATGATGCTGTTAATCTCATCATTGAGCAGGCGCATCTTATGAGTGGGCTCAGAGCCGCGCGGGAAGATCCCGAGGAGGAGGACTTTGGTCTCCGGGCTATTCTGGTGTATGTGCTTGATGATAGCTTGGACACCGCTTGCGGTTTCTTCTGCCTTTTGCATAGAGTGCCCCGTATTGTTTGTGCCGATCATGATAACGGCAACTTTGGGTTTCATGCCGGCCATTTCCCCGTTTTCTAGCCGCCAGAGGACGTGCTGGGTGCGGTCACCGGAGTAACCAATGTTAAAGGCATTACGTGGAGCGTAGTATTTTTTCCAGAATTTGCTGCCTTTGTTTTCCCAACCATGAGTGATGGAGTCTCCGATAAATAGGAGATCTACCTTGGTGTTCTTGGCCGCTTTGACTTTCATCTCGTGGCGAGCTTTCCACCATTTAATGTCGAGGCGGTCTATTGCTGTGTCTGCGGCTTCTTCTACGGGAGATTGGGCACAGGCGATGGGGAGAATAGCGAGGGAGAGTGCGATGAGGAGTAAGGGCTTGATCATGGTTGTATTTGACTAGGGGTGATTATGCATTTTGGCCATCGGTCGTAGCCAGTGCGGTCGGGAGAAATGGGGCAGCTAAGGTTTGCTGAAGAGAGAAGATATTAGTAAAGTCTTCTGGGGTATCAGAGTCCTGCTTGCCAAAAGCTCCTTCCTCAATGAGCTGGAAGACCATGATACCGATGTCTGTGCACTGAGTAACCCCCCATTCGCTTATCATGGTACTGGCCATGGGGCCAAATTCTTGTAGGGCGAGATCTCTAAGGCCAATGAGGAGCTCGCTAGCGGTGACGTGACGTTGCTGGCCGCCGTTATTATCCATGGCGCGTTTTACGGTAAAGTCTAGTGCGTCCTTGAGGAAGTAGTAAGCTCCCAGTTGAAAACGATCATCGCGTGCGATTACCGCTTTGACGGCATCCATAAACTGGGGGGCTTGCATAGTTTTAATTATTCTGCCGCTGAGGTGAGCTGTCAAGGTGGCTTTACTTTAAGCGGTGAGGTATTTCTAGCTTTAATAGCGTAGTGGAACAATAGGGGGTAACAAAAGAAAGGCTGCCTCCAGATGGAGACAGCCTTGTAAAAGGGAAAATCTTCGTAGAGATATTACCAGTTATCGCGGCGTGGTGGACGCTCTTCACGTGGACGTGCTTCGTTGACGGTAAGATTTCTACCATCTATGGATTGACCATTAAGTGATTCAATCGCTTTTTGCGCGTCACCGTCATCAGACATTTCGACGAATCCAAATCCTTTGGAGCGTCCTGTTTCTCTGTCTTGGATGATTTTTGCGCTAGAGACTGATCCGTGCTCAGCGAAGAGTTGTTGGAGATCATTATCACTGACACCATAAGACAGGTTACCTACATATATATTCATTTGCTTTTCTTGTATGTGCATTGTTCAACGTAAACTTTCGAACAACCGTATGCACAAATTATTTGAACGAGTATCACCTCTTTTTGAGGCAAGGACAGATAATTAGCGGTATTTTATTTATTTTACAAGGATAAACGAAGCTCGGTAATTAGGATACGCGAACGGAGTTCTTTTGAGCAATTGATTTTGAGTGGCTGAGAAAGTAATTTTCAGTGGTAGATTGTTCAGAAATCATTGTGCTGTATGGGTTTTTGGTGTTATGTCCTGAGCTGGTTCAGCTTCGTAAAGGTTCTTTAGAGTTTTGTTATTATTGTGGATTAAAACTTTTGTAGAGACCTTGGCTTAGAAAATATTTCTTGAAGGATGACTGCTTGACGAGCGGATTGAGGGTTGGTTAGGAGGGACCGAGCGGATATACTAGGGGGGGGGGCACTATGCCGTGTTTTTATTCTGCCGCGTTCTTCGAATTTTGCTACGGCTTCTCGTTGCGCGGTGGTGAGTGTTACTGCTGGCTCAGGCATACTAAAGCGTGGAGGCGCAGGTGCCTGGAAGCTGATGACTTCAGTGTGATTAGTAGGTGAGTGGGCCTGGTCACTGACTGCTAGTGGCGGTGGTACTTGTGCTGTTTCTGGCTGCTGAAGGGTGGTTTGGCGCTGGCGGATCTCTTCCCGGAAGTCATCATAGATGTTTTCTAAGGATTCAGAGTTGTCACTTGGGTCATCTTTTCCTTGAACTTTTTTAATGAACCATTGAATGCCGCTGATCACTACGAAGATGATCAGGACGATGACTTGGCCGTCTATTTCCATGGAGGGAAAGCTGGGGGTTAAGTGGTTTAGAGGTTACTCGCCATCAGGGCCTTCACCGGCGATGGAGTCGCGCATTTTTGTGTCGGCATTGACATTTTCATACTTAACGTAGTCCATGATACCTAGGTTGCCATTACGGAATGCTTCTGCGATGGCCATGGGGATACCTGCTTCTGCTTCTACAACTTTGGCGCGCATTTCTTGAGTTTTGGCCGACATTTCCTGCTCTACAGCTACGGCTGCAGCTCTGCGCATTTCGGCTTTTGCCTGGGCTACTTGTTTATCTGCTTCGGCTTGTTCTGCTTGGAGACGGGCGCCAATGTTATCTGCGACGTCGACGTCAGCGATGTCTATGGAGAGGATCTCGAAGGCTGTGGAAGCATCTACTCCTTTACCAAGAACGAGTTTTGAGATGTTATCTGGATTTTCTAATACGTGTTTGTAGGATGAGGCGGAACCTACGGATGTGACGATGCCTTCGCCAACGCGGGCGATGATAGTTTCCTCAGTGGCACCACCGACAAAGCGGCTTAAGTTTGTTCTTACCGTGACGCGGGCGCGGGCATTTACAGCGATGCCGTCTTTGGCTACCGCAGTGATTTTTGTATTTCCACTGGCGGGGTTTGGGCAGTCGATTACTTTAGGGTTAATAGATGTTCTTACGGCTTCGAGTACGGTTTTGCCGGTGTCTTTAGTGGCGAGGTCGATGGCGCAGGCGCGATCGTAAGAGAGGGATATACCGGCTTTATCTGCGGCGATCATGGCGAGGACGACGTGGGTGATGTCACCACCTGATAGGTAGTGGGCCTCTAGTTGGTCCGTAGTGAAGGGAAGGCCTGCTTTCACGGCGGTGATGCGGCTGTTTACGATGAGGGCTGGTGGCACTTTACGGAAACGCATGAAGACAAGGTTCATCAGGCTCACGGGTGCTCCTGCACTGCGTGCTTGAATCCAGATACCAAGAAACTTAAAGAGGATAAAAACGAAGATGAGGCCTGCAAGGACGGTTGCACCGAGTAGGGCAGGAATTAAGAGGTTAGCTAAGATGAGTGTGTGCATGGGTGTGATGTGGTGAGATTATTAGGTGATTATGTTCTTGGATGACACTTTGAAACAACAATGGGGGACTTGCAAGAAATCTGATGATAAAATTGTGATGTAATGACGGCTTGCTTTCTGCTGGTGATGGTTTATAGAAATCCGTGACATGAGAAAAATCATTTTTAGCTCTATTGCGGTTGCCGCTATATTTACTTTTGTCTCCTGTGAACGCCATTCTTGGGAGGACAGCGATGAAGGAAAAGGTACAAAGAATCTATTCAAGTCTGATAAGGATAAAAAAGATGCTGGTGGTCATTAATTGCGCGCGGTTTTACTCTCTGGGGGCGATCAGTTAGCTCCTAGAAGGTTGATAAGTGCGCTGCGATTTTATGGAAAAACGCCGGTTAGTGTTATGGTTGATTCCTAACTTATTGAGTATAGACGCTCCGTTGGTAGCGATAGCTTGGATGTGGATGCTGGCTAAGGCTCTGCGGGTGGAGTATATTCCGGTGTCTTCATGGTGGGTGCTGCCACTTGCCGTGTGGTGTGTCTATGTGGTAGATAGGCTGATAGATAATTGGAGACACCCAGAGCTGAGAGAGTCTTCGCCCAGGCACTATTTTCATTGGCGTTTGCGCTGGGTATTATTGCTTGGTAGTCTAGTGGGTGCCGGGGTCTGCATTTATGAGTCGTTATATGTACTGCCCCGGGCTATGTTTTCAGCCGGCTTGGTGGCGATAGTGCTGTGTGCTTTTTATTTTTTGCTGGTGTGGTTCCGCACTCAAGAGGTGCCGTATGTGAAGAATTTCCTTGCTGGGATGATTTTCGCGATGGGCGTGGGTATTCCTGTGAATGCGGCTAATGCTTCATTGTTGGTGGCGGATTTTAATGGTGTGCTATTTGCCTTTCATAATACTGGTATAGCTGATGCTATTTGGAACTTTGGTGTAATGGTGCTGCGGACATTAATGGTGGTGTTTTTTTATTGTCGTGAGGTGTTGGTCTTAGGTGCATTGTGTATGATGAATATTACCGCTATTGATCTCTGGGAGAGAGCAACGGTGGCTTCCTCTGTCGAAAAATCCTACTCGCATGAGGCTAGTCTAACGCTAGGGCTGGTGGTGCTGGCAGCTGGGAGTCTGTTTTTTGCAGCGTTCTATGCTGATGAATATTCTAAGCCGTTTTTCTATGCTGTTATGGTGGCGGCGGCTTCTCTGCAGGTGATTAATCACTATCGTGAACGCCTTAGTTTAGATGCTCAGAGAGTGTTAGCGGATGTGGCGCTACTAATACCGTTGCCTATTTTTCTGGTAGCGTGATCATGTGATGGGGTTAAACTTTTAGGTGCCGTGCAGATGGAGTTTCTTTTTTCCCGAAATAAAAAAGCTATGGCTTCTAAGGTGAGGTCTAAGCGTGACGTGAAACTAGCGGCGCAGAGTGATATGGAGCTGCGTGAGCAGTGTGTAGAGGTACTTCACGCGCTGGACCTAGGGCATCTGACTGATAAGCTTCAGGTGAGATGGAATCATCGGATGCGAACTACAGCTGGGCGTGCATTTTGGCCAGATGCTGTGATCGAACTAAATCCTAAGCTTAAAGAAATAGCGCCTGATGAGGTGCAGCGCACATTACTTCATGAGTTGGCACATCTGGTAGCTTATAGTCGTGCGGGGAGACGCCGTATTACCGCTCATGGTGTGGAGTGGCAGCAGGCGTGTAATGATGTAGGAATTCCAGGGGAGGGGGTGACGCATTCGTTACCGTTACCAGGGCGAAAGATGCGTAAGAGGTGGAGCTACAGTTGCCCTGTCTGTGGTGAGGGCTTTGAGCGAGTGCGTAAAATAAAGCGTTACGCTGGGTGTTTCACCTGTTGTAAAAAGCATAACGGTGGATCTTATGATAAGAAGTTCCGTCTTGCTGAAACGTTTTTAGGCTGAATCCTTAGGTGGTTTTTTCCGCTGGAATTTGTTTTTTTAGCCATATTTCCACGGCGATGGGGGCGAAGGGGATGAGGGATGATAGAAAGATTAAGATGGGCGGGCTATTGTAGAAGGGAGGTCTGATATTCCATTTCTGTTTCAGCATAGCGTCAAGAAGGAGGAAGCAGAATATGGTGAATAGAGCGCCGTGGATCATTCCAGGGATTCGTATAGCATCATCGATCCCTAGTATGCGTTTTGAGTATATAGAATGATAGAGTAGATAGAGGAATGATAGGCCGTCCATCATGCTGATGATTCTTAGGCGTCCGATCGAGGTGCTAAACATGATGCAGAGGTAGCGCGAGGTGACGAATTTGCAAGAAATTGGTATTTGGAATTTGAGGTTTGTGTTTCTAAAGTAGTGCCATGTCACACGGATTTGTTGAATGCTTTTGGACTTCTCTAAAACTTGGCTTGGTCTCATTTGGTGGGCCAGTGGCTCATATTGGTTATTTCCGAGAGGCTTATGTGGAGAGGTTAAAGTGGTTGAAGGAGGAGCGTTTTGCAGAGCTGATGGCGCTGACGCAGTTTTTACCTGGTCCGGGTAGTAGTCAGCTGGGGGCGGCTATCGGGTATGAACGCGGAGGGTGGCTAGGTGGTCTGGGTGCCTGGCTTGGGTTTACTTTGCCATCTGCGCTGGCGATGATCGTATTTGCTATTGGTATGGGGGGTGTGCAGGAGTGGTTAGGTGACGGCTGGTTATATGGTCTAAAGCTGTCGGCTATAGCGGTGGTGGCAGTGGCTATGTTGGGGATGCGGAAGAGCCTCTGCCCGAGGCTTCCTGAGATGCTCCTCGCGCTGGTGGCAATGGTTATTATATATATATCACCCCAGGCGTGGGTAGCTCCTGTAGTTATTCTTTTAGGAGCGTTGATGGGCGTTGTGATGTTTGGTGCAACCTCAGCTGCTGATATGCCTGGTAGATCAACAAAGGCTGAGGAGGGTAATTGGTGGCGCAGTGTGATTCCTGCTATAGTAGTAATGGGGGTGCTTATGGCTGTACCGCTTATCTTTCCAAATAGTTCAGACGCTCAAGGTGTAGGGGGACTATTGCACGCAGGAGCACTTGTTTTTGGTGGTGGCCATGTGGTGCTGCCCCTACTAGAGGCCTCTACCGTGGACACGCGCCTGATATCTGAGGATACATTCTTAGCTGGTTATGGTGCTGCGCAGGTAGTACCCGGTCCTTTATTTACTTTTGGTGGATTTCTGGGCTCAGCCATGAATTTGCTGGGAAATGCATGGGCTGGGGGTGCTCTGGGTCTAGTCGCATTATTTTTACCGGGTATGGTGCTGCTAGCTGGGGGGCTGCCGGTCTGGGATAGGCTGAAGCATTTTTCATGGGCGCGTGCTGGTGTGCGCGGAGCGAATGCTACTGTGGTAGGTGTGATCGGTGCAGCCTTGTTAGGGATGCTTGCTAGCGGGAGTGTGACAGGTTTTGTGGATATCCTAGCTATTCTTATTCTCGCATTGGCAATTTATTTTAAATGGCTCCCCGTCTGGGCTCTGGTTATCCTTGCCGCGGTGGTGGGAGGCTTGTTTACATAGAGAGAATAACAAACCTGCAACTTTAGAGGATTTCTAGTGTTCAAGTTAAGTGGCGTGGAATACGCCTCTACTTTACCTTACTAAAAAACGACAATATGAAAGCCACTGTTCTCGCACCCGTTGCCGCCCTCTGTATTGGAGGTGCTGCAGGATTTTTCGCTGGGCAAAATAATGCCCCAGCTACTGACTCAGAAGCCCCTACTGATATTCGCTCGGCACGCCGTGCGGCGAGTAGTTCCGCTAGTTCGGCATCATCTGGTGAGGGTGGCTCTAGCCGGGTTAAAACGGCTAAAGAAGCTATGGCTTTACCTGGGCAAAATAATCGCCTGACAGCACTGATGAGCTATTACGCAGGCCTGGATCCTTCTCAGTTTGAAGAAGAAGCTAAGAAGTTAGAAGACCTTCCATGGAGTGAGCGTGTCATGGTAGGCTACTTACTTTTTTCTCGCTGGGGTGAAGAAGATCCTACTGCTGCTATGGCGTATACTAAGACTATGGGGTTTGCTGGGAACTTTGTCAGGGGTACTGTGATGCAGAGCTGGGCCGCTAAATATCCACAAGATGCGGCCACTTACTATGCCCAGAACTCTAATGAATTCCGCACATCTGGTATGATGGGTGGCCGTGGTGGCCGTGGCGGCGGCTCCACTGCTGCTGTGATAGCTACTGAGTGGGCACGCCAAGATAGTAATGGGGCTATGAAGTGGGCTGAGTCTCTAGAAGGTCGGGATCAGCGTGACGCTATCCGCGGTATAGTGGCAGAGGCTGCTACAGAAGATCCAGCTACAGCGGCTGCTATGCTTGCCGCTATCTCAGATGCAGATGCTAAAAAAGATGCGCAAAATTCGATCGCACTTGAATGGGGTAAGAAAGACTGGGGTGAGGCAAAGGCTTGGATTGCCAGTTTGCCTGCCGATCAGCAGGAAGAGGCTACTGCACGCGCGCTGCGAGGTTTAGCCGATGCAGACCCTCAGGCAGCAGCAGCTAACCTGGTATCACTCGATGAAGGTGAGGCTCGTGACACAGCGGCGCAATCTATAGCCCGTGAATGGAGTCGTGAAGATCCCGCAGCTGCAGCAGAGTGGCTTATGGGAAGTGGCTCAACGAATGCTCAGGAAGCGGGAATTGGTCGTGTAGTATCTACGTGGGCAGGTCAAGATGCTGAAGCAGCATTAGAATTTGTTAATGCTCAGCCAGAAGGTGGCATTCGTGATGAAGCTGTGTCCTCGTTTGTTATGGCTAATCAGAGTGGTGATGTGCAAGCGAATCTTAAATTGGCAGAGACTATTGGTGCAGAGCGTGATCGTAGCAGAGCAATAGCTATTACTGCGATGAGTTGGGCGCGTACAGATAAAGAAGCTGCGCAGAGCTATATCCAATCTACAGAATCACTCAGCGATGAAGTGAAAGAGCGTATCACACGTTTTTCAACAGGCGGTGCTCGTACTGGCCGAGGTGCTGGAGGGGGGCGCGGTGCGGGAGGGGGCGGCGGTGCTGGAGGCGGTGGCCGCGGGCGCTAGCTGAAAATTTTATATTAATTCTAGAGGGCGGCGGTTTATCTTAAACTGTCGCCCTTTTTACTGGACGGATTTTTTAGGGAATACTAACTTCGATTAAATTAGCTTTCACACAAATACCGATCACCTACCATGACTATCAAATGTTTTTTAAAATCAGTTATTGCTGCTACCAGTATAACAGTAATTTCAGCCAGTAACGCAGCGGAAAAGCCGAATGTGATCATAGTAATTACAGATGACCAAGGCTATGGTGATTTAGGGTTCACGGGAAATAAAGTGATCAAAACACCTAATATTGATAAACTACGTACGCAGAGCACACTGCTTAATAACTTCCATGTAGACCCTACCTGTGCTCCCACTCGTGGCGCCCTTATGACTGGCCGTTACTCTAATCGCATAGGCGTATGGCACACTGTGCAGGGGCGTAGCATGCTTCGCAGACGTGAGGTGACGATGGCTAATATCTTCAGTGATAATGGCTATGCTACTGGTATGTTTGGTAAATGGCACCTTGGTGACTGTTATCCATACCGCCCAGAAGACCGAGGTTTCCAGCACTCTGTTTACCACCAAGCAGGTGGTGTAGGGCAGGCACCTGATTTCTGGGGTAATGATTATTTTGATGATAGTTACATCGTGAATGGAAAGTTGAAACAGTTCGAGGGATACTGCACAGACATCTGGTTTGATGAAGGTATTAAGTTTATCAAAGCAAACAAAGAGAAACCCTTTCTTGCCTATATTTCTACAAATGCACCGCACAGCCCATATTACTGCCCAGAGGAGTATACTACACCTTATAAGGGCAAGCCAGGTGTGCCCAATGTTCCCTTCTACGGCATGATCACCAACATCGATGATAATATGGCCAAGCTCATGAAAACTCTGGATGACGAAGGTCTGACTGAGAATACTATTCTGGTATACATGACCGATAATGGTACGTCAGCAGGAGTTAATGGTAAGAGGGGCTATGATGGCGGTATGAGAGGAAGAAAAGGCTCTGAATATGAAGGTGGTCACCGCGTGCCCTTCTTGCTAAGATGGCCTAAGGGAGGGATTACTGCTGGAAAATCTATTAAAAATCTAACTGCACATATTGATGTCCTGCCAACATTCATAGATATCTGTGAACTTAAGGCACCAGAAATCAAGTTTGATGGGTCTAATGTGAAGGAACTTCTCTATACTGATGGTGAAAAATGGTCACCTCGCACATTGATTGTAGAGTCCCAGCGTGTGGTGAATCCCATTAAATGGAAACAAAGCGCTGTAATGACTGAGGACTGGCGCCTTGTGAATGGAAAAGAGCTATACAATATCAAAGAAGACCCGAAGCAGGCCGCGGATATAGCTGCTGAGAATCCAGAAATGCTCGCACGCCTTCGTGGTGAGTATGATAAGTTCTGGGATGATGTTTCTAAGGAGCATGGACTAGTAAGCTACATGGTGATCGGCTCAGATAAGTCACCTGTAGTAGCTCTATCATCACATGACTGGCTACTCAATAGGCTGCCACCATGGCACCAGAATCATATTAAAGATGGTAAGGTAGCTGTGAAGGCTCACTGGGCTATCGAGGTAGAGCAAGATGGCGACTATGAAATCTCCCTGCGCCGCTGGCCGGTAGAGGCCGATAAGGCGATCAACGATGGCACTTATGGAGTAGCATATAACTATGAGCAAGCGCGTATGGTTATAGGTGATATTGACATCAGTAAAGATATTCCAAAGGGCGCTAAGGAAGTGACATTCAAAGTATCGCTGAAAAAGGGGGTTACTGAATTAGCTCCTCTCTTTATCAGCCCTGAGCTTACTGCTACACCATACTATGCGTATGTGACACACAAGCCTAAGGCTGGCTGGCAGACTCCAGCAGGAATGGAAATTCCAGTCTACGACCCAGCATTTGGCCGCGTGCCACCGCAGGTAAAAAACAAAAAATAATTATCTACTGATAGGCCAATCATCTGTGCGGCTGGTTGATACTGGTGAGCCTGCTTTATTAGTAAGGTTAGGTTCACCCTCATTACCCAATGAAAAAAGGGGTAGCTCCAGGTATACTCTCTAGGAGGGACTGCTTGTGATAATATTATAGACCTAGATGACAGCTGGGTAAAATTTCCTGCACCTATGTTATAAGGTAGTTGTAGCTATGGTAAGACTTTAATCTGATCTTATGAGCCTTCAGTTAAAATTTACTGTATGATGGCCAGTAGTGGCGATGCCATGCTTTTCGCAAACGCGGGCGAGTGCACGCTATACTAGGACTACGACATACTCATGACTTCTTTCGAAATGACGATATCTGAGCTTGGTGGTTGTGCGTGTTCAGATGATGGGATATGACTCTGTGCGAGGATGATCAGCTTCGCAGAACAAGGTGCCACACCCGGTGCATTACTCAAGGAAATGGAGGTTATGTTTTCCTCCACAGGAGGCCTGTCTGTATCGCCTGATTTTGAATTTCGTGCTGAGCAACAGCAGATGGCCATGCATGTAGCTGAAGCTCTGGAGGAGAGCCATGTGCTGTGTGCAGAGGCTGGGACAGGAGTGGGAAAATCTCTGGCCTATCTTATCCCCGCAGCAAAATTTGCTCTCGAGACTGGAAGAAAAGCAGTCATCTCCACACACACGATCAACCTTCAGGAACAGCTAGTGTCTAAGGATATCCCTCTGGCTAATAAAATCTTAGGAGGCGATCTGAAGGCAGCTTTACTTAAAGGCCGTGGTAACTACCTCTGCCCATTACGCCTGCGCCGCGCAATGGACCAGACTGGGGATCTTTTCAGTACTAGTGAGGGTGAAGAGCTGAAGGCTATCTGGAACTGGGCTGAAGGAACGACGGATGGCACCAAGAGTGATCTGGATTTCCAGCCATCAGCCAAGGTCTGGAGCCAAGTCTGTAGTGAGGGTAGTGTCTGTACTCAGCGCACCTGTGGGCAGCGAGGTAATTGTTTCTATCAAAAAGCGCGTAAGGAGATGGAGGAGGCAAATATTGTGGTGCTTAATCACACGCTGTTCTTTTCCCTCTTTGCCCTTGGTGAGCTAGCGGATGATGATTGCGGCTATCTATTTCCTAATGACTTTGTAATTTTTGATGAGGCTCATACTTTAGAGCATGTGGCAGCTGTGCAGCTAGGTCTCATGCAGAGTCATGCTGGACTAAAGTTTGATATTCAACGTTTGTATAATCCTAAAAGCCGTAAGGGGACACTACGAGCTCTCCGACATGCAGGCGCAATGAAAGCTGCGGAGCGTGCACTGGAAGCTGCCGATGACTTTTATGATGCTATTGCCGCTGAAGTCACCTTTGGCAAATTTAGTAAGGAGTGCCGCGTAAGAGAGCCGGACTTTGTGGAGAACACCTTAGCGGAACCTCTGCGGCAGCTCTGGACTGAAGTAGAAAACTGCGCTGACGCACTCGAAAAAGATTCCACCTCGCGTAGTGAGCTTATGGATGGTGCTAGACGGATGCGTGAGATCCATGCGGGTATTCGTATATTTCTCGATCAAGAAGATGATGAAAGTGTTTACTGGATTCAAAAAGGCGGCCGTGAGGGTGATCTGCTAAGTATCCACGCTGCACCAGTGAGAGTAGCGGATAGACTGCGCCGTATGATGTTCGGGCCAGAGAGAACTTGTGTTCTAACAAGTGCTACACTTGGCACTGGCGATGATGAACTTAACTATTTTAGAAAGCGTATAGGTGCCGAGAACTCGAAAGCGGTCAAGATAGGTAGCCCTTTTAATTATAAAGAGCAAATGGAGATCTACGTGATCAAATCCATGCCTGATCCGTCTAGTGATGATTATGAAAAGGCACTGGTGCACTGGATAGGGCGCGTGCTGAAATACACTGAGGGAAAAGCCTTTGTTCTCTTTACTAGCTACCGGCTAATGCGGGGTGTGGCAGAGGCTATGGAGGACTTTTTCTTTGATCATGACTGGCGTCTACTGGTCCAGGGGGATGGTACTCCGCGCCACAAGATGGTAGAAATTTTCCGTAAGGACATTAACAGTGTGCTCTTTGGTACGGATAGCTTCTGGGCTGGAGTAGATGTTCCCGGTGAAGCGCTATCAAATGTTATCGTGACACGCCTTCCTTTTGCCGTGCCTGATCACCCTCTGGTAGCTTCTCGACTAGAGGCGATCGAGGCGGAGGGGGGGAATTCCTTTGTAGACTATTCAGTGCCTGAAGCGGTGCTTAAGTTGCGTCAGGGAGTAGGCCGCCTTATAAGGACTAAAAAAGATAGTGGCATGGTAGTTCTCTTAGATAACAGAGTGGTCACAAAAACTTACGGTAAGACATTTCTAAATGCCCTGCCTGATGCTCCGATCAAGGTGGTAAACCAGCAGGCTGACAGTGATTGATTAGTCAGATTCTAAGATTACACAATGGGCTCAAGTGCAGAGATAGTATCTTTAAGTGTTTTTGCTGGCCACTGGCCCGGAGCTGTCGGTTCATCACCCAGATATCCATAGTTTAGTAATGAGCCATGTTGTGCGTAGAGAAGACGTGACACTGCACCTAGCTTGCCCATACCCATGAGTGACATTGGACGATTATTTTGCTGGATTACACGGGTGCAGCGAGTGAAGTCATCCACAGACTGGTGCATCACCGCTAGCTTTACGATATCGGCTTCATCGCCAAGTTCTACAGTCTGCTGTAGTGCAAACTCTTCCGGAGTTTCCTCAAAGTTATGATGAGAAAGGATAAGTCCTACCCCAAGGCTGCGGATTTCATGAATAACAGTTTTCATTTCCTTATAAGAGGCTAGCTCAACATCGATCCAGCTCGCACGCTCTGCTACCGATAGTAACAGTCGCCCTCTTTCCTCCGCGTTTATAGCTACTAAGCCACCCTCATTAGCGGCACGAGCAGTGAACAGAAGGGGGAAATCTTTAAAGCGGTCTAACTCCATTTTTAGCGTATCCTCATGACCCGCCATGCCATCTAATCTGATCTCAAGCAGATCACACTGTTGGTGCAGCTCAATGGGCTGCAGACATGCTAGCTGATTCAGGGAGACTACTGAGCCCACTGTAAGTGGTGTTTTAGGAATCTTTACCTTACGTTTTGTCATACCAGAGTGTTTGTTTCATAGAGCTGCTTAGTTTGTCAATGTTACACAGCTAGATCTTTTTTACTAACATGCATAGCCAGAGATATATAGGTGTAATCGAAGGTTCATAAGGAAGGTTTAAAGTGAATAATCTATAATAAAATATTGTATTTGGAGGGGAGTGGCTTTGCATATTTTAAAATAGGTGTTATATGAATCTGCACATTCTAGGTTTATGAAGAAGTTAAATATTTTTTTACGGTTATTGATATCTGGTCCTGTCTTAGTTCAAGTGATGACCTGTGCTATAGCACAGGAGTTACCGAATACATTTACACATACTATTTCCAATGGCAGTGAAGTATATACTATTAATTTTACACGCTTTTCCTCACGTGGTCCTCTGTTTGAAGTAGCAGTGCAGAAGGATGATGGCACCTTTGATATAGTGGATGTGGGAGATCCCCGAACCTACATAGGAAGAGTTAATGGTCAGCCGGGTGCTGTTGCGGCTTGTGTGCGCCGGAGTGATGGATCGATCTATACTAGAATGACGTTTGAAAACGGCTTTGAATGGATAGACCGTGATGGTGAGCTGCAGATTGAGGAACGTGAATTAACACCATCTTGGCCAACATTTGGATTGCGCGATGGCGGAGCGGGTCATGATTTACATGCTATTGATGTCTATGTGGATTTAACTAATCGTTATTACGGCACGGTTGGAGGAAGCCCAGAGCTTTGTATGGAGATGGTTGATTTTTCAATGACGGCTATTAATTTAATTTATCTTCGTGATGTAAATCATTTTAACAGAATTGGCCGTGTCGTTATCCGAGCTAGCTTAAGTAATGATCCCTATATTGAGGCTGGTAGTAACTTGAGTAATCTACATGCGGTACTGAAAGAGCTCAATAATGAGAAGGTTAATGGTCCAGACCCTGGAGTGGAGCATGATTTAAGTACAGTCATTCAGTCTATGATTGGAGGTGGGGTTGCTGGAGTTGGTGTGGTGGGTCATGGCACGAGTGCTAACGGTGGCTTTACTACAGGAGACTTTGCCGGGCCAGGCCGGCATGAGCTTGGCCATAACTGGGGACTAAGTCACTATGATGGAAGAGGTGAAAATGAGCTGCTATCTCCAGAAGGGAAGACGATTAACTCAGGAAATGGTCTCGCAAAGATGTCTGCGCCAGAGATGGAGCTAGTATTGGTTGAGCGAGATGACTCGCTCAGCGTAATTACTAATTTGGGAACAGCGGCTCCTGATATGCCTCCACGTGCTGGAGATGACCGTGTTTCCACTGATACAGTTTTCAGGGGTGAGAGCTTTACTGTTGCGCCGCTGATTAATGATAATGATTCGAATGGAGAACGTATAAATATAGTATCTTTTGAATCTCAATCATTACTAGGAGCAGTAATTTCCCAAGAAGGTGATTTAATACGGATCAGTTTACCTGAGAATTACTCTTATGGGTATGATCACTTTCGCTACCAAATCAGCGATACATCAGGTAGAACATCAACTGCAGTAGTACATTTGCAGACGAGAGCTCCAGAATTAGACTGGGCGGTAGAGGTAGTCCCGGTTAGCGGGGGAAGGCTTTTGATGCGAGCTTCAGATAAATTTTCAAATAAGGGTGTTATTGAGTATTTATTTGAGCATGTAAATGGCTCTCAGCATAGTGATTGGCAGAATTCTCCTACTTTCATTACTACTAGTTTTAGTATGGGAGAAGAGCAGACTTATAGAGTCTATGCTCGATTAGCTGCAGGTCTTAGTGAGCCGAGTAAAATGAGTTCAGCGGCACCTATGGTTCTTACTGAAGGATTATTACATGCAGATACTTATAACCGGAGTTCTCTCAACGGCTCTAGCGGGCAATCTGGTCAGATAGGGACGGCTACTTACACGCAGGTTATTTTTGACCAGTCCATTGTAGATATATTTTCGAATCAATTGCGTATTGATGGCCCTAGTACCAGTGGCTCTTTTGGTGGTATGATATACATTAATAATTTTAACTTTGGAGCACCTCTGATGAGCGCCTTTGATGAGGTCTCCGTGAAAGTTGATATTATTGGCTACAGCACTGTTGGTAATGCACGGAGGATGGGTATAGGTATTGGTCAGACTCTTATGGAATTGGAAGGTCAAGAAGGAGCAGATGGCTTTAACAATCCTGCGGATCTGCTGGTTGCCTACAGGAAGACAACTAACGTATTAGAAATCTATAAAAACGGAGTGTTGACTAATAGCATAGCTGGGATTCCTGGTCCTCCAGCTGAGATGAAAGTTGTCTACCATCCTACTAGCCTTCTGGCAGGTTCCTCTGTATCATATAGTGTCTATTTTGATAATAATAGTAATGCACATACCTCAGGAAGTTTTACCTGGAGTCAGGATTATGCAAACTACCTATCACTTTCTTCAAACCTTACCGGTAATGCTCTATTTGATAACTGGGAAGTAAGTGTTGCAGCTTCCAATGGATTTAGCTCTCCTCCATTAGAGTCTACAAAGACTGATTATGTAGAGTGGTCGACTTCTCAAGGCTCAGATATAGGCTCCACAGGTGAAGACTTTGATGGTGATGGATTAACAAACAATGAAGAGAGGATTTGGGGACTTGATCCTACAAGTCACAGCTCTAGTAATCCGTATATGAAAGCCTTAGATTCAGAAGGGAATTTTGAATACACGCGGAGAAGTCCGGCGCTAAGTGGCTTGGAATACAGTGTTTGGAGTTCAGTGAATCTAGAGGACTGGGCGCTGCTCTCTAATACTGTGCAGAGTGTCGCCAGTACTGATAATGCTGGGGTGGAAACGATTCGTGTTGGCTTGCCTGCTAGTCTGGATAAGACGAAAATGTTTATTCGGGTTGAAGCAAATTTAGCAAAATAAACTCTAAAGAGAAAATCTATGAACTTGGTTCTTAAAGGAAATCTAATACTGGGGCTTTTGCTCGCAAGTCTCTCATGCGAGCAAAAAGAAAAACTCAATGTTGAAGTAGAAGCTACGGTATCACCGCAGCTACAACCTTCAAAGGCAATGGTGGGATCTCTCGTACACAGTGAAGTAATTAATCAGCTAGATTTAGAAAATCCAGACTCAGAAAAAGGTATTAATATAAGCTCTTTATTAGGTGAATCTCTCAGTGCTGAACAGACGGATAAACATGCTGAGTGGATAGAGAAACTCTCCTCTAATAAAGCTCAAAAGGCTCATAGAGCGCGTCAGTTTGCTCATATGAAGCGTATTGAAATAGTGGATTGGAAGGTCTCAGAAAAGCACTTCAAATCACTCTCAGGTGAAGAGGGGATAAGAGAAATCGAGATACCGTTTTTTGCGGGAAAGAAGCTCGCTGTCAGCGCTAAAAAAATACATCATTATAGTGTAGATACTATTAATATGGCGGGTTCTCTCTCCGATGACCCCAAGGTTAAGGTGAATTTTAATATATCTAAAATGAAACCAGTAGGGGTGATAGAAGGTAACGAACGTCTATACTACTATGAGTATTTTGGAGGGCTAGTGATTCTTCTGGAGAGCGAGCCGGGGTCTCAGGACCCTGCCTATAACTGTGAATGTGAATTTCACCGGGCGCAGCAGTAGTTAAAGGCGAAGGGTGATTATCAGGCCTAGAAGCAAGGCTCTGAGATACCGATTATTTATAATAAATAACAAGTTTAGGGTGTACGTGAGTATCAGGGTGCTCACGTGCTCCATATCGGATTTTCATACCGTTATCGAGCTCCCCGGAGATACGAATAGATATTTTAGAGCGCGTCTTGATAGCGGCTACTACCTCTTCGGTAACATCGATCTCTATGTCATCACCATGGTGCCAACGAGTAAGTGTTTTGGTAGTTTCTGGTGCGCTATCTTCGTCAATTGAGGTTTCCTTCCAGCGACTATTACTAACAAGCTCTGCCTTATAACGACTTGTAAGTTTTTCGTCTGGGCTGATGGCAAATAACTGAATCTTTGCTGAAGCGATAGTTCTTTTAGCTGATGATGGATTAAAGCGGACATGTGCAATGTGGGTAAACTTACCATCAGAGTGCCTGACTAACATATCGGGTTCACCGCCTAAGTTTTTACGCCTTTTGTAGGAAGCATCTGCCTCTGCAGTAATAATCACGTCTGGTTTGCGCCTACTATCTACATGATTGATATAGTCATAAATGCGGTCATTCATGTGCTTCATGCTGGCCTGAACTATTTCATAGCTATCACCTTTAATGTCTATCAAGCCTCTGCGTGCGATTGTTTTTGAAGAATTATTATCAGCGAAGTCATCTTGGAAATTAAACCAATGAAAACCTACTACATAAGGTTTATTGAGCTGAGTGATGAGGAAGTTTTCGTAAAATAGCGCTCTTGATGTTTCATCTTTAACCCTCCAGCCAGCACCTATTTCTTCGAAGTTTGGTATCTTTTCCATCGCGTAAAACTCAGATATTAAAAGCGGGCTATTAGTCCATTTAGCAATATTTTCTAACTCATTACTGCGCGTGCCCCATCTGTGGTAGTGGTTGATAGCTATTATATCGAGGTGCCGTCCTGCCACCTCCATAAATTCCTTAGTGCGGTTCCAGCTTTTATTGAAGCGCGGCCCAAGGATCATATGATTGGGGTCAACAGCCCTTACGGCAGGACAGACCACTGATAAGTATCGCTCCAGCATTAATACGGAATAATCATCAGCATCTTCGTTCGTGAAATCCTTAAGCCCTTTGCCTCGCTCTTTTAGAAAATTGACTGCCTTTTGGTAGTTTTTATCCTCAGGGTCATTAACATCGAGGTGAGATTCAAGACCTGCTTTAAAGGTCCATGATAACTCATTATCTATGAAATAGCCTAATACCTGAGGGTCATCTTTAAATTTGGAAAATTCTTCATGCGCTTTTTTCTTACAGAAGCTAACAAATTCATCATCAAATACTGCAATAGGTAAACGATCTGAGCGTTTTCTTTTGTAGCTGGAAACAAAGCTATACTTTGGGCAGTATGCGAGAGGTGCTTTCTTCTTAAGCTTCGAGTCTTGTATTTCAGTATCTGACCAGTTGCCGGTCCCATTCATACCAAACTTTGGTAGTAATTTATAAACATCATCAGGGGAGAATTTATCAAAAAGCTGTACAGAATTGACCGCTTTATGAATGTATAAATAACCCTCTGGGTCGATTACCCACCATCGCCCTTTAACCTTTTCTACACGAAAGAAACCTGTCGCCTTAACGCGGCGCGCCTTCCATCCACCGTAGTGACTGAACTGCATGTTTTTTGTATTGGTACGATAGTCTTTTATATCCACCAGACGCTTTGACTCGTAAGAGAAAAAATCCTTTGTTTCGTCATCATAGATACTGGCCTGTTGTAACTGGGCATGAGTGACTGGCAGCATTGATAAGCTACCAATGATCAGTGCTGGGCAGAAGAGGCGAGTGAGTAGCGGGAAGGTAGGCGTGGATATCATAACAGCTAAAATTGTAGATGCTGTATGCCGTAAGAACCAAGAGTGGGCAATGATTTATCTCAAAGGCGGACTGATTATAGAGATGCAGTCTTGAGGTCCTGAGAGGGGGGAGAAAGGGGGCTTTAGCCTAGTAGTGATGACTTTGATATTGTTTCCGGTGGGGCAACACGATTAAATCATTTGGATTATGAAAATAATAACCATTCTGTTATTTCTAGCACTCCTCCCCATGGTTAGTCTAGCTGGTTCAAGGGGGCTTAATATAGCATTTGTAGACGCCACACCGTCTCATACCACTGCTGAGGGTAAACGTCTGGCAGAGCTTTTGGTAATGGATATGAAGGCTCTCTACACCAGCGATCAAGTGGGTAAGGTTTTTCCATGGAGTGAAAATACAGCAGAGATAAAAGTCCTCCAGTCGCAGAAGGTAGGGCTGTCATTTGACCGATTAATTAATACTAAATCTCCTAGTAAGCTTCAGCAAGTGTTGGAAAAAAATCAAATTTTAGATGGGGTGATTGTTTTTTACTATGATCGTGCTAACGGCTACGCCCGTCTGAAACTTTTTGGCTCTGATGGCCTAGAGCAGCTCTTAGTAAGACTACCACTAGAGGGGGATTCCTCCGCCATGAAGCACTCGTTATTGAAACGCCAACGCAGAGGAGCGCTCTCAGCTATCGGAGCCACTGTCCGGTGGAATCCTTAATAAAGCGATGGACGCTAACCGGTTTGGAAGAGCTCATTTCTTATTTCTAATAGCAGGCAAAAGCCCAGGCGCGGCTTCCTGATTCACATGCATAGAGAATTTCAATGCTATGATCAGCTTCGATTTCTTTAAGGAGCTTGAGGATAGATTATTCCATAATTACTTCAGTAGAGGTGCTAGCGCTTGGTAGACATGTTTTGCCATGATTTTTTGTCCCTGAGCGTTAGGGTGAATGAGGTCTGGGAGGTTGAGAGATTTATCAGCCGCTACACCTTCTAACAGAAATGGCAGGAGATGCACTTTTTTATCTTTGGCAGTGGTGGGGAAAATCTTCTGGAAGGCTTCTCTGTATTCCTCGCCCATGTTTTCAGGCATTTGCATGCCGGCGATCATGATTTTAGTCTCAGGACTCTGTTTTTGCACTATATCCACGATTGCTTTGATATTTTTCTCACTGGATGTAGGGGGCAGGCCGCGTAGACCATCGTTGCCACCTAGTGCGATGATTAAGATATGTATTGGTTTTTTTGCCAGCACTCGGATTCTGCGTAGTCCTCCGCTGGTGGTATCACCACTTAATCCAGCATTGATGGCTAGGATGTTATAGCCGTCTTTTGCGGCCATTGCTTGCACCAGTGCCGGGTAAGCCTCTTCTTTTTTCAGTCCATATCCAGCGGTTACGCTATCGCCCAGAAAGACAACTCTCTTGCGAGTCTCCCCCTGTGATTGCTCACTGAGCAGGATTACACAGAGTAGGAGAATTACATTTAAAAATGAGGAGGATTTTGGGAATAGGTGTATCATAGTACGTCCAAGCAAATAACGAGTAACTCTGTGATGGTATCAGAGTCCATGTAATGTAACCTGTTCACAAGAATTAGCGAGTAGATCATGGCCACAAATTTTATCCTCAAGACACATAAACTTACCAAAACCTATCAAAGCGGTGATCATCAACTGACGGTTCTGGATGATATGAGCATCGGCGTGCCACATGGCGAGACGGCTACCATAGTGGGGCCATCTGGTAGTGGGAAGACTACCTTATTAGGTCTTTGCGCAGGATTAGACAGAGCTTCCAGTGGTACTGTGGAGATCGATGGGCGTGATATTTCTAAACTAGGAGAGGATGCTAGGGCAAAGCTACGGAGTGAGTCAGTGGGCTTTATCTTTCAGAACTTTCAGCTGATGCCCACTCTTACAGCTTTAGAGAATGTGCTGATTCCCGGAGAGCTATCAGGTATGGGTGGGGCGGATCTTACTGATCGAGCAGCTGACTTACTCACACGCGTGGGACTAGAAAAAAGGATGAAGCATTACCCCACCCAGTTATCTGGTGGGGAGCAGCAGCGGGTGGCAATAGCCAGAGCGTTTATTCACCAGCCTAAGATTCTCTTTGCTGATGAGCCAACAGGAAACTTGGATGAGGAGGCGAGTGAGATTGTAGAGAAAATGCTCTTTGACCTCAACAGTGAGCTGGGCACGGCACTGGTGGTGGTGACCCATGATCTTGAGCTGGCTCAGAAGGCGTCTCACGTTTTCAGGCTGAAGGGCGGTAAACTCGTAGAACCTACTGACCATTAAAAATTAATGTTAGGTATTATCAGAGAGCTTTTTAGTAAGTGGGCTTGGCAGATGGCGTGGCGTGATAGCCGCTCTGTGCGCTGGCGGCTCTTGATGTTTTCTGCATCGATCATCTTTGGTGTAGCAGCGCTAGTGACAATAGGTTCGCTGCGGCAGAACTTAAATGATGCTGTGGGCTCACAGGCGAAGTCTCTGCTAGGGGCTGATCTGATGGTTTCCTCTAGGCAGCCATATACTGAGGAAACGGAAGCTCTGATAGCGGACTTAGGCAGTCATGGTGGGGAGCAGGTAAGAGGTGTATCACTTACTACTATGCTACGGATAGGTGAGTCATCCGCGCCTAAGCTAGTGAGCCTACGCGGCCTAGATGCTGCATTTCCATTTTATGGCAGCATCGTTACCACCCCCGCAGATGCGTGGCAGAGAGCGCAGACTGAGCGAGGTATCATTGTGGAGGCGTCTTTCCTTAAAAATATGAATGCTAAGGTGGGGGATATCGCTAAGCTGGGGGCACTAGAGCTGCCTGTTTTAGGAGTGTTAGACCAGGCTCCACCATCGGCATCTGGCTTTGCAGCATTCTCTCCCACTGTGCTGACCTCGCCTGAGGTGATCAAGGCAACGGAGCTGACAGGTAATAAAAGCCTCGTCTTTTACAGAACGTATTTCAAGTTCCCCAAGGGGGTAGACCCTCAGGTATTGGTTGAAAATAATGATGAGATATTTCAGCAGCTGAGACTTAGGCAGACGACTTCCGCTAAGCGCAGTGAAAATATAGAGAAGACGATTAACCGGCTCTATACATTTTTTAATCTCATTGGATTTAGTGCGCTTTTCCTTGGTGGAATAGGTGTAGCGGGAGCTATTCATATCCATATTTCTGAACGGCTTCAGAGTGTAGCTACCCTACGTTGTTTAGGCTGCTCTGCGGCGCGTGCATTTGCTGTTTATCTTATTCAGAGTATGGCGATGGGGGTAGTTGGCACCTTGGGGGGGATACTAGTGGGCTGTGGGTTTGTATTTACCCTCAGCTGGTTAGTGGGGAATTTACCTGCGGGGGCGTTGCCTTTTTCTGTGGAAATAGCACCTGCATGGTTTGAGCTCATTAAGGCGAGCGTGGTGGGTGTGATGATTTGTATTAGTTTTGCGTTACTGCCGCTTCTGACTGTTAGGCGTGTCAGTCCGTTAGCGGCATTACGCCGTGATCCTGTGAGTTTGGAAAAATCTGCGCGTGATCCATTGCGTTGGTTAGTGATTCTGGGCTTGGTTGTTTTTGCGTTTCTTCTGACCTGGTGGGATACTCAAGATGCAGTGAATGGCTGGAAGATAGCACTGGGATATGTAGGATTCCTCATAGTGGCTTTTCTTCTTCTTGTAGTAGCTGGGAAGATTTTACGCTGGGTAGCGAGGAAATTGGCACGGCCTTCATGGCCATTTGTCATCCGGCAGGGGATAGCTAGTTTATACCGGCCGAATAATCAAACGGGCTTATTCATGGTCTCTATAGGTCTTGGGACCTTTCTGATTTTCACGCTGATTCTGATGCAGAACATTCTCATGCAGTGGTTAGATCCTGTTAGAATGGGTGATAAGCCCAATCTTTTTTTAGTAGATATCCCCCCGGAGGAAAAACAGTCAGTTAGAAAAGTAATCTCTGAAAATGGAGTCACCTTAATTGGGAATGCTCCGATTGTGCAGATGAGGCTCACTGAGATTAAGGGAACGCCCGTGGCTGAGCTGATTGGTGAACCTACCGCTGGTAAAGAGCCTATCCCTCGCTGGATCATCAGGCGCGAGTTCCGCTCGACTTATCGTGGCGAGCTTGCAGATACGGAAAAACTTATAGAAGGTGAATGGGTAGGGAGTGCCGTGGATTTAGCAGTGGATGATGCTATCCCTGTAAGCTTTGAGCAGAAGTTAGCCTCGGATCTGGGATTAGAAATTGGTGATGAAGTGACCATATCTATTGAAGGATTTGGTGAGACTCGGAAGCTCAGGATTTCCAGCCTCCGTGAGGTGGACTGGCGAAGCATGAATCTTAATTTCTTTATCGTCTTCCCAGAGGGCACCATAGAGGACTACGTCTCGTTTAATGTATTAGCGGCGAACTCACCTAACGATGATGCCACAGCGCAGCTCCAGCAGGCGATGTTTAAGAAGTTACCCTTTGTAAACACCATAGACCTCAGCCTGATTTTGAGAACTGTGCAGTCCGTGCTCAGCACTGCGGGGAAAACGGTACAGGTCATGGCACTTTTTACTGTAGTGACGGGAGCCATAGTCCTAGTAGCATCCTTACTAGCAGGGCGCCGTGTGCGGGTGCGTGAGAGTGTGCTACTCCGTACGCTAGGCGCAAGCCGTAGACAGATATCTACCATCCTAGCAGTGGAATATGCCATGCTTGCATTGATGGCTACCTTAGCTGGATCACTGCTAGCTGTAGCGGCCAGTATGTTGTTAGGTGAGTTGGTTTTCGAAGGAGATGCTTACCATATTCCATGGGTATTATTAGCAGCTGGTATCACTGTGGTGGTGGCTACTACGGTGGTGATAGGCATGCTACTTAGCCGCGGTATTTCTAGCCAACCTCCGTTACAGATTTTGAGAAATGAAGGTGGTGCCCGTTAAGTAAAGGGTGGGGCACCTTGGTGAGTCTTGATAAAATTCAGTGCATTTTGTAAGCGTCAAGAAATCTAACTATGGTAGATGTTGAAAATGCGAAAAATACTAAGTAGCGTAAAAAGGCGTGTAATGCTAGGGCTAGCGCTACTCACACTAGTAGTGGGCATGAGCTGGTATGGCATTCACCGTAGTGGGCTGAGGTTGGCTGGAGAAGAGGAAATGAGTGTGTGTATTCAGCTGCGATCTAGTGATCATTCTGTGGTGCAGCGTGGACGTGAGAGGGTGATTGCCTACGATCGAGAGATGAGTAAGATTCTAGACAAGTATCCAGAACTACGCCCGAAGTGGAAAAATGTAAGCCCTGAGGAGAACGGTTACTTGAGGCTGATGCAACTTTCGGACAGATATGTGGGTAAATTAGAACCTCTTGAGGCCTTACTGGATTTCCCTAACGAGGTAAGCGATGCTATTTATCAGCTGGATTGGAAGACAGAGGCCATCGGAGAATATCTGTCTAAGGAGGCGGAATTGTTATCCGAATTAAGGGCAATAGGAATGATGCCTGATCAATCAATAGAGGGGGTAGATATTGACTGTTGCGCTGAACTATACCCTGCGAGTTTTACGAAACAATGTGCAGACCTTTTATGCTTAGATGCACGCTATGCGGCGAAGGAAGGAGACGGTAGCAGGGCGGTAACCAGCATTTTAGCAGCCTATGGTATGGCTAGGCACTTTTCTCAGATAGAGACCCCTAGCTTACATCATGAAACAGTGGGGATATTGGTTGCGCTGATGGTTCTGGATACAGCAGTGAATGAAGTGATACCGGAATTGCAGCTGAGTAAGAGTGAAATTTCGGAACTGAGGAAGAAGTTGAGGCCTGTGACTAATGAAGATTTCTCCAGAGTAATCGAGGGGGAGTTATATGTCGGTATGAGGGCGTGTATTTTACCATGCATGCACCAAGTAGGTGATATTCCTGCCCTTTATAAAATACCTGACCCTAGTAACTTCTATGCTGCTTATATTGGGCATATAAAACATTGGTCAAATGTGCAGAGTTGGCTTTCTCTGAGAGGGAGTATTGAGGGTAAAGGAGGTAATTGGGTTTATAAATTTCCGGGTAAAATGTCTTCACAGACACAAGGTCTAATAAATGAAACCATTACAGTAGGGTTACAAATTTATAATAAGGGCCATGCAAGAACTAAGATCGTCTACCGGTATTATGATGCTGTGCTGGCCATAGCTGCTGGTGAAGAGCCTCCTGTGGAGCTACTGACAGGGAAGCCGTTTATTTTTGATCCTGAAACGAGGGAGTTAAGATTACCTGCTGACTCTTTGTTAGATGCGCAGGGTGTGGAAGTAACTAGGGTGCCATAAAGGTTACCGTGATAATACAAGCTATGAAAAAATTTATGAAATCAATAAAGGCGCGTGTAATGCTAGGGCTAGCGCTACTCACACTAGTAGTGGGTATAAGCTGGTATGGCATTCACCGTAGTGGGCTGAAGTTGGGGGAGAAGACCAGAGAGGGAGGGCCAAGTGTGCATCAGCTCTACGCATCTACTGATCCCGCTGATCATGCGGAAGCAAAGCGGCTCTATACTGCGTATGATCGTGTGATGGAGAAGGTATTGATGAATCACCCCGAGCTTAGGCCAAAGTGGCAGAGTGTGCCTCCTAGCGAAAATGGTTTTCTTCAGTGGCTGGACTTACTAGATAGCCACGGGAAGGATGTACCCCATGTTGGATATGCCAGTATCGAAATGCCAGATGATATCTGCAAGATGATATCCGGTAGCGATACTTGGGATAGCTTAACGGTGCAGGAGTTTTTGCTGAGTAAAAAAGAGCTAATGAATGAAATAAGGCGGATAGGTCTGCTCAAAAGGCAATCTGCCGCTGGGGTGGGAGCGTATAGATTTCAATTTGTCACAATTAGCTTTGCGAAAGCAGCGATGGATCTACTTTGTGCAGATGCGCGGGTGGCTGCTGATAAAGGTGATGGGCCGCGAGCCTTGGAAAGCTTACAAGCGACACTGGGGATAGCGCGGCATCATACGAGTATTGAAGTGCCATCCTTGACACATGAAGCGGTGGGGGTTCTTGGGCAATTAACTGTTTATGCTACTGCTTTTAATGAGGTGATTCCACAGTTAAATCTGAATGCAGATGAGCTGAGGCACTGGAGAAAAGAATTAAAACCTGTGACTAATAAATCATTTGCCACTGTTCTACGTGGGGACTTTTATACGGGGATGCGAGGTTTTGTGATACCACTGATGGATTATGATCCTGAAAAAGTAGGCGGACGGGAGGTAGTGGATTTAGAAGACATGTATGACGAGATGGCGATTGCCACAAAATGGGCAATGCAGCGCTGTGAATGGTGTAGTCCAATGGGCTTTTGGCGAGGGAATCATGAGCTATGGCGATATAAGACGAGCCGTGATTTATCTCCGAAGGGTTTAGAGTGTTTCGACGTTTATCAAGGTGTTGCTTATAGTGTTTATGCTAATGGATTGATAAGGGCTCAGGCACTCTATCGCTGCTACGATGCTGCCTTTGCTATTGCAGCAGGAGATGTGCCGCCAGTGGATCTGCTGACTGAGCGGGCTTTTAAATTTGACCCTAAAACGCGTGTGCTGTCGTTTCCTGATGAGACCCTGAATAAGGAAATAATGACCTCAGATAATATCGTGGTGCCGTAATGATCTAACCTTTACCAAACTCGGTTGCGATTTTCTTAGCAGAGGCCACGGTATTTCTGTGCAGCTTGGCAGTGAGCTCTGGCTGGCGATTATAGCCACCTCCGTAGAGGATCGCTAGGGGTATGCGGTTCTTGATGAAGGCGCGGATGATAACGTCATCACGGCGTTGCATATCTGCTATACTAAGCATCATATTTCCTAACAGATCATTTGAGTGATTGGTCACTCCTGCTACCCAGATGACAAGATCAGGGTGAAAGACATCAAGAGCTCCTGCCAGGGAGGTGAAGAGCTGTTTAAGATACATTTCCCCCTCCACGTAGCGCACTGTTTCTACGTCCATGTTACCATTAACACGGGTATTAGTATTGGCCGTCTGACCTACGTGGATGGAGTAGGTGTAGACGCGTGGGTCATCGTGTAAGATGCTGTTAGTGCCATTACCTTGAGTAGCATCTGTATCCACGATCATGATACGGATCCCCGGTTTTTTCTCCTGTAAATCACGCACGGCGATGGCGACGTCATTAAATACTGAGAATGTCTCACCGCGGCCTTTAAAGGCATGGTGAGTACCTCCTGCAAGACAGACGGCGACACCCTCTGAGAGGGCTGCGTGGCAGGTCTGGCGTGTGGCCTCCGCCTCGGTAGCGCAGCGGCCAAAGAGCTTAGGATCTGCTGGGAGACCAAGCGCGATCTGCTCACGCTTGTCTAAGGCGCCGTGATAGATTTTAGCAAGGTAGTCACTATCATGCACACGTTTAAGCACATGGAGATCTGTCTGTGTGACATCGATGATTTCCTCCGGGGCGAGAATGCCTTTATCGAGTAACATATCTCTACTCACAGAGAACTTATCCATGGGGAAGGGATGGTTTACTGGGAGATCAAGATCTAGATCTGATGAATAAAAACAGCGCATGTAGAACAAACAAGGGCGATGGACTTGTGTGGAAACACTACGGAGCATATCCGCTACGGAAAGAGCAAACTTTGAAGAATCAGGCTGGAACAAACTAAATAACCAAGTAAATAAATCTGTAACTAACTCTGTTTTACCATGAAACCCTCCATTCCACGCGTGCTTTCTGCCCTTTCTTTCTTTCTTTCTTTGGTTGTTGCCACTGCACCTAGTGCCCTAGTAGCAGCTGAAAAAGAAAGTAAACCAATGAAGGATGCTAAGGCTCCTAAGGTGGTAAAAAAGTATGCTAGCGTAACGATTGATGGGAAAAAGATCGACTACACGGCTACCACCTCACGGCTAGTTCTAAAAACTGATGACGGTAAGGCGCGAGCTTCCATTTTCTATGTAGCCTATACTCGTAATGACATTGAAGATATGGGGAAGAGACCGGTGATGTTTGCCTTTAATGGTGGGCCGGGTTCTTCAGCGGTATGGCTGCACCTCGGGGCACTAGGGCCACGTATACTAGAGACATCTCCAGATGGCACCAAGCCTATCAAACCTCCCGTGACGGTAGGTGAGAATGCACACTCTATCCTTGATGTCGCTGATCTAGTTTTTATTGACCCCGTTTCTACTGGCTACTCCAGAGCGGAGGATAAAAAAGCACAGTTTCACGGTGTAAGTGAAGATATACAGTCGGTGGGAGACTTTATCCGCCGCTGGGTGACGGAGAACAAACGCTGGGCTTCGCCTAAGTATCTATTAGGTGAGAGCTATGGTGGTGTGCGTGCATCTGGCCTCTCTAATGAACTTCAGAGCCGCTTCGGTATGGATCTTAATGGTGTAGTGCTCCTGTCCAGCCTGATGGACTTCCGCACCCTCCGCCCTAGTGAGGGTAATGATCTGTCCTACATCGGATTCCTTCCAGCCTTTACCGCAGTGGCTCATCACCACGGGAAGCTTAAGGGTGATCGTGATGCTCTGGTAAAAAGAGCGCGCGAGTATGCCTCTGGGGCCTATGCCTCAGCTTTATTAAAAGGATACACACTCTCTGAGGCAGAGCGTAAAGAGGTAGCGGCTGAGCTCTCCGCGCTAACAGGCCTGCCGGCGAACCTTATTCTGCGCACTGACCTGCGTATCCAGCCCTCTTATTTCCGTAAGGAACTACTCCGCAGTGAGGGTATTGTGCTTGGTAGATTTGATGCTCGCACGGCTTGGGCAGAGGCGGACAGAGCCGGTAGTTACCCGCGTTATGATCCATCTTATGCTGTGGCTAAGGGGGCATTTTCCACTGCCATGTTATCCTACCTGGCAGATGGCTTAGGCTGGGTGGAGGAACGCCCATATGAGATTTTAACCAGTGTAGGACCCTGGAACTGGGGGGCTAAAAACAGCATCGTAAATACCTCTCCACGCTTAGCTACAGCGATGCGTGATAATCCTCACCTTAAAGTTCTCGTGCAGTGTGGTCATACAGATCTAGCAACGCCACCAGGAGGTATTCTCCACTCACTAGCCCACATGAATTTACCTGAAGCTCAGCGTAAGAATATCACCGTAAAGTGGTATGATGCAGGGCATATGTTTTATTTAAATCAGCCAGACCTCATAAAGATGAGAAAGGACCTTGTAGAGTTCATCGGGAGTGATGATTAATCTGTGAATTAAATTATTATGGAAACACCATCATCTAAAGAAGTGCAGCCGCCAGAGCTGCCGGCAGCGGATCAGACGAATCCCTACCTAGCCCCTCAGCCAGCTATGCCGCAGCAGCAGTATGTCAGTGTCACTGTGGATGCCAATGGCCTAACAGAGGATGATAAAACGATGGGGATGCTAGTGCACCTCCTCGGCCTGCTAACCGGCTTTATCGGAGTGCTGATTATCTGGTTGATAAAAAAGGATAGTTCTAAATTTGTAGATTACCATGGCAGGGAGGCGCTGAACTTTATAATCAGCCTCTTTATCTATACGGTGGCCCTGGTGATTTTAAGTATAGTTATAGGAGTGCTGACCATGGGTATAGGCGCGATTATTATGGTGCCCTTTATCGCGATTATTGGTATAGGCCAGATAGTCTGTGAGATCATGGCCTGTGTGGCCGCTAGTAAAGGTAAATGGCACCGCTACCCCCTGACTATCCGCTTTATACCCAGCCCCCGCTAAGGTTTTCTCTTATTAAGAAAATAGCTTGGTGATCGGGTTACCCTCACGGGCGCTCATGCTGAATGGGCGCTTGCTGTCTGACATGATGACCTTGTCATGTGGCACGCCTAGGGCGTGGGCAATGGTGGCATTAAAATCAGGTGCTGTAACTTTATCCTTAGTTATGGATCCGCCGGTGGCATCTGTGCCACCGTAAACTTGACCACCCTTAATACCGCCTCCAGCCATGAGGGTAGAGAATGCCTTTGGGTAGTGATTTCTACCGGAGTTTTCATTAATCTCAGGGGAGCGCCCGAACTCCGTGCCGAGTACAACAAGGGTGCTGTCTAACAAGCCTTTAAGCTCAAGATCCTTCAGTAGTGCAGCGAGTGCCTGATCAAGAGTGGGGATACGCTCCTCCATGAGCCCAAAGTTATCTGCATGCCAATCAAAGCCACTATATTCTACCTCGACAAAGCGGACTCCTCGTTCGACGAGGCGGCGGGCTAGTAACACCCCCTTGGAGAAGCGCTCCGTGCCGTAGAGTAGGTGGGTTTCTTTACTCTCATGGCTGAGATCAAAGGCTTCTAGATCTTTGCTCTTCATGAGTTTCACCGCAGCTTCAAAGGCTTCATTGTAGGCGCGGACTTTTTTATGACCCTTTGAGTAGCGAGCATCAAAGTCTGCATCAAGCTGTTTTCTTAAATCTAACTGATGGTGAAACTCTTCATCGCCTACTCCTTTTCTACGTTCGCTGTTTTGGAGTCCAGAGCTGGCATCCCCAATCGGGAGGGGCGTGTACTCGCTGGGTAGAAACCCTGCACCTGGGTGGTCATTACCACAGTTTACGGTGACGTAGGGAGGGATGTCATTTTTAGTTTCACTTCTTAGCTTGTTAGACCATGCCCCGGATGTGGGGTGGACGATGCTGGAGCGAGGGGTGTAGCCAGTGCGCATGTAGTATCGGCCCTGTGCATGTGCTCCCTGGGTGCTGTTCATGGAGCGGATGAGCGCTACTTTGTCCATTTGCTTAGCTAGCTCAGGTAGGCAGTGCCCTAGCTGGATACCAGCTACATTGGTGTTAATAGCATTTACTTTTCCACGGATATCCACTGGTGCATTTGGCTTTGGGTCAAATGTGTCTAGATGGCTGAGACCGCCGGACATGAAGAGGTAGATCACACTCTTGGCCTTCCCTCCACCGGTAGCTAGTAATGCAGGATTTGTTGTTGGTTTTTGCGCCTGAGCACTCTGAGTAAAGAAACTTGAAGCGGCACCTCCGATGGTGAGTCCAAAGCATGACTTTGCAGTGGTGGCTAGAAATCCACGGCGCGATAGCTCATCGAGTTTTAAGTGGTTATCATTCATGACGGTATTTGTTAGAGGTGGTAAATAAGGAATTATTGAACGAAGAGAAATCGCTTGGAGTTCAGCATGGCTTTGATGAGGGTTTTTATTGTCTTTGAGCTTTGCATCATGGGTTCATAGCGCTGGCGTTCTGCCTCACTGGGCATCTGGCTATAGATAGAGAGGTAGAGGTGCTCTAGTCTAGTAGATGAACTTTTATTTTGAACTAAGCCTCTGGCGAGTGCGGTTTTCTTATAGGTTAGGGCATCTATGGTTTTACCGTTGAGGAGTGATAGAGCTTGAGGGATAGATGCCTGTGTGTGTGAAGCATTGGTGATAGCACGGTCTGAGCTGCCAAACTGGCGGATGAAGGTGCCCGGCTTAGCAGGGGCAGGTTTTTGCGAGGATCGCAGGGCCGCTTTACTGCCTTTGGCTTTCAGTTGCTGGACGGTGAGCATGGTTATGGTATCATCCCCATTTTTATAGATAAATTGTTTGTTTTTCGCGTATTGGCTGCTGAGGTTTTTTTTGAGGGTTTTAAGCTTTTTGGTATCCCCAGTGCCTTCAGCTTTGGCAATCTCGAGTTTGAGTTTTCTCACAGTGGATCGTTGGGCATAGATTTCTTTTTCACGGTTATCTACGGTCTTATCTAGCTTGATGAGCTCTGGGACGGACATCTTAAAGAATGTTTCTACGTTTTTGACGTAGTTTTCCCATTTATCTTTGATGTCGTGATTTTGTAGGTCATCGACATTGCCCTCCTGTAGGACAGTGAGGGAGTCGTAGATCTGCTCAGCGGACATACGGCGTAGTAATGGGCCGTGAAAGTCATAGCTACCGCTGGATTTGGCTTCATCTACGGTGACGGCAGTCTGGAATAAACGAGTATGGTAAAGGACGCGTAGGAATTGCTCCACATTATAGTTGGAGGATTTCATTATTTCACAGAGGTAGTCGAGTAGCTCTGGGTGTGAAATTCTAGTGGTTTCTGACCAATCATCTAGTGATCGCACGATGCCTCTGCCAAATACCTTGGCCCATAGTCTATTAACGATCACCTTGGTAAACCGCGGGTTTTTCGAGCTGGTGATCCAGTCTGCAAATGCCTGCTGCTTGTCTTGCGTGGAGGTGAGCTTGATCGGCTCGCCAAAGATAGTCTGGGGGGTGACTAGGTCACCTGGCTTCCCATCATTATACTTGTAGTCTTTAGGAAGGCGTAGTGTTTTTCCAGAGTCAGTGCTGGTGGAGTTTCTTTTAAAATAGCGGAATGTGGAGGCGTAGTCGCTTTTTAGTTTTTTGGCCTCTTTTTTACTAAAGCTTTTGGCAAGAGAGCGGGGCTTTGCACCAGTTTTCCCCATGGAGTGCTCAGTCATACGGTTGAGCATATGTTCGGCGGCGGCGCTTTTATAGCTGGTATCTCCTATGAAAGCTGCAAATTCGTAATACTGCTTTTGGGTAAGGTCATCAAACGGGTGATCGTGACATTGAGCGCAGCCAATCTGCGTTCCAAGAAAGATCTGTGCGCTATTACTTACATTATCGAGTAGCATGTTACGGTCTCGGAGATAGTAGCCTACCGCGGGATTCTTAGAAGGTAGGCCTTCAGCAGAGAGCATTTCGTTTACAAACTTGTTATAAGGCTTGTTGTTTTCTACGGATTTAAGGATCCAGTTATGCCAGCCAAGACCAAATTTTTCCTGATTGGTATTAAGTCTTAAAAGATCAGCCCAAAAATTAAACATCTGGCTCTTATAGCCGCGTGATTCTATCAGAGTATCTACTAAGGTTTCACGTTTACCTTTGGCCGGATCAGTAAGGAATTTTCTAGCCTCAGCGGAGGTTGGGATACGGCCGTTAATCGAAATGTAAGAACGCCTGAGGAAGGTGGCATCATCGATGATGGGGTTAGCAGCCACCTTTTTTTCTTTTAAATACGAGGCTACTAATTGATCTATGCCACGGCTGGAAATACGGACTTTGTCCGGAGTGAGCGGTTTAGCTGACACTGTGGTAAATACGTATAAGTTGACTCCTAGAAATATGATAGTGTGTAAAGACGTGACGATAGGTTTCATAGAGGAATTCTGTATTTAGCTAGTTCATTATAATATAGTTGTGATTTTTCAGGGGTCAAAAATATAAATTTTTATTCTATTTGTAGAGTAATCCTATACGTTGAGAGCTTTTTAATTTTTTCATTGTTATAAATTTATTGCTCCCAGCTAGGCAAATGCTTTAATAGGCAGCCAGAAAGTGACGTTAAATATACGTAATACTTCTTCCTCCGATAAAAATGAGGGGGATCTTGATAAGCTCTCAGACGAAGAGCTAGTAGAGTTGTGTAAAGAACAGTTGCCTCACGAACTGAGTGCTTACAGAGTGCTGGTAAGGCGTCATGAGGGGTTGGTTTACAATCTTTGTATGAAATTTTTAGGCTCCCCTGAAGATGCCGAAGAAGTGGCTCAAGACTCGCTTTTACAAGTGTTCCATAAGCTCCACCAGTTCGAGGGGAGGTCAGCTTTTAAAACTTGGTTGTATAAAATTGTGCACAATTACTGCCGAAACCGCATCAGTAAGATTATAAGAAAGCGCGAAGTTCAAGAAGCTTACGAAGATCATGCTAAAGAAGAGCTACCTAAAAGTAACTTTGAAGACGATCGCGCCGCTGATAAAAAAGCCCACATTCACGAAGCCCTTAATCAACTAAAACCCAAGGAAAGAGAAATAATTGTCTACAAGTATGTATCTGGAATGACACTGCAGGAGATATCTGATGTCACCGATATAGGAGTCTCTGCAGCCAAGATGCGCTACTACCGCGCTCTTGAGTCATTTAAAGAGGCATACGAACGTACTGCAAATGAACCTCTACCCGTTATAACGGGCTCCCAAACTCCATCATGAACCCAACAGAAAGCATCGAATTAAATGAACTACAGATTAGCCGTCTTTTTGAGGAGGCAGGTCTGCAGGATCTTCCTGTGCCCAATGATAGGAGGGTAGAGATGGTGATGGAGAGAGCTATGCATGAGAAGTTCATGGGCGAGCTTAGTTCTTTTATGTTTCAAGGATTTCCTGCAGTTGTTGATGGACTTTTATCTGCTGCGGGGGGTAAGATTAATCATCCGAATGACCACTACAAGGCCTGAGGATTGATCGCTTTCCCTATATTACAATGCATCTAATTGCTGATACTTCCATCTCCCTAGGTTCCTTTTTTAGTAAAATTCGCGAGGCTTTAATCAAAATGATTGAAAACTTCGCGGAGTTTATCCCTCAGCTTTTACTTGCTCTTGTACTGCTGTTTCTTGGTTTTGTCTTTGCTAAATTGCTAGCTAAAGCCGTAAGCACATTGTTTGCTCGTCTGGGTGTTGATGGGTTTCTGGACAAAACTGGAATTACCGGAAGACTTCAGGGGGTAGGTATCAAAGATGCGCCTGGCGCATTTATAGGTAAACTCCTGTTCTGGGGGGCTATGCTCTTTGCCATTAAGGTGGCGGCCCGAGAGGCCTCTATCTCAGATATCTCAGATATTGTAATGAGTATCATTTCCTTCATGCCAAATGCGATTACGGCGACTCTTATCATGGTGGTTGGCTTTTTTGTCGCTGATATGGTGAAAAATGCAGTTTTCAATGGGCTTAATGTTGCAGGGCTCAGTTACGCGCAAACACTCTCAAAGGTTATCTTTGGCTTTATCTTTATTCTTGTTCTGACTGTCGCCCTTGCGAAGCTTAATATCCAGACGGAGTTACTTAATGCTACGGTAAAAATTATCCTTGCCGCCTTAGGCCTAGCGCTAGCGCTTTGCCTAGGATTAGGTTTGAAGGGAGTTGCCCTAAGTATCGTTTCAGGTATTTACTCACGTGATATTTACCAAGTCGGAACAGAAATTGAATTTGAGGGTGAGAGCATGAAGGTCTCAGGCGTGGGGCCTGTCACCACTAAGCTTACCCGTGCTGATGGGGGCTTTGTAATAGTGCCTAACGAAAAGCTTATTAATGAACCTGTACGTGGACGCTCTGCTGAGTAACACCTACGATAAGGCCCATTTAAATAAGGGTAAGAAACTTTTTTGTGACCTTTTCTTGGTCCTGCACGTCTACCTATGTGTTCCCTCGGGGACGTGCGTTGTTGTTTCTCTCTAACGAGAGTGCATATGCGGGGGGAGGAGAGATCCGCCCCCCGTAGTGCGTACGGATGTTAGGCCTGAATCAGCCATTCTAAAAGAATGATTAGAAGTATTCTAACTTCCGCTTGCAGTCATCTGGATTGAGTCTAATCTATCTGCATGTCGTTACCCAAATACATGACGGATGAAATAATAGCTGATCCCTCTAAGCGTCAGTTTAATGACTTTAGTTTAAGTTGCTTGTTAGATAATGTGTTTAAACCCACTCAAGATTGTAAAGTATGTATTCTCACAGATTTTGATGATCCTAAATCTATGATGAAAGGTCATGCTTACCTTGAAGTAGAGGGTTTCCCTGTGCAGAAAAATGCTCATAAGCACTTTTACGAAAACCTTAGAAATGGTGTCATGGAGGAGCTAGGCATGACAGGAGGAGAGATGTATGCCTATAAATGCACTAACGGCTCTAACCTAGACATAAAAGACCCATGTTGGGATGTGGAAGGTAATGAGTTATCACTAGATCGTGATATTTACCCTAACTATGATATCATTTTATGTATCACAGATTGGAGTGCTACGGCGCCTCTCACGGAGAAATGTAAGCAGTTTGGCTTCCGGGGAGCTACGCTACACGGAGTTAATGATATAATTCTTAACTCAGGTCTGGCGGTGAACTATGATGAAGTTTCTGCTGATGCAGAATGTATGCGCTTGGCACTTACTAATGCGGACTCTATTGAAGTTGACTTCACTCTTGAAGATGGGCGCGTGCTTACCGCTTGGCTTGGTCTTGGTGGTCAGGATGCTCAGAAAAGTCATGGACTATGCAGAGGTAAAACACCAGACGTGGCTAACCTGCCTGCGGGGGAAGTTTACTTTGTGCCAGAAGATGCACGTGGTCAGTTCCCTATGAAATATGAAGATGGCACTCTAGGTGTATTGGAAGTAGTAGATAGGAATATCATCAGCTCCACTCTTATTGAAGGAAATCCAGCTACTATTGAGGAGCATAATCAGCGACTTAAAGATGACCCCATGACGGGCACACTCGGAGAGCTGGGCTTTGGCACCCAGGTATTACCAGTATCAGGCTCTGACATTCAGGATGAAAAAATTCTAGGAACCTGCCACTTGGCGACAGGCCGTGATGATCACCTTGGTGGTGATATAGTGCCGGATATGTTTAAAAAACACGAAAATAGCACACATGATGACATTCTCTTCGCTCCACATAAAACGCCTAATTTCAATATCAGTGAAGTGCGTATGAACCGTGGAAGTCAGCAGGAACTCATTATTGAGAACTTCCGCCCCTCTAGCTATGTGCTACAGGCAATGAGCCAGTAAATAACCATCAGATATACATAATTCCCCCATGAAAAAATCCACCATTATCGCCACTCTTACAGTTGCGTTCTGTCTCTCTAGTTACGCAAAAACAACACCTATAGTTGTAAATGATACCAAAATCCTCAAATCCTTTGAGACTGATATGGGTAAGCTAGCGGAAGCTGGGCAGATGGTAAATACGGATGATCTATTACCTAATCTAGCTAGAACTAGCTGTAATATCGCGCTACCTAGCCTATCTACTGAAAAGTTGGATAATGTATACGCCACTGCGGCTCAGAGCGTTGTAGTGATTGGGTCTGTGTATAAATGTGATAAATGCCCTTTATGGCATGCAGGTAGTGTAGCCACTGGCTGGGTCCTGACTAGTGACGGTATTATGGTAACTAATTACCATGTTTTTAATGGTAAAAAAGCAGAGGGCTTTGGCATACGCACTCTGGATGGTAAAGTAGCGCCTATTGTGGAGATTCTTGCAGCAAGTGCTAAGGATGATATTGCTATTTTCCGGGTTAAGGGTGAAGGCTTTAAACCTCTCGCCATAGGGCAAGACGCTGGGGTAGGTGCATCTATTCACATCATTGCCCATCCGGATAAAAGATTTTTCACCTACACGGCTGGAAATATCTCCCGCTACTTCCGTAAGGCATCTAATGTAGGTGGGCAGATAGACGCCATGGCTGTTACTGCAGACTTTGCCCGTGGATCAAGTGGCGGCCCAGTGGTTAATAACCTTGGTAATGTTGTAGGGATGGTATCGAGCACAAGAAGTCTTTATGCTACCACTAACTCTAAAAAAGACCCAAAGAGAAACTTTCAGATGGTTATCGGAAACTGTGTGCCTGCAGAATCTATCCGGAAACTTATTAAAAAATAAATAAGTGGTGGGAATAAATTAAGCTCTTATCCTATCATACTTGGTATCATGTCCGAGTTTGAAGATCTAGTAGACGCTCATTACCAGCCACTCTACCGCTTTGCCTACTCATTAGCGAAAAATCCAGATGGAGCCTCTGATCTTGTCCAGCAGACATTCTGCATATGGGCTCAGAAAGGGCATCAGCTGAAAGACCGAGCTAAGGCAAAATCATGGTTATTCACCACGCTCTTTCGTGAACACCTGGGGCAGAGCCGTAGACAAGCTCGCTACACCGAGAGTGATATCGAAGAAATAGAGTATCAGCTACCAGTCCACGAGGACGGGCATGAGCGTAAGCTGGATGCACAAAGTGCGGTGCACTTTTTGGGCGAAATGGATGAAATATTCCGCGCGCCACTGACACTATTCTATCTTCAGCAGCACAGCTATAAAGAGATTGCTGAAATTCTTGGTGTGCCGATTGGTACCATTATGTCGCGTATCTCCAGGGGGAAAAGCCAACTGCGTAAACAAATGCAGAAAGCCCCATCCATTGCACCTCAAAAGGTCATTAAAATGAACCCTAATAACATAGAAAACCATGGATAAGACCCAAGCTAAATTTATACTTCAAAGCTTCCGCCCAAATGGTGCAGACGCCACAGACGTAGACTTTAAGCTAGCTCTACAGCTAGCAGTCGAAGACCGTGAGCTGGGAAAATGGCTTGTTGATGAGCGCGCTGCAGATGCTGGATTTTCAGAAGCTCTTACGGGACTTGAAATTCCTGAAGACCTTAGAATGAATTTACTAACTATCATGCATGGTGAATCCCCAGATGGTCCAGGCCTCCATGAAGAAATGGATAGTATGTTCAGTGGTGCACTCTCGGCACTACAGCCGCCTGCTAACCTGCGTGATCAAGTTATTGCCGCCATGGAAATGGAAAAAAATAATCGTAAGCAGGGCAGCGTAATTAATGTAGTGCCGCTTCCACTTAGGAAGAAAAAGTGGCTTAACATCGCCGCCATAGCCGCCACCTTGATACTAGGAGTATTCTTTGCCATGCAGCTAGATATAGGCAGTAAAGATCAGGTTGCTTCACTTGAAGTTCAGCTAGATGCCGGAAGGATACTTAATGCAGAATTTACGCTAGACGTTAAGCATGAGAGCAGTAGTCACCTTACATCATGGTTAGCAGGAAACAATTACCCCGCCCCTGTAACCATAGCAGACCTGCCAGAAGGACTACAGGCTCTACCCAGCCTTGGCTGTAAAAAGCTATTACTCGCCGGTAATAGAGAAGCATCTCTAATCTGCCTTTTAACAAAGGACGAAGTCCCGATGCACCTCATAATAATGCGTAATGACTTAATAAGTGACTCTGATATCCCAGTCAGAAATAAAGTGACTGTATCTAACTGCTATCATTGCCCTCGGACAGAGTGGAATGTAGTGCGCTGGCGTGACAGTGAGAATACCTACATCCTCATGTCCAAAGCTCAGCGAGAGCAAAAGGAAGATCTATTGCAATATTTTTAGATCACTGTAAACACCTGACCATCTATGAAAACTGAATTTGCCGTTAAAGACCGTTACGCCGCTGCAGCTGAGCAGCAAGAACAAGCACTCTGCTGCCCTGTTGACTATAACCCTAAATACCTCAAGCAAATCCCAGCTGAAGTTATAGAAAAAGACTATGGCTGTGGTGACCCCTCAGAATGGGTAGAGCCTGGTGACACAGTGCTGGATCTTGGCAGTGGCACAGGGAAAATATGCTTTATCGCCAGTCAGGTAGTAGGACCTGAAGGTAAAGTGATCGGTGTAGACATGACAGATGCCATGCTAGAAGTAGCTGAAAGAAATACGCCAATTGTGGCTAAGAACATTGGCCACTCAAATGTAGAATTTCGTAAAGGCCGTATCCAAGATCTAGCCTTAGACCTGAACCTACTAGAAAAAGAGCTAGCGTCAAAGCCTGTAGAAGATGCTAACGGCTGGTTAGAGATGGAAAATGTAGCTGAAAAGCTCCGCCGTGAGCAAAAAATGATCGCAGATGATAGTGTAGACGTCGTTGTATCAAACTGCGTTCTAAACCTCGTAGAACCTCAGCTTAAAGAGCAGATGTTCCAAGAAATTTACCGAGTATTAAAAGATGGGGGTAGAGCTGTTATCTCAGATATTGTGTCAGATGAAGAAGTCCCAGAACACCTACAAAATGACGATCACCTCTGGAGCGGTTGTATCTCAGGTGCCATGAGTGAAGAAGCATTTCTCAAAGCCTTTGAAGACGCAGGGTTTTATGGTGTTGAGTATGTAAAGTTTGAGACAGAACCTTGGCAGACAGTAGAAGGTATCGAATTTCGTTCCGTTACAGTCAGAGCCTGGAAGGGTAAAGAAGGCCCCTGTATGGAGCGTAATCAAGCCGTAGTCTACCGTGGACCATTTAAAAAAGTTCTTGATGATGATAATCATGCCATGGAGCGTGGAAAGCGCTATGCCGTATGTGCTAAGACCTATGATATATATAAGAAAGCCCCCTACGCTGGCTTCTTTGACTTTATAGAGCCTCTGGAAGAAGTGCCAGCAGCACAGGCTCAGCCATTTGGTAGCTGTGAAGGTGCACGTCTACGCCATCCACGTGAGACTAAAGGCCAAGACTATAACAAAACCACAGACAGTTCCTCATGCTGTGAGGGTGATACCTGTTGCTAATTATTATAGAATATAATCACAGCGCCTAATTTAGGTGCTGTGACATCATCTATGATGAGTGGATGCGGAATGCCATAGATAAGTCGGTATGGGGATGAAGTTCAGAAAGTAAAAATCTACAGCCCTCTGAACTCGTTCCTACTTGACAGCTATCGGAATTACTGCATTTTCACCGTCCTGCCGCGCTGGAAACGTGGCATATAAACATATACAATCATGAAAAAAGACCTTCATCCCGAGTATCATCCCGTTGCGTTTCAAGACATGACCACTGGCACACGCTACATTACGCGTTCCACTGCTAAGTCAGCTAAAGTCGAGCAAATCGATGGTGTAGACCACTACATCATCTCATCTGGTGTTACCGCAGATACCCACCCATTCTTTACTGGCCAGAAACAGTTTGTTGATACAGCAGGCCGTATTGACAAGTTCCAGAAGAGATTTGGAGCTGTGCGCCGCGCAGGTAAGCCAAAGCTTAAGTAACTCCATAAAGGATTACACAAACAACTTCTCAAAAACCTCTCTACACTATGTAGAGAGGTTTTTTTATAATCCCCCCCCAGAGTAAATTACTTACCCCGTCACCATGCCGTGTGCGGAATGAGATACTTCATCTATGAGCTACATATGGTTTTTAAAATAAACCTGTGTGCCCATACTAGCACACAAGTGCCCCTCTGATGCTGAAGCCCACGCCCCCGCGATGGTGCGATTAGTTGTTAAGATTTGATTTACAGGTGTAAATTAGATTCAATCCACGCCCCCGTGAAGGGGCGATGGTGTATCTACACAGAGCCTTGATCCTAAACCGCCTAACTAGCTGAAGCTCACCTTTCAGATAAAATACAAGTGTGATACATATAATGAACAAACACATTAAAGAATCATGGCTAGCAATGGCAAAGTCCAAGGCTACCGATGAAGGGCTGTCTATGAATCAGGTCTCACTAGATGCACTAGGAAAAGATCTAGGGGTAAACCTTGATAAAACTAGTAATGACTTAAGAGAATTTACAGGCAGTATGCCCTTTGAGTCTGCAGAAGAGCGAAAGCAATGGGACGAGCACATGGAGGAGTGCGGAAGAGTTGATTTCTAAGCTGCCTGTGCGCTATTATCAACACACCGTTATTTAAGGATTTCCTTATATTGGACAAGTTAGCCTATATACCTTCCTGATTTTACTTTACCTTTGATGATAATGAGAAGAGTTCCATTTACTTTGAGCGAGGTATCGGTTTGTTTTGTAGGTATATTACTGTGAACGACTTGATGTCGATTTGTTCGTATGTTGCTAGCTCAGTAGAGGTTGTGGAAAATCATGAGATGCTCTATGTAATTTCTCGTTAGCTGCCTTATATTGGGGGGCATTGAGGCAATTCGCGTGATAAAAACACCTTTGCCGCACTATTTGCCGCACTACTTGGCGGCTAATTGGAATAGCTTGGGTGATATTGTTAATTTTACAATGGTGAGTATCAATAGTTGAACCTCTCTCTGAGGTTTCCATTATTCTGTATTTTTGGTAGTAAGTTGAATCTACCTTTTTCAAATCTGATCCGCCCTGCGACAATTGCGCTGTGGATATTTAGGTGCTCGGCGAAGGTTTCGACTTTAGCGACCGTAGGTCTGGATAGTAAATTTTCCCTATGGTCTTCCCATAAGGTTTCTGGAATGAGGGCGTTAGAGGCAAAATTGTTGGCTTGTATCTCTCTTTGGTCGGTCGATTTTCTTTGGTTTTCTTCAGAGTCGAAGAACGAGCATTCTTTATCATCAGAGAGGTGTAGGTGAGCGTGTCCTAGCTCATGGAGCAGGGTGAACCAAAA